>NZ_JRJG01000062.1 GCF_000759435.1 Hoeflea sp. BAL378
AAAAACCCGCCGATGTGGCGGGTTTTGTGTCTTCTGCAGCCCTGAACGGGGAGGGGTCAGGCGCTTTCGAGGATGTCGCGTTCGTCCGGCTCGCGCAGCACGTAGCCGCGGCCCCACACGGTCTCGATGTAGTTCTTGCCGCCGGCCGATGTCGCCAGCTTCTTGCGGAGCTTGCAGATGAAGACGTCGATGATCTTCAGCTCCGGCTCGTCCATCCCGCCATAGAGATGGTTGAGGAACATTTCCTTGGTGAGCGTCGTGCCCTTGCGGAGCGAAAGCAGCTCCAGCATCTGGTATTCCTTGCCGGTCAGGTGGACCCGCTGCGATCCCACTTCGACGGTCTTGGCGTCGAGGTTGACGACCAGGTCGCCGGTGGTGATGACCGACTGGGCGTGACCCTTGGAGCGGCGGACGATGGCGTGGATGCGCGCCACCAGCTCGTCCTTGTGGAATGGCTTGGTCATGTAGTCGTCGGCGCCGAATCCAAGTCCGCGAACCTTGTCTTCGATGCCGGCCATGCCGGACAGAATCAGGATCGGGGTCTTGACCTTCGAGAGCCTGAGCGTCCGCAGGACCTCGTATCCGGACATGTCCGGCAGATTGAGATCGAGCAGAATGATGTCGTAGTCGTAAAGTTTGCCGAGATCGACGCCCTCTTCACCCAGATCCGTGGTGTACACGTTGAAGCTTTCAGACTTCAGCATCAGCTCGATGCTCTGCGCTGTGGCGCTGTCATCCTCGATCAGTAGAACCCGCATATTTATCCCCTTTTCCGCCGCCGCAAGGTCATTGAGATCCACTTACGCGATACGGATCCAGTCGTTGCCTGATTTGGAGGCTGCCATGGAATGGTTAACAAATTCTGATCAGGTTATGCAACCACTATCACAATGTTAATTCTCACTGGCATACTCCTGATTTCATTCCCAAAAATTAACTTAGATTTCTTGATGCACCACATCAAAAAACATGCCCAAGTGATTCAAAGGACTCCGGAATGACGGGCGGAAAAATCATGTTTCCTGTTTACCCCGCCTTAAACCATGACCGGTATTATTAACGATGCCCGTAAACGAAAGGTTACCGCGACGCGCGAAAAGTTAACGTCGTGGTCATTTTTCCGAAATCGGGACTGGCGAATGTGCCGGAGCAACGAGTTTCAGTAGCCGGGATCTCGCATCACGGGAGTATTGCGTATGAAGTCGCGTGAGAGCCATGTTCGCCTGAAGCAATTTCAGGTTAACGAAAAAACCCGTCAGCTTGGGCAGATCCAGCTGATGATGGCGGAAATGGAAAAGATGGCGGCCGAGCTGGAGTACCAGATCGCCGCCGAGGAGAAGAAGGCCGGCAACACCGACCCTTCCCATTTCGCCTATCCTACCTTCGCCAAGGCTGCCCGCCAGCGAGCCGACAACCTGCAGACTTCGATCCGTGAATTGAAGGTGCAGCTCGATGCGGCGGAACTGGCGCTCGAAGAGGCGCAAGCCGAATTCGAAAAGGCAACCGCGCTGGAAGAGCGCGATGCCGGGCACAGGTCAAGCCGGGCGGTCTGAGCGGGTCTCGGACGGCAAGGCTGGACATCCGACTGTCTGACCGGTCGCGGAGCAGATCCCGCGACCGCTGCAGCCGTGATTGTTCAAGCAAGTCTGCAACGCGCCCGATTGGCAGCAATCGGGCGCTTTCCGGTTTCAGACCACCACGTCCCGCCAGTCCTGGTGGCGCCGCGCCTGGGCCTTGAAGAAGGGGCACAGCGGGATGATCTTCCAGCCGCCCACCCGCGCCGCCTCGACGGCGTGAAGCGCGAGCGCCTGGCCGACACCCTTGCCGCGCAGGCTGTCGGGAACGCCGGTGTGATCGATGATGATCATCTCGGGCGAGGCGCGCGAATAGGTCATTTCCGCTTCGACGCCGTCGAGCCGGGCGACATAGCGCCCGCCGCTCGGGCCGGTTTCCTCGGTGATCTCCATGCCGTCCCCTGTTTGCCAATTGCGTCCAATCGGATATGGAGGATCCGCCCGTCGGGTCAAGCCGGGCCTGCCCCTAAAATGATGGGGGCGGCGGACCGGACCGGAGGTTTCGCGACGGTGCGACGGAAGCCGGGCCAGGTTGCGCCGGGGAGAGTGCGCCGGGGAGAGTGCGAATGCGGTTCATGCTTGCGGCGGCGCTGGTGCTGGCGTCCCTGTTCTTCGGACTGGGCATCGTCCTGCCGCTGGTGCGGTTCGAGACGCTCTATTTCTTCAACCAGTCACCCTCGCTGCTGGGCGTGATCGCCGCCCTGTGGATGGGCGACGACAGGCTGCTGGCGATCGTGGTCGCGCTGGTCTCGGTCGCCTTTCCGGTGGTCAAGCTGATCGCCATCGCCGCCGAAGGGGTGGGGATGGAGGCGCGATCCGGCCTGGCCGCCGGATTGCTGCCGCAACTGAGCCGCTGGTCGCTGATGGACGTGGTCCTGGTGGCGCTGGTGATCGTCGCCGCCAAGACCGGCGGCATAGCCCAGGCCTTTTCCCAGCCGGGCCTGTGGTTCTACGCCGGCTCGGCGCTGGCGGCAGCCTTGGCGCACGGGCTTGCCCAACGCCTCGGACCGCCGGCGCGAGGATGATCGGCGCGGCCGGGCGCAGCGGCGGGCAGGGAGGCCCGGCCTGGACCGCCCCTTGCGGAGGGAGGCATGTCTGGAGAAGGCCGCAGATCTTGCGGACCGGGCGGGCGCCGGCTGGGAGGGATCAGGGAATGGGGGTCAATGCCGGTATTGCTGGATGCGCGTGGTGCGCAGGCCGGCAAGGCCGTGGTCGCTGATCGACGACTGCCAGGAGAGGAACTCCTCAACCGTCAGCGTGTAGCGCTCACAGGCTTCCTCAAGGCTCAGAAGGCCGCCGCGGACAGCGGCCACCACTTCAGCCTTGCGCCGGATCACCCATCGGCGGGTGTTGGCGGGGGGCAAATCTGCGATGGTCAACGGACTTCCGTCGGGGCCGATCACATATTTGACGCGGGGTCGTACCATATCGGTCATTGGACTCTCTTACACACTCAAGACCTAAGACCTCACCCTACAGGCTCGAGTTTAAAAATTGCCTAAGGGCGCGGCAAGGTTTTGGTAAGTTTTGGCACACCTTGCGCCGCCGCCCGCGGTCTGGCGCCCGCAAATGCCAAGGCATCTTGTTGCGGCGGCCCGCAGACCCTATAAAGAGGGCAGGTCCTGAACGGATATCTTGCAACCGCTTGATCAGCGCCTTGAACGCTTTTGATTGCCGGGGAAGACAGTGAACACTCTCGATTTCAACAAGGACCCGCGGGATACGCGGGTGGTGGTCGCCATGTCGGGCGGCGTGGACAGCTCGGTCGTGGCGGGACTTCTCGCCCGCGAGGGCTATGACGTGCTTGGCGTGACGCTGCAGCTCTACGATCACGGCGCCGCGGTGCACCGGGCGGGCTCGTGCTGCGCCGGCCAGGACATCGACGACGCCCGAAGGGTGTGCGAAACGCTGGGGATCCCCCATTACGTGCTCGACTACGAGCAGCGCTTCCGCGAGGCGGTGATCAATCCGTTCGCCGAGAGCTATGTCTTGGGCGAAACGCCGATCCCCTGCGTGGCCTGCAACCAGACGGTCAAGTTCGCCGATCTTCTGGCGACCGCGCGCGATCTCGGCGCCGATGCGCTGGCCACGGGGCACTATATCCGCTCGCGTCCCAATCCCTCGGCGCAGCACCCGGGCCGACGGGCGCTGTATCGCCCGGTGGACGCGGAGCGCGACCAGAGCTACTTCCTGTTCGCCACCACGCAGGACCAGCTCGACTATCTCAGGTTTCCGCTGGGCGACCTGCCGAAATCGCGCACCCGCGAACTGGCCGAGGAAATGGGCCTGGGCGTCGCCAAGAAGGCCGACAGCCAGGACATCTGCTTCGTGCCGCAGGGCAAATACGCCCATGTGATCGAAAAGCTCAGGCCCAATGCCGCGCTCGCCGGCGAGATCGTCCATATCGACGGTCGCGTGCTCGGCGAACATGCCGGCATCGTGCACTACACGATCGGCCAGCGCCGCGGCATCGGCGTGGCCACCGGCGATCCGCTCTATGTGGTGCATCTCGACGCCCGTTCGCGCCGCGTCATCGTCGGTCCGCGCGAGGCGCTCGAGACCCGCCGGCTGATCCTGCGCGACGTCAACTGGCTGGGCGACGACGAACTCGGCGCGATCGGCCCTGACGGGCTCGACTGCTTCGCCAAGGTGCGCTCGACCCGGCCGCCCAGGCCGGCGATCCTGCGCGCGGCCGGCGGCGAGATCTCGGTGGAGCTTGTCGAAGGCGAGGCCGGCGTGGCGCCGGGCCAGGCCTGCGTGCTCTATTCGGCGCCCGGAGACGAGGCGCGGGTGCTGGGCGGCGGCTTCATCGACCGCTCCGAGCGCTCGCCCGTGGCCGAGGCGATGCTGTCGCACCTGCTGCGCCCGGCCGCCTGAGCCGCGCCGCACGGGACCGGCTCGCAGGCCCCTGCGTTCCCGCGTGAAATCCCTGCCGCATCGGCCGAAGGGCCGCGCCGTCAGTCGTGGCGGACGGTGCCTTCCGACAGGATCTCGATCACGGCGAGTCCGTCCGACACCGGCGTGCGCGGCGCGGCGCCGGTGGCGATGCAGTCGAGGAAATGGGCGCATTCGCGCGTGAGCGGCAGGCCGTCGGGAATCTCGACATAGTCGGGATCCACCATCTCCGACTGCCAGCCGCTGTCGTCCTCCCAGACCTTGTGGTGGTAGATCGCGAGCTTCTGGTTCCACGGCGCGACATCGTCGAACACCGCCATGGCCTTGGACCCGATGACGGTGAGCTTGCGTTCGCGGTAGGGGTTGAGCCGCGAGGCGAAGACATGGCTGCGCACGCCGCTGGCGAACTGCAGGTGCAGATGGGCGAAATCCGACAGCCGGTTGAGGACCGCCGAGCCGACGCCGCGGACGCTGACCGGCTTCTCCCCGGTGATCGCCAGAATCAGCGACAGGTCGTGCGGGGCGATGTCCCACAGCGCGTCGTTCTCGGCGTGGAACTTGCCGAGCCCGACCCGGTGCGAATGGATGTAGCGCACGGCGCCGAGCTCGCCCCGGGCGATCATCGCCTCCAGCGCCTCGAAGGCGGGATGGAAGCGCAGCACATGGCCGGTCATGGCGACGCGGTCGGAGCGGCGCGCCGCCTCCACCACCCGCCTGGCATCGGCGACCGAAAGCGCGATCGGCTTTTCGACCAGGAGATGCTTGCCGGCCTCGAGCACGGCGATGGCCTGATCGGCGTGATGGTGCGGCGGCAGCGCCAGCACCACGCCGTCGATGGCGGGGTCGGCGAGAACCGCCTCGAACGCCATTGCCGCCACGCCATGCTCCGCCGCCAGCGCCGCGGCGCGCTCGGGATGCCGGTCGGACACGGCATAGAGCGCGCCGAGCTCGGAAAAGGTGCGGGCATGGTTGGAGCCCCAGTAGCCGCAGCCGATGACGGCGATCTTCGGGCGGCTGGGCTGGGAGGGGAGGGCGCTGGGCATGGCAGGGTCGGTCCTGTTGGTCTTCTTGCTGGTCTTTGGAGGACGGATTAGACCCGATGGCCAGGCATGGCAAGGCAACCCCGCCGCTCCCGGGCGGCAGACAGCCGCGGCATGATGTCATGCGGGCGTCATGGTCCGGCCTCATAGGGAGGGTGGTGTGCGCCTGCATTGCTCCGGAAGTGGTCCCCGAAGCGACCGGTCCGGCGCGGCTTCGAGCGGGGGCGGCTCCGGCCGGCATTCCGACAAAGCCGCCCGGCCGCCCTCCACAAGATGGCCGGTGCCCCGCGGAAAAACCCCGTCAGGAAAAGCCAAAGCATGCTTGACACCGGCGCAACCCGCACCTTATATGCCGCCCGTCCGGCCCGATCACATCGGCGGCTGGCGGCGGGGTAGCTCAGCCGGTTAGAGCAGCGGAATCATAATCCGCGTGTCGGGGGTTCGAGTCCCTCTCCCGCT
>NZ_JRJG01000063.1 GCF_000759435.1 Hoeflea sp. BAL378
CCGCGGCCGCGCAACAGGCCGCCGAGGAGGCGGCCCGCCAGCGCGCGCTCGACGCGCCGTCCGCCGTGGAAAGGCGGGCCCTGCCGGAGCCGCCGGCCGATCCGCCCTCGTCGATCACCAATGGAACCCTGTTCGAGGACGTTCCCGATCTGCAGTTCGAGGATCTGCCCGGGGTCGACGACCCGATCCGCAGCCTGATCGCGCCCGACGGCTGACCAGCCGCTGATGCCCCCAAGGCAGCTTGCAAGCGCGGCGGCGTCCGTCGCGGGACCGGCGGCGCGCCTCTCAGGATTGGGGCGGTGTCGCGGACGGCGTCCGGCCGGCCAGCGCCCAGTCGAGCACGGCCAGGCGCAGCGCCGAGGACAGGTTGCCCGGCGTCGCCTGGGAAGCGTCGATCTCGGCGATCAGGGCCGCGAGCGCCAGGCCGCGCTCACCGGCCATCTGCCGCAGCGCGTCCATGAAGGCGTCTTCGAGGGTGATGCTGGTGCGGTGGCCGCGGATGCTGACGG
Source organism: Hoeflea sp. BAL378 (assembly GCF_000759435.1). GTDB lineage: Bacteria > Pseudomonadota > Alphaproteobacteria > Rhizobiales > Rhizobiaceae > Hoeflea. The sequence continues at coordinate 510 of NZ_JRJG01000063.1, forward strand.
AGTGCTTGCGCATCTGCGAGCCCGCCATGGCTCAGCCGTCGTCCTTACCGGTCTCGGGGCCGGGCTCGCGGCGCGAGGCGTCGTGGTCGCGCACGGCCTTGTCGTTGCGGGCGCGGGCGAGGTCGCGCTCTGCCTTCGAGCGGCCGTGTTCAAACCGGTTGCGCTCGGCCTCGGCTTCCCTGGCGGCGCGGTCGCGGCGCTTGCGGGCCAGGCGCAGATTGACCACATCGCCGCTCACGGCAGGCGCCCGTCAGTTCTTCTTGCGGAAGGAATCGAGCGAGACGACGTCGGCGCCCGGCTTCTTGTCGCCGCCCGGCGCCGGATCGCCGTCGGCGCCCTCGGTCCTGGCCGCGGTCTCGGACTTGACGGCGGGCTCGACCAGCCGGTCGATCGTGCTCGCCAGATCCGCGCGCTCGTCATCCTCGATGTCGCCGCCGTCATTGGCGGCGTGTTCGAGGACGGTGTCGAATTCGAGCTCGAAATTGACCGAGGGATCATAGAACCCGCGGATCGCCGCGAACGGCACCACCAGCTTCTCCGGCTTGTCGGAGAAGGACAGGCCGATCTCGAACAGCGATTCCGTGACCTTGAGATCCCAGAACTGGTGCTGCACGACGATGGTCATCTGCTCCGGATAGCGCTCCTTGAGCGCGGTCGAGATCCGCACGCCCGGCGCTTCGGTGAGGAAGGTGATGAAGAAATGATGATCGCCCGGCAGGTACCCTGTCACAGCCACCTCGGACAGCACCTTGCGGATCACGCCGCGCAACGCGTCCTGGGCAAGAATGTCGTATCGGATGTGGTCTTGCGGCATATGCGCGATCTTTCCTGTCTGGGCCCGGCGTCACGTGCGAGTCCGAAGCCAACTCTCATTGTCGAAGGCGATGACAAGCCTGCGATTCACTGGTCTTTATAACCGGAAACCCCGCGAGCTTGAAAGCGGAGTTGCGATCGAAAGCTCCAAAGCACCCACGACCGCGTCACTTATAGGGCAATTCGCAACAAAAGGCTCCGATTATCCAACAAGGCGGTGAATGAATGGGTTCCGCCGGCGGCTGCAAGTTCGGGAAAAATGGAGGTTTCTGTTGCCAGGTACCTCCGAACCCCGCCTAGAAGTGCGACCCCCTAGGACTTAGTTTGAAGTGTCACACCGCAATTAAGCAGCGAGACGAGCTTCCGCATAGTTGTCGTTTGCAACTACAAGTTTAGCCCGATAACGGTGGTACAATGCCGAACAAAAAGTCGCTCTTTACACCCTCGTCAATCCTGTTTCGCCCCCATCATCATCCGGCCGTGTGGCCGGTGTGGCCCGATGGCCGGATCATGGTGGAGGCGCCGGGTACCGCCCCCGGGTCCGATTGGTTTATTTCAACGCTCGTTTATTGTCATAGCTGCTTGCGCAGCACACCCAATATAGGGAGCGCGGACGCGAATGGAAAGGGGCAATGCGTGAAGCCGACCGCCGGACGCGCGAACGCCTGTGCGGAATGGCGGTCCAGAACCGCGCAAAGTTTTCGATCCCGCGCCAAACTCGGCTAGGATCGACATCCATCGAATCAAAAAAGCGGCTTCCATGCAGCAGTATCACGACCTTCTCCGTCTGGTTCTCGACAAGGGAACGGACCGCGACGACCGCACCGGCACCGGCACGCGCAGCATCTTCGGCCACCAGATGCGGTTCGACCTGGCGGAGGGCTTTCCCGCGCTCACCACCAAGAAGCTGCATCTTCGCTCGATCATCCACGAGCTCCTGTGGTTCCTCAGGGGCGACACCAACATCGCCTATCTGAAAGCCAACGGCGTCTCGATCTGGGACGAATGGGCCGACGAAAACGGCGATCTGGGCCCGGTCTACGGCGCGCAATGGCGCTCCTGGCCCGGCCCGGACGGAACCACCATCGACCAGATCGCCGGCGTGCTGGCGCAGATCAGGGCCAAGCCCACGTCGCGCCGCCACATCGTCACCGCCTGGAACCCGGCGGAGGTCGACGACATGGCGCTGCCGCCGTGCCATTGCCTGTTCCAGTTCTATGTGGCCAACGGAAAACTCTCCTGCCAGCTCTACCAGCGCTCGGCCGACATCTTCCTGGGGGTGCCCTTCAACATCGCCTCCTATGCGTTGCTGACGCTGATGGTGGCGCAGGTGACCGGGCTCAAGCCTGGCGATTTCGTCCACACGCTGGGCGACGCGCATCTCTACAGCAACCATGTCGACCAGGCGCATCTGCAGCTCTCGCGTGAGCCGCGCGCGCTTCCGGTGATGCGCCTCAACCCCGCGGTCACCGACCTGTTCGCCTTCGTCTATGAGGATTTCAGCCTCGAGGGCTACGATCCGCACCCGGCGATCTCCGCCCCGATCGCGGTGTGACCGGCGCGATGGCTCAGCAACAGCCCGGCGCGACGCCCGACATCGAGATCGTGCTGGTCGCGGCCCATGCCAGGAACGGGGTGATCGGCCGGGACGGCGACATGCCCTGGCGGCTGCCGTCCGACCTCCGCCATTTCAAGGCGGCCACGCTCGGCACGCCGGTGATCATGGGCCGCAAGACCTTCCTGTCCATCGGCCGGCCGCTGCCCGGCCGGGCCAACATCGTGGTCACGCGCTCGGGCTTTTCCGCCGACGGGGTCGAGACGGCCGCCAGTCTCGAGGCCGCGATCGGGCTTGCCCGCGACCATGCGCGGCAATCCGGCGCGCGCCAGGTCTCAGTGATCGGCGGCGGCGAGATCTATGCGCAGGCAATAGTCTTCGCCGACGAACTCCTCCTCACCGAAGTGGACGCCGACATCGACGGCGACACGGTCTTCCCTGAGATCGATTCGACAAAGTGGCAGAAGCTCAGCCTGTCCGATCCCGTCAGAACCGAAAAAGACAGCCATTCCGTCCGTTTCGCCGTCTGGCGCCGCCGGCCGCGACAATTCGACCGGAATAATGCCCAATCGGGGAGCGAACGCACATTGCCGCGTTGAAAGCCGGGGATACCATACCTATAACGTCTTCAGCGTGCGTGCTCCGGAAATCTGTCCGGACCGCGCCATAACACGGTTTGGAAAGAGGTCTTGATGCCCTGGAGCAATCAAAACGGAGGCGGCGGCGGTCCATGGGGCGGCGGCGGTGGAGGTAACAATCAGGGACCGTGGGGCAAGGGCCCCCAGCCGCCGCGCGGCGGCGGCAATCCGCCAGACCTTGAGGAACTGATCCGGCGCGGCCAGGACAAGCTGCGCGAAGTGCTTCCGGGCGGCGGCGGTCCCGGCTCGGCCAGCACCAAGCTGATCGTCGGCCTGGTCGTGCTCGGCCTCGTCGGCCTGTGGCTGATGCAGGCCGTCTACACCGTCCAGCCGGACGAGCGCGGCGTCGAGCTGCGCTTTGGAAAGCCCAAGGAAGAGATTTCGCTTCCGGGCCTGCACATGGTTTTCTGGCCGTTCGAAACCGTCGAGATGGCCACCATCGTCGAGCGCGAAATGAGCACTGGCGGCTCCTCGCGCACCGGGTCGAGCGACGGCCTGATGCTGTCGGGCGACCAGAACATCGTCGACGTCGAGTTCAAGCTGCTCTATGCCGTCCAGGATCCCAAGGCGTTCCTGTTCAATCTCGCCCGTCCCGAGGACACGCTGCGCCAGGTCGCCGAAAGCGCCATGCGCGAAGTGGTCGGCCGCAGGCCGGCGCAGGACATTTTCCGCGACAACCGCGAAGCCATCGCCACCGAGGTGCGCACCATCATCCAGTCCGGCATGGACGCCTTCCCGTCGGGGATCGCCATCAACCAGGTGTCGATCGAGGACGCGGCGCCGCCGCGCGAGGTGGCCGACGCCTTTGACGAGGTGCAGCGCGCCGAGCAGGACGAGGACCGCTTCGTCGAGGAATCCAACCAGTACGCCAACCAGAAGCTCGGCCAGGCCCGCGGTGAAGGCGCCCAGCTTCGCGAAGAAGCCGCCGCCTACAAGGACCGCGTCGTCAACGAGGCGACCGGTGAGGCGGGCCGTTTCCTCTCGGTCTATGAAGAATACGCCAAGGCGCCCGACGTCACCCGCTCGCGTCTCTATCTCGAGACCCTCGAAAAGGTGCTCGGCGGATCCGACAAGGTCATCATCGAACAGGACGGCGGCGGCGCCGGAGTGGTGCCCTATCTGCCCCTGCCGGAAGTCCGCAAGAATGCGGGAGGAAACAACTAATGGGCAATCGTCTTCCTCTGATCATCGGCCTTCTGGTCGTCATCATCTTCCTCGTCTGGTCGTCGATCTTCGTCGTCAACGAACGCGAGCAGGCCATCGTCGTCCGCTTCGGTGAAATCCAGGACGTCAAGACCGAACCGGGCCTCTACTTCAAGCTGCCCTTCGCCTTCATCGACGCTGATACGGTGCAGTATGTCGAGGACCGGGTGCTCCGCTTCGACCTCGAGAACATCCGCGTCCAGGTCTCGGGCGGCAAGTTCTACGAAGTCGACGCCTTCGTGCTCTACAAGATCGCCGACGCCAAGCGGTTCCGCCAGACGGTGTCGGGCGACCTGGTCTCGGCCGAATCCCGGCTCCGCACCCGTCTCAACTCTGCGCTTCGTACCGTCTACGGTCTGCGCGGGTTTGAATCGGCGCTGTCGGAAGAACGCACCTCGATGATGCAGGAAGTCCGCGATCAACTGCGTCCGGAAGCCGAGTCCCTCGGTCTGCGCGTCGATGACGTGCGCATCCGCCGCACCGACCTCACCCAGGAAGTCTCGCAGCAGACCTTCGAGCGGATGAAGGCCGAACGTCTGGCCGAAGCCGAGCTGATCCGCGCCCGCGGCAACGAGGCGGCGCAGCGTATCCGCGCTATCGCCGACCGTCAGGTCGTCGAGATCGTCTCGGAAGCCGCCCGCGACGCGGAAATCATCCGAGGCGAGGGCGACGGCGAACGCAACGCCATCTTCGCCGAGGCGTTCTCGCGCGATCCGGAGTTCTTCGAGTTCTACCGCTCGATGAACGCCTATGGCCAGGCGCTCGCCGACACCGGCACCACCATGGTGTTGTCGCCGTCCTCGGAGTTCTTCCGCTACTTCAACAGTGCCTCGGGCGCCAATGCGGCGGCCAGGTCGGGGACGGGCAGCGCCGCAGGCGCGGCTCCGGCCGCTCCTGCCGCTCCGGCGGCGGACGCTGCCGCACCGGCGGACCCCGCCGTTCCGGCCAACTGAGGGAAGGGTGACCGCCGGTGAGCACCTTCTTTCTGGCGGTCGGTCTTGTCCTAGTCGTGGAGGGGCTGGCCTATGCGCTGGCCCCTTCCTTTATCCGCCGCATGGCGGAGGAACTGCCCAGGCTCGGGGACGAGCATCTGCGCCTGTTCGGGGTGGCGGCACTCGCCATCGGGGTGGGGCTCGTCTATCTGGCGCGGCATCTTTGAGGCGCGGGTCGCGCCCACGCCGCAACCGTGACTGGACCTGCAGAAATTGCGCCATAATTTAAGGTCAGATGCTGACCAGCCCATGTCGTTCAAGGAGACCGTCCCGATGAGGAATATTCGCTTCCGCGCAGTCAGAACGGCGATTGCCGCCGCCATGCTGGTGGCCTCGCCGGCGGTGCTGCCGGCCCGTGCGCAGTCCAATTCCGGACCCGCCTCGGTGGCCGACCTCGCCGAAGGCCTGCTCGACGCGGTGGTCAACATCTCCACCTCGCAGAATGTCGACAGCGGCCGCACCCAGCCGCAGATGCGGGCGCCGGACGGCTCGCCCTTCCAGGATTTCTTCGACGAGTTCTTCCAGGATCGCGGCGGCGAGGGCCCGCTCAACCGCAAGGTCTCCTCGCTCGGCTCCGGCTTCGTGATCGACGCCGAGGAAGGCATCATCGTCACCAACAACCACGTCATCGAGGGCGCCGACGACATCGAGATCAATTTCGCCGACGGCTCCAAGCTCAAGGCCGAACTGGTCGGCGCCGACACCAAGACCGATCTCGCGGTGTTGAAGGTGACGCCGGTCAAGCCGCTGACCGAGGTGCCGCTCGGCAATTCCGACACGATGCGCATCGGCGACTGGGTGATGGCGATCGGCAATCCCTTCGGCCTCGGCGGGACCGTGACGGTCGGCATCATCTCGGCGCGCGGCCGCGACATCAATTCCGGACCCTATGACAATTTCATCCAGACCGACGCCGCCATCAACCGCGGCAATTCCGGCGGGCCGCTGTTCAACATGAACGGCGAGGTCATCGGCATCAACACGGCGATCATCTCGCCGTCGGGCGGCTCCATCGGCATCGGCTTCGCCGTGCCGACCGAACTCGCGCTCAACGTCATCAACCAGCTTCGCGAATTCGGCGAAACCCGCCGCGGCTGGCTCGGCGTGCGCATCCAGCCGGTGACCGACGACATCGCCGAAAGCCTGGGCATGGCGGACGCCAAGGGCGCGCTGGTCGCGGGCGTCATCCGCGGCGGTCCGGTCGACGACGGCTCGATCGAGGCCGGCGACGTCATCATCCGCTTCGACGGACGCGATGTCGACGAGATGCGCGACCTGCCGCGCGTGGTGGCCGAAAGCCCGGTCGGCAAGGCGGTCGACGTCGTCGTCATCCGCAAGGGCGTGGAGCAGACCGTCAAGGTGACGCTCGGACGGCTGGAGGACAGCGACGAACACGCCAGCGCCGAGGATGGCACCGATGACGGCGGCGGCGCAGTGGACGCGCCCGAAACCGTCAGCGTTCTCGGCATGACGGTCGCCGAACTCACGGACGAAGGCCGCCAGGAATTCTCCATCGCCGAGGATGTGGCGGGCGTGGTGATCACCGCGGTAGATCCCGACTCGGCCGCCGCCGAGAAGCGCATCGAACCCGGCGACGTCATCGTCGAGATCGCCCAGGAAACCGTGTCGACGCCGCAGGATGTCGCCGACCGGATCGACGCGCTCCGGCAGGATGGCCGCCGCAACGCGCTTCTGATGCTGGCCGGCCCCACCGGCGAATTGCGCTTCGTCACGGTGCGGATGGACTGATCCGGCCGCAATCGGCAGGACAATCGGGCGGCCTTCGGGCCGCCTTTTTCATGAGGGGTGCGCGAGCCTTAAAGCCGCCTGTCGCCTGCCAGAATTTCGTAGAACGCGTGGCGCTTGAGATGCGGCATAGTGTCGGGCACGCCCGGATGGTCGAAATCGCGATCCGGCCGCGCGGTCATGCCGATGCGGCGCATGACGGCGAGGGAAGGGTGGTTGTCGGTCACCGCGAAGGCGACGATGCGCTCGAGCCCGATCTCGTCGAAGCCATGCTCAAGCAGCGCCCGCGCCGCCTCCGTGGCAAGCCCCTTGCCCCAGGCTTCGGGCACGTAGCGCCAGCCGATCTCCACGCCCGCGCCGATCACCTCCTCGTCGCGGATGGTCGCGAGCCCGGTGAAGCCGAGCGGCGCGCCGGTCTCCCGGTCTTCCGCCACCGCCCAGCCGATGCCGGTGGCCCGGGTGCGCGCCCGCATCAGGTCGAACAACTCGTCCGCCTCCGCGCGGCTGCGCCGGTGCGGGTAGAAGGCGAGCATCCGTTCGTCGGAATTGACCCGGTGGAAGAAGGCCCGGTCCGCCTCGGTGTCGGCCCAGGTCCGGATCCGCAGGCGCTCGGTGGCGAGGATCGCGTCCGGTCTCATGACGTCACGAAATCGCTGCGGCGGTAGCCCTGCAGATAGAGCAGCGCCGTCAGGTCGCCATGGTCGATGCGGATGTCGGCCTCGGCCGCCACCGATGGTTTTGCGTGCAGCGCCACGCCGACGCCCGCGAGGCCGAGCATGCCGAGATCGTTGGCCCCGTCGCCGACCGCGATCGCGTCCGACGGATCGAGCCCCAGCCGCTCCGCGATGTCGATGAGCGCGTCGACCTTGGCCTGCTTGCCGAGGATCGGCTCGCGCACCAGGCCCGACAGCACGCCCTGGTCGCTTTCGAGGATGTTGGCGCGGTTCTCGTCGAAGCCGAGCATGCCCGCCACCGCCGAGGTGAAGGCGGTGAAGCCGCCCGAGACCAGCGCCGTGTAGTGCCCCTGCGCCCGCATGGTCGCCACCAGTTCGCGGCCGCCGGGCGTGAGCGTGATGCGGCTTGCAAGAACCTCGGCGATCACGCTCTCGGGCAGGCCCTTGAGCAGGCCGACCCGTTCCCTGAGCGCCGGCTCGAAGGCGATCTCGCCGTTCATCGCCCGCGCGGTGATCGCCGAGACCTTCTCCTTGAGTCCGACCTCGGCGGCAAGCTCGTCGATGCATTCCTGGCCGATCATGGTGGAATCCATGTCGGCGATGAGGATCTTCTTGCGCCTTCTCTCCGCCTCCTGCACCGCCGCGTCAACGGCGGCGATGCCGATGACGCCGCGGAGCGCGGCAAGCGCCGTGTCCGGGTCGGTTCCGTCGCGGAGCGCGATGTCGCAGGCCACCCCGTCGGCGAGCCAGTAGAGCCCCGCGCCGTCGACAGCGCGAAAGGCCGCTTCGCCCAGCGCCTCGGAGAGAACGGGATTTGACGGATTGGCGATAAGCGTGGCAACGAGGGCCATGGAACAAAAACTCCGGCGACAAGACATCTCGGCCGTTCTGATAGCCGGGCCGACCGCCAGCGGCAAGTCCGCGCTGGCGCTCGAGATGGCGCGCGATCTGGGCGGCGAGATCGTCAACGCCGATTCCATGCAGGTCTACGGCGTGCTCGACTGCCTGACCGCGCGGCCCGGCGCGTCCGAGCTCGAAGCCGTCCCGCATCATCTCTACGGCCATGTCTCCCCCGCCACCGCCTATTCCACCGGCATCTGGCTCGACCAGGCCACGCAAGCGATCGCCGGCATTCGCTCCCGCGGCGCCCTTCCGGTGGCGGTCGGCGGCACCGGGCTCTATTTCCGCGCGTTGACCGGCGGCCTCTCCGACATGCCGGCGATCCCGGACGCGCTCCGCACGGAGCTGCGCGCCCGGCTCGAAAGCGGGGGTGTGGAGCCACTGCACCGCGAGCTTGCCGCACTGGACTCGGAGATGGCCGCGCGGCTGCGGCCGGCCGACCGCCAGCGCATCCTGCGTGCGCTCGAGGTGGTGCGCGCCACCGGCCGGTCGATCCTCGAATTCCAGGGCCGCAGCGGCGCCGAGATCGTCGATCCGCTCACCGCGCGCTGCATCGTGCTCGAGCCCGACCGGCAGGTCTTGCACGCGCGCATCAATGCGCGCTTCGCCAGGATGGTCGAAGACGGGGCAATCGACGAGGTCAGGCAGTTGATGGCGATGGACATCCCGCCCCAGCATCCGGCGATGAAGGCGATCGGCGTGAGCCAGCTTGCGACCCATCTCGCCGGCCGGATTTCGCTCGATGAGGCGGTCGATCTCGCCAGCGCCGCCACGCGGCAATACGCCAAACGGCAGATGACCTGGTTCCGGAACCAGTTGGACGGGCGATGGGAGAGAATGCAACCTGAGGTAATTGACGTTTAGAATTGCCGCCAAATGCGTGGTATTGCGTTAAATCAAACATAACGGGTTGGCGTTATATTCGTTGAACGTAATGCATTACAGTTGGGGACGATGCGCTTTCACAAGGCCGAGTTGTTTTTCTTCCTGCTGATGGGCCTGGTCGGCCTTGGCGGCGGCTTCTCGTGGCTGGCGTTTTCGGCCGCCACGGGCGGCGTTGTCGTCGGCGGCGTCGACACGGCGGCGAAATTCGCCTTCATGGGCGCGGTCCTGGCGGTGCTGTCGGTGGTGTGCGGCGTGTTCCTGATCTACCCGATCATGTCGCGCGGGCTGCGCGAACGCGGCAAGCTGCAGAAGATGACGGAATCGCTGTCGGTGCGGTCGCAATCGCTCGAGCACGCCGCCGTCACCGACGGGCTCACCGGCATGTACAACCGCCGCTACTTCGACGATGCGCTCACCGAATATCTCAGCGCCTTCGGGCGGATCGACAAGCCGATCGGCATGGTCATCCTCGACCTCGATCACTTCAAGAGCGTCAACGACACCCATGGCCACGATGTCGGCGACGAGGTGCTGCGCCAGGTCGCCGACTGCCTGCAGATCTTCACCCGCTACCATGATGTCGTCGCCCGGCTGGGCGGCGAGGAATTCGCCATCCTGTCGCCCAACATCACCGAACGGCAGCTCTACAACCTGTCCGACCGCATCCGCCAGGCGGTGGCCGACCTCAATGTCCGCAACGGCAACGTCACGCTGAAGGTGACGGTCAGCGCCGGGCTGGCGATCTGGAACGGCGTGGAGAGCGGCGAGGAACTCTACCGCCGCGCCGACAAGCAGCTCTACGAGGCCAAGCGCCAGGGCCGCAACCGCGTCTGCGCCGCCTGAGGCGGGGCGCGCGTCGGCTTCGTTGGGTTTTCTCGGCCAAATTCTCTAGAAGTGTTTAGGCAGCCCGGCCTGCTTGAGCGTCTCGTTAGCTGTGTGGCGGGATTTGGTGCCGCAATCAACCGTGAAATACCTCTTAGTGATTGGGCTGTACCATATCTCGTGATCGCCTCTGCCGTTCCTGTGAAAGAAGCAGCCCGCCGCCGCCAGCAGTTCCTTCAGTTCCCGGAGAAATCCCGCCATGGCGGATTACACGCACGGATTCGGGATCCTGGCCGAGTGTTGGGCCACGATCTGGACCGGAATCTCCGGGGTCTCGAAACGAGTTCCGTTGAGTTCCAAGAGATCATGAATGGCAGCAAGGACCTTAGGCTCAAGTGCCTCGACCGTATCCGCTTCGATGCACAGGCCTTCTATGTCGCTGCTGCTTGCGACCCAAACGCTTGCTTCGTCATCCCAATCTGCGCGCACAATTATAGATGTGGGCTTCATGTGGTTCGTCAACTCCCGTTCGCCATGCGCTGTCAGCGCATATCCACCGCTTTCACTATACACAATGCTATGTGTAAAAAGCGACTTTTTTCCGTATCCGGCTTTGACGATGCCGCGGAATACGCGAACCTGGCCTAGTCCTTGAGCAGCGACGACAGCGGCTTCTTGAGCAGGCTGGAGCGGAGCGAGCTCAGCTCGTGCCGGGGTGCTGCGGGTGCCGCTTCCGGTGCGGCTTCGTTGTAGCCGTAGCCGCGTTCGGGGGCGGGCGCGGGCGGCGCATAGGCCGGCTGGTCGGAGAAGCGGCGGCGGGCAGGGGCCGCGCCGAATTCGTCCATCGGATCGATCGACGGCAGTTGCTCGCTTTGCGGCCGGCCCGGCACATGTTGCGGCGCCTGCGGCTTCGGGCTGTCGTCGATATGGCGCATCCGCATGACGATCTTGCGCAGGTCGACGCCGTTGGGATCGCCGCGGTGAACCGGTTGCAGGCCCGAATTGGCGCGCGGCAGCACGTTTTCCGACACGCGTTCGAACATCATGCGCATCGGCACCGCGACGGCCTCGCCGAAGGCGATCGCCTCGCCATTGCCGATGGAGGAGAGAAAACTCATGGTCGAGGCCGACGAATCCGGGATCGCCGAGCGGATGATGTCCTGGTCGTGGTCGTTGGACAGGCGCATGGCGAACACGGTCGAGCACTGCGACAGGATCGTCGGGTCGAGCTCGCCCGGGCGCTGGGTGATCACCCCCAGGCTGACGCCGTATTTGCGGCCTTCCTTGGCGATGCGCGAAATCGCCTGCCGTGTCGGGAAGAAGCCGAGATTGGGATCGGCGGGGACATAGCGGTGGGCCTCTTCGCAGACCACCAGGATGCGCACGCCGCCCGCGCTCCACAGCGCGATCTCGAACGCCATGCGGCACAGGATCGAGGCCACCGAATTGACCACTTCCGAGGGGATGCCCGAGAGCTGGAACGTGGTCACCGGCTTGCCGTCGCCCGGAATGCGGAAGATGTGGCTGATCGTCTGCAGGATCGTGTCGTGGATCGTGTTGGACGAGAACATGAATTCGTAGCGCGGGTCGTTGATGGCGGCCTGGATGCGCACCTTGAGCGACCTGAGATGCGGCTTCTCGCTGCGGCCCTCGAGCTTGCCGATGCGCTCGTCGATCAGCGCCATCAGGTCGGCCACCCGGTAGGGCACCGGCGTGTCGGCGGTGAGCGAGGACTTTTCCGGCCCGCGGCGGATCAGCGCCGTGTCGGTCGAGCCCTTGAACATGCGCTTGGCTTCCGGGATCAGGTCGCGCAGCACGTCGATCTCTTCGGGGATCGGCGGCCGGCCGCGGAACAGCACCTCGGTGAATTCCTCGAGCTTGAACAGCCAGAACGGCAGGTCGAGCGTATCCGTGTCGATGACCACCGACTGGGTCGGAAACGCCGCGGCGAATTCGTTGTGCGGGTCGAGGATCAGCACCCGCAGCGACGGGTCGGCCTGCAGCGCCTTGTGCAGGAGCAGCGTCACCGCGGTGGTCTTGCCCACGCCGGTGGTGCCCACCACCGCGAAGTGGCGCGACAGGAGCGACGGCACATGGATGAGCGCGCCGAGCGTCGGGTCCTGCGTCAGGCTGCCGATCACGGCGGTGTCGGAGACGCCCGGATCGTAGATCACCGCAAGGTCGGAGGAGCGCATGCGGTGAACCACGGCGCCGAGATAGGGATATTGCGAGATGCCGGCGGAAAATTCGGTCTTGCCGCTCACGCCGGTATGGATCTCGCCCACGAGCTCCACCTCGATATGCATCACGTTCTCGTCCGCATCCGACCAGGACGCCGACGCGGTCGTCATCGAATAGACCAGGGCCACGACGCGGTTTGCCCCGACCGAGATCGAGATCAGCCGTCCCACGGACCAGAGTTCGGCGAGGCCGCCGCCGTCCTTGCCGGCCAGCGCGCTGACGGTCGCCTTCGATCCCGAGCAGCCGATCACGCGGCCCAGCAGGCGGTTTCCCGCCGCGTAAGTGCCACGGCGGTCACGCTCGTCCTCCGCCTCGGGGATCGGTGACGCCATGCCGCTGTCCGTGGTTTGCCTGTTCTCCATGGCGCCACCATCGCATTTCGGGGTTAATGGGGTATTGCCGACCCGTCCGGTTTGGATCAAATCCCCCCGATTGATGAAATTAAGCCGTTGACGCGATGCATTTCAGGCGATACCAAAGCTGTCATGACACAGATCGCAAATCTCATTGTGGTAAGACCGCGCATGGGCAGGGTGGCGTAGCCACCCGGCGAAAGCTCCCATGCGCGACACAAGGCTCCGGAAGGAGCCTTTTTTTATGGCTTAATCCGGGCTATGCAGCCAGGAAAAACAGACGGGACAAGGGGTCAGGCGAATGGCCGGCAAGCAAATGGAAATGACAGGCGCGGAAATCGTTTTGCAGGCGCTCAGAGACAACGGCGTCAAGCACATGTTCGGCTATCCCGGCGGCGCGGTGCTGCCGATCTATGACGAACTGCACCAGCAGGACGACATCGAGCACATCCTGGTGCGCCACGAACAGGGCGCGGGCCACATGGCCGAAGGCTATGCCCGCTCCACCGGCAAGCCCGGCGTCGTTCTGGTGACCTCCGGTCCGGGCGCCACCAATGTGGTGACCGCGTTGCAGGACGCGCTGATGGATTCGATCCCGCTCGTCTGCATCACCGGCCAGGTTCCCACCTCGCTGATCGGCTCCGACGCCTTCCAGGAATGCGACACCGTCGGCATCACCCGGCCGTGCACCAAGCACAACTGGCTGGTCAAGGACGTCAACCAGCTCGCCCGCGTCATCCATGAAGCCTTCCGCATCGCCACCACCGGCCGTCCCGGCCCGGTCGTCGTCGACGTGCCTAAGGACGTGCAGTTCGCCACCGGCATCTACACGCCGCCGTCGCCGGTGATCGCGCAGAAGAGCTACCAGCCGAAACTCTCGGGCGATCTCGACAAGATCCGCGCGGCTATCGAGCTGATGGCCACCGCGAAGCGGCCGATCATCTATTCGGGCGGCGGCGTCGTCAATTCCGGCCGCGAGGCCAGCCAGCTCCTGCGCGAACTGGTGGACCTGACCGGCTTCCCGATCACCTCGACGCTGATGGGCCTCGGCGCCTATCCGGCCTCGGGCAAGAGCTGGATGGGCATGCTCGGCATGCACGGCACCTATGAAGCCAACATGGCGATGCATGATTGCGACGTCATGCTCTGCATCGGCGCCCGCTTCGACGACCGCATCACCGGCCGCCTCGATGCCTTCTCGCCCCATTCCAAGAAGATCCACATCGACATCGATCCGTCCTCGATCAACAAGAACGTGCGCACCGACATCGGCATCGTCGGCGACATCGGCCATGTGCTCGAGGACATGGTCCGGCTGTGGCGCGCGTCCAAGAAGACCGACCGCTCGCAGCTCGAAGGCTGGTGGAAGCAGATCGGCAAGTGGCGCGGCCGCAATTCGCTCGCCTATCCGGAAAACCGCGACGTCATCATGCCGCAATACGCGATCCAGCGGCTCTACGAGCTGACCAAGGACCGCGACACCTACATCACCACCGAAGTGGGCCAGCACCAGATGTGGGCGGCGCAGTTCTACGGTTTCGAGGAACCCAACCGCTGGATGACCTCGGGCGGGCTCGGCACCATGGGCTACGGCTTCCCCGCGGCCATCGGCGTCCAGGTGGCGCACCGCGACAGCCTGGTCATCGACATCGCCGGCGATGCCTCGATCCAGATGTGCATCCAGGAAATGTCCTGCGCCGTGCAGTATAACCTGCCGGTCAAGATCTTCATCCTCAACAACCAGTACATGGGCATGGTCAGGCAGTGGCAGCAATTGCTGCATGGCAACCGGCTGTCGCATTCCTACACCGAGTCGATGCCCGATTTCGTCATGCTGGCCAAGGCCTATGGCGGCACCGGCATGCGCTGCGACAAGCCCGCCGATCTCGACGACGCGATCATGAAGATGATCGACACGCCCGGACCGGTGATCTTCGACTGCCGCGTGGCGGCCCTCGCCAACTGCTTCCCGATGATCCCCTCGGGCAAGGCGCACAACGAGATGCTCCTGCCCGACGAAGCCACCGACGAAGCCGTCGCCAACGCCATTGACGCCAAGGGCCGGGCGCTCGTCTGAGCGGCCTTGAAAGGAACCGATTCCATGAACGCGCAGCATCAGCCCACCGGTTCGGCCTATTTCATGGCCGCCGAGACCGCCCGGCCCGAGACCCATACGCTCTCGGTGCTGGTCGACAACGAACCGGGCGTCCTCGCCCGGGTCATCGGCCTGTTTTCCGGCCGCGGCTACAACATCGACAGCCTCACGGTCTCGGAGACCGAGCACGAGGCGCATCTGTCGCGCATCACCATCGTCACCACCGCCACCCCCAACGTGCTCGAACAGGTCAAGGCCCAGCTCGAGCGCATCGTGCCGGTCCACCGCGTGGTCGATCTCACCGTGCGCTCCAACGAACTCGGCCACGACAAGCCGCTCGAGCGGGAACTGGCGCTGGTCAAGGTCACGGGCTCCGGCGAGAACCGGGTCGAGGCGCTCCGCCTCGCCGACGCCTTCCGCGCCCAGGTGATCGACGCCAACACCGAGCATTTCATCTTCGAGATCACCGGCCGCGTCTCCAAGATCGAGCAGTTCATCTCGATCATGCGCCCGCTCGGCCTGGTCGAGATCTGCCGCACCGGCATCGCCGCCATGAACCGCGGCCCGCAGGGGATGTGATCCGGACCGCCCGCGTCGCTCCTCGACAGGCGCGGGCGTCCGACGCGCAAGCGCGCACGTCATGACCGCAAAAGGGTGAAAAACATGGTTAACGCCAGATGAACATGGCGTTCGGTGTCGGTTCAGGCTGCTCTCTCTAGAAAGGGTTCATCGCAACAACGCGACAACCTCAGAGAGAGGAGAAAGACATGAAAAAGATCGTTCTGACAACCGCCGCCGTTACGCTGGGGTTCATGCTTGCCGCCGCAGGCAGCGCCAACGCCGAGGGCCGCTCGATGAAATCCGCGCGTCCCGCGCCCGCCGCCATCGGCCTGAAGATCGGCGCGAGCCCTGTCGGCGCCGCCAATGTGCCGGACAACACTGCCCATGAATGGACTGCCGGCTGCTATGCCGAATTTGGCCCCGACGCCAAATATCCCGATGCGGAACTGCTGGAAAAGTGCCTCAACTGACGCCCGGTTCCATCCTGAAGATGCAAGTGCGCTGCTGGAGATCCCGGGTCTCCGGCGGCTCTTTGCCGTTCGCACGGCAATGATCCCGCGCCTTGGACGGCGATGGTCAGATCATCTGCAACGGCTGGCGGGCGCGGGGCGGCGGAAACATCCTGTCGAGTTCGGCGATCTGCTCTTGGGTGAGCTCGATCTCGGCGGCCGCACGGTTTTCCTTCACCCGCTCCGGGCTCGACGATTTCGGAATGGCGATCACGCCGTCCTTGCCGAGCAGGAATGCGAGGGCGAGCTGCGCCGGCGTGACGCCCATCCGGCCCGCCATCCTGCCCAGCCCCGGATGGCGGATCAGCCGTCCCTCGTCGAGCGGCGAATAGGCCATCAGCGGCATCGCCCGGTCTTCCATCCACGGCATCAGGTCGAATTCGACGCCGCGCGTCGACAGATTGTACAGCACCTGGTTGGCGGCGCAGTTCTGCCCGCCGGGCAGCGCCGTGAGCTGGCGCATGGCGATCGGGTCGAAATTGGACACGCCCCAGCGCGCGATCTTGCCGGCTGCGCGCAGTTCCTCGAAGGCCTCGACGGTCTTGCTGAGCGGATGGCGGCCGGGCCAGTGCAAGAGATAGAGATCGATCCGGTCGGTGCCAAGCCGCTTGAGGCTCGCCTCGCAGGCGGCGATCGTGCCCTGGCGGCTGGCGTTTGACGGCAGCACCTTGGAAACCAGGAACACCTCGTCGCGGCGGCCCCGGATCGCTTCGCCGGTGACCGTCTCGGCGCCGCCTGAGGCATACATTTCCGCCGTGTCGATCAGCGTCATGCCGCAATCGATTCCCGCCTGCAGCGCCCGGATCTCCTCAGCCGCCTCCTTTCGGCTCTCGCCCATGTGCCAGGTGCCGAGACCGAGGGCGGGGACGGTGTGTCCGTCAGGGAAGGTGGCTGAGGCAAGCGGTAGGCTCATGCGGTTCTCCTGTGCAAGATGACTATCACATCTTCGAATGCGAGCATGACGACAATTTGATTGTCTCCGCGCACGTCTCGTTTATCAAGCAGGGGCCGGCATTAGGGCCGCGGGAAAGCAGATGATCCTGGAAACCTTTCTGTCGCTGGTCCTGTTCGCCTTCGTCACCTCGGTGACGCCGGGCCCGAACAACATGATGTTGTTCGCCTCCGGCGTGAATTTCGGCGTCCGCCGGACGCTGCCGCACATGCTGGGTATCGGCGCGGGCTTCTTCACGCTGCTGCTGGGCGTGGGCTTCGGCCTGGGCGCGCTGCTTTCGACCTCGCCCATGCTCTACACGGCGCTCAAGTTCCTGGGCGGCGCCTATCTCGTCTACATCGCCTGGAAGATCGGCATGTCGCGCGCCATGCCCGACGGCAGGGTGGGCGCCTCGCCGATGACGCTGCTGCAGGCCGCGGCCTTCCAGTGGGTCAACCCAAAGGCCTGGGTGATGGCCGTCACCGCCATGGCGGTCTACACCGATCCGGCCAACCACACCGTCACGGTGCTGCTCGTGGGCATCGCCTTCACGCTCACCAACATGCCCAGCGTCGCCGTCTGGGCCGGCTTCGGCTCGGCCCTGCGCACCTGGCTCGCCGATCCGCTGCGGCTCAAATGGTTCAACATCACCATGGCGGTGCTGCTGGTGGCGAGCCTCTGGCCGATGCTGCGGTAGGGCGCCGGGCCCCATGCCTTTTTGCCGATCGAAGGCTTGGCAAGCGCGGCCGGAACCCGCTGGCCGATATTGCGATCGGCGGTGCCGCGGGCTAACCTTGCGCCATGACTCATGATCACCACCATCCGCACGACCACCCCCACGACAACGAGCTCGATCCCTTCGCCGCGCGCGTCAGGGCGCTGGAGACGATCCTTACCGAAAAGGGGCTGATCGATCCGGCCGCCGTCGACGCCATCGTCGAGACCTACGAGCACAAGGTCGGCCCCCGCAACGGCGCCCGCGTGGTGGCCAGGGCCTGGGCCGATCCGGAGTTTTCCGACTGGCTCGCCCGCGACGCCACCGCGGCCATCGCCTCGCTCGGCTACACCGGCCGCCAGGGCGAGCACATGCAGGCGGTGTTCAACACCGAGGACACCCATAATCTGATCGTCTGCACGCTCTGCTCCTGCTACCCGTGGACGGTGCTGGGCGTGCCGCCGGTCTGGTACAAGGCGCCGCCCTACCGCAGCCAGGCGGTGATCAACCCGCGCGGCGTGCTGGCCGAATTCGGCCTCAAGCTGCCGGAGACGACCCGCATAAGGGTGTGGGATTCCACCGCCGAGCTGCGCTACATGGTGGTGCCGATGCGGCCCGCGGAAACCGCGGATCTCGGCGAGGAAGAGCTCGCCAGGCTCGTCACCCGCGATTGCATGATCGGCACCGGCCTGCCGCTCAGGCCCGGCTCGCTGTCGCCCGATGTGCTGTGGCCGGCCACCGGTACGGCGGGGACGGCGCCATGAACGGCCCGCATGATCTCGGCGGACAGATGGGCTTCGGCCCGGTCGCCCCGGAAGTGGCCGAGCCGGTGTTCCACGCCGACTGGGAGCGCCGCGCGCTGGGCGTGACGCTCGCCGCCGGCGCGCTCGGCGCCTGGACCCTCGACGAAAGCCGCCACGCCCGCGAAAGCCTGCATCCGGCCACCTATTATGCGGCGAGCTATTACGAGATCTGGATCCGCGCGCTCGAAGTCCTGCTCGAGCGCCACGGCTTCGTCGCCACCGAGGAGATCGAGGGCGGCCGGCCGCTCTGGCCCGGCGTCAAGCCCAAGCAGGTGCTCAGACCCGGCGATGTGCCCCGCGTGCTCGCCCGCGGCGGGCCGTGCAACCGCCCGGTCGATGCCCCGCCGCGCTTCGGGACGGGCGACCGCGTGCGCACGATCAACGAGCACCCGACCGGCCACACGCGGCTGCCGCGCTACGCCCGCGGCAAGCTGGGAACGATCGAGGCGGTGCGCGAGGGCTTCGTCTTCCCCGACACCAACGCCCACGGCAAGGGCGAGAACCCGGAGCATGTCTACACCGTCTGCTTCGACGGGCATGAATTGTGGGGCAGGGGGGGCGATCCGGCGCTCACCGTGTCGATCGACGCCTGGGAGAGCTATCTTGAGCCCGCGTGATCCGGGGCAGGGTGCGGACGGCGATCCGGCGGCGTCGTCCGGCGCGCCGTTCCGCCTGCCGCCCGGCAGCGGCCCCAACGCGCCGGTCTTCGCCGAGCCCTGGCAGGCCCAGGTCTTCGCGCTCGCGGTGGCGCTCAACGAGCGCGGCCTGTTTTCCTGGAGCGAATGGGCAGCGGAACTGTCGGCGCACCTGGCGCGGCCGGGCGCGGCGGAGGATGGCGGCGACTATTACCGGCACTGGCTAGCAGCCCTCGAAGCGTTGCTGGCCAAGAAGGGCGTGGCCGAGCCCGGCTCGATCGACGCGGTCTCCGCCGCCTGGCAGCGCGCCGCCCACGCCACCCCGCACGGCCAGCCGATCCGGCTGGAGAATGATCCGGAACGCTAGGTCGGAGTAGATCGGGGACAGTTTGCTTTTTGGGGATCCGCCCTAAAAAGTAAACTGTCCCCAATACTTAAGCCAGCCAGTCCGGGGCCTGGTTGAACGGCGTGCCGAAGCGGGCGAGCCAGAGGCTGCGGGCGATGCGGCGGGCGATGACCGTGATCGCGGCAGCGGTGTCGGGCGCAAACAGCGCCGCCGCCGTTTGCTCGAACTGTTGGGTCCAGAGCCGGAAGTCCTCCTCCTCGAGATCAGGCAAGGCGTTGTGCTTGACCACCGGCTGGCCGGAATATTCACCCGAATGCAGCAGCACCGAGCGCCAGAACCGGTTCATCCGCTCGAGATGCATGTCCCAGATGCCGGCGAGCCTGGCCTCGAACAGCGGCCCCAGCCGCGGATGCCGCCTGATGTCGGCGTAGAACCGGTCGACCAGCAGCGAGATCTCGTCGGGCGAGATCTCCACCGCCGGCGTGCGCGGCTGCGCCGGCCTGGCGGTGATGACGATGGGCGCGGGCTTCTCAGCCATAGAATTTCAGCGCGATCATCAGCGTGACTGCCCCCCAGACGCACATGTTGATGAAGGAGCGGATCAGCCCGCCATCCTCTTCGACGGTGATGCCGAGTTTCTGGCGCACCATGTCCCCGGGGAGAAGAAAAAGCCAAAGCAGTGTTTTCATCACGATCCCTTTTCTGGTATCTGATTTACCACTATTCGATGCTGCGGCTAAAAGCAACATCTGAAATACCAGTATTGAGGACCATCATGCGCCTGACGCTTCACACCGATTATGCCTTCCGCGTGCTGATGGCGCTTGCCCGTGCCCCCGGCGAGGTCAAGTCGGTCGACGATCTGGCCCGTGAGTTCGAAGTCTCGAAGAACCATCTGATGAAGGTGGCGCAGAACCTGACCGCCGGCGGCTTCGTCACCACCGTGCGCGGCCGCCATGGCGGTCTGCGCCTGGCCATGGCCCCGGACGAGATCAACCTTAGGGCGGTGGCGCTGCACATGGAGCCCGATTTCAACATCGCCCTCTGCTTCGGCGGCGAGGACTGCGTGTTCCTCCCCAACTGCCGCCTCAAGGGCGTGCTCGGCCAGGCCAAGCTCGCGTTCTTGCAGACATTGGACAAGCACAACCTGGCGTCGATCCTGTAGGTCTGTGTAGTTCGGGGACAGTTTACTTTTTGGGGCTTCGCTCCAAAACGTAAACTGTCCCCGGCATGCCCCATCCACCCCCCATTCCCACGCGCGACAGCCCCGACCGAATCTGCCATGAGGGATCATGAAGTTTTCACCGCAACAGGATGAGGCGCTCAAGGCCGTCTCGCGCTGGCTCAAGGATGGCCGCACGCCGATCTTCCGGCTGTTCGGCTATGCCGGCACCGGCAAGACGACGCTGGCCAAATATTTCGCCGACAATGTCGACGGCGAGGTGCTGTTCGCGGCCTTTACCGGCAAGGCGGCGCAGGTGCTGCGCGCCCGCGGCGCCCGGAACGCGCGCACCATCCATTCGCTGATCTACCGGCCGCGCGGCGAGGAGGAGGTCTCCGATGAAGAGACCGGCAAGACCACCGTCTCGCCGATGTTCGCCATCAACCGCCAGAGCCCGCTCGCCCAGGCAGCCCTGATCATCATCGACGAATGCTCGATGGTCGACGAGGCGCTCGGCAAGGACCTGATGAGCTTCGGCACGCCGATCCTGGTGCTGGGCGATCCCGGCCAGTTGCCGCCGATCTCGGGCGGCGGCTTCTTCACCGAGCACGAGCCCGACATTCTCTTGACCGAGATCCATCGCCAGGCCCGCGACAACCCGATCATCGATCTCGCCATGCATGTGCGCGAGGGCCGCGAGATCATGCATGGCGACTACGGCACGGCGCAGGTGATCGGCAAGAACGAGGTCGACCGCGACATGGTGCTTGCCGCCGACCAGGTGCTGGTCGGCACCAACCGAACGCGGCGGCGCTACAACCAGCGCCTGCGCGAGCTCAAGGGTTTTACCCAGGCGTTTCCGCAGGCCGGCGACAAGCTGGTGTGCCTGAGGAACGACCCCGCCAAGGGCCTGCTCAACGGCTCGCTGTGGCAGGTGATGACCTCGTCCAAGGAGACGGTCAAGCCCGGCATCAACCTGCTCGTTCGCCCCGAGGACGACGACATGGAGCGCGGCTCGGCCAAGATCAAGCTTCTGAAAAGCGTCTTCGACGATCCCGACATCGAAGTCCCCTGGCAGACCAAGAAGCGCTACGACGATTTCGACTACGGCTACGCGCTCACCGTCCACAAGGCGCAGGGCTCGCAATGGAACTCCGTCGTCCTCTTCGACGAAAGCTACGCCTTCCGCGACAGCCGCGAGCGCTGGCTCTACACGGCGATCACCCGGGCCGCGGAGCGGCTGGTGATTGTCAGGTAACGAAATCAACCCACCGCCGTTTGTTGGGGTACGCGCGATGCATTTCGCCGTTTGACAGGTTCAAGGCCGCGACGGAAAGCATACGTCAGCCTCACCGGGCCGCGGAGCGGATGGTGATAGTTAGGTCAGGGCACAGCCTTGGACTGTTTTCATAAGTGTTGGCAATCTACACAAGTTCAAATAATTCGTGGTGAAGGATATTCGGAAGAGAATTTATCCGTTAATATGCTGATCATGCTGAAAAACACTTAAGGATTGTTTTTTTAAGTTTCTGTTCGCATTAATGTGAGGCTTGCAGCCAACGGAATTTTTTAAAAATGGGGTGTTTTCAGTTTTTTGAAAGATCGAAAAGAAGGTGAAATAGAGAAAAAATCGATGGAGGTGGCAATATATATTATATTAATGATTATGATGTTGTCCGCGTTGGGTATCATATATCCATATAAACCTTTCAAAAAAAGAACTAACGCATTTATTGTATTAGTAATATGTTTTATTGCTTTCGGTGTAATGGCGCCAGAGGCTGATTCGAGCAAAACTGGAAAAGTTTCTAACAAGGTGGCCGAGGCGAAGGAGGAAATGATTAATGTTCCAAGTGACCCGAAAGCCAAGTATTTCGTTGTAAAGAACGACACGCGAGTTGACGGCATGGTTGAGGTTACAACTCGCAGGGAAGGTCCGTCCGGAACATCTTTCGCCATCCGACTAATACAGTGTGAACCCCTGCTTTCCGGCTACATAGCCGAAGGTGACACGGTATCGGATCTTACACATAAAAACCGTCCGACATTATCGGAGCTTGTCGATGGTTCCATTTCAGATGTTATAGCGAAGTATGCCTGCATTAAGCGTCTCCCAAGAGAACCTTTGCAAAAAGCGAGTAGAACGATTGAACCGGTAGAAGATGGCGGTTCGAGCAAGCGTGCGAGAATAGAGCAGGCTGTGCGTGAATCCCTTGAAGCGCATCAGTGGATCGATGCAAAAAACCATTATCAACGGTTAGTGATATCAGAAATTACTACGGCTGAATTCGCAGGCCAGATGGAGGCGCATATGCTGCGATTGGTAAAGCCGATCCCTGCCAGCGAGTATGAAATTAATCTTCAAGGGTATGAGTTTCTGGTCGCCGTCCAGCCTAAGAAGAATGAGTATCAAGAAAAAGTACGATTTTACAAAGAATCCATAGAGAACTCTCGGAAGAGACTTATTTCAAGGCTCCGGGTTAAAGAAGACAAGGTGGAGGGAGTTACATGGTTCAAACACCCCAACGAACCAAAATACCTCAATAGCCGTTCAACTGTTTACCTGTATATCGGGCGGAAGGGTAAGTCTGGAACGCCATGGCTTCGGATGAAAATACAATATACATCAACTGACTGGCTTTTTGTGGAGAACGTAAAGGCTTGGTATGACGGAGCAAAAGAAACTCTCTTTGTGGGTAGATTTGAACGGGATAATAATACGACCATTTGGGAATGGGTGGATATTTCTCCAAAATCTGACCAGATAGAACTGTTGCGATCTATTGCCAAATCTAAAGAATCCATTCTTCGATTTGAAGGAAATCAATATCATCGTGATGTAAAATTGTCGGCTGGTGACAAGGCAGCCATTCGAGACGTGCTTGAGGCTTATGAAATAATGAAAGGCAAAAACTGAATCAGTTAAGGCCTGGTTCGAATTTTATACGCGGATCCCGTATGCACATCGCCCTAAAGCGGGCAGAGGACGTGACATGACCAGGTTGAATGATCTCAAGACGAAACTGCTCAAGCGTCCCGATGTGCGCGCCGAATACGATGCTCTGGACGAAGAATTCTCGATCGTCGAGGCGCTGATCCGCGCCCGCGCGGAGGCATGACGCAGGAGCAGGTCGCCGAGAAGATGCAGACCTCGCAGTCTTATGTCGCCAAGCTCGAAAGCGGCCGCGTCAGCCCGTCGATGAAAGCGCTGCAGCGCTACGCCGCCGCCACCGGCGCGTGGCTGAAGATCAGTTTTGAGCCTGTGGTGACGCCGTAATACCGGCTTCCTGACGCCGCCGACCGCGGCGGATCGCTCCTGCGAATGGGCCTTGACCGCGCCCGCGAGAAGCCCACATCGCACAAGGCATACTGGGGAACCCGCGCCGCAGCCTTCATTTCGCCCCGTTCTTAAGGGCTTGTTAAGGTTTCAATCCTGTCGGAGGTCTTCATGGCGCTTGGCGCATCGCACCGCTTGCACGAGGGCGTCCTCGCCGTCGAAACCATGACGCGCTTTGCACTGGCCGTGCTGGCGCTGGCATCTGGCGTCTACACCTATCTGGGCGTCCGCAGCCTGCTCGACGGGTCGCCCACCGCGATCTTCTTCGCCGCCATCATCTATTCGGCGTCGGTTTCCGTGGCGATCTACGCCTTCTGGTCCTACATGGCCCGCTTCTATCCGCATGTCACCGGCGCCGCCTCCCGCGGCGCCCTGATCGGCGTCATGGCGCTCGGCTGCGCCATGATCATCGCCATGTCGAGCTGGCTCAATGCGGCGGCGCTGGCCGGATCCGCGGCGCTCGAGCAGCATCTGGCCGAGACGGTGCAGGATTATACCGCCGACCTCGACCAGGCGCACCAGAACGCGCTCGCCGCCCAGAGCCTGCTGCCCGATATCCAGCGGACATCGGAACGCTTCTCGCGGCTTGCCGAGGACGAGCGCGAGAACGGCGCGCTGACCGGAACCACGGGGTCGGGCAGCGTGGTCCAGCTCCTGTCGCAGATGTCCTCGCAACTGAGCGAGCTCGAGGCCGGCATCGTCGCCTCGCGCGAGCGCGTCGCCACGCTCTTCGACGAAGGGCGCAGCCATCTTGCCACCATGCGCACGCTGGTCTCGGCGCCAGGCGCCGTGGCGCCGCGCAGCGACGAGTTCTCCGCCGAGGTCGTGGCGCTCTCGGGCGTCATCACCTCGC
Organism: Hoeflea sp. BAL378; assembly: GCF_000759435.1. Lineage (GTDB taxonomy): Bacteria > Pseudomonadota > Alphaproteobacteria > Rhizobiales > Rhizobiaceae > Hoeflea. The sequence goes on from NZ_JRJG01000063.1 coordinate 25,279, forward strand.
TCGAGCAGACCTCGATTGCCCCGTCGGTCAAGCGCGCGGCCGAGGACCTGTCGCTCGGCTTCATCGCCCCGGTCGCCGATGGCAGGGCCGCCGATCTCGTCGACCGCCAGGACCAGGTGATGCAGACGATCCGTGCCTCCGTCTCCGCCCAGTCTCAGGTTCTCTCGCAGGCCGCCGACGACATCCTGGCGCGCGCGCCGGTGGCCGAGCGCCGCTTCGTGCCGCTGTCGTCGGCGGAAGCCGTGCTGCGCTATGCGAGCGATTTCATCCCGGCCTGGGCAGGCGCCATCTCCATCGACCTGCTGCCCGCCGTCCTGGTCTTCATCCTCGCCGTCGTCCACGGGGCGATCCGGCGGCAGGAGGAGCGGCTGCCCTTCGCGCAGCGGATCACCGCGGCGGAGCTTCTCGAGGCGCTCGAGGTGCAGCGCGCGCTCGGCCGCCAGGGGGTTGATGTCGAACAGGCGCTGCAGTCGGCCGAAGCCGAGGACGAGCGCGCACGGACGGACTCCAACATCACCAGCCTCGACATGTCGGCGAAGGCCCCGCGCAAGGGGCCACCCGCGTGACGCCCGCGTCGCTCGGCTCGCGCCTGAAGTCCGCCTTTGTGACCGCCGACGACGGTCTCTTGATGCGCGGCGCATTCTTCTCGCTTCTGGCGGCATCGGCCGCCTTTCTCTTCGTCGACCTCAGGGAAATGAGCCTGGCGAGCGCGGCGCTGCCCGGCCATGATCCGATGACCACGGACGCCCCGGTGCTTCCGCCAGCGCTGACGGACGGCGTTCCCCACCCGCCGCCGGTGGAACCGGAAACATCCCGCGAAGTCCTGAGCCAGCCGATGCGCTTCGAGCTGCTGCCCGGCGGCCAGCTCAAGGCGGAAGGGTCGATCGATCCGGGCGCAGCCGGCCGCTTCGCCGAGGAGATCGCGGCGCGCGGCGAATATGTCCAGGCGGTGTCGCTCAATTCGCCGGGTGGCTCCGTCGACGACGCGCTGGCGATGTCAAAGCTGATCCGGGAAAAGGGCCTGAACACCAGGGTGGAGACGAAGGCGCTCTGCGCCTCCTCCTGCCCGCTGGTCTTCGCCGGCGGGGTGGCGCGCGAGGCGGAAGCGGATGCCATTCTCGGCGTCCACCAGGTCTTCAATGCCGGCCAGGAACAGCCGTCCGCCGAGCAGGCCATGTCCGGCGCCCAAAGCACGACGGCGCGCATCGCCCGCCATCTCGACGAGATGGGCATCGGCAGCGGGCTGTGGATCCACGCGCTGGAAACGCCGCCCGACCGGCTTTACTATCTGACGCCTGAGGAAATGGTGGAGTTCAAGCTGACGACCGCCCCGGTGGCGACGGCGCAGCAGGCCGACTAGGTGCCCGTCACGCGCTGTTTCGGCACGGTCCTGTGCGACGGGTCCGGCCCGCCCGCGCTTTCAGCCGGGCTGCTTCAGTCGAACTCTGCGAAATAGGCCGCGCCCGCGTCGGTGAGCAGCGGGCGGGCGTCCTTGAGCGGAATCTCCAGGAGATCGTCGGAGCAGGCGAAGATGACGTGCGGCAGGCCCTTGAGGGTGAACACCAGGCTGTGCTGGCGAAAGAAGACGCCGAGATTGGTCTGCACCAGGTCCGGAAGGCCGCACTCGTCCTCGCGCGCCGCGTCGGACCGGTCGCGGTGCTGGTTGACATAGGCCGCCAGCGCGGCGCTGGGGCCGTCGCCGGCCCAGCCAATGAGCAGATGTTCCGCCACCACCGGTTCGCCGCTTTTCGCGTCGACCAGATACTCGGTGGTGAAATTGTCGGGATAGGCGCCGCCGCAGAAATAGCTGCCCGATTCCGACCAGCCCAGCAGGCGGGAACTCAGGTGCTTCACCTCCACGCTCCAGTTGCCTTCAAATCCGTCGCTGCCGTCGCTGGACGAGCCGGTCCAGCCAAAACCGTGATAGGCGGTGGCGCCGCAGGCGAAGGCCGGCGCTTCCGACAGCATCCTGTGCCGGGCGAGAGCGGCGTTGAGCACGGCCGGATCCGCGCCCGAAAGGCGCACGACCACCGGATAGTCGAGACCGTTGCGGGGATCCGTGTCCAGGCGGATCACGCCGTCGCCGAGCGCGGTTTCCGGGCCCCGCTCAAACGGGGTGTCCATCCGGAGAAAGTCGTAGGGCAGCGTCTCGGGGCTCGCGACCGGCTCCCCGCCGGACGCCATCGCATAAAAGCTGAACACGTCGAACGGAGCGTCGCCGCTGTCGCCGACCTTCCTGCGTCCCTTGAGCTCGAGCTTGAGCTTCAGGCTCTTACCGCTGTCGGGGTCGCGCCAGCGGCCGGAAAGGTGTTGGTCGCCGACCGCGCCCGTGAGCACCCATTCCGCGCCGAGCGGCGCCTGGGTCACGAGCTCGCCGTCGGCCTTGCGGCACAGCGCCTCGCTGCAGGGGCGTTCCTCCCGCAGCGTCAGCCCCGCTCCGCCCGCGATAACGTGCAGCGGGATGTCGATGCCTTTTGAGAGATAGGCATAGCGGCCGACCTGCTGCGCGCCGGTCTCCGGGCCGGTGAATTCGGCGATGACCGGCAGGGTGCCGAGATGTCCCGCGTAGGTGAAGGCGTCGGCCATCGCCGGCTGCGCGGCGGACGACAGGATGGCGAGGGCTGCAAGGAGGAAGGTGCGCATGGGGCTCCCGGATGTGGTGAAGTCTCGATTGTGCATGTCTTTGCCCGCGGCCTGAAACCGATCAGCCCGGCCTGGCGCCGCGGCGCGTGAAGAACAGGGTGATGCCGCCCAGCAGCAGCGCGCCGATCCAGGGCGAGAAGGACACGAAGGCGGCGGCGGTCCAGGTTTCGTAGGACCGGCCGGCCAGGATCCATTGCAGCAGGAAGCCCGCGAGCAGCCCTGCCAGCGCTGCGCCGCCGGCGGTGACGGGCCGCGGCCACGGCTTGCGCGCGGTCGGGGAGGCGGGCCGGCCGGAGGCGACGAAATAGCGGATGGCCGCCACGATCGCCACGACCAGCGCGACGGCCGGGCAGATGAAGAACGCCAGCCCCATGGCATTGGCGCCCTCGCGGGTGGACACCTCGAAGATGTCGAAGGCGATCAGGCCGATGGCCAGGGCGGCGACATAGCCGGCGATCAGCGCGACCAGCGCCATCAGCGCGGTTTTCAGCAGTCGCAGTCCCATGGGTCTCTCCAGGCCGCGGCCCCCTCGGCCCGCGTGTCACCCCCGCAATTTCCCATGTTATTGAGCCGGAGGCGAGCAAATTCCTTTGGGCGGCGGACGCCCGGGCACCCTCCCGCCGCGAGCGCCCTTGTCACCCGGCAGCGACGGGGACGGAGCGACCGGCGCGCCCCGTCCGTCTCTGCAATTCCGGGCCCCCGCCGTCGGAACCCAAGTCCCGGCGGCGGAGGCATGGCCTCAGACCAGTTCGGCGAGCGAGGCCGGGTCGAAGCTCTTGAGCTCGCCGGTCTCGCCGGTCCTGATCTTGGTGACCCAGTGCGGGTCTCCGAGGATGGCGCGGCCGACGGCGATCAGGTCGAATTCTTCGGCTTCCATGCGCCGGACCAGCGCGTCGAGGCCGACCGGCGAGGAGCTCTGGCCGCCGAAGGCGGCCAGGAACTCGCCCGACAGGCCGACCGAGCCGACCGAGATCGTCGCAGCCCCGGTCAGTTTCTTGGCCCAGCCGGCGAAGTTGAGGCCCTCGGCGCCGTCGATCTCGGGGAATTCGGGTTCCCAGAAGCGGCGCTGCGAGCAGTGGAACATGTCGACGCCTGCCTCCTTCAAGGGCAGCAGCCAGTCCGCCATCTCGTCCGGCGTGGTGGCGAGCCGCGCCTTGTAGTCCTGCTGCTTCCACTGGCTCAGCCTGAGGATCAGCGGCAGGTCGGGCCCGAGCGCGGCGCGCGTCGCCGCCACCACTTCAGCCGCGAACCGGGCGCGTTGCTTGAGCGTCGCGCCGCCGTAGCGGTCGGTGCGCTCGTTGCTGCCGTCCCAGAAGAACTGGTCGATCAGGTAGCCATGCGCGCCGTGCAGCTCGACCACGTCGAAGCCGAGGCGTTTCGCATCGGCGGCGGCGCTGGCGAAGGCGGCGATGGTGTCGGCGATGTCTTCCTCGCTCATCGCCACGCCATTGGGATCGCCCGGGCCGTTGAGCCCCGACGGGCTTTCGACCGGGGCGTCGGGCGTCCAGCCGCTCATGCCGCGGGTGGCGCCGGTGTGCCAGATTTGCGGCCCCATCTTGCCGCCGGCGTCATGGACGCCGTCGATCACGGCTTTCCAGCCGGCGAGCGCATCCACGCCATGAAAGAAGGGAACGCCTGCCTCGTTGCGCGAGGCCGGCCGGTCGATCACCGTGCCTTCGGACAGGATCAGCCCGACGTCGCTTTCGGCGCGGCGGCGGTAATACTCGACCACATTGGCGCCGGGAACGCCGCCCGGCGAGAAGTTCCTGGTCATCGGCGCCATGACGATGCGGTTCTTGAGGGTGAGCGACTTCAGGGCGAAGGGCGTAAACAGGCTGTCGGTGGTGGGGGAGGCTTGCATTGTCTTGGGAGTCCTTTTTCAGTGGAGCTTTCCAAGTATATAGTTTATACCAAGGTTCAAGAACGCACTTTGGATTGACCAGGTATGGATAAGGAAACCACCATGAATGCGAGGACCTGCGAGAGCTTTTCGGCCAGTTGCCCGAGCCGGGTTCTGTTCGACCAGATCGCCGACAAATGGTCGATGATGGTGCTCACCGTCCTCGACGCCGGGCCGATGCGCTTCAACGCCATCAAGCGCCACCTCGAGGGCATCACCCAGAAGGCGCTGACCGAATGCCTCAGACGGCTCGAGCGCAACGGCCTTGTCGAGCGCCGGGTGCTGCCGACCTCGCCGGTGGGCGTCGAATACGAGATCACGCCGCTCGGCCGCACGCTGCAGCCGCCGTTCAAGGCGCTCTATGCCTGGACACGCGAGCAGATGCCGGAAGTCGAGGCGGCGCGCCGGGCGTTTGACGCCCGCGCCCGCTAGAAGCCGGCAGGGTCCGTCAGGTCTAGGCGCTTTCGGCGCGCTGCGCGTACCGCTCCGGCCAGTCCGCGAGCGTGGCGCGCAGCAGGTCCGGCGCGGTCAGGGCCGCGGCCAGCATCGCCTCGCGCACATGGGCGGCGAAGGCGCCGGCGGGCATCGGCCGGCCGAACAGGTAGCCCTGGAATTCGTGGCAGCCGCAGTCGCTGAGAAAGGCGTGCTGCGCCGGCGTCTCGACGCCCTCGGCCACCACCACGAGGCCCAGGTCGAGCCCGAGATGGACGATGCTCTTGACCAGCGCCGTGCCGCGTTCGCTGTCGAGCGAATCCCGCACGAAGCTGCGGTCGATCTTGATCTGGTCGAGCGGCAGTTGCCGCAGATAGCTCAGCGACGAATAGCCGGTGCCGAAATCATCAAGCGCGAAGCGGATGCCGGCGGCGCGCAGATTGTCGATCTTGGCGATCACCGGCGCCAGGCTGTGGACCACGACGCTTTCGGTGAGTTCGATCTTGAGCCGGGAGGGATCGACGCCGTGGAGGCGCACGGCGGCGAGCACCGAGCGCTCGAACTCCTCGACCTGGAACTGGTCGGCGCTGACATTGACGGCGAGCGTCAGGCCGCCGAGGGCCGGATCGCCGCGCCAGTGCGCCAGCGTGCGGCAGGCCTCCTCGATCACCCAGCCGCCGATCAGCGGCATCAGCCCGGCCGCTTCGGCCACGGGAATGAAGTCGTTGGGCGCCACCTGGCCGCGTTTGGGATGCTGCCAGCGGATCAGCGCCTCCGCGCCCAGGATCGTGCCGGCCCGGTCGATCTGCGGCTGGAAATAGAGCTCCATCTCGCCATTGCGCACGGCGTTGCGCAGCTCCAGCGCCAGCCCCTTCGGCCGGCTGAATTCCCGCTGCAGCACGTAGATGCCGCCGCACATCATGGCGGTCGCCAGGATGCCGTTGACCCAGATCCCGGTCGCCCGGATCTCGTCGGGAATGGCCTGGGCGAAGGGGAACGCATAGGTGGAGCAGGCCAGGAAGACGAAGGCCGTGAGGCTGACGGCGGTCACCGCGAGCTGGAACACCGACCGGCGCCGGAGATGGCCGAGATAGCCCAGCATCGCCAGCACCAGGAGATAGAGATGGGTGATCCTGGGGATCTCCGCGCTCGGCGGGTCGAACATCAGTCCGTAGAAGATGGCGAAGATCACCAGGCTGAGTTCGCTCACGATCAGGGCGGTGTTCAGCCGGCCGGCCCTGATCAGCAGCCATGCGCCGCCCGCGAGCGCCACGAGCAGCGTATTGGCGGTGGCGATCGGCCATCGCTCCATAAAGAGGAAGTAGATCGCCCAGGCCAGGCTCGAGGCCATGGTCAGGAGCGCGGCTGTCTCATAGGCGAAGATCAGCCGCTGCGACTGCCTGTCGGTATGCGCCTCCGGCCGGCGCCCCATGTCGAATGCCAATGGTCTCTCGCTTGTCTTGACCGGCCATGGGCCGGTCCTGCATCCCCCGTGGCAAGTCATCGCATCCCAAGCTTAACAAGATCATGGGCCCGGCCTGCGAGAATCAGCGGGGTATTCTTTGGCCGGATCGGTTTGGCGATGCCGGCCGACGGGCCTCGCCCGATTTGCCGTTGCATGGGCCGCGGGCCGGCCCTATCGTCCCGGCTGCCGCGGTTTGCGGTCCCCAGCAGGAAAGTTCTCCCCGATGACATGCCTTCGCGCCCCAGGCCTCGCTCTCGTGCTCGCCCTTGCCCCGGTCCTTGTGTCGCCCGTCCTGGCCGACAGCCTCGCCGCCGTCTCCACCACCGCCATGGGTATCACCGGCGACATCGAGCTCGATGATTTCTCGATCGTCTTCGAGAACGGCGAGCGGCTGGACTTCGACGAACTCGTGGCCGACAATTTCAACGTCGAAGGCTCCCAGGTCGGCGCCTCGGTCTACAGCGTCACCACGCCCGCCGATCCCGAGCTCAACAACGGCAACAGGCTCTGCGGCCAGGGCGACGTCACCTATGTCGCCGTCTGGGGCGCCCCCTCGGACGACACGCTCACAATGGTCGGCGTCTTCGACACCCAGGATGCGCCGGTCCGCGATTCCGAAATGTGCGCGTCCTACACCTACGAGTACAAATAGGCGCGAGCGGCACCGCGCGGACGGAGGAGGCCGCCGGTCACCCGTCCTGCCGCACGCCCCATTTCTGCCGCGTCCGCGGGCCGAGCTCGATCAGGAACTGCTCGAACACCTTGAGCTTCCGCGGCTTGAGCCGGTGGCGCGGGTGGGCAAGGAACATCTCGCTGCTGCCCGGACGGAAGCTGTCGAGCACCGGAACCAGGCTGCCCGCGCGCACCTCGGAATAGACCAGGTAGCTCGCAAGCTGCAGGATGCCCGCGCCGCGCCGGGCGGCGATCACCGCTGCCGGCGCCGTCTCGAAGGCCAGCCGTCCCTGGACCGCCACCGAGATCTCCTCGCCGCCCACCCGGAACCGCCACGGCACCGGCCGGCCGCTGACCGAGGAGATGATGGCGATGCACTGGTGGCGCGCCAGGTCCTCGGTCGAGGCCGGCGTGCCGCGGCTACCGAGATAGAGCGGGGAGGCGACCGTCATCACCGGGATCCGCCCGAGCGGGCGGGCGACGATGTCGATCTCCGGCACCGCGCCGACCAGCACCGCGGCGTCGATCTGGTCGCCCACGAAATCCGGCACGCCGTCGCGCGACAGGATTTCCAGATCGACCTGCGGATAGGCGGCGAGGAATTCGGGCAGCGCCGGCGCCACCGCCATGGCCGCGAGCCCGGCCGGGATCTGCACCCGGAGCCGGCCGCGCGGCTGCCGCTCGGCCGAGCCCACCTCGTCCTCCAGATTGGCGACCGCCTCGGTGATCGCCCGGGCCTTTTCGAGATAATAGAGCCCGTCCTCGGTGAGCCGCAGGCTGCGCGTGGTCCGCTCGATCAGTTGCACGCCGAGATATTTCTCAAGCTCGGTGAGAACCGCGCTGGCGCCGCCGCGCGACAGTCCCAGGTCGAGGCTGGCCGCCGAGAGGCTGCCGCGCTCGGCGACCCGTTGAAACACCTTCATCGCCTTGAGCTGGTCCATGGGATTGTCCGCTAATTTCGGACACTCAATCCGAATGCGACGTGTTTTTCAAGCGGAAGGAATTGGCTATCCCGCGCTCCATTCAACCGCCGGACGAACCGGCGGCACAAGGAGACACCCATGAATGCCCTGACCGAAATCCACCCTTCCCACGAGGAGAAGGAAGACCTCTATTACGCCGTTCACAAGGGCCTGCGGCTGGCCGCCGCCCGGATGCTCATCGCCCTGGGACAGCTCGATCCCTTCGACCGCGACGCGGTCGCCGCGACTCTGGGCCAGTTGTCCGATCTCATCGGCATGGGGATGAGCCATCTCACCCATGAGAACCGCGAGATCCACGCGCTCCTGGACACGAGCCTGCCCGGCGTGGCCGACCATGCCGGCGAGGACCATGAGCACCATGTCGAGACCTTCGAGGAACTCAGCCGGCTGGCAAGCGAGCTGGCCTCGGCCGAGGGCGACGACCGGCCGCTGCTTCTGCGCCGGCTCTACCAGCGCTTCGCGCTGTTCATCGCCGACGACTTCCGCCACATGCACGAGGAGGAGACCGAGATCCAGCCGCGGATCGAGGCGCATTATTCGGCGGCCGAGATCACCGGCATCCGCGAGCGCATCGTCGGCGCCATCGCGCCCGAGAAGATGGTGCTGTTCACCCGCGCCATGCTCTCGGCCGCGAGCCGGCCCGAGCGGGTCGGCCTGGTGACCGGCATGCAGGCCGGGATGCCGGCGCCGGTCTTCGCGGGCGTCATGGGCGCCGTGGTCGGCGAACCCTGGTCGTTCGGCGACTGGGACCGCATGGAGGCGTTGCTATGCTGAGGCGAACCGCAGCCACCCGCCCGCCCGCGGCCCCCTGCAGCCGGATCCCCTCCGGCACCTGCCTGGGCTGCCCCAACTGCCTGCGCACCGGGTGGATGGACGACGGCAAGTCCGGCAGGCAGCCGGCGATCTGGCCGGACTGACGACAGACCTGTCCGGGAGGCGCATCGGCGCCGCCCCGGACATCCGGCGTTTTCCCAGGAGGCGTCTGGCCCCGCCCGGACCCGTCCGCCCTTGCCACGACTGCCGTTTCCGGCCATCAGACGGGCATGAGGTGAGGGCAACGCCCGCGAAAGGACGCTGATGATCCCCTGGGTCCGGCTTGACGCCGTTCAACTTGACGATGGTCCCGAGCTCAAGCTGATGCAGCGCGGCTCCGAGTTCTCGATCATGCTCGGCGCCAACGAGCTGATGAACAGCCGGCTGAGCGGCTCGGAGGAGGCGCTGGCGACGCTCGCGGCGCAGCGTCTGGCGGGCAGGGCCGGGCTCCGCCTGCTGATCGGCGGGCTCGGCATGGGATTCACCCTGCGCGCGGCGCTGGCGGTGCTGGACAGCGACGCCCGGGTCACCGTGGCCGAACTGGTGCCCGAGGTCATCGCCTGGGCGCGCGGGCCGATGGCGCCCGTCTTCGGCGGCTGTCTCGACGATTCGCGCGTGAGCCTCATCGAAGGAGATGTGGGCGAGCCCATCCGCGCGCGCGCCGGCGCCTGGGACGCGATCCTGCTCGATGTCGACAACGGCCCGGAGGGGCTGACCCGCACCGGCAATGACGCGCTCTATTCGGCCGAAGGCCTCGCCGCCGCCTTCCGCGCGCTGGCGCCGGGCGGCGTCTTTTCCGTCTGGTCCTCGGCGCCCGACCCGGCCTTCACCCGGCGGCTCCGCCAGGCGGGCTTTTCCGTCACCGAGGTCCCGACCCGCGCCAGCACGAAGAAACGCGGCGCCCGCCACATGATCTGGCTGGCGGTCAGGCCCGGCTGACGCTGCGGGCGCGCGCTATTTCAGGCGTTTTTCGATCATCGACTGGATCAGCATGAACACCGAGACGATCGCCAGGTAATAGACCAGCGCCGCGCAGTACCACTCGACGAACCGGAACGAGGCGGCGATGGCGTCGTTGACCACCGCCATGATTTCCCTCAGCGAAATCACATAGGCGAGCGAGGTGACCTTGAGGATGTTGATGAATTCGTTGACGAAGGGCGGCAGCGCCACGCGCAGCGCCTGCGGCAGGATCACCAGCCGGAAGGTCTGGAACGGCCTCAGCCCCAGCGCCTGGGCGGCTTCTCCCTGTTCCTTGGCGATCGAGCGCAGCGCGCCCTTCATGATCTCGCCCATATAGGCGACCGAGACCAGCGTGAGCGAGATTGCCGCGGCGACGAAGGGCGTGAACCAGTGCGCCTTCAAGAGCGCCGGCACCGCCTGCGGCGCGCCGTTCCAGACGATCAGCAGCACCAGGATCAGCGGCGCCGCCCGGAACACCCAGACATAAACCTGGGCGGCGAAGCGCCGGCCCCTCTTGCCCGAGTTAAGGCACAGCGCCACCGGCAGGCAGCCGAAGAACGACAGCACGAAGACGATCACCGACAGCACCAGCGCCACGGCCCCGCCGCTCATCAGCGCAGGCGAGGCCAGGGCCTTCAGGAACAAGGCGAGATCAAGGGTCATCGGGCTCGCGCGTCCACAGATCAGGAGTCGTAGTCGACCTCGAACACCGCCGGGTCGAGACCGTATGTCTCGGCCAAAGTGGCGAAGAACCCATCCTGGCTCAGCTTCTTGAGCGTGTCGCGCACCCGCGTCAGGTCATCGCCGTTGCGGCGCATGTAGATGCCGTAGGTGAAGTCCGACTGCCAGGTGTAGGCGATCTTGAACTGGTCGGTGGTGGTGGCCACCCGGTAGGCGCCTTCGGCCTCCTCGGTCAGCGTCGCGTCGGCCCGGCCGACCAGCACCTGCTGGTAGGCGGCCTGCTGCGTGGGATAGTCCTGCACCGTGACGGCCGGCTTGCCGGCGGTCTTGAACTCCGCGTTGAGCGGGTCGATGCGTTCCTCCACGTAATAGGTGCCCGATTCCAGCGCCACGGTCTTGCCGGAGAGGCTTTGGGGATCGGAGATATCCTGGTTGCCGGCCTTGGTGACCAGCACCGTGGCCGACTTCATGTAGCGCGCGCCGTCATAGGTCTGGCGCCGTTCCTCGTTGATGTAGATGCCGCTGATGATGAGGTCGCACCGCCCCGACCCGAGCGTCGGCAGCAGCCCGGCGAAATCGGTGGTGGTGAAGGCGGTGGTGGCGTTCCACTCTCCGGCCAGCGCATTGGCGATGTCGATGTCGATGCCGACCGGCAGCGCGTCGCCGGGATCCTTCTTGAAGGTCAGCGGCGGGAAGTTCGCCGTCGTGCACACCGTGAGCGTGCCTGCGGAGACGAAGCTCGGCCCGGCCGCCTGCGCGCCGGAGGCGAGGCCGGCTGCAAGCGCGGCGGAAATCAGCACTGTCTTCATCATGGTCATTCCCCTTTTCTAGACTTTTGCGACGATATTTCCCCAGACGCCGGTGTCGAAAGCGGGCAGGATCAGCGGATCGACATGGCCGTCGCGCCGCGCCGTGAGCACGTACTGCATCATCGCCTCGTTGCTGGGCATCTCGAACACCTGCACGAAATCGTAAGCACCCATGACCGCGTAGAAGGCGATCGACCGGCCGCCGAGCGCCGCGACCCGGTCTTCGCTCACCTTGCGGCGGGCGGCGCTGTCGGAGAGTTCGGCGAGCCCCTTGGCCGTGAGCTTCATCAGCGACACGTATTTCTGGGCGGCGGGATCGTTGGGCGCGGCGCTCATGCGCTGGCGCTCCCGGCCGCGGGCCCGAGTCCGGACAGCCCGGCGATCACGGCAGCCGAATCGGTGAGCGCGCCAAAAATGCCGTTCTCCACCGTCACCATGTGCAGCGCCGCCTCGTGCGCGTAAGTGTCGCCGCTGGCGCAGGCGTCCGAAATTGTCAGGCACTGGAAATTGCGGTCGCAGGCCTCGCGCAGCGTGGTGTGCACGCACACATCGGTGGTGCAGCCGGTAAACATCAGATGGGTGATGCCCTGCGCGCGCAGTACATGCTCGAAATCGGTGTAGGTGAAGGCGCTGTTGCAGGTCTTGTCAACGATGATGTCGCTGGCCTGCACGTCGATCTCGGGCACGATCTCGAAGCCCGGGCTCGAGCGCAGCAGAACGTCGGTGCCCTCGAGCCCGTTGCGCCTGCGCCGCCATTTTTCATAGGGCGTCATGTCGGCGAGGTCGGCCCGGTAGCCCTGGCGGGTGTGGATCACCCTTATGCCGGCAGCGCGGCAGGCCGTAATCAGCTTCGACACGGTGGGCAGGATCGCCCGCAACGGCGCCGGATCGTAGCCCTGCCTGGCGAAATAGCCGGTGGTGGAGAGGAAATCCTGCTGCAGGTCGATCACCAGAAGCGCGGTGGCTTCGGGGACGAGCTTGCCGTCATAGGGGAAATCGAAGGGCTTCGCCGTAATCATCTCGGTCTCCTTTGGGGTCAATCTGGCACGGGTAACCGTGCAGAAAAATCAATTTATCCTGCGCTGAATCGTTCTGTTATACTCAACCATCATTGAAAGGGTGAGCCATGGCCCAGCGGCTTGCGTTCCTGCATTTCCTGCCCGCCTTCGAAGCGGTCGCCCGGCTGGGCAGCGTGCGCGCCGCCGCCGCCGAACTCAATCTCAGCCCGAGCGCGATCTCGCTTCAGTTGCGCAAGCTGTCCGACCTGTCGGGCATGGCGCTGTTCGAGAAGTCCGGGCGCAACCTGGCCCTCACGCGGAGCGGCGCGAATTTCGCCGAATCGGTGGCGATCTGCCTCAGCCAGTTGTCCCAGGCGGCGACGGCCGCGCGCGACGTCGAGCGCGCGCAGCAGACCGCGTCGCTTGCCGTGTCGCTGCCCACCGCGCTCGGGGTGGCCTGGCTCAGCGGCGCCATCGTCGACTATGCCGAAAGCCGCAACATCCCGAACCTGGTCATCAACGAGGCGATCTCGGCCGATCAGGTCGACTGGGACGCCAACGACGTGGCCATCGTCTATGACAACCCGCCCTTTCCGGGCAAGCACTGGCGGCTCTTGAGCCAGGTGCGGCTGCGCACCGTCTGCTCGCCGATCCTGTTCCCGAGGCTCGACCTGCAGCATCGCGACCGCAAGCTCAACGGCATCACCCTGCTGCACGAGGACGACGGCGAGGAATGGGCAAAATGGGCCGTCGCGGCCCGCGTCAGCCTGCAGGGCAGCGGCCGCGTCCGCGTCGACAGCGTCGCCCAGGCCATCGCCTCGGCGGTGCAGGGCCACGGCATCGCGCTCGTATCGAACGTGCTGACCATGAACTATCTCGCCGAGGGCCGCCTGATCCAGCCGTTCCTGACCTCCATCAACGCCGCCCACGAATACTACATCCTGTGCCGCGAGGAGCGCGCCGAGGAGCCGCTGATCCAGTCGCTGATCGAGCGCATTCTCGACTACAGCCGGCCGAACCGGAGCTGAGGCGGGGCAGGCCCGGAAACGCTCTCGCCATCGGCCAGGGCCTCGGCTAATCTGCGCCGGCAACGCACGCCTCCGGAGCACCCCATGCGCTCGTTTGATGAGATCTTCGCCATCGCCGCCGACCGCAAGGGCGGCGCCGACGCGCTCAACGCGCTGCTCACCCCGCCGAAATCCGAGGCGGAGCTGGCCGCCATTGCCGATGACCGCTGGCTCGCGGCGATGACCCGCTGCGTCTTCCAGGCGGGCTTCAACTGGAAGGTGGTCGAGGCCATGTGGCCGGGCTTCGAGGCGGCCTTCGACGGCTTCGATCCGGGCCGCTGCGCCATGCTCACCGACGAGGATTTCGGACGCCTTGTCTCCGACACCCGCATCATCCGCAACGGCGGCAAGATCCGCTCGGTGCAGGAGAACGCCGTCTTCGTCCGGGCGCTGGCGGCTGAGGCCGGCGGCGCGGGCAGGGCGATTGCCGCCTGGCCCTCGACCGATTTCATCGGCCTGCTCGACATGTTCAAGACCCGCGGCAGCCGGCTCGGCGGCACCACCGGGCAATATTGCCTGCGCAGCCTCGGCAAGGACAGTTTCATCCTGTCGCAGAGCGTGGTCGACCGGCTGATCGCCGAGGGCATCATCGACAAACAGCCGACCTCGAAGAAAGCCCTGGCCGAGGTCCAGTCCGCGTTCAATGTCTGGATGAAGCAATCCGGCCGGTCGCTGACCGAGATCAGCCGCACGCTGGCCATGAGCCTCTAACCGCTGTTTCGCGTCGGCGCCGGTGGCGTCGGGACGCGGACGCAAGATCTGAAGAAGGAAACGTCATGCAATGGACTCTCGCATTCGTCGGCGTCTTCGCCATCTTCATCCCGGCGCTGATGCTGCCGGGGCCGGACTTCATAGCCGTCGTGCGCTCGTCGATGGCGCGGGGAGCGCGCGCCGGGCTGATGACCACCTGCGGCGTGACGCTGGGGCTGGGGCTCTATGCCGGGCTCAGCCTGATCGGCCTGTCGGCGATCCTGGTCCAGTACCAGTGGCTCGCCTGGCTGGTGCGGGTGCTGGGCGGTCTCTACCTCGGCTATCTCGGCCTGAAACTGTTGATGAGCAAGCCTGCCGAAGTCGAGATCGACGGCGAGGCGGGCGCGCGCCACGGCAATCCGCTGGTCTTCGGCTTCCTGGTGACATTGACCAATCCCAAGGCGATCGTGCTGTTCACCAGCGTCTTCGCCACCGCCGTCACCGATGCCATGCCGCTGTGGGTGATGGCGGCGATGATCGGCCTGGTGATGGTGAGTGCCGCCGTCTGGTACACGCTGGTGACGCTGTTCATGTCGTCGCGCCGGGTGATCGCCCGGTTCGAGAACGCCCGCCATGTCATTGAGCGCGCCGCCGGCGTCTGCTTCATCGCCATCGGCGGCAAGATCCTGGCCGACAGCCGCAATCCGCTCACGCCCTGACCCCGGGCGGAAATGGCGGCCGGCGCGTCCGGCCCGGCATCGGGCGGTGTCGTTTTGAAACATCGGGAAGCGACGCCGGAGCAGGCTCGTGGAATTATTGTGGTCCAATTCCGGGCGAGCCGGATGGGAAACAGGGGTTTGCCGCCGGAAAGTGCAAGATACCACGGGTTCGAGTTAGGATTACATTAGTTAATTCTGTTGGAATGTAGTTTCGAGGCGATTAATGCCTTGTTGCATGCCGGGACAACCGCGGATGGTTAGCGATCTCTCACGGCGTAAGATCGGGAAGCATCATGGACCAGGACACCGCAGCCACACGCGAAATCGCCGACAAGCTCAAATTCGTGGGAATGAAGGAAGAACAACGGGCGGCGCTGCGGACCCTCAAGCCCCAGATCGAACGCTCGGTGGGGCCTGCGCTGGACCGGTTCTATCGCGAGGCCATGTCCAATCCGGAAACCTCCCGGCATTTCCGCGACCAGTCCCATGTCGACCACGCCAAGCAGAAGCAGGTCGACCATTGGGTCATGATCTCCACCGGCATGTTCGACCAGAATTATATCGACGGCGTGACCCGCATCGGCAAGGTGCACGCGAGGCTCGGCCTCGAGCCGAAATGGTATATCGGCGGCTATTCGCTGATTCTCGAGGAACTGATCACCAACATCATCGAGACCGAAGTCACCGGTTTCGGCGCGGGCAAGAAGGCCCGCAAGGCGAGCCTCGGCGTGGGCGCGGTCGTCAAGGCGGCGCTGATCGACATGGACTACGCCATTTCGGTCTATCTCGACGCCCTGAGCGAGGAGCGCGCCAAGGCGGAAGCCGAACAGGCCCGGCTCAAGGCCGAGCAGGACAAGGCGCTCAACGCGCTCGGCCGGGCGCTGGCCGGATTGTCCGGGGGCGACCTCGGCTCCACCATTTCCGAGCCGCTGGCCGCCGATTTCGACCAGCTCAAGCACAATTACAATGACGCGGTCGCCAGGCTCAACGAGGCCTTCGTCGAGATCATGGCGTCCATCCGCCAGTCGAGCTCCGACACGCGCGAGCTCTCCGGCGCCACCAACGACATGGCCCGCCGCACCGAGCAGCAGGCGGCGGCGCTGGAACAGACCGCGGCCGCCATCGAGGAGATCTCCACCATCTCCAAACAGTCGGCGGTGCGCACCAACGAGGCGCGCCAGGTGGTCGACCAGACCTCGCAGCATGCGACCCAGTCGGGCGAGACCGTCACCGAGGCGATCGCCGCGATGGGCAAGATCGAGCAGTCCTCCAAGAAGATCACCCAGATCATCACGGTGATCGACGAGATCTCGTTCCAGACCAACCTCCTGGCGCTCAACGCCGGCGTCGAGGCCGCGCGCGCCGGCGAGGCGGGCAGGGGCTTTGCCGTGGTCGCCCAGGAAGTGCGCGAACTGGCGCAGCGCTCAGCCTCCGCCGCCAAGGAGATCAAGGAACTGATCGAGGCCTCCTTCGCCGACGTTCTCAAGGGCGTGTCGCTGGTCAACAAGACCGGCGAGGCGCTGACCAGCATCGGCGGCCAGGTGCGCACCATCAGCGACCATTTCGCTTCGATCTCGCAATCGGCGCAGGAGCAGGCCTCGGGCATCGCCGAGATCAACACCGCGGTCAGTTCGATGGACCACATCACCCAGCAGAACGCCGCCATGGTGGAGCAGACCAACGCCGCGACGCAGAACCTGCTCGGCATCAACCAGACGCTGGCGGAGCTGGCCGGGCGGTTCACGGTCTCGGGCCAGATCAGCCAGACCATGGGCCAGTCGCGGTCTTCCAGGGCCGCCTGACGCGGGGGGCGACTTGGCGCCGCGCCGTCAGTCGGCCGCGCGGCGCTCGAGGATCGCGCGGTGCCGCGCGTCGATGGGGGCCCTGAGCGCCGCCAGCAGCGGATGGCGCCCGGTGGCTTCGAGCCCGTAGCCGAGATTGAAGCGGTAATCGAAATCGTTCCCGTTCCTGCCGGTCGAGTGGGTCAGCATGGTCTCGATCTTGTCGAGCCCCTTGGCCATCACCGCCTCCGGCGAGGCGGCGGCGGCATAGTCGTCCCACAGGGCCACCATCTCGGCGGAGAGGTCCGCTGGCAGCGGCGCGCACAGCGTGACCAGGTCGGCGCGCTCGCGCGCGGCGCGGTCGTCGCCCGCCCTCTGGTCGACCGCCGGCACGTCGCCCGAGATCGCCTCGCCGAGATCGTGGACGATGCAGAGCTTGACCAGCTTGAGCATGTCCACGCCCTTGAGTTCGTCTGACAGCAGGATGGCGAGAAGGCACAGCCGCCAGCTATGCTCGGCGGTGCTTTCCTGGCGGCCCTCGGGCGTGCGCCCGCTGCGCAGCGTGTCCTTGAGCCGGTTGGCCTCATCGAGAAACGCCAGGATGGCGGCGAGACGGTCGGCGGAGGGGGTGGATGCGTCGGTCATGCGGCACTCTGAGCTGCGGTCTGACGGGGTTGCGCCCGCGACGGATCGAGAGCGGTGCTCGCCGGATCGCCCCCGGCCCGGGCCAGTTCCCTCGGGTCCCTCACCGAGACCCACGGCGTCGCCAGCAAGGGCCTCAGCCGATGGGCAGGGTGGTCGGAATGTCGCGGCGCGCCCGGCCCGCAGCGCCCGTCGGGCTTGCCGTCGCGGTGTTCGCGGCGCTCTCCGGTGTCCGGCATGCGGATGAAGATCATCATTTGGCTCCTGCGAAGGGCGGGCGGATGGGCCGTCGCCGCGCCGCCCCGATCGGGGCGCGATGGTAGGCCCGGCACCGGATTCGGGCAAGCCCGCGACCGCCGGTGCGGCCCCCCTTGCGGGTGCTGCGCCACAGGCTTTTCTTAACGATGTCGCGCTAGACTGCGCCCCGGATGTTCTCAACGAGGAAGACCCGCATGCGCACCCTGTCCGCACTCGCAGTGGCGGTGGCAGCCCTTCTGGCCGCCGCGCCGGCCCGCGCACTCGACATCGATCATCTGCTCAAGCAGGCTTTCGGGACCTCGGAGCCGAGCGAACTCGGCGGTCCGCTCTTCGCGCTGATCGCGGTCGCGGCGGTGCTGTTCTTCTGGGGAGCGCTCAGGATCGGCAGGAAACGCCAGCGCCGGATGATCGACTCCTATGACGGCCAGCTCAAGGACTATTCGACCCGGCTGCGCCGCGGCAAATCCTGATCCGGGCCGGCGCCGGCCGCGACCGCGGACGGGCGGCCGATTCATTCAGGACCGGAATGCCGGCGTGAGCGAAATTCATTTCACATCCCCGGCCAATGCTTTAGGAAAACCGGGGGGCCATGGGTCCCGTCCGTTGTCCCGATCCATGAGGCCGCCATGTCCGCCGAGCTCTCCGTCAACCTCAACGCCATCGCCATGCTGCGCAACCGCCGCGACCTGCCGTGGCCGAGCGTCACCGGCCTCGGCCGCATCGCGCTTCAGAATGGCGCCCACGGGCTGACGGTCCACCCCAGGCCCGACCAGCGTCACATCCGCTTTTCCGATCTTCCCGAGATCCGCGCGCTGATCGACGACGAGTTTCCGCATGCCGAGTTCAACATCGAGGGCTATCCCACCGACGAGTTTCTCGATCTGGTCGAGGCCAATCAGCCCGAACAGGTGACGCTGGTGCCCGACGATCCGTCGCAGGCCACGTCCGACCATGGCTGGGATTTCGAGGGCAAGGGCAATGTCCTGCGCGCCGTGGTGCAGCGGCTGAAGAAAAGCGGCGCGCGGGTGTCGCTGTTCTGCGATCCCGACGCCAGCCGCGCGAGCCTCGAGGCGGCGAAAGCCACCGGCGCCGACCGGGTCGAGTTCTACACCGGCCCCTATGGCGGAACCTTCGACGATCCGGCCCGCGCCGAGGCGGAACTGAAGAAGCTCGAGGCGTCCGGCCGCATCGCCGCCGAACTCGGGCTCGGCGTCAATGCCGGCCATGATCTCACGGTCGAGAACCTGCCGGCGCTCGCCCGCGCGCTGCCCAACCTGCTCGAGGTCTCCATCGGCCACGGCCTCACCGCCGACGCACTGGAACACGGCATGGCCGAGACCGTCCGCCGCTTCGTCAAGGCCTGCGGCTGACAGGCGACGACGCCGTTCCCTATTTGGGGACTTCGTCCCGTCGGGGCGTGCCTCTAGTTTTGAGGCGCGACGTCTCGGAGGGATGCACAATGAAACCAGTTCGACTGGCGGCTCTGGCCGCCGCCCTGTTTGCCGCGCAGCCTGCGCTTGCGGAAGAGATCTCCTATGAGGGCCGCATGCAGGCAGTCATCGACGGCAGGACCTACACCAGCGACGGCTGCGACAGGACCGACCAGGGCCGCTGCGGCAGGTGCATCGCCTCCCTGCGCATCGTGGTCCCGGGAAGCAACGAGAAACTGCACATGACCTGTTCCATCTATGATGAAACCGGCGACGCGGTCGGCATGACCGTCAATACCGGCCATTATGACGGCACCTTCACCGACACCGCCCATGACGACGACAATGTCGGACGCCGGCTGGACATGCACATCACGCTGCACGGCAACGCCTCTGCGCCCAATGTCGTGCATGCGGAGACCGATGCCAGGAAGCCGCTTCGCGATCCGGCCAGGAATTTCGTCGCGCTTGTCGGCGAGCGCGATGCGATCTCGGGGACTTTGCAGATGGAGCTCGAAGTCTCCTACGAGAACGCGCTGGCGCCGCTTGGGACGGTCATACCGGTCAGCGCGCGCTTCAACCTGGCCGCGCCGAACGGCTGACGCGCGGCGGCCCGGCATCGGGACGCCGCGGCCGATCGCCGTCTCCCGTCCCGCCGTCGGGAAGGGAGACGGTCTTTTTCTGTGACGCCTATCCGGCCAGTGCGGCCGTGTTGGCCTTGAGGAAATCCGCGAGCGACGTGAGCGTCGCGCCCGACAGCGTCCTGGCGTCGTCCGTCACCATGGCGATCTTGCCTTCGCGGGTGTTGGCGTCGAAGGAGACGAAGGTCGGGATATAGGGCGCCGGCACGCCCGCAGCCTCCATGCCCTTGGCCAGGTGCGCGTCGTCGACATGGACCACCTCGAGCGGCTTGCCGGTCGCTGCGCGGACAAGAGCGGCGATCTCGTCGGTCGTGCGCGCGGTGTCGCCGGTCAATGTGTAGGTGATGTTTTCCGCGGGCGGGGAGGCGAGGCCGCCGGCGATCGCCCGGGCGATGTCGTCGCGGGCGATGTGGGCGAGCCTGCCCTGGCCGGCCGACGAGTACCACTGGCCGTGGGCCAGCGCCGCGGGCAGCGCCATGAACAGGTTCTCCATGTACCAGCCGTTGCGGAAGATCGTGTAGGCGAGGCCGGAGGCCTTGATCGCCTGTTCGGTGCCGAGATGGTCCGGGGCGAAGGTGATCAGGCTGTCGTCCGCGCCCGGCATCGAGGTGTAGAAGATGCGGCCGACGCCCGCCTGCCTGGCGGCTTCCACGGCTGCAAGTTGCTGCCGCAGCCGCGTGCCCTGGGCGTCGAGCGCATCGGTGGAGACGATCAGCAGCAGGTCGATGCCGGAAAACCCGTCCGTGAGCGAGGCGGGGTCGTCGAAATCGATGCGGCGGGTCTCGACGCCCTTGCCGGCGAGCTCCCCGAGCTTTGCTGGATCGCGCGATCCGGCCACCAGGCCGGCGGCGGCGACGCCGTGGCTTTCGAGCAGATGATGCAGGATGCGGGCGCCGAGATGTCCCGAAGCGCCGGTGACGAGGATCTTGCCGGTCATGCGATGTCCTTTCCCAGGGATGCGAAGCCGCATCCGAAAATGAAGTTGCTCTCGTCTTGAGAGTTACTGCACATATGGTATCTGGGGATGCGGTGAAAGAAGGCAGTTTCGCCGCCAATGGGCACACGGAAGGAACCACCCATGGATGCGCAGTTCTCGTTCGCCGACCGGCTCAAGGCCATGCAGGGCGGCTATGACCTCGACAAATGCCCGGTGCGGCAGGTGATGCAGGGGATCTTCGGCAAATGGAGCACGCTGCTGGTGCAGGCCCTGGCCGAACGGCCCTACCGCTTCGGCGAACTGCGCCGGCTGGTGCCCGACATCTCGCAGCGCATGCTGACCCAGACCCTGCGCGACCTCGAACGCGACGGCTATGTCTACCGCAAGGTCCACGCCACCAAGCCGCCCAGCGTCGAATACGGCCTGACGCCGCTCGGTGTCTCGATGCTCACGCCGCTCACCGACCTGGTGATCTGGGCCGCCGACAATTTCTCGGCCGTCAATGCCGCGCGGCAGCGGTTTGATTCCGGGAGCGCCGGATAGGCCCTTCCACCCGACCTATGGCTGCGCCGCTCCCGCAGTCCGGAAGGCGGCGAAGCGGGCGCGTGCACGGGCTTGCGGCGCGGATCCCGGGGCCTGAGGCGATCGCGCTTGAAATTGTCACAATGCTCGGCCAAAACCGGCGCTGCATTCAGTGAGGAATTCATGAGTCGGATCAAGACAACGCTCATCGTCCTGCCGTTCGTGCTGGCGGGCTGTGTGTCCGAGCCCGCCTCCCGTCCGGAGCCACGCACGCCTGCCGTCGATCTCGACGCGGTCCTGCCGCCGCAAAGCCTGCTGCGCGAGGACACGGTCGCGGCGCTCGCCCACGACCGCAACGAAAGCCGTCTCGCCTATGTCGGCGTCTGGGCCACCCATGGCGACAAATGCGCGATGATGGACCAGACCGCCTTCGAGGGCTTCGCCGTCATCACCCCCGACAGCATCCGCCAGTCGACCGGGACCTGCAGCTTCGAACCGGGCGCGCCGGGCGAGACCAACGTCAGCTTCAACGCCACCTGCGAGAGCGGCAGGAAGCGGACGAACCGGCTCATTTCGGTGCAGATGCTCAACGCCGAGACGCTGGCGCTTGGAACGATGCCCGACCAGCCCGCCGTGCCGATGGTCCGCTGCCGCCTGCAGGAGTGAGCGGGCGCGGCCTGCAGCCGTCCTAGCTGAATGCCGCGATCACGGTGTCCATCGGCAGGAACAGCATGCGGCTGTCGTCCGGATATTCGAGGAATTCGGCGCAGGCCATGTAGAAGCGCTTTGCCGCGTCGTCCTTGGCCTGGACCAGGACCGCGGCCATGCCGATGCTTAGGGAGGCGACCGCGATGCGGCGCAACGCGTCGGAAAGAAGATCCGCGCCAAGGCCCCGTCCGGCATGGGTCCGGCTGACCGCAAGGCGCCCGATGATCGAGACCGGGATGGTGTCGGGCGCATTGCGCCGGATCCGGCCCGGCGCCGCCGCCCGTTCCACCGATCCGGCGGCGATGCAGACATAGGCGACGACCGCATTGCCGTCGCAGACGACATAGGTGCGGGAGAACCGGCTCTCGTTCTTCAGCGCCCTGTGCTTCAGCCAATCGTTCAGGACAGGTACGCCGCAATCGAACTGCGTCAGCTCATGGCTTGCCGCCAGCGGAACGGGTGCCGAAAGCGTCGTGCGCGGAGGTCCGGACCCGGGCGTCAGCTTTCCCATGCCGGAACCCGCCGCGCCAGCGCACGCAGCTTGGGGCCGGGCGCCTGCGGGTTGTCGAGCGCATGGATGAAAGCATCGTGGCGGTCCGGATCCAGCACGAACAGGCGCTGGTCCAGAATCACGTCCATCGCCAGCGAACGCGCGCTGTCGATCATGAAATCCGTGCGTGTCTTGCCCAGGATCGCCGCCGCTTCGTCTATGAGCTGGCGGGTATGCGTCTCAATGCGCAGATTGATGCTGCCCCTGGTTCCGGACGGCGGAACCTGTTCCCCGGCGGGCGCAGCCGCGGGATGTCTGGGGTCGGGAAAGGGACGAGCCTTGGTCATGCCGGAAATATGCTGAAACGTATCCACAGTGTCAATACATTCGAATTTCCAAGGGCAGAGTGCAAGGCCTCCTTCGGTCCGACCTGGCGCCAAGGGGGACGTGGGGCGGCCACCGCCAGAAGATCGCCTCTTGACACCGAACCGTACGGTACGGTACGCAGCCACCATGACCCGTGCCGCCCATCCGATCCTGACGCCTGAACGCCCCGCTGCCGCAGCCCGTGGCGCCGGGGGCAGTGCGGCCGCGTCCGAGGTGGCCGGCGAAGGCCTGTCCGAGCGCCAGCGCGAAGTGCTCGACGCGGTGCTCAAGCTGATGGTGGCGGAAGGGGACGGGTTTTCGGTGGCCGCCGTCGCCCGTGCCGCGAGCTGCTCCAAGGAGACGCTCTACAAATGGTTCGGCGACCGCGACGGGCTGCTGACCGCCGCGGTGCGCTGGCAGGCCTCCAAGGTGCGCATGCCGAAGCTGCCGAGCGACCGGCTCACCCGCGAGGGGCTCGAGGCGGCGCTCACCGGTTTCGCCGAAAGCTGGCTCACGGTGATCACCGGCGACCTGTCGATCGCGCTCAACCGCGCCGCGGTGGCGCATGCGGGCTCCGGCCGGAGCCGGCTCGGCGACATCGTGCTCACCAACGGCCCCTTCGCCATGAAACGGCGCATCGAGCCGCTGCTCGAGGCGGGCAGGGCGGCGGGCCTGCTCGGGTTCACGGATGCGGCCGACGCCTTTCGCGGCTTCTTCGGCCTCGTCGTCGCCGACACGCAGATCAGGCTTCTGCTCGGCGACGACATCAGGCCGGACCCGGCCGAAATACAGGCCATCTCCGCCCGGGCGGTGACCAAATTCCTCCTGCTCCACGGACAGGGGTAGCAGATCCTCATTGGCGGCGGGCGCGGTGCCCGCGGCCGGCAACAAAGAAAAACGCGAACCAACGGGAGTGTCTCATGCGCGTATATTATGATCGCGACGCCGATCTCAATCTGATCAAGTCGAAGAAGGTGGCCATCATCGGCTACGGCTCGCAGGGCCGGGCACATGCGCTCAACCTGAAGGATTCGGGCGCGGGCAATGTCGCCATCGCGCTCAAGCAAGGCTCGCCCACCGTCAAGAAGGCCGAGGCCGACGGCTTCAAGGTGATGACGGTCGCGGAAGCCGCCGGCTGGGCCGACCTGATGATGATGGCGACTCCGGACGAACTTCAGGCCGACATCTACAAGAACGAGATCGCCGGCAACATCCGCGACGGCGCGGCGATCGCCTTCGCCCACGGCCTGAACGTCCATTTCGGCCTGATCGAGCCCAAGGCTTCGGTCGACGTGGTGATGATCGCGCCCAAGGGCCCCGGCCACACGGTGCGCGGCGAATACCAGAAGGGCGGCGGCGTGCCCTGCCTGATCGCCATCCACCAGGACGCCTCGGGCAACGCCCATGACCTGGCGCTGTCCTACGCCTGCGGCGTCGGCGGCGGCCGCTCGGGCATCATCGAAACCAATTTCCGCGAGGAATGCGAGACCGACCTGTTCGGCGAGCAGGTGGTTCTCTGCGGCGGCCTGGTCGAGCTGATCCGCGCCGGTTTCGAAACCCTGGTCGAGGCCGGCTACGCGCCGGAAATGGCCTATTTCGAGTGCCTGCACGAAGTGAAGCTGATCGTCGACCTGATCTATGAAGGCGGCATCGCCAACATGAACTACTCGATCTCCAACACCGCCGAGTGGGGCGAATATGTCTCCGGTCCCCGCATCATCACCGCCGAGACCAAGGCCGAGATGAAGCGCGTGCTCACCGACATCCAGACCGGCAAGTTCACCTCCGAATGGATGCAGGAATACAAGGCCGGCGCCTCGCGCTTCAAGGGCATCCGTCGCATGAACGACCGCCACCAGATCGAGGAAGTCGGCGAGAAGCTGCGCGGCATGATGCCCTGGATCAAGGGCAACGCGCTGGTCGACAAGTCGAAGAACTGAGCTTTTCCGTCCAACGGACATGGCAGCGAAGGCCGGGAGCGATCCCGGCCTTTTGCTTGCGCGCCGCGCCGGCGAACGAGCCTGGCAAGGGCGGGCGACGGGCGACGGTTGTCCCTGGTCCGCGCGCGCCTGCCGCGAAGCGCGGCCCCGCGCGGGACCCGTGCGGCCGCAGGTTTATTCGACATTCCTCATTTTTCCAGGGAACGATCCTCCGCTGACTGCATTGTAGGGCTGTAACCCCACAGCAAAGAGGCATTTGCCTTTCTAGAGGAGACACACATGAAAAAGATTCTCGCAGCAGCCGCCCTCACGATGGCTTTCACCGTCGGCGCTTTCGCCCAGACCAACGCCAGCAACACGCGCACCGAACTCGACGCCTATGCCAGCGAGCCGGGCGTGTGGGACATGATGATGGACTCCGAAGGCGTTGACGTCGACGACGCAACCTTCCAGTCCAACTGGGACAACGCCACGCCGGAACAGCAGGCTTCGCTGAAGGACGCCTGCACCAAGGCTCAGGAAGCCAAGGCCCAGTTCACCGACTCGGTCGCAAGCCGTTGCAAGACCGCTCTCGGTAACTAATGTTCCTCTGATCTGAGACCCCTTCAGATCAGCTC
>NZ_JRJG01000064.1 GCF_000759435.1 Hoeflea sp. BAL378
CCCCCCCCCCGCCGGCTGGCCGTTTTTATCTCCCTTTGACATTCATTGAGCCTGCCCTGTCCCGCCGCGCGCTTCGCGCTGCTCAGGCGGGCTATCCGCGCGATCGGGCGATTGATTAAAATCCGCGCCTTTCCCGCAAACCGACCTTAACCTCCCTCTGCCATCATCGCATGAGCCCGAAAGGGCCGCTTGACGGAATGGAATGGAGACTGGCGATGGGCACGGGCACCGGCCGAAAGCAGGAGCGCCTGCATGACTGGGATTTCTCCAGGGCGCTCTATCTTGTGCTGGGCATTCCGTTCCACGCCGCCGTCGTCTATTCGCTCAGCCATGAATGGTCGGTCAGCTCGCCCGACAAGAGCCAGGCGCTGACCTGGCTGGCCAATTTCCTCCACACCTTCCGCATGCCGGGGTTCTTCATCCTGGCGGGCCTGTTCTCGGTCATGCTGCTCGACCGCCAGGGCGCGGCGCGCTGGCTGCGGAGCCGGCTCGTCCGCCTCGGCCTGCCGCTCCTGTTCGCCACGCTTCTGATCCTGCCGTTCCAGATCGTGGTCCAGTCCGTGGCGCTGGGCGTCGCCGGCGCTCTGCCCTGGGCCGCGGTGCCGGGACACATGGCGCAAGAACTCACCCATTTCGGCGAGCCCTGGATCTCGCACCTGTGGTTCCTCTGGGCGCTGATCGCCTATTGCGTGGCGCTCGCGGCGCTCTACGCGCTTGTGGGCTCGGCAGGGCTGCGCCGGCGGGCCGAAGGTCTCGTCGCCTGGATCGGCGACAACCGCATCCTGTCGCTGTCGGCCTTCGCTGCCATCTGCCAGCTTTGCGCCCAGGCGCAGACGGCGATCGTGGGCGCCAGCCCCTATTACGGCAACGCCGCGATCAACTACAATCTCTACGCGCCCTACTTCTTCTTCGGCGTGGCGCTGTTCTACAGCGGGACGCTGCAGGACCTGCTGCTGAGGCCGGGTCCGGTGATGGGGGGCCTGGGCGTGGGCCTGGTGACGCTGTCGCAGATCCCCCCCTCGGGGCTTGCCGCCCACACGCTCACGGTGATGGCGGGCATCTTCGGCGCGCTGATGATCGTGGGCTTCATCTCCAGTCTCGCCCGGCGGCATTTCAGCCATCCCGACGCCCGCGTCCGCAAGCTGGTCGACGCCTCCTTCACCATCTACCTGTTCCACCACCCGGTGATCTATGTGCTGGCGACGCTGTTCCTGCTGGTCGACCTGCCGCCGGTGGTCGAGTTCCTGGTGATCGCGCCGGCCGCGGGCCTCATCGCCTACGCCATCCATCTGGCGGTCCGCCGCAGCCCGGTGCTCACGCTGATGTTCAACGGCGTGGCTCCCAAGCGCGCCCCCGCCACAGCCCAGTCCCAGCCGCTGGCGCTGTCGACCGACCGGCCCTATCCCTCGAGGGGCTGAGTGGCTCAGCGTTCGTGCGGCGGAATATCCTTGAGCCGCTGCGAAAAGGCCGCCGCATCTTCCGCTGAAAAGGACATCCGCCGCCGGGTCATTGACGGCGGACGTTTGGCGACCGACAGTCCGGGCCGCCATTCGGTGGCGGGCCTTATCGGCCGGGGCGCAAACCCGCCACCACAATTGGGGCATACATTCAACAGGATAGTGTCGACGCAATGGGCGCAGAAGGTGCACTCGAAAGTGCAGATCCGCGCATCGGTCGCATGCGGTGGCAGATCCTTGTCGCAGCATTCGCAGTTGGGTCTGAGTTCCAGCGCCATGACGGATCCTCCGCGGGGGATGGCGGCGGCGGCGTCAGCCGCGGCCGATCACCCGCCCCAGCCGCTTGATGCCCTCGTCGATCATCGCCTCGCTCGCACAGGAAAACGACAACCGGATCGTGTTGGCGCCGGAGCCGTCGGCGAAGAAGGCGCGGCCGGGGACGAAGGCCACGCGTTCGGTCTTCAGGCTTTCGGCCAGAAGGGCTGCGCCGTCGAAGCCCTCGGGCAGGGTGACCCAGACATACATGCCGCCATTCGGCCTCGTCCAGGTCACGCCGTCGGGCATGTGGCGGTCGAGTGCTGCCAGGATGGCGTCGCGTCGCGCGCGGTAGCTGTCGCGGATCTTGGCCAACTGGGCTTCGAAGCCCCGGGAAGCAACGGTGTGGATCGCCATCTGGTTGAGCGTCGCCGAATGCAGGTCCGCCGCCTGCTTGATCAGCACCAGTTTCGAGATCACCGGCTTTGCGGCGCAGACCCAGCCGACGCGCAGGCCCGGCGCGAGCGTCTTGGAGAAGCTGCCGCAGTAGATCGTGCGGCTGGCCTCGATCGAACCCGTGCGGGCGATGTCGAGCGCGAGCAGGGGAGGGATCTCGTCCCCGTCATAGCGCAGCGATTGGTAGGCGGCGTCCTCGATCACGGCGATGTCGAGCTCGGTCGCCAGATCGAGAATGCTCGACCGCGCGCTCTCGCTCAGCGTTTCGCCGGTGGGATTGGCGAAATCAGCCGAGGCATAGGCGAATTTCACGGCGCCGCCTTTTGCCGCGGCGGTCTCGCGGTAGTCGGCCGCCGGACGGTTGGCAAGCGGCGTCAGCCGGTCGTAATTCGGC
This sequence comes from Hoeflea sp. BAL378, assembly GCF_000759435.1. GTDB lineage: Bacteria > Pseudomonadota > Alphaproteobacteria > Rhizobiales > Rhizobiaceae > Hoeflea. The sequence goes on from NZ_JRJG01000064.1 coordinate 2,563, forward strand.
TCGTAGGCATTGAACGCCTGCAGCGCGCCCAGATAGGTGGGCCAGCCGACCAGCGCGGTGTCGCCCTTGGACAGGAACAGCTTGCCGAGATAGTCGAGCGCCTGCTGCGAGCCCGAGGTGATGACGATGTTGTCGGCGGTGCAGGTCACGCCGAGCGAGGCCATGCGGGTGACCAGCCACTCGCGCAGCGGCCTGTAGCCCTCGCTGACCGAATACTGCAGCGCAGCCCCTTTCGTGTCGCCTGACAGCGCCGCGGTCAGGGCGGCGCCGAATTCCTCGGCCGGAAACAGCGCCGGATCGGGAATGCCGCCGGCGAACGAGATCACGTCGGGCTGGTCGAGCAGCTTGAGCAACTCGCGGATCTCCGACGCCTTCATCCGCTCCGCCCGCGTGGCGAAAAGCGCGGGCCAGTCGAGACCGTGGCCGGCCGCCATCGCTGCGGGCTGCGCTCCATCCTGTTGCATCTGCGTGGACATGTCTTTCTCCCATGGGCGCCGCGACGCCCGATCGAACGCGGTGGTGCGAAGCGCCGGGACGGGATGAATGTTGTGCGCGCCCGCTTGTGAGCTGGTGGGCGCAACAAACATGCGTCTGCGGCAGTCTGGAAGCAAGATTGAGCACGAACGCGAATTTATGTCAACAATGCTGACCTATTATCGGCGGCAGTTTTTTTTCAGTCCGGCTCGAACGTCATGGCGGTGCCGTTCATGCAGTAGCGCAGGCCTGTGGGCGCCGGCCCGTCGGGGAAGACATGGCCCAGATGCGCGTCGCAGTCGGCGCAGCGCACTTCGGTGCGGACCATGAAGAAGGAGCGGTCCCTGTGCTCGCTCACCGCCTCGGGTGCGACGGGCGCGGTGAAGCTCGGCCAGCCGGTGCCGGAGTCGAACTTGGTCTCGGAGCGGAACAGGGCGCGGTCGCAGCACACGCAGCGATAGAGCCCCGCCGCCTTGGTGTCCCAGTTGGGTCCGGTGAAGGCCCGCTCGGTGCCGTGCTTGCGCGTCACCCGGTACTGCTCGGGCGTGAGCAGCGCGCGCCACTCGGCGTCGGTCCTCATCGTTTTCACGGGCTTGTCATCGCTCATGCGCCGGTCTCCTGCGGGACAATCATAGAACAAGCGGGACGGCTGGCAAGCCGGCCGGCGGCCCTGCGGGAGAATCAGGCGGCCCCGGGCCGGCCCGGGGTGCGGCGTAATGTCTCCACCGGGGCGCCGGCACTGGGGCGCAGGCGGGTTTTCGGCTGGAACGAAGTCCGTTTTCCACCAATAATGCAGGGAATTGCCTTGTCCTTGTCGCGCGTGATGACTAAGTGACGGGAACAAAAACCGTGTTAAGCGGTATTTTGAAAGCCGTCCCCGGGGAACTTTGATGAGCGCTGCCGCGCCAGCAACGACTTTACTTGTTCTGATGTTGCCGTTTCTGGCGGCGTTGATTGCCCCATGGATGACCCGTCGCCTGGGTCACAACGCGGCGTGGATTCTGGCGCTCGCGCCGCTCGCGATCTTCATCCATTTCCTGGGCTTTGCCGGCGAGATGGCGGACGGCGGCGTCGTCACCGGCGGCTTCGCCTGGGTTCCCTCCTTCAATGTCAGCTTTTCCTGGCTGATCGACGGATTGTCGCTGACTTTCGCGCTTCTGATCTCGGGCATCGGCGCGCTGATCATCCTCTATTCGGGCGGTTACCTGAAGGGCGACGCGCAACTCGGCCGCTTCTTCTCGTTCATGCTCTTGTTCATGGGGGCGATGCTCGGCGTCGTCGTCTCCGACAGTTTCCTGATGCTGTTCGTCTATTGGGAGCTGACCTCGATCACCTCCTTCCTGCTGATCGGCTTCGACCACACCCGCGAGGCCTCGCGCCGCGCCGCCATCCAGGCGCTGGTGGTCACCGGCGGCGGCGGCCTGGCGTTGCTGGCGGGCCTCCTGGTGATCTGGAACATCACCGGCGTGAGCCAGATCTCGCTGCTGCTCACCTATGGCGACGATCTGCGCGCGAGCCCGTTCTACCTGCTGGCGCTGCTGCTGGTCCTGGGCGGCGCCTTCTCCAAATCGGCGCAGTTCCCGCTGCATTTCTGGTTGCCCAACGCCATGGAGGCGCCGACGCCGGTGTCGGCCTACCTGCATTCGGCCACCATGGTCAAAGCCGGCGTCTATCTGCTGATGCGGCTCAACCCGGTGCTGGGCGACACCGCCTGGTGGGAGACCATTCTGCCGGTGTTCGGCGGAACCACGCTGATCGTCGGCACGCTGCTCGCCATCCGCCAGACCGATCTCAAGCTGATGCTCGCCTACACCACCGTCTCCTCGCTCGGACTCCTGGTGATGCTGACCGGCTTCGGCTCCGAACACGCCATCGCCGCGGCCGTGCTCTATCTGGTGGCGCATTCGCTGTTCAAGGGCGCGCTGTTCATGGTCGCGGGCCTGATCGACCACGAGACCGGCAGCCGCGACATCACCGGGCTCGGCGGCCTGCGCAAGGCGATGCCGATCACCTTCCTGGCGGCCATGGCGGCGGCGATCTCCATGGCCGGCCTGCCGCCCTTCGTGGGCTTCCTCGCCAAGGAGGAGATCTATTACGCGCTCTGGGCCACCGATCCCTGGTCGCTGGCCTTCGTCGCCGTGGCGGTGGTGGGCAACGGGCTGATGTTCGTCATCGGCTTCGCCGTCGCCATCAAACCGTTCTTCGGCGCGAAGGTCGAGACCCCCCAGGTTCCCCACGAGGGCCCGGCGCTGCTGTGGCTCGGCCCGCTGCTGCTCGGCGTGACCGCCCTGGTCTCCGCGATCCTGTCGCCGCTCACCCACCGCTTCATTTCCTCGCCGATGGCCAGCGCGGTCGCCGGACAAGCCGAGACCGTGTCGATCTCGGTGATCCCGCACATGGGCCCGGCGCTGATCCTGTCGCTCGTCACTGTCGCCTTCGGCATCGTCGCCTACCTGATGCACGACCGGCTGCGGGCGGGGATCGCCTGGCTGCTGGCGGCCATCGGCTGGGGCCCCGACCGCGGCTTCGACCAGCTCATCTCCGGCCTGGTGCGGCTGTCGGTCGCCGTCACCCGCCTGGTCCAGCCCGGGCGGCTCGACATCTACATGACCGTGACCTTCCTGATGGTGGCCCTTGCGCTGATCGGGCCGATGGCCTGGTATGGCGAATGGCCGTCGATGCCGGTCTGGCCGGCCGACGCGCAGTTCCATGAACTCGTGGTCATCGCCATCGCCTTCATCGGGCTGCTCGCCGTCATCTATGCGCGCGACCGGCTGACCGCGATCGTCTCGCTCGGCATTCAGGGCTTCGCGGTGGCGCTGATCTTCATGCTGTTCGGCGCGCCCGATCTGTCCTTCACCCAGTTCATGGTCGAAACGCTGGCCGTGGTCATCCTCGCTTTGGTGATGACGCGGCTCAAGTTGACCTCGGCGGACCATCGTCCGACCGGACGCAAGCTCGTCGATCTCACGGTGTCGCTCGCCTGCGGCGGCGGCTTCATGCTGTATCTTCTGGCGGTGACCCAGCAGCCGTTCAACACCGCGCTCAGCGATTTCTTCTCGGCCTATTCCAAGGTCGTCGCCCACGGCGCCAATGTCGTCAACGTCATCATCGTCGACTTCCGCGGCACCGACACGCTGGGCGAGATCGCCGTCGTCATGGTGACCGGCCTCGCCATCCTGTCGCTGATCCGCATCCGCACGCCCCGCGCCGGCGCGATCGCCGACAATGATCCAGACCAGGCCCCCGTGCCGGCCCAGTCAGCGGAGGTCAGATAAGATGCGGACGCTCATCTTCCGCTCGATCGCACCGTTCCTCACCAGTCTGATGGTGCTGTTCTCGATCTTCGTGCTGCTGCGCGGCCACAACGAGCCCGGCGGCGGCTTCATCGGCGGGCTGATCGCCGCCTCGGCGCTGGCCATCTACGGCATTGCCTGCGGCGTCGCCGCGGTCCGCCGCGCCATCCATTTCCATCCCATGGCGATTTCGGCCGTGGGTCTGTTCATGGCAGCCCTGGCAGGGGTGCTCTCGGTGTTCGCCGGCGTGCCCTACATGACCGGGCTGTGGATCTATCCGAGCCTGTTCGGCGTCGAGCTGGCGCTGTCGAGCGTGCTCGTCTTCGACGTCGGGGTCTACCTGGTCGTCGTCGGCGCCATCAGCTCGATCGCGCTCGGGCTCGAAGAAGGAGACCGCGACTGATGGAGCCGCTTTTCGCCATCCTGGTCGGCGCGCTGTTCACCGTCGCCTTCTACCTGTTCCTGTCCAAGCATGTGATCCGCATCCTGATGGGCGCGGCCATCCTCGGCAACGCGGTCAATCTGCTGATCTTCACCGCCGGCCGCGTCACGCGCGAGGTGCCGCCGGTGATCGGCTCGGGGTCCGACGTGCTCGCGGCGGGCGCCGCCAACCCGCTGCCGCAGGCGCTGATCCTGACGGCCATCGTGATTTCATTCTCGTTTTTCGCCTTTCTGCTCGTGCTCGGCTTCCGCGCCTTCCAGAAACTGGAAACCGACCGATCCGACGAGATGCGCCTGGCCGAACCGGTGAGCGATCCTTCGCCGCCTCTGGGCTACTGAGGGACCGACGATGGCTTCGCAAAGCGCCCCCCTTGTCGATCTCTCCGCCGTCTATGTGACGGGTCCGGTCGCGGCCGCCGACTGGCTGGTCGCGGCCCCGGTGGTCTGGTGCATCCTGGTGGGCGCCGTGCTGGTGATGCTGCGCAAGAACACCAGGGTGCAGCCGCTGATCGCCATTCCGGCGCTGGGCGTGCTCGTGCTGATGACGCTGGCGCTGGTGTGGCACGTGATCGCCAACGGCACCGTCACCATGACCATGGGCCGCTGGCTGCCGCCGTTCGGGATCTCCTTCACCGTCGACCTGCTGGGCGCGTTCTTCGCCGCCACCGCCTCCTGCGTGGCGCTCGCGGCGGGGATCTACGGCCGCACCGACGTCGACGATTCGGGCCGCCGCTACGGCTTCTACCCGTTCCTGGTGCTGATCATGGCCGGCATCCTCGGCGCCTTCATGACCGGCGACATCTTCAACCTCTATGTCTGGTTCGAGGTGCTGCTGATCTCCTCCTTCGGCCTGCTGGTGCTGGGCTCGGAGCGCGCGCAGCTCGACGGCGGGGTCAAGTATGCCTTCCTGAACCTGATCGCCACCACGCTGTTCCTGGTCGCCACCGGCTATCTCTACGGCCTGTTCGGCACGCTGAACATGGCCGACATCGCCGTCAAGGCGTCCGAGCTGCGCGGTACGGCGCCGCTGATGACGCTGGTCACCCTGTATTTGCTGGCCTTTGCCATGAAGGCGGCGGCGTTTCCGGTCAATTTCTGGCTGCCCGCCTCCTACCACACGCCGCGGCTGGTGGTCTCGGCGCTGTTCGCAGGCCTGCTCACCAAGGTCGGCATCTACGCGCTGCTCCGGATCCTCGGCATGCTGTTTCCGTTCGAGCGCGAGGCCCTGTCGCTCGTCATCGCCATCGTCGCGGCGCTGACCATGATCCTGGGCGTGGTCGGCGCGCTGGCGCAGAACGACATCCGCCGCGCGCTCGGCTTCCTGGTTATCTCCGGTATCGGCGTGATGATGGCCGGGCTGGCGCTCGGCAGCCCGGCGGGTCTTGCCGGGGCGATCTTCTATGCCGCCCATTCCATGGTGGTGATGACGGCGCTCTATTTCGCCGTGGGCATCGGCGCGCGGCTCGGCGGCGGCTTCGAGCTCACGCGCGCGGGCGGGCTTTACGCAAGGAGCGGACTGATCGCGGCGTTGACGCTGGTGCTGTTCCTCTCGGTCGCCGGCCTGCCGCCGTTCTCCGGCCTCTGGCCCAAGATCATGCTGGTCAAGGCCTCGCTCGATGTCGGCGCCTGGTGGCTGGCGGGCGCGATCCTGGTGACCGGGCTGCTCACCACCATCACCGTCGGCCGGATCTGGGTGCTGGCCTACTGGCGTCCCGCGCCGGGTGAGGCGGGGGAGGCGGCCGCAGCGACCCCGCTGCCGGTCGGCGCCACCGTCGCGCTGGCCGGACTGGTGGCCCTGAGCGTGGCCGCGGGCGTCTGGCCCGAGCCTGTCATGGCCCTGGCCCAGGACGCCGCGCGCGGATTGCTCGATCCGTCCGCCTATGTGCAGTCGGTGTTTCCCGCGGAGGCGTCCCAATGAGCCTGTTCCTGGTCAATGTGCTGCTGGCGCTGGCGTGGTCGGCGGTCACCGGATCCTTCACCTTCCTCAATTTCGCCTTCGGCTTCGTGCTGGCCATCTTCGCGCTGTCGCTGATCCGCGAGCAGGTGGGCTCGATCGGCTATTTCTCCCGCGCCCGGCGGGTGATCTCGCTGTTCCTGCTGTTTCTCTACGAACTGGTGCTGTCGGCCTGGCGCGTGGCGGTGATCGTGCTGTCGCCGCGCATGGACCTCAAGCCCGGCATCTTCGCCTATCCGCTCCGGGTCGACCGCGATTTCGAGATCACCATGCTCGCCAACCTCATCACGCTCACCCCCGGCACCTTGTCTGTGGATGTGTCGGATGACCGCCGCACGCTCTATGTCCACGCCATGGACGCCTCCGATCCCGACGCCACCCGGCGCGACATCGCCGAAGGCTTCGAGCGCAAGATCATGGAGGCGTTCCGGTGATCAGCGTCGCAAGCCTCTTCGACTACGCCGTGATGATTGCGCTGGGCAGCCTCTGCCTGTCGTTCCTGATCACCATCTACCGCATCGTCAAGGGACCGACCCTGCCGGACCGGATCCTGGGGCTGGACATGCTGGTGGCGATCGCCATCGGCTTCATCGCCGTGATCGGCATCAAGACCGGCTATGCGCTCTATGTCGACGTGGCCATCGCGCTCGGCCTGGTGGGCTTTCTCGCCACCGTCGCCTTCGCCCGCTTCGTCATGTCGCGCGGCAAGACCGAGGAGGACATCCTCACCGAAGTCCGCCAGGCCGCCGCCGACGCCCGCCGCGAAGCCCGCACCGCGACCAAGGCCGCGTCGAAGGCCGCCGCCCGGCCGGGACCGGCCGCCGGCGCAACCGGGGGAGAGCCGCGCCATGACTGAAATCCTGACGCTGATTTCCGCGCTTCTGCTGCTGATCGGATCGGTCTTCACCCTGATCGCAGCGATCGGGCTGCTGCGCCTGCCCGATCTTTACACCCGCATCCACGCCGCCTCCAAGGCCGGCACCATGGGCTCCTGCCTGGCGCTGATTGCGCTCGCCATTCACGCCCACGACTTCGGCACCATGTCGCGGGCGCTGGCCGGCGTGGTGTTCTTCCTGCTGACCGCGCCGGTGTCCTCGCATCTTCTCGCCAAGGCCGCCTATGCGGTCGGCTACCGGCTGCATTCGTCTTCGGTCCGGGACGAAATGGCTCCTGAAGACGATAAATAGTAAAATGTCGAACAAGACATTTCTATTATGCAACTTAAGAATTCATTCCGATCAGGATTACGCGCGTAAATTATAGACCGGTAATATCTTTTGATATGTTTTATTAATTCGCCGGTCATGTTATAAGAATTAGTACTTGTGAAACCTTGGGATTCCGGTAAACCAATTCTCGCAGCTTGCCGCGCGGAACGTGGGTTCTTTTGTAACCAGTTTCTTCTGCAACCATGCCAGGCTGTTTGATTGAAAAGTTAGGACCAGACTATGACAGAAGCACACAAAGACAATGGCGCCGATCTGTTGATCGAACTGACCGCCGAAATTGTTGCGGCCTATGTAAGCAACAATTCTGTTGCCGCGAATGATCTTCCGAGCGTGATTTCCCAGGTGCACATGGCGCTTGGCGGGGCGACAACCCCGATGGAAGAAATCGTCGAAAAGCCCAAGCCGGCAGTTTCGGTGCGCCGTTCCATCCAGAACGACTACCTGATCTGCCTGGAAGACGGCCAGAAGTTCAAGTCGCTCAAACGCCACCTGATGACCCATTACGGACTGACTCCCGAGCAGTACCGTGAGAAATGGGAACTGCCGGCCGACTATCCGATGGTTGCGCCTGCCTATGCCGAGGCGCGCTCGCGTCTGGCAAAGGAAATGGGCCTGGGCCAGAAGCGCAAGCGCGGCGCCAAGTAAGTCGCAGTCGGGACTTCCAGACATCGTCCGGGGTCGGTCGTCAACCCAGACCCGGCGGTTCCACGCAAGCCCGGCGCGCACAGTTGCGGCCTGATCCGATCATGGCCGCAAGACCTGAAACAACCGTGGCTCCGGCCACGGTTTTTTTGTGCCCGGATCGTCCTAGCCCCGCCGGGACCGCCGGCCGCCGTCCCGGCCGAGCGCCCTGCCGCCGCGGATGGGCGCAAAGCGTGAGGAAAAAATTCCTTGTAAAAACGGGGAGTTTCATTGAAAACGCTGAAAAAACAACGATAGGATGCAGCCGATGGGTGGCTGCACGTCCCCGTGATCTGCATATCATGTAAGAAAATATTCCTATAAACGGAGATTTTCATCATGGCGGATCACCACGGACATTCTGGCGCCCCGGGCCACGACACCCCTCGGCGCCCTTACTGCGCGGCCCCGGCGCCGGCCCGCGCCAATGCCTTCACCGGCACGGCAGCCTCGAGCGAGAGCGATGTGGCGCTCGCGGCGATCGCCGACATGGTCGGGCTGATCTGCGCGGCCGGCGCAGGCGACGGGCCGGGCAGGGCGGAGCGTCCCGGGCGCGCGCCCCGCCGCGGCGGTGCTGCCGGGAGCCGGGCGCATCCCGTCGATGTGCTCCGGTGCCGTATCGTCTGGCGGTTGATGGCGGAACTGTCCGCCATGGCGGGCGAGCGCGATCTGCCCGGTGCCGTGGCGGGCCGCAGGCGGGGATGCCATGTGCGCCAGATCGCCATCTATCTCTCCCACGTGGTCCTGTCGGTTCCCTACCGGACCATAGCCGTGGCGTTTGGCCGCGACCGCACCACCGTCGTCCACGCCTGCGCGGTGGTGGAGGACCGCCGCGACGACGTCGGCTACGACCGGTTTGTCGAGCGCTGCGAGCGCTGCATCGAGGCGGTCTTCGCGCCGTTCGGGGGTGATCATGCCGGGCTCTGAGGCGCGCGGGTCGCGCAAGGCGCTGGCGGCGCTGCTGCGCTTTGTCTCCCGCGACGCCGCCTGCGGTCCGCGGTCGCCGGCCCGGTCAGGCCGAATCACGCTCGCGCGAACCGACGGATCGAGCCTGACGGTCGACGCCGGGCTGCTCGCGGCGGCTCTCGGGCGCGGATTGGTGACGGACAAAGTGTCGCAGGCGGGCGCGGGCGGGGCGCGTGTCTATGCGGCGACGCCCGAAGGCCGGGCGGCGCTCCGGCGCTGGCTGTGCGACCCCGACAGCGCCTTTCAGGACCAGCACCGGACACTGGCGGCGGCGTCCGATCCGGAGCAAGGGCAAATGAGCGTCAATCTCAGCGAATCGCCGCTTGCCGCGCTGGCGCGGATCAGGACCAGGGACGGCGCCCTGTACCTCGATCCGGCCCAGGTCGAAGCCGGCGAGCGGCTGAGGGCGGATTTCACCCGCGGACAGATGCTGCCCTCGCTCGGCCAGCGCTGGGAGCCGGTGCGAACCCCGCGCCAGCCGGGCGCGGCCGGCGGCGGCGAGATCACCGATGCGGCGCTGTCGGCGCGGCTCAGGGTCGACGCGGCGCTCGACGATGTCGGCCCGGAGCTGGCCGGCGTGCTCGTCGATGTGTGCTGTTTCCTCAAGGGGCTCGGCGATATCGAGCGCGAGCGGCAATGGCCGGCCCGCGCGGCCAAGCTGATGCTGCGCACCGCGCTCGCGGCGCTCGCTCGGCACTACGATGCGCCGCGCCGGCCCCGCGTCAGCCGGCCGCCCGCGCCGCCGCCGCATGCGCCTTGATGCGCATCACCATGGATCTCAGTCCGTTTGCGCGCTGCGGCGACAGGTGCTCGCCGAGCCCCAGCCGCGCCATCAGTTCCGCCTCGTCGAGGCTTTCGACCGCGGAGGCCTTCTCGCCCGATGTCGCCGCCAGCACGATCGCCACCAGGCCGCGGACGATATGGGCGTCGGAATCGCCGCGGAAGATCATCACCGGATCGCCCGGCTCGCCCGGCTCGGTCTCGGCCACCAGCCAGACCTGGCTGGCACAGCCCTTCACCTTGTTGGCGTCGGTGTGCTCGGCTTCGGGCATCTCGGGCAGCGCCTTGCCGATCTCGATGAGATAGCGGTAGCGGTCTTCCCAGTCGTCCAGATATTCGAAATCGTCGAAGATGGTTTGCAGCTTGCTCATGCGCGGGTCCTGTGCCTGACCGGTCATATAGGCCAATTTGCCCGCAAGTGCACCCCGCGGCTGAGCAATTCCGGGCCGGAGGCGGAAGGCCTGGTCAAAAAAAAGCGCCACCGGGAGGAAGGGCAGGTCCCGGTGGCGGCGCGTGAGGTGCGGCTTGAGGTGGCAGTCCTGTGCATCATGCCTGCGGCGGCGGACGCTTTGATCGCGGCACCCGTGAAGCGAGGGTGCAGCCCGATCGGGTGGCGTCCGGACCCTGATGGGCGCGGACCCTAGCGGGTCTGCTGCAGCGACCCGGTGACGAGTTCGGCGTCGCCGCCCGCGAGTTCGGCGTTGTCGCCGGCGAATTGGGAATCGAGGAACTGGTAGGCGATGCGCGCGCCTTCCCTGGCGCGGATGCCGAGCGCGGCGAAGGTCTCGCTGCCGGTCTCGCAGACCTCCGGATTGCGCACGCAGATCTGCTTGATGTCCTCAAAGGCCGCCACGGCGGCGGCGACGCTCTGGCCGACTTCCAGCGGCGGCGCGGTGTCGAGCGCCTCTTTCGAATTGGTGTCGAGGAACGGCAGCGCGATCAGCACCAGCGCGAACCAGAAACTTCCCTTGATCAGAAACCACATGAGAAAGCCCTTCCTGTTGCCCGCCATCTTTGGACGGGGTTGCCCGGGTTGTCCCGAACTTGACCGGGATCATGATCGACAATGTTCAAGGCCGATTTGAAGCGGAGGCGATGTTTTGAGCCAAATTTGCCGAAAATTTTAGCGATACCCCGGAATCGTGCCATTTCGGGGCGGATCGGCCGCGCCGGGCCATCTCGGGGCGCCCGTTACAGATCGCCGAAGCCTGTCTAAACCGCCGATTCGCCAAGTTTCTGCGGGGAGGGCGAAGTCCTGTACACGCCCGGAAAGCCCGCATTAACCATGTTCCCCAAAGCCGGCTTTTCACCTGCGCAGGCGGTCCGAATCGCCGGCTTTCGGCCCCCGCGCGGCCCCCGGCTTATCCTTTCCTTAAGTCGGCGCTGGCAGGATCGGCCAACAGAAAAAGACTGCGGCGTGTCTGGATTCGGCAGTGACAAAATTGGATTTCTTCATCGACAGAGTGAAACTCGCCGGACGGCAGACCGCCGAATCCTGGCTGGGTCAGCCCGTGTCCGGAGAGCGTGACGCCGAGGCCCGCCACGCCTCCCGCGTCACCGCCATGACCGCCTGTCTGTCGAGCGCCATCCTCACCCCGGTGATCGCCGTTCCCGTGCTTCTGACCGCGTTTTCCTGGCCTCAGGCCATCGCCGGCGCGCTGACGGCGGCGGCCATGCCGATCGCCATCGCCGGGGTGCTCGCCTCCACCGGATCGCCCGCCATCGCCGGCCGCCTGGCGGTGTTCGCGACGGCCTTTGCGCTCGGCGCCCTGGCCTTGCTGAGCGGCGGCCTGGCCTCGCCGTTCCTGCCGCTGCTGGCGCTCATTCCGCTCGAGGCGGCGATCCAGTCGCGGCGCCTGTCCGGGCTTGGCATCGGCGCGCTCGACGCGGTCACGGCGCTGCTGGGCGTGGCGGCGCTCGGCGCTTTCCTGCCCGCTTATCCGGCGCCCGACGGCGCGCTTTTCGCCACCGGCCTGTCATTCGCTCTCTATGCGCTGGTGCGCGGCCTCGCCGCCTGCCTCGAAACGGCACAGGCCCCCGAGCCGGCCGCGGTCGAGCAGGGCGAGCCCGCCGCAGCCGCCGACGGCGCTGCCGCCATCGACCTCTTCGACGCCCTTCCGGGCCTTGTCACCCGCCATGATTCCCGCGGCGAGGTGATCGCCGTCGCCGGCGCCGACCGGGCCGGCTTCACCGGCCGCATCGGCGACCTCACCGGCAAGGGCTACGTCAACCGCATCCATGTCGCCGACCGGATCGCCTTCCTCGACGCCTTCGACCGGCTGCGCCGCGGCGAGGCCCGCCAGCAGGTCGAGATCCGCTTCGACAGCATCGGCGCGAGCGCGCAATTCGTCCACGCCGCCGTCTGGCTCTGCGCCGAGCTCGGACCCGACGGCCGGCTCATGAGCGTGCTGGCGCAGACCCGCGACATCTCGGCCGACGTCGAGGGCCGGCTCAGGACCGATGCGCTGATCGAGGAGGCGGAGACCGCCAACGCCGCCAAGACGCGGTTCCTCGCCGCCGTCAGCCACGAGCTGCGCACGCCGCTCAACGCCATCATCGGCTTCTCCGACATTCTCGCGCGCGAATATTTCGGCGCCTTCGAGAACGACCGGCAGCGCGAATATGTGGGCCTCATCCACCAGTCGGGCGAGCACCTCCTGTCGCTGGTCAACACCATGCTCGACATGTCCAAGATCGAATCGGGCCGCTACGAGGTCTTCGTCGAGCCCTTCGCGGTGGGCGAGGTGATCGACAGTTGCGACGCCATGCTGCGGCTGCAGGCATCCAACCGCGGCGTCACGCTCACCCGCCGGCTGGCGCGCGGCGTGGGCGAGATCACGGCCGACCGGCGCGCCCTGCACCAGATCCTGATCAATCTGGTCGGCAACGCCATCAAGTTCACCGAGCCCGGCGGCGTCGTCAATGTTGACGCAGCGGTGAGCGGCGGCCGCTTCCTGCTCACCGTCAGCGACACCGGAATCGGCATTCCCGCCGAGAAGCTCGCCCGCATCGGCGAACCCTTCGTCCAGGCGCAGAACGGGCTGGCGCGCCAATACGAGGGCACCGGGCTCGGCCTGTCGCTGGTCAAGGGCCTGGTCGACCTGCATGGCGGCGTCTTCCGCATCGACAGCACCGAAGGCCAGGGCACGGTGGTGAGCATCGATCTGCCCGCCGACGGATCGGGCGCCAACCGCGAGGCCTCGGAGCCGGGCCAGGCGGAAGCCATCGCCTTCCCGCCGGTCCTGCCGAGGCCCTTGAGAAAAGAACTGAACCACAGGATTGAAGACCATGTCGAGACAGCGCTCAGCGCCTGAGATGTTTGAGGACGAACCCGGCCCCGGCCGCGGCCTCCTGCGACTGCTGGGCACGCTGGTGGCGGAGCATCCGTCGCTGGCCGGCGGCTCCGTCGCCTTCAGCGTCATCTTCGGTTTCGTCGCCGCCAACGCGCTGTGGCACCAGCCGGGCCAGCATCCCGCACCGATCCTCAAGACCCGCGAGGTCGCAGCACCGCAGACGCCCGTCACCTCGGCGAAGCCGCGATCGGCCGTGCCCCTGGCCGACGGCGTTCCGGCCCGCACCGTCACCACCTTCCGCATCGAGCGCAGCGACGAAACGCCGACAGCCTCGATTCCCGTGCCTGTCGACGCCCCGGTCGCAGCCCCCGTCAGCGTGGCCGCCAGGCCCGCCGCCGACCCGGTGCTGAGCCGG
>NZ_JRJG01000065.1 GCF_000759435.1 Hoeflea sp. BAL378
AAGGCGGCCGCACCGTCGGCGCCGGCATCGTCGCCACGATCATCGAATAACAAACTGCGTCAGGACGCATGGTCTGGTGAGCCAGGCCATGCGGTTCTCACACAAGCAAGGACAAGTCGAATGAACGGCCAGAACATCCGCATCCGCCTCAAGGCGTTTGACCACCGGATCCTTGACGCCTCCACGCGTGAAATCGTGTCGACGGCAAAACGGACCGGCGCAAGCGTCCGTGGCCCGGTGCCGCTGCCGACCCGGATCGAGAAATTCACCGTCAACCGGTCGCCGCACATCGACAAGAAGAGCCGCGAACAGTTCGAAATGCGCACTCACAAGCGTTTGCTCGACATTGTTGATCCGACGCCGCAAACGGTGGATGCGCTGATGAAGCTGGATCTCGCCGCGGGCGTTGATGTGGAAATCAAGCTTTAAGGCCTTGAGCCTTGAAGCAAGGGAACGAGGCATGAAGGGGCAGGGCCCCGACAGGCTCATCTCAAGAGGAATGAACCGATGCGTTCAGGTGTGATTGCACAAAAGTTGGGAATGACGCGGGTCTACAATGACGCCGGCGAGCATGTCCCCGTAACCGTCCTGCGGTTGGAAAACTGCCAGGTGGTGGCCCAGCGTACGGAAGAGAAGAACGGCTACACCGCCGTTCAGCTCGGCGCCGGCGTCGCCAAGGTGAAGAATACGTCCAAGGCCATGCGCGGCAACTTTGCCATCGCCAATGTCGAACCCAAGGCCAAGCTGGTCGAGTTCCGCGTGAGCTCGGACAACCTGATCGATGTGGGCGCCGAGATCACTGCCGAGCACTTCGTTGCCGGTCAGTTGGTCGACGTCTCCGGCATCACCCAGGGCAAGGGCTTCGCCGGCGCCATGAAGCGCCACGGCTTCGGCGGTCTTCGCGCCACCCACGGCGTTTCGGTCTCGCACCGTTCGCACGGCTCGACCGGTTCCAACCAGGATCCGGGCCGCGTCTGGAAGGGCAAGAAGATGGCCGGCCACATGGGCCAGACCCGCGTGACCACGCAGAATCTCGAGATTGTGTCGACCGATGCAGATCGCGGCCTGATCCTGATCAAGGGCGCGGTTCCTGGCTCCAAGGGAACCTGGATCGTCGTCCGCGACGCAATCAAGTCCGGCACCCCGGCTGATGCGCCTCTCCCTGCAGCGCTTCGCGCCGCAGCCACCGTATCGAATGAGGGAGCCGAATAATGGATCTCACCGTCACCACCCTCGAGGGCAAGGACGCAGGAAAGATTTCGCTTTCCGACGCGATCTTCGGTCTCGACCCGCGCCAGGACCTGATCCAGCGCATCGTGCGCTGGCAGCTCGCCAAGAAGCAGCAGGGCACCCACCAGGCGCTCGGCCGCGCCGACATCGCCCGCACCGGCGCCAAGATGTTCAAGCAGAAGGGCACCGGCCGCGCGCGTCACCACTCGGCCCGCGCCCCGCAGTTCCGCGGCGGTGGTCAGGCCCATGGCCCGGTTGTCCGCAGCCACGCCCATGACCTGCCCAAGAAGGTCCGTGCGCTGGCGCTCCGCCATGCGCTTTCGGCCAAGGCCCAGGCTGCCGACATCATCGTCGTCGACAATCTGACGGCGTCGGAAGCCAAGACCAAGTCGCTGACGGGTTCGCTGTCGAAGCTGGGCCTGACCAACGCCCTGTTCATCGGCGGCGCCGAGCTCGACAACAATTTCCGCCTTGCGGCCAAGAACATCCCCAACGTGGATGTACTGCCGGTGCAGGGCATCAACGTCTACGACATCCTGCGTCGCGGCAAGCTGGTCTTGTCCAAGGACGCGGTCGCGGCTCTGGAGGAGCGCTTCAAATGACGGATCTTCGCCATTATGATGTGATCGTCTCTCCGGCGATCACCGAAAAGTCGACCATGGTGTCGGAACAGAACCAGGTGGTCTTCAATGTCGCCCGGCGCGCCTCCAAGCCTGAAATCAAGGCTGCGGTCGAAGCGCTGTTCGGCGTCAAGGTGACCGCGGTCAACACGCTGCTGCGCAAGGGCAAGACCAAGCGCTTCCGCGGTATCGCCGGTCGCCAGACGGATGTGAAAAAGGCGTATGTGACGCTTGCCGAAGGCCAGTCAATCGACGTCTCCACCGGTCTGTAAGGATCGCGCGGGAATAAGCCCCCAAAAGGGAACAGGAAAATGGCACTGAAAAGTTACAATCCGACGACCCCGAGCCAGCGCCAGCTGGTCATCGTTGATCGTTCGGGTCTTCATCGCGGCAAGCCGGTCAAGTCCTTGACCGAGGGGCTCCATTCCAAGGGCGGCCGCAACAATTATGGCCGTGTCACCGCCCAGTCGATCGGCGGCGGTCACAAGCGCACCTATCGCATGGTGGATTTCAAGCGTCGCAAGTTCGACGTCGAAGCCACCGTCGAGCGGATGGAATACGATCCGAACCGGACCGCCTACATCGCGCTGATCACCTATGCCGACGGCGAGAAGTCCTACATTCTCGCGCCGCAGCGCCTGACCGCAGGCGACAAGGTGATCTCGTCGGACAAGGCCGTGGACGTGAAGCCGGGCAACTGCATGCCGCTTCAGTTCATGCCGGTCGGCACGATCATCCACAACATCGAGATGAAGCCGGCCAAGGGCGGCCAGATCGCCCGCTCGGCAGGCGGATACGCCCAGCTCGTCGGTCGCGACCAGGGCATGGCGATCCTGCGTCTCAACTCGGGCGAACAGCGCCTGGTGCAGGGCGCCTGCCTTGCAACGGTCGGTGCGGTGTCGAACCCGGACCACATGAACATCAACGACGGCAAGGCTGGTCGTTCGCGCTGGAAGGGCAAGCGCCCGCATGTTCGCGGCGTTGCCATGAACCCCGTCGACCACCCGCATGGCGGCGGTGAAGGCCGCACGTCAGGCGGCCGTCATCCCGTCAGCCCCTGGGGCAAGCCGACCAAGGGCAAGCGCACGCGCTCGAACAAGTCGACCGACAAGTTCATCATGCGCTCGCGTCATCAGCGCAAGAAATAAGAGAGGAAGTCTCCAATGGCTCGTTCAGTTTGGAAAGGTCCGTTTGTTGACGGCTATCTTCTCAAGAAAGCTGAGAAGGTTCGCGAAGGCGGTCGCAACGAAGTGATCAAAACCTGGAGCCGCCGCTCCACCATCATGCCGCAGTTCGTCGGCCTGACCTTCGGCGTCTACAACGGAAGCAAGCACATTCCGGTCAACGTGTCCGAGGACATGGTCGGCCAGAAGTTTGGCGAATATTCCCCGACGCGGACCTATTATGGCCACGGCGCCGACAAGAAAGCGAAGAGGAAGTAACAATGGGCAAGGCAAAAACCGAACGCCGGCTCAAGGGCAACGAAGCTCAGGCCATCGCCCGCACCATTCGTATCAGCCCGCAGAAGCTCAACCTCGTCGCGGCCATGATCCGCGGCAAGAAGGTTGACCGGGCGCTGGCCGAGCTTGAGTTTTCGCGCAAGCGCATCGCTTCGACCGTCAAGAAGACGCTTGAATCGGCGATCGCGAACGCCGAGAACAACCACGATCTCGATGTCGATTCGCTGATCGTCGCCGAGGCCTATGTCGGCAAGTCCATCGTCATGAAGCGCTTTCATGCCCGTGGCCGCGGCCGGTCTTCGCGCATCGAGAAGCCCTTCTCGCACCTGACCATCGTCGTGCGTGAAGTGGAAGCCACAGAGGAGGCCGCGTAATGGGTCAGAAAATCAATCCGATCGGTTTCCGCCTCGGCATTAACCGCACCTGGGACAGCCGTTGGTTCGCCGACAACGCCGAATACGGCAAACTGCTGCACGAGGATCTGAAGATCCGCGCCTATCTGCTCAACGAGCTCAAGCAGGCCGGCATCTCCAAGGTCGTCATCGAGCGCCCGCACAAGAAGTGCCGCGTCAGCATCCACGCTGCCCGTCCCGGCCTGATCATCGGCAAGAAGGGCGCGGACATCGAGAAGCTGCGCAAGAAGCTCGGCGAGATGACCAATTCGGAAACGCACCTCAACATCATCGAAGTGCGCAAGCCCGAAGTCGACGCGACCCTGGTCGCCCAGTCGATCGCCCAGCAGCTTGAACGCCGCATCGCCTTCCGCCGCGCCATGAAGCGCTCGGTCCAGTCGGCCATGCGTCTTGGCGCCGAAGGCATCAAGATCACCTGCGGCGGCCGTCTCGGCGGCGCCGAAATCGCGCGCACCGAATGGTACCGCGAGGGCCGGGTTCCGCTTCACACGCTGCGCGCCGACATCGACTACGGCACGGCGGAAGCGAAGACGGCTTACGGGATTTGCGGCGTCAAGGTCTGGATCTTCAAGGGCGAAATCCTCGAGCACGATCCCATGGCGTCTGAACGTCGCGCAACGGAAGGCGACGCTTCGGGCGGCAACCGCCGGCGCGAAAACGCCTGAGTTTGCGCCAGGCAGATAATTCGGAGAATTAGACAATGTTGCAGCCAAAGCGTACAAAGTACCGCAAGCAGTTCAAGGGCCGCATCAAGGGAGTCGCCAAGGGCGGTTCTGACTTGAACTTCGGCGCCTTCGGCTTGAAGGCACAGGAACCTGACCGCGTCAACGCGCGCCAGATCGAAGCTGCCCGCCGGGCGATCACGCGTCACATGAAGCGTGCGGGCCGGGTGTGGATCCGCATCTTCCCGGATGTCCCTGTCACCTCCAAGCCGACGGAAGTCCGCATGGGTAAGGGCAAGGGCTCGGTGGATTACTGGGCTGCGAAGGTCAAGCCTGGCCGGATCATGTTCGAAATTGACGGCGTCAGCGAAGAGCTCGCCCGTGAAGCTCTGCGCCTCGGCGCCGCCAAGCTCTCGGTCAAGACGCGCTTCGTTCAGCGCATCGCAGAGTAAGGAGACGGATCATGAAAGCCGCAGATGTTCGCGCCTTGAGCGTCGACCAACTCAATGACGAGCTTGCCAAGCTGAAGAAAGAGCAGTTCAACCTGCGTTTCCAGGGCGCCACCGGCCAGCTCGAGAAGACGTCGCGCGTGCAGGAAGTCCGCCGCGATATCGCCCGCATCAAGACTATTGCCCGCCAGAAGGCGGCCGTATCCAAGGCCTAAGGACCGAAGACCATGCCAAAACGCATTCTGCAGGGCACTGTTGTCAGTGACAAGAACGAGAAGACCGTGGTCGTCCGCGTGGAACGCCGTTTCGCGCATCCGGTCATGCAAAAGATTGTCCGTCGCACCAAGAACTACAAGGCGCATGACGAGAACAATCAGTACAAGGTGGGCGACGAGGTTTCCATCCAGGAATGCGCGCCCATTTCCAAGGACAAGTGCTGGACCGTCGTTGCGGCTGTTGTCCAGGCCTGAATGAACCGATTTGCGGCGAGGGGCCACTTGCACCTTGCCGAGAATCCTGTATGAAGCAGGCCATTGGCACGGAACGCCCCGGAAACGGGCGTTCTTCTGCTTTCAGCGCACGGAAGGTCCCTTCGGGGAAACCACCTTGGCAACATCCTTCCCGCGCAAGAAGTATTGACTCATAAGCTGGCATAGGGGGCCTTTCCGCCCAACCGTGCCGGTCACAACAAGAAGGCGGCCTGATATGATTCAGATGCAGACAAATCTCGACGTCGCGGACAATTCCGGCGCACGTCGTGTCATGTGCATCAAGGTTTTGGGCGGTTCGAAGCGGAAATATGCTTCCATCGGCGACATCATCGTCGTCTCGATCAAGGAAGCCATTCCGCGCGGCCGCGTCAAGAAGGGTGATGTGATGAAGGCGGTTGTGGTTCGCACGGCCAAGGACATTCGCCGCGCCGACGGCAGTGTGATCCGGTTCGACCGCAATGCGGCCGTCCTGATCGACAACAAGAAAGAGCCGATCGGCACCCGCATCTTCGGACCGGTTCCGCGCGAGCTGCGCGCCAAGAGCCACATGAAGATCATCTCGCTGGCGCCTGAAGTGCTGTAAGGAACGAACCGATGCAAAAGATCCGCAAAGGCGACAAGGTCGTCGTTCTGACTGGCAAGGACAAGGGCCGCACCGGCGAAGTTCTGGCCGTCATGCCCAAGGAAGACCGTGCGGTCGTCCGGGGTCTGAATATGGTCAAGCGCCACCAGCGCCAGACCCAGACCCAGGAAGCCGGCATTATCAACAAGGAAGCTTCGCTTCACCTTTCCAACCTCGCGGTTGCCGACCCCAAGGACGGCAAGCCGACCCGCGTCGGCTTCCGCATCGAGGGCGACAAGAAGGTGCGCGTGGCGAAGCGTTCGGGAGTGGTCATCGATGGCTGACGCAAAATACGAGCCCAGGCTCAAGCAGGACTATAACGAGCGCATCCGCAAGGCCATGCAGGAACAGTTCGCCTACGCGAACGAAATGCAGATCCCGCGGATGGACAAGATCGTCATCAACATGGGCGTTGGCGAAGCCACCGCGGATTCCAAGAAGCCCGCCATTGCGGCTGAGGACCTTGCTGCGATCGCCGGCCAGAAGCCGGTCATCACCCGCGCCCGCAACTCGATTGCCGGCTTCAAGCTGCGTGAAATGATGCCGATCGGCGCCAAGGTCACGCTGCGCGGCAACCGCATGTATGAATTCATGGACCGCCTGATCACCATCGCGCTTCCGCGCGTGCGTGACTTTCGCGGCCTGAACCCGAAGAGCTTTGACGGCCGCGGCAACTTCGCCATGGGCATCAAGGAGCACATCGTGTTTCCGGAGGTCAACTACGACAAGGTCGACCAGATCTGGGGCATGGACATCATCGTTTGCACGACGGCGCCGACGGATGACGAAGCGCGGGCTCTCCTGAAAGAGTTCAACTTCCCCTTCCGCCAGTAATCGTAACGGCATTCGAAAAAAGGATAACTGATCATGGCGAAAGTCAGCGCAATCGAAAAGAACCAGCGCCGCCGCAATCTGGTCGCACGCGACGCTGCAAAGCGCGCCGCACTCAAGGCGATCACCAAGAACCAGGAGCTTCCGATCGAGGAACGCTTCCGCGCAACCTTGAAGCTCGCTGAAATGCCGCGCAACGGGGCCAAGGTTCGTGTCCGCAACCGTTGCCAGGTGACCGGCCGTCCGCGTGCGTATTACCGCAAGCTCGGCATGTCGCGTATTGCACTGCGTGATCTCGGGTCCATGGCCAAGGTGCCGGGCCTGGTCAAGTCCAGCTGGTAAGGAGCGCGAAATATGGCAATGACTGATCCACTGGGCGATATGCTCACACGCATCCGCAACGGCGTAGCCCGCCGCAAGACTTCGGTGTCCACGCCTGCTTCCAAGCTGCGCGCACGGGTTCTCGATGTGCTGCAGGCCGAAGGCTACATCCGCGGATACACCGAAGTCGCATTCGACAACGGCAAGGCGGAATTGAGCATCGAGCTCAAGTACCATGAAGGCGCACCGGTGATCCGCGAGATCGCCCGCGTGTCCAAGCCCGGCCGGCGTGTCTACGTCTCCGTTAAGTCCATTCCGCAGGTCGCCAACGGCCTCGGCATCACGATCCTTTCGACTCCGAAGGGCGTTTTGGCCGATCATGTTGCGCGCGAGCACAATGTTGGTGGCGAGGTTCTCTGCTCGATCTTCTGATCAGGCAGGATCTCCAACTCGAACAGACAGGTTGAACAATGTCTCGTATCGGTAAAAAGCCCGTCCCGGTCCCCGCCGGTGTCACCGCGACCATCGACGGCCAGAAAGTGGTCGCCAAGGGTCCCAAGGGTGAACTGAGCTTCGTCGCCAATGATGAAGTTTCGCTCAAGCTTGAAAACAACGCGGTCGTGGTCACGCCCATCGACAGCTCCAAGGACGCACGCTCCAAGTGGGGCATGTCGCGCACCATGATTTCCAACATCCTGACCGGGGTGAAGGACGGCTATGAGCGCAAGCTTGAAATCAACGGCGTGGGATATCGCGCGGCCATGCAGGGCCGCAATCTCCAGCTCGCTCTTGGCTTCAGCCATGATGTCGTTTATCAGCCGCCGGAAGGCGTCAACATCGCTTGTCCGAAGCCGACGGAAATCGTCATCACCGGGATCGACAAGCAGGTGCTTGGCCAGGTGGCGTCCGAGATCCGCGGCTATCGCGGCCCCGAGCCCTACAAGGGCAAGGGCGTGAAATATGCTGAAGAGCGGATTGTCCGCAAAGAAGGCAAGAAGAAGTAAGGAAGACGCGAAATGGCTAGCAGGAAACAATCCCTTACGCGTCGGTCCGATCGTGTCCGCCGCCAGCTCAAAGCGGTGGCCAACGGCCGTCCGCGCCTGTCGGTTCATCGCTCGTCGAAGAACATCTATGCGCAGATCATTGACGATGCCGCGGGCCGTACGCTCGTTGCAGCCTCAACGCTTGACGCCGGCCTTCGCGGCGGGCTCAAGACCGGCGCTGATGTCTCCGCCGCAGCAGCGGTTGGCAAGCTGATTGCCGAACGTGCGACCGAGGCAGGCGTCACCAATGTGGTCTTCGACCGCGGCGCCTTTATCTATCACGGCCGCATCAAGGCCCTCGCCGAAGCAGCCCGCGAAGGCGGTCTGAGCTTCTAAGTCAACCAGCCGATTGATTCCGGAAAAGAATAAGGAAAAGGACAATGGCCAAGGAAGGTCGCCGCGATAACCGCGGCAGGGAAGAAGAGCGCGACAGCGAATTCGTCGACAAGCTCGTACACATCAACCGCGTCGCCAAGGTCGTCAAGGGCGGCCGTCGCTTCGGTTTCGCAGCCCTGGTGGTTGTTGGAGACCAGAAGGGCCGCGTCGGCTTCGGTCACGGCAAGGCGCGCGAAGTGCCGGAAGCGATCCGCAAGGCCACCGAATCGGCCAAGCGCGATCTGATTTTCGTGCCGCTGCGTTCCGGCCGGACCCTGCACCACGACGTGCATGGCCGTCACGGCGCCGGCAAGGTGCTTCTTCGCGCCGCCAAGCCCGGTACCGGCATCATCGCCGGCGGTCCGATGCGCGCCGTGTTCGAAACGCTCGGCATGCATGATGTGGTGGCCAAGTCGACGGGGTCCTCCAACCCCTACAACATGGTCCGCGCCACTTTCGACGCGCTCAAGAACCAGATGCACCCCAAGGACATCGCGTCCCAGCGCGGCATGAAGTATTCCACGCTCCAGGAACGCCGCGGAGTCTCCGCCGGCGCCGAAGAGTAATCGGGCGTCCGCCTTTATCGTATTAGGGAGCCAAGACCATGGCTGACAATAAAAAGGGCAAGACGGTCACCGTCGAACAGATCGGCAGCCCGATTCGCCGCCCCAACGTGCAGCGCCAGACGCTGATCGGTTTGGGCCTCAACAAGATGCACCGCCGCCGGACCCTCGAGGACACCCCGTCCGTTCGTGGCATGATCCGTTCGGTCAGCCACCTCGTTCGCGTCGTCGACGAGCAGTGAGTGGGAGTGAACAATCATGAAACTCAATGAGATCACCGACAACGAAGGCGCCACCAAGAACCGCAAGCGGGTCGGCCGCGGCATCGGTTCGGGCTCCGGCAAGACTGCCGGTCGTGGCGTCAAGGGCCAGAAGTCCCGCGGTGGCGTCGCCATCAACGGCTTCGAAGGCGGCCAGATGCCGATCTACCGGCGTCTTCCGAAGCGCGGCTTCAACAACATCTTCTCGACCGACTTCAACGTCGTCTCGGTCGGCCGCATCCAGGCCGCCATTGACGCGGGCAAGCTCGACGGCAAGAAGGCGATCGATGCGGCTGCCCTGAAGGCTGCCGGCGTCATCCGCCGCCTCAAGGACGGCGTGCGCATCCTCGCCGACGGCGACGTCAAGGCCAAGCTCACCCTCGAAGTGGCCGGTGCCTCGCGCACCGCCATCGAGAAGGTCGAGAAGGCCGGCGGCTCGATCAAGCTGCTCGCCCCGGCGCCGGCCGCTCCGGCCGCCGAAGAGTAGGAAAATTATGACCGCCCGGTGCTTCACATCGGGCGGTTTTCGTCCCATATGGGATCTGCCGGCGCGGTAAGTCGCGACGGCGAGGGCGGGCGCCGGGCACATTTCATTCCGCCAGGCAGCAAGGCCCGGTGAAACCAACTCAGACCCTCCGGAGATGATTGGGTTCATCACGCGCCGGGTGGGCCGCGCGGAGAACGCAATGGCATCTGCAGCCGAACAACTCGCTTCCAACTTGAATTTCGGCGCTTTTGCCAAGGCGCACGATCTGAAAAAGCGGATCTGGTTCACCCTTGGCGCTCTTCTTGTCTACCGTCTCGGAACCTACATTCCTCTCCCCGGCATCAATCCCGCCGCATTCGCCCAGGCCTTCGAAGGCCAGTCCGGCGGGATTCTCGGCCTTTTCAACATGTTTGCGGGCGGCGCCGTCGAGCGCATGGCGATTTTCGCGCTCGGCATCATGCCCTACATCTCCGCCTCGATCATCATCCAGTTGATGACCTCCGTGATCCCGACGCTCGAGCAGCTCAAGAAAGAGGGCGAGCAGGGCCGCAAGATCATCAACCAGTACACCCGCTACGGTACCGTGCTGCTCGGCACCGTCCAGGCCTATGGCATCGCCGTCGGCCTCGAATCGGGCAGCGGCATCGTCACCGATCCGGGCTGGTTCTTCCGCATCGCCACCGTCATCACGCTTGTCGGCGGCACCATGTTCCTGATGTGGCTCGGCGAGCAGATCACCGCGCGCGGCATCGGCAACGGCATCTCGCTGATCATCTTCGCGGGCATCGTCGCGGCGCTGCCGACGGCTGTCGCCGGCACGCTCGAACTCGGCCGCACCGGCGCGCTGTCGACCGGCCTGATCATCGCCGTGATCGTCGTCGC
The DNA here is from genome assembly GCF_000759435.1 of Hoeflea sp. BAL378. GTDB lineage: Bacteria > Pseudomonadota > Alphaproteobacteria > Rhizobiales > Rhizobiaceae > Hoeflea. Next base: position 10,710 of record NZ_JRJG01000065.1, read on the forward strand.
CATCGCCGTCATCGCCTTCATCGTCTTCATCGAGCGGGCCCAGCGGCAATTGCTGATCCAGTATCCCAAGCGCCAGGTCGGCTCGCGCATGTTCCAGGGCGACACCTCGCACCTGCCACTCAAGCTCAACACCGCCGGCGTGATCCCTCCGATCTTCGCCTCGTCGCTGCTCCTGCTGCCGGCCACGATTGCGGGCTTCGCCAACACCGGCAACCTGCCGGGCTGGGCCTCGTCGCTGCTCGCTTCGCTCGGCCATGGCCAGCCGGCCTACATGCTGCTCTATGCGGCGATGATCGGCTTCTTCGCCTTCTTCTACACGGCCATCGTCTTCAACCCGAAGGACACGGCCGACAATCTCAAGCGCCATGGCGGCTTCATTCCGGGCTTCCGCCCCGGTGAACGCACCGCCGAATACATCGACTATGTGCTCACGCGCATCACGGTGATCGGCGCCATGTACCTGATCTTTGTCTGTCTCTTACCCGAATTTCTAATCGCGCAGACCGGCGTTCCGTTCTATCTGGGTGGAACATCGCTTCTGATCGTCGTCTCGGTGACGCTCGACACGGTTGCGCAGATTCAGGGACATCTGATTGCCCAGCAATATGAGGGGCTGATCAAGAAGTCCAAACTTCGGGGAGGCAAGAAGGGACGATGAGGCTGATATTGTTGGGACCGCCCGGCGCGGGGAAGGGCACCCAGGCCCAGCGCCTGGTCGAGAAATACGCGATACCGCAATTGTCCACCGGCGACATGCTGCGCGCCGCCGTCACCGCGGGCACCGATGTCGGCAAGCGCGCCAAGGCGGTGATGGACGCGGGCGAGTTGGTGTCCGACGACATCGTCAACGCCATCGTCTCCGAGCGCATCGACCAACCCGATTGCGCCCGCGGCTTCATCCTCGATGGCTATCCGCGGACCCTGGTCCAGGCCGACGCGGTCGAGGCCATGCTCGCCGGCAAGGGCCTCAAGCTCGATACGGTGATCGAGCTGGTGGTCGATGACCGGGCGCTGGTGGGCCGCATCGTCAAGCGCGCCGAAGAGGCCGCCGCCGCGGGGCAGCCCGTGCGCAAGGACGACAACGCCGAAGTGTTCGAGGAACGCCTGCGCGAGTACTACAAAAAGACCGCGCCGCTGACCGGCTACTATTACGCCAAGGGCGCCCTGCGCACGGTCGACGGCATGGGCAGCATCGACGCGGTGACCGAAGAGATCGAATCGGTCCTGGCGTCACTCTGACCTGATTGGCGCTTCCGGCGGCCTGTTTTCCGAGAGGAGGCGGGCCGCCGGAATGCCGCAGGCTCAAAATAACCGGAGCGGGAGGTTGACGAAAGCCTGCCGCTTCCGCTAAGAACCGCTCAACTCGCGACATGCAGGCGATCGGTGCGATTCCTCGAAGGCTTGAGGGATCGGCTCTGGTCGCTTTTATGCATGCCGCGATCTGGCGTGAGGCAAGCGCCGACCCAGGCTTCTGGCCCGGACGGTGTTTGCGACTGGACTACCCCGCAAGGGCCGGCCTCCACCGGACGCGGGTCAACGATAACCCGCCGGCCAGATCAGATCTGTCCCGGCCCACATGGAGAAGCACATGGCCCGCATAGCAGGCGTTAACATTCCGACCAACAAGCGCGTCATCATCGCGCTCACCTACATTCACGGCATCGGCCGCAAGTTCGCCGCCGAGATCGTCGAAAAGGTCGGCATTCCGCTCGATCGCCGCGTCAACCAGCTTTCGGACTCCGAAGTGCTGCAGATCCGCGAAACCATCGACCGTGACTACCAGGTCGAAGGCGATCTGCGTCGTGAGAATTCGATGAACATCAAGCGTCTGATGGATCTGGGCTGCTACCGCGGCCTGCGTCATCGTCGCGGCCTGCCGGTGCGCGGTCAGCGGACCCACACCAATGCCCGCACCCGCAAGGGTCCGGCAAAGGCGATTGCCGGCAAGAAGAAGTAATGGAGTTCGCCTGACCGGCGGCAAGCGCTTCAAGTCGGTGGATCTTCGGACCACCGCTTCGAGGCTCGGGCCCCGGTCAATGCGCGCCCCGGTGGAGCCGCTGGTATTACGGCGGTGCAGATATCTCGAAAGGATAAAACATGGCTAAGGAAGCCCAACGCGTCAAGCGGCGCGAACGCAAGAACATTTCGTCGGGCGTCGCCCACGTCAATTCGACCTTCAACAACACGATGATCACCATCACCGATGCGCAGGGCAATGCCATCTCGTGGTCGTCTGCCGGTTCGAAGGGTTTCAAGGGATCGCGCAAGTCGACCCCCTTCGCAGCCCAGATGGCTGCCGAAGACGCCGCCAAGAAGGCGCAGGATCACGGCATGAAGTCGCTGGAAGTCGAAGTCTGCGGTCCCGGTTCGGGCCGTGAGTCGGCCCTTCGCGCCCTGCAGGCCGCCGGTTTCACCATCACCTCGATCCGTGATGTGACGCCGATCCCGCACAATGGCTGCCGCCCGCGCAAGAAGCGTCGCGTCTAGGACGGAACTCGAATTTTCGACGGGCCAGGCTCAGCCTGCGCCCGTCCGATCTTCTTCTCACTTGGCCGCACGATTGGATGGTGCGGCAACAGGAAGGCAAACAAGATGATTCAGAAAAACTGGCAGGAATTGATCAAGCCGAGCAAGGTCGAGTTCAACACCACCGGCCGCACCAAGGCGACCGTGGTTGCTGAACCGCTTGAGCGCGGCTTCGGTCTGACGCTCGGCAACGCGCTGCGCCGCGTGCTTCTGTCGTCGCTGCGCGGCGCTGCCGTCACCGCGGTGCAGATCGACGGCGTGCTGCATGAGTTCTCCTCGATCCCCGGCGTGCGCGAGGATGTCACCGACATCATCCTCAACATCAAGGAAATCGCCATCCGCATGGAAGGCGACGAAGCCAAGCGCATGGTCGTGCGCAAGCAGGGCCCCGGTGTGGTTCGCGCCGGCGACATCCAGACCGTGGGTGACATCGAGATCCTGAACCCCGAGCATGCGCTCTGCACGCTCGACGAGGGCGCCGAGATCCGCATGGAGTTCACCGTCAACAACGGCAAGGGCTATGTCCCTGCCGACCGCAACCGCGCCGAAGATGCGCCGATCGGTCTGATCCCCGTCGACAGCCTCTATTCGCCGGTCAAGAAGTGCTCCTACAAGGTGGAAAACACCCGCGAAGGACAGGTTCTCGATTACGACAAGCTGACTCTGAGCATCGAAACCGATGGCTCGGTGAGCGGCGAGGATGCCGTGGCCTACGCGGCCCGTATCCTTCAGGACCAGCTCGGCGTCTTCGTCAACTTCGACGAGCCGCAGAAGGAAGTCCACGAGGAGACCGTCGCCGAACTCGCGTTCAACCCGTCGCTTCTCAAGAAGGTCGACGAGCTGGAGCTTTCGGTGCGTTCGGCAAACTGCCTGAAGAACGACAACATCGTCTATATCGGCGACCTGATCCAGAAGACCGAAGCCGAAATGCTGCGGACTCCGAACTTTGGCCGCAAGTCGTTGAACGAGATCAAGGAAGTGCTCGCTTCCATGGGCCTGCATCTGGGAATGGAAGTTCCGTCCTGGCCGCCGGAAAACATCGAAGACCTCGCCAAGCGCTACGAAGACCAGTATTAACCCGCAGGCTCCGGGGAGGGCGGGTCCGCCGTTCCCCGGGATTTGCGTCAGCAGAGTAAACTATTCAAACGGCAGGCCGTGCCTGCATGTGAAGGAGACAGGCCATGCGCCACGGAAATTCAGGCCGCAAGCTGAACCGCACCTCGAGCCACCGCAAGGCGATGTTCGCCAACATGGCGGCTTCGCTCATCGAACATGAGCAGATCGTGACCACCTTGCCGAAGGCCAAGGAAATCCGCCCGATCGTCGAAAAGCTCGTCACGCTCGGCAAGCGCGGCGACCTGCATGCCCGCCGCCAGGCGATCTCGCAGATCCGCGACAACGACGCCGTGCGCAAGTTGTTCGACGCCATCGCCACCCGCTACGCCACCCGCAACGGCGGCTATATCCGCATCATGAAGGCCGGCTTCCGCACCGGTGACAACGCGCCGATGGCCGTGGTCGAGTTCGTCGACCGTGACCCCGACGCCCGCGGCTCCAAGGACCGCGCCCGCGTGGCTGCCGAAGCCGCCGCCGAAGACGAAGCCGCGTAAGCGCCTTCTCTTTGAGGGTTTGAACATCGAAGGCCGGGTGCTTGATGCGCCCGGCCTTTTTCGTGGTCGAGGTGTGGCTGAGCGTTAGCGCGCGAGCGGACCGTACGAGCGGGGAGGCACCCTGGCTCCAGACTCGCGCAGAATGTCAGTGATCGGCCCGAGCGCGATCAGCGGAACGTTTTCCCAATCCGTGGCGCTCTCAAGCATCTCGGCGCTGACTTGCAGTGTTCTCAACGTGTCCGCGATGCCTTCGGCATCCTCCGGGGCGGGATGAAGCAGTTGGGTCCAGGCATGTCCCATCGGCGCGTCGAGGTCGGACAGGAGTCCGAACCATGGTTGGCCATTAGCCCCTGCGACGGAATAGGCCACCTCTCGATCCGAACCGGCCGAAACACGCGTCGCCGGTTTGTCGGTCAGCCTGGCAACCAGCTCGCCGATGGAGCAACGGATATAGATATGGGTTTCCTGCAGGGTCATTCTCTTTGTCCCGCACCGGTATGTTCCTCATAGACCAGCTTATATATAGTGACTTCGAGGGCGATTGTCTCGTCATCAACGACACGAATGCCGTCGATCGGGCCCCGGGCGTTGTCCCAATAGACCACTCCCGAGGGTGTTTTCACCGTTGGCCTCACCCTGGTCGAGAACTCAATTCCCTGTTCATCAGCGCACAATGTGCCGGCCGGTTCTCCGGCGCACAGCGGCAGGATATAGGCTTTGACCTTCGGAAACCTGCCGCCAATCCCGTGCGGCCGCCCCCATATTTCGCCGCTGTCCTTTTGTTGCAGCGCCACTTCATAGGATTGCGTGGGGCTTCTTACGCGGTGAAACGGGCCATACGCGGTCATTGTAACTCCCGGTTGATGTGGGAAAAGTTACGCCGATATTCAGGCGTTGCAAGAGGCCGAATGTTAGCCCCAACAACGAGCTGGTTTCCTGCTGCTGGCGCACGGCCGCTATTTCGGCCGTGGTCCGGCGGGAGCCAAGCCAGTGTTGACCGATCGCCGCGACCGCCGCCACGCCATATACCGCGGCCGCACCAGCCGCCAGCCGATCAGCAGGATCACCAGCCCCGCATAGACCAGCTGCTCCGGCCCGATCACCTTCACCGACAGGCAGAAATGCAGCGCGCCGAGCGCCGCGATCGGATAGATCAGCCGGTGCAGCAGGGTCCAGCGCGAGCCCAGCCTGCGGATCGACCAGGCGTTCGAGGTCAGCGCCAGCGGGATCAGCATCACCAGCGCCGCCATGCCGATGGTGATGAACCAGCGCTTGGTGATGTCCTCGACGATCACATCGAAAGCCAGCCGCTTGTCGAGGATCATGTTGGCCGAGAAATGCAGGACCACGTACCAGAACGCCAGGAGCCCCAGCGCCCGGCGGTAGCGCAGCCAGTTGATGCCTGCGAGATCCCTGAGCGGCGAGATCATGAGCGTCAGGATCAGGAACCTAAGCGCCCATTCGCCCAAGAGATGCTCGAAGACCTTGACCGGATTGCCGGTGAGTTGCCCCGTGGCGCCGAGATAGAAGGTCCAGGCGGCGGGGAACAGACCCACGGCATAGAGCAGCCAGATCGATGCGGGGTGATAGCGCCGGGGCAATGCGGGCAGTCCCATGGTCAGAAGTTCGCCTTCAGATCCATGCCGGCATAAAGGCTCGCGACCTCGTCGCCATAGCCGTTGAACATCAGCGTCGGCCGGTCGTTGGAGCCGAAGAAGCCGCCGCCGCCGATGCGGTTTTCCGTGGCCTGGCTCCAGCGCGGATGGTCGACCTCCGGATTGACGTTGGCGTAGAACCCGTATTCGTTCGGCGCCATCTTGTTCCAGGTCGAGGCCGGCTCGTCTTCGGTCAGCGTGATGCGGACGATCGACTTGATGCCCTTGAACCCGTATTTCCACGGCACCACCAGCCGCACCGGCGCGCCGTTCTGGTTGGGCAGGGTCTTGCCGTAGACCCCGAGCGACAGGATGGTGAGCGGATGGCGCGCCTCGTCGAGCCTCAGCCCCTCGACATAGGGCCAGGGCAGGGGCTGGAACACGCCGCGCTGGCCGGGCATTTCCTCGGGCCGCACCACGGTCTCGAAGGCCACGTATTTGGCGCTGCCGAGCGGCTCGACCCTGTCGAGCAGCGCCGACAGCGGAAAGCCGATCCAGGGGATGACCATCGACCATGCCTCCACGCAGCGCATCCGGTAGACCCGCTCTTCGAGCTCGAAGGCCATCAGTTGGTCGAGATCGAACTCGGCCGGCTTGCCCACCAGACCGTCCACCTTGACCGACCACGGCGCGGGTTTGAAATCGGCCGATTTCTCCGCCGGATCGGCCTTGCCGGTGCCGAATTCGTAGAAATTGTTGATGCTGGTGACATCCGCCTCGGGCGTGAGCGGCTCCTTGGGATCGTAGCCGCCTGGCTTGGCTGCAAGCTCAGTGGCGCCGAACGCCAGCGACGGCGCGGCAAGTGCGAGCCCGCCGGCCGCTCCGAGGCGCAGCAGGTCGCGCCTCATGATCCACGCGGACTCGGGCGTGATTTCGGATCCGGGGATGGGGGCGGGGCGGTATAGGCGCATGGCGATGTCATCTCCTGGCGGTCTGCGCGCCGGTCGGGGCGCGGTCATGGCTCTCAGGATATACGATTGACCGGGGAGGCAAAGCACCCGGGCGACCACAATTTCGTGTAGACCGGGTGATCGACCGGCCGGAGCGCCGCCCGGGACCGCCACTGCGGCGTGATGACAGGGGCTGGCGTCGGACGCCGCCATGAAGCTGTCAAACTCGTGGTGACTTTGCTATTCAGATCGGGCCTGGCCCAAATCACCGAGGATTGTCGTCATGATTCCAGATCGTTCGCGGTTTCGCGTTGTCCTGTTCAGCCTTCTCGCCGTGTCGGTGCTGGGGACGCCGCTGCTGGCGCCCGCGCTGGCGCAGACTGCGACCGAGGAGTCTCTGACCGACAGCATCGGCAAGATCTTCCGCGATGTCATTGGCGGCGCCGAGACCAAACCCGCGCCCGCGCCTGAGCCCGCGCCAAAGCTTGAGCCCGCACCCGCACCCGCGGCCGAGGTGCAGCGCGCGCCGCCGCGCAGCCAGGCCGACATGATGCAGTCCTTCTCGCCGCTGGTCAAAGCCACGGCGCCCGCCGTCGTCAATGTCTATGCCGACCGCCTGGTCCAGCGCAGCCTGTCGCCCTTCGCCGGCGATCCGTTCTTCGAGCAGTTCTTCGGCCAGCGCATGCCCAACCGCACCGAGAAGCAGTCGTCGCTGGGCTCCGGCGTGATCATCCAGAGCAACGGCATCATCGTCACCAACAACCACGTCATCGAAGGCGCCGACGACATCCGCGTGGCGCTGACCGATGGCCGCGAGTTCCAGAGCAAGGTCCTGCTCAAGGACGAGCGCTTCGACCTGGCGATCCTGCAGATCGAGGGCGACGGGCCGTTCCCCGTGGTCGAGTTCGGCGATACCGACACCACCGAAGTGGGCGACATCGTGCTCGCCATCGGCAATCCCTTCGGCGTCGGCCAGACGGTCACCAGCGGCATCGTCTCGGCGCTCGCCCGCAACAGCGTCGGCGTGTCGGATTTCGGCTCCTTCATCCAGACCGACGCCGCCATCAATCCGGGCAATTCCGGCGGCGCGCTGATCGACATGAGCGGCCGCCTGATCGGTATCAACTCCGCAATCTTCACCCGCTCGGGCGGGTCCAACGGCATCGGCTTCGCCATTCCGGTCAATCTGGTTCGCGCCGTCGCCCAGACCGCCGAATCCGGCGGCGAGGCGTTCGAGCCGCCCTATATCGGCGCCACCTTCGAGCAGGTCACGGCCGACATCGCCGAGGCGCTTGGCCTCGACCGCGCGACCGGCGCGCTGGTGTCGGATGTCGCCGCCGACGGCCCGGCGGGCGAGGCCGGGCTTCGCGCCGGCGATATCGTGCTTGGCTTCAACGGCCGGCCGATCGAGCATCCCGACGCGCTGGGCTACCGGCTGGCGACGACGAGCGCCGGCGCAACGGCCGAACTGGACGTGCTGGGCCGCGACGGCCGCAGGACGATTGAAATCAAGCTCGCGGCCCCGCCCGCCGATGATCCGCGCGCCCGCCGCACGCTTGCCGGCGAGAATCCGTTTTCGGGCGCGGTGGTGTCCAACATCACCCCGGGGCTGGCAAGCCAGTTGCGTCTGCCGCAGTCGCTCCGGGGCGTCATCGTCACCGATGTGCCGGGCGCGTCGATCGCCGGGCGCTACGGCTTCCGTCCGGGTGACCTGATCGCCGAGATCAACGGCGTGGAGATCGCCAATGTCGACATTCTCGAAGCGGTGCTTGCCGATGGCGCGAGCTTCTGGCGCTTCGAGATCATCCGCGGCGGCCAGCGCATCCGCCAGATCATAAGGTGAGCCATGAGTGACCTCTTCGCCACCGCCGGTGCGGCGCAAGGCGGACACCGCCCGCTCGCCGACCGGCTGCGGCCGAAAACGCTCTCCGAAGTCACCGGCCAGCCGCATCTGACCGGTCCCGACGGCGCCATCACCCGCATGATCGCTTCGGGCAGTCTCGGCTCGATGATCTTCTGGGGGCCTCCGGGCACCGGCAAGACCACGGTCGCGCGCCTGCTCGCAGGCGAAACCGATCTCGCCTTCGACCAGATCTCGGCGATCTTCTCGGGCGTGGCCGATCTCAAGAAGGTGTTCGAGACGGCGCGCGCCCGTCGCATGGGCGGCCGCCAGACCCTGCTGTTCGTCGACGAGATCCACCGCTTCAACCGCGCCCAGCAGGACAGTTTCCTGCCGGTGATGGAGGACGGCACCATCGTGCTGGTCGGCGCCACCACCGAAAACCCCTCCTTCGAATTGAATGCGGCGCTTTTGTCCCGCGCGCGCGTGCTGACCTTCAAGCCGCATGACGAGGAGAGCCTCGAAAGCCTGCTCAAGCGCGCCGAGGAGGAGACCGGCAAGGAGCTGCCGCTCGACGAAGGCGCGCGCACGAGCCTGCTGCGAATGGCCGATGGCGACGGCCGCGCGGTGCTGACGCTGGCCGAGGAGGTCTGGCGCGCCGCCCGCGAGGGCGAGACCTTCGACACCGAGGCCCTTGTCAACGTCGTCCAGCGCCGCGCCCCGGTCTACGACAAGGGCCAGGACGGCCACTACAACCTGATCTCGGCCCTGCACAAGGCAGTGCGCGGCTCCGATCCCGACGCGGCGCTCTATTATCTCTGCCGCATGTTCGACGCGGGCGAGGACCCGCTGTTTTTGAGCCGGCGGCTGGTGCGGATGGCGTCGGAGGACATCGGGCTGGCCGATCCGCAGGCGCTGGTCATCGCCAACGCCGCCAAGGACGCCTATGACTTCCTGGGCTCGCCGGAGGGCGAGCTGGCGCTGGCCGAGGCCTGCGTCTATCTCGCCACCGCGCCCAAGTCCAATGCCGTCTACAAGGCCTACAAGGCCGCCATGCGCGCCGCCAAGGAAGGCGGCTCGCTGCTGCCGCCCCGGCACATCCTCAATGCGCCCACCAAACTGATGAAGGCCGAAGGCTACTCCGAGGGCTATCTCTACGACCACGACCAGCCCGACGCCTTCTCCGGCCAAGACTATTTCCCGGAAGCCATGGGCCGCAAGACCTTCTACGACCCGCCCGAACGCGGCTTCGAACGCGACCTCCGCAAGCGGCTCGATTTCTGGGCGCGGCTCAGGAAAGAGCGCGCGGGCAAGGGGTAGGGCGGCATGGCCAGCGACAGCACCGCGCAAGGATCCGCCATCGGCATCATGGGCGCCGGCGCCATCGGGCTCTATGTCGGCGGCATGCTGGCGCAAGGCGGCGCGCGGGTGGCCTTCGCCGCGCGCGGGCGCACGCTGGAAGCGCTCGGACGCGGACTGTCGGTGTCGCGCTATGACGGCTTCAAGGCCGAACTCAAGCCCGGCCGTTACGCCGCGGGGTCCGCGCCGGTCCTCGCAGACTGCGATATCATCCTGTTCTGCACCAAGTCCGGCGACACCGAGGCTGCGGCGCGCGATCTCGTCGCATCGATCAAGCCCGGCGCGACGGTGATCAGCCTGCAGAACGGCGTCGGCAATGTCGATGTCCTCCAATCCGTTCTGCCCGGTCATCAGGTCGTCGCCGGGACCGTCCCGTTCAACGTCGCCCGGCTTTCGCCCAACGCGGTGCATTGCGCCATGGAAGGCGCCGTGCTCGTCGGCCCCTCCGACGCCTCCGCCCGACTGGCGGCTCTCGCCAGGCCTTCGGGCCTGAAACTGGAGATGCGCGCGGACTTCGAGGCCGTGCAGTGGGGCAAGCTGCTGCTCAACCTCAACAACGGCCTCAATGTGCTCTCGGGCCTGCCGCTCCGGCGCCAGTTCGAGGATCCGGGCTACCGCCATGTGCTGGCGATGGCCATGGAGGAACTGCTGGCCGCGCTCGATGCGGCGGGGATCAGGGCGACCGGCGCAACCCGCACCAATCCGCGGCTGATCCCGAAGGTGCTGCGCCTGCCCACCTGGTTGTTCCGGATCGTCGCCCGCCAGCAGCTCCGGATGGACGACACCGCCCGGTCCTCCTCCTGGGACGATCTCCAGGCGGGCAGGGCGCCCGAGACCCGCTTTCTCAACGGCGCCGTGGCGGTGCTGGCGGGCAGGCACGGCCGCACGGCGCCGGTCAACGAACTGATCTGCCGGCTGGTCGACGAGGCCTTCGCCGAAGGCCGGTCGCCGCGACTGCCCGGCGAAACGCTGCTGGAGCTGGCGCGCAGGGCCAAGACCTAGATCCGGGAGGTCCCGCTGCACCGACCGATGGGCTCCGGCGACTTGAGAAAGCTGCTGCCCTGAGGCGGAAGCCGCGCTCCGGGTGGCCCCACCCACCCATTTGACGTGCATCAATGCCGCGTCACCCGCAGCCGGGCATGATGCGGTCTCGTTGGAAACGGAGGAGAGTCAATGAGCGTTCTGGTTCTTTACGCCACGGTCGAAGGGCATAGCCGCAAGATCGCCGAACATGCCGCAGCACAGTTGGAGAAGATGGGGCATGGCGTCGTGCTCGGCGATGTCCGCGAGCCCGGCTTCGCGGTTCCCGGCCGGTTCGAGGGCGTCCTCATCTGTGCGCCGATCCATATGGGCCGCTATCCGGACTCGGTGGCGCGCTTCATCATCGACTGGAAGGCGGCGCTGGCCGAGGTCCCGACCGCCCTGGTCTCGGTCTCGCTCGGCATTCGCAGCGACAGCGCCGACGAACGGGCCGAGGCGGAAGGCTTTCCCGCCAAGCTCGAGAAGAAGACCGGATTTCACATTCCCAAGGTCCATCACGCGGCCGGCGCCTTGAAATATCTCGAATACGATTTCTTCAAGCGCATGCTCATGCGCCAGTTGGCGGCCAAGGAGGGCGGCCCGGTCGACACCACCAGGGACCATGAATTCACCGACTGGGCGGCGCTCGACAGCTTCCTGCGGGACTTCGCCGACGACATCGCGCTGGCAGCGAGGACCTGAGCGCAGGCACGGTTTCCAGGTGAGAGGGTGATCGTCGCGGCCGCCCCGGGGCGTCTCGCTTCCGGCCCTGCAATTGCGCCGCACTTGTCCGGTAGTGCTTTATCGCCGCGCGGTTTTCGGCTAAGCAGCCTTTCATGAATGGTCTCGTGCTCGTTTTCCTCGGCGGCGGTCTGGGCGCCATGGCGCGCCATCTGGCGTCGATGGCGGTGATGCGCGTCTCGGGCGGCCGCTTTCCCTGGGGCACGATGGCGGTCAACATCCTGGGCTCGCTCGCCATGGGGCTGCTGATCGCCTGGCTGGCGCGCCGCTCGGCCGGCGATTCCCATCTCCGTCTGCTGCTCGCCACCGGGTTTCTGGGCGGATTCACCACCTTTTCGGCGTTTTCGCTCGATGTGGCGACGCTTTACGAGCGCGGCGCGTTGACGGCGGCGGCAGCCTATGTGATTGCCAGCGTGACAGTGTCCATCCTGGCGTTGTTTGGCGGGCTCTGGCTGGCGCGCCAGCTCTGATAACCCCAGGTCAAAGAGATTATCGATATGGCGGGCGTACAGCTCATACTGGTTGATCCCGAAGAAGCGGGCATGCGTCTGGACCGCTGGTTCAAGGCGCATTACCCCGGCCTCGGCTTCGGCCAGCTTCAGAAGCTCTTGAGATCCGGCCAGATCCGGGTCGATGGCGGCCGGGTCAAGTCCGACACGCGGATCCAGCCGGGCCAGACCGTGCGCGTCCCGCCCATGGGCGTCGACGAGAAGTCGCACGGCCCGCTCACCGCCAACACCATGAAGAACCGCGACGACGACGATGTGCTCAGGCAGATGTTGCTGCATGAGGACGCCAAGGTGCTGGTGTTCAACAAGCCCGCCGGTCTCGCCGTGCAGGGCGGCTCCGGCGTCACCCGCAATGTCGACGACATGCTCGAGGCCTGGCGCAACAAGCGGGGCGAGAAGCCGCGGCTGGTGCACCGGCTCGACCGCGACACCGCGGGCGTGCTGGTGGTGGCCCGCACCCGCAGCGCCGCCCAGGCGCTGACCGCGGCGTTCCGCGAGCGCACCACCAAGAAGACCTACTGGGCGCTGGTCAAGGGCGTGCCGCGGGCCAAGGAAGGCAAGATCTCCACCTGGCTGGTCAAGGAGGCCACCGAGGACGGCGACCGGATGCGCATCGCCCGGCATGGCGAGGAGGGCGCCGATCACGCGGTGTCCTATTACCGCGTCGTCGACCAGGCTGCGCAGAACCTCGCCTGGCTCGAGCTCGAACCCTATACCGGCCGCACCCACCAGCTCCGCATCCACTGCCTGCATCTGGGTCATCCGATCCTCGGCGACCCCAAATATTTCGAGTACGACAAGAACTGGGAATTTCCGAGCGGCATGCAGAACCGGCTGCATCTTCTGGCCAGGCACATCTCGGTGCCCCATCCCGATGGCGGCCGGCTGTCGGTCACGGCGCCGCTGCCGCCGCACATGGTGCAGAGCTGGAACCTGCTCGGCTTCGACGAGGCCACCGCCGGGGAGCGCGACGAATGAAGCTCGCCCTGTTCGATTGCGACGGCACCATCGTCGACAGCGCCGGCGTCATCCATGCCTGCATGGAGCTGACCTTCGACGATTTCGGCATGGCCCGGCCGGCGCTGGCGCACACCAAGTCGGTCATCGGCCTGACGCTCGACATCGCCATCGCGCAGATGCTGGGCCGGCCGCTGGATGCCGAGGTCGCCGCCATGACCGCGCGCTACAAGCAGCACTTCCTGCTCTACCGCGAAAGCGGCGCGTCTTTTGAACCCGCCTTCGACGGGCTTCTCGAACTGATTGCAGGCCTTGCCGCCCGCGACGACGTGATGCTCGGCGTGGTCACCGGCAAGTCGCGGCGCGGGCTTGACGCCATCCTGGCCCATCACGGCCTGACGGACGCCTTCGTCACCACCCGCACCGCCGACGACTGCCCCTCCAAGCCGCATCCGGCCATGGTGCTCGAATGCTGCGCGGAAGCCGGCATCGGGCCGGAGCGCACCTTCGTCATCGGCGACGCGGTCTATGACATGCAGATGGCGGTGAGCGCCGGGGCCTCGGCCATCGGCGTGTCCTGGGGCTACGGGCCGGTCGACGCGCTCCGGGCCGCGGGGGCAAGCCACGTGGTCAGCCACGCCGCCGAAATCGCCGCCCTCATCGCAGCGCCGCCCATCCGTCCGGATGCGCGGATCGCGCTGTAGAACATCGAAGGACCGCAGGCCCGGTTTTGACCGGGGCTCGCCCGATGGGCCGGGCATGCGGCAACCACAGGAGACGCGTGATGCGCGACATTCTCGGCGGTCAGGTTCTGGGAGAGGACAAGATGTCCGATCCGGTCCGCGAAACCCAGCTTGGTCTGAAGAAGGCCCTGCCGAAACGGTTCTACCAGCAGGCGGCGGTCATGCCGGGCTCGGAGGGCGGCTTCGTCGTCGCGCTCGACGGCAAGCCGGTGCGCACGCCCTCGCGCAAGGAACTCGGCATCGCCAGGCCGGAGCTGGCCGAGGCCGTCGCGGCGGAGTGGCAGGCGCAGCGGGAGGTGATCGACCCCTCGACCATGCCGCTCACCCGGATGCTCACCACGGCGATCGACGGCGTGGCGGCGGCGCAGGAGGCGGTGTTCGAGGAGATCCTGCGCTATGCCGGCTCCGATCTGATCTGCTACCGGGCCGAAGCCCCGCAGGCGCTGGTCGCGCGCGAGGCGGAACTCTGGGATCCCTATCTCGACTGGGCGGCAAGCAGGGGCGCGCGGCTGGTGCTGTCGGAAGGCATCGTCCATGTCGAGCAGCCCTCCGAGGCGATCCGCGCCATCGCCGCGCTGCTGCGCCGCTACGCGACGCCGCTCGAGCTCACCGCGCTGCACACGGTCACCTCGCTCACCGGATCGCTGGTGCTGGCGCTGGCGCTGGCCGAAGGCGAGGCGAAGCCCGCCGAAATCTGGGCCGCGGCCCATGCCGATGAGGATTTCAACATCGCCCATTGGGGCGAGGATTACGAGGCCGCCGCCCGCCGCGCCAAGCGGCTCATCGATTTCGAGGCGGCTGCGCTGATCCTGGCGTCCCGGTAGAACGGTATCCGGCGCCGACCCCGATGCCGTCACGATCGGCAAAGCGACGCGGCCGGCGCATGTCCATATTGCGCCGACCGGCCGTCTTAACCATGCGCTAACCATAAACTGCGAAATTGCGGATGACCTTCAGTTGTCCGGAGACAGGGCGTGGCTCACCGCAAGCATTTTCTGGCGCGCCTCGCGCGGGCGCTGATCCTTCTGGGCTTGGCAGCTGTCCTGGCGGCGTGCGCGGGCAGGCCGAAGCCGGTCGAGCCGACCCACCCTTTCACGGTGACCGAGGTCCGGGTCACGACCCAGAGCATGGCCGATTTCGGCTTCGCCGACCGTCTGCAGCACCGACTCGATTTGACCGCCGGGCGCGCCACCTCCGATATCGGCCTGACCTCGATCCTCAGGATCGTGGTGCTCGACCGCAACGCCGAGGTTGCTGCGCTGGGGTTCTTCAGCCCCTCGACCCAGTCCGCCACGCTCGATCTCACGGTGATCGACGCCGGAACCGGGCAGGTGCTGAAAAGCCGGCTCGTGCACGCCAGCGCGCCGGCCCGCGCCGGCCGCAGCGCAGACACCGTCCTCATCGACAGGCTGGCGGAGGAGATCCGGGCGCTGCTCGGCCTCTCCGGCGCGCCACCACATCCGGTCGCGGGCGTCAAACGCACGGTCGCCTGGCCGGAACTCAAGCCCGAGCCGCTGGATGATGCCGCCCTGTTCGCCGCCGATCCGCTGTTGAATGGCACCGTGACCCCGACATCGCTGACTGTCGACGTGCGACCGGACACGCCCGCGCTGGACCTGAGCCGGCCGCTGCTCACGCCGGAGCCGGTGGAGGAGGGCGAGAAGCGCGTCGAAGACGCTGTCGCCCCGGTCGACGCCGCGGCCGTGCCAGGCGCCCCCGTCGCGGTGCCGGACACGGCGCCCGCAGTCCGGGCGGATGCCGCGCCCCTGCCTGCCGCGCCCGCAGCCGATGAGCCCTGCATCATCACCCTAGACAATGACTGCAGCGATCCCGACAGCCAGTGACGCCGCCTCCGCTCACCCCAGCCGCGCGGCGTGCCAGGCGAGATGGTCGTCCATGAAGGTGGAGATGAAATTGTAGGAGTGGTCGTAGCCCTCCTGCATCCTCAGCGTGAGCCCGATCCCGGCGGTCCTGCAGGCCTCTTCGAGCAGCCACGGGCGCAGGCCGTTCTCCAGAAACCCGTCGGCCGTTCCCTGATCCACCAGGAATTCCGGAAACCGGGCGCCGTCCTCGATGAGCAGCGTGGCGTCGTGGCGGCGCCAGTCGGCCTCGTCGGCGCCGAGATACTTCTCCAGCGCCGGGCGCGACCAGTCCGCCGTCGACGGCTGCACGATCGGCGCGAAGGCCGAACAGCTCCTGAACCGGTCGGGATGCTTGAGCGCCAGCGTCAGCGCGCCATGCCCGCCCATGGAGTGGCCCATGATGCCCTGGCGCCCCATGTCGACGGCGAAATGGCCGGCGATCTTGTCGGAGAGCTCGCTCAGGATATGGGTTTCCATCCGGTAGTGGCGCGACCAGGGGGGCTGCGTCGCATCGAGATAGAACCCGGCGCCCTTGCCGAACTGCCAGTTGTCCGGCTCGTCGGGCACATGGTCGCCGCGCGGGCTGGTGTCGGGGCAGACGATGATCAGGCCGAGCTCCGCCGCCATGCGCCGGTACTCGCCCTTGTCCATCACATTGGCATGGGTGCAGGTGAGCCCGGAGAGGAACCAGACGACCGGGCAGAGGTGCTCCTTGGCCTGGATCGGCCGGAACACCGCGAAGGTCATCTCGCAGCCGCAGGCCTCGGAGTCCATCGAATACACGCCCTGGCGTCCGCCATGGGCCTTGGCTTCGGAAATGATCTTCATGGGCAAACCGTCCGGTTCAGGGTGCATCGGTGGGATGAAGTGACGGGAACGCGCCACGCCCGAAAAAGGTCCGGTCGGGCGCGGCTTTTATGGGTCCGGATGCGCAGCCGCATCGGCTCCCCTTTTTATCGGGCGGGCGTGGCGGAAACCGTCAGTAGACGACGACGCTGCGGATGCTTTCGCCCCGGTGCATCAGGTCGAAGGCCTCGTTGATGCCCTCGAGCCCCATCGTGTGGGTGATCATCGGGTCGATCTCGATCTTGCCTTCCATGTACCACTCGACGATCTTGGGCACGTCGGTGCGGCCGCGCGCGCCGCCAAACGCGGTGCCGCGCCAGGAGCGGCCGGTGACGAGCTGGAACGGACGGGTGGAGATTTCCGCCCCTGCCGGCGCCACGCCGATGATGATCGATTCGCCCCAGCCCTTGTGGGCGCATTCGAGCGCGGTGCGCATCACCTTGACATTGCCGGTGGCGTCGAAGGTGTAGTCGGCGCCGCCCTTGGTGAGGTTGACCAGATAGGGCACCAGGTCGCCCTCGACTTCCGACGGGTTGACGAAATGGGTCATGCCGAAGCGCTTCGCCATCTCGACCTTGCCGGGATTGAGGTCGACGCCGACGATCATGTCGGCGCCCGCGAGCCTCAGGCCCTGCAGCACGTTCAGCCCGATGCCGCCCAGGCCGAAGACGATGGCCTTGGAGCCGATCTCGACCTTGGCGGTATTGATCACCGCGCCGATGCCGGTGGTCACGCCGCAGCCGATGTAGCAGACCTTGTCGAACGGCGCGTCGGGATTGATCTTGGCGAGCGCGATCTCGGGCAGCACGGTGAAATTGGCGAATGTCGAGGTGCCCATGTAGTGGAAGATCGGCTTGCCGCCCACGGAGAACCGCGAGGTGCCGTCGGGCATCAGCCCCTGACCCTGCGTCGAACGGATCGCCTGGCACAGGTTGGTCTTGGGGTTGAGGCAGTATTCGCATTCCCGGCATTCGGGCGTGTAGAGCGGAATCACGTGGTCGCCCTTCTTGAGCGACCGCACGCCCGGCCCGACATCGACCACGACGCCCGCGCCCTCATGGCCGAGAATGGCGGGGAAGATGCCTTCGGGATCCGCGCCCGAGAGCGTGAACTCGTCGGTGTGGCACACGCCGGTGGCCTTGATTTCGACCAGCACCTCGCCGGCGCGGGGGCCCTCGAGCTGGACGGTGGTGATCTCAAGCGGCTTACCCGCCTCAAAAGCTACGGCTGCGCGAACGTCCATTCCCATGCTCCCGGGTCTTGTCTGTGATGTGGGGCCGAACCTGCCAGAGCGGCGGGTCCGGCTCAAGCCTGTTTTTGAGGTTTGTGGCGCATCTCGTCATGCCGGACGCGAACAAACGGCTCCAACGTCTTGATTTGGCGCCTGTCCAGTCCGGATTCCGCCATTTGAAAACGACCGGCTTCAGGTCCTAGTCGTTGATGGCCCGAGTCAGGGTCGCAAGCCGGCTTTCCAGGATCTCCACGGTGGCGGTGATCTGCAGGGCAAGCTCCCTGAGCCGGTTGATCTCGCCCGACATCTCATCGACCGCGACGGAGATCCCCGGCGCCTGCGGGGCGTCGCCCGCGCCGCTGATCAGCCAGGCAGGCGAGACGCCGAGGACGCCGGCCAGCGTCATGATCTTGTTGGCGCGCGGTTCGGAGCGGTCTGATTCCCATTCGGCCAGCGTTTCGTCGGTGACGCCGATATGGGATGCGGCATCCGACAGGGTCAACGCGGCGAGGTCGCGGGCGCGGGTGATTCTGCCGCCCAGCGTGTCGCCGTCATCATAGGTTTCGGCTTGGGTTTCCGCTGTCATTCCGTTCATGGCTGTCCGTCCTTTGGATCAATGAACCAGGCCGCCTGTCATGGGCGCGGGTGCGCGCACGGGCAGGCCTCGTCAAGATGATGCCGCTGCGTGGTCCCCATGGCATACGCGTGAACGTGTGGCCGGAAGCCAGGCTTTGGCGCGTCAGGCGTGGTGAGACTTCGCCAGCCGGAAAATCGGCCGCGCCCCGCCCTGGTCTCACATGATGTGAAAGCCGGAACTGCCAAATCGGGGTCGGCATTGCTGTTCCGGCCCGGGCAGTATCGGCCATTGGGCGCACGGCGTCCAGTGTTACACGGGCTTTTCTCGGCGGATCGCCGCCGTGCAGGGGTTGTTTCCCGCCGCGCGGTCCGTGCAACCCCCTGCATCAGGATCCGATCTCTGCGCGGTCAGGTGGTCCGCGGCGACGGGATAATTGTCAACGGCGGCATGTCGTCCGGGGGAAATCGATCGCTCGGGTCAGGCGTCCCGCGTCGGGCCGAACACGCTTTCGAACGCCTCGCGCAGCCGGATGTCGGCTTCGTGCATCGGCACCGGCAGGCCGAGGTCGACCAGGCTCGTCACCCCGTGCACGCGCACGCCGCAGGGCACGATGCCGGAGAAATGCTCGAGATCCGGGTCCACGTTGAGCGACAGGCCGTGGAAGCTCACCCATTTGCGCAGGCGGATGCCGATGGCGGCGATCTTGTCCTCTGCCATCGATCCGTCCGGGAGCCGCGGCCGGTCGGGCCGGCGCACCCAGACGCCCACCCGGTCCTCGCGCCGTTCGCCGGTGACGTTCATGCTCGCAAGCGTGGCGATGATCACCGCCTCCATGGCGGAGACGAAGGCGCGCACGTCCTGGCGCCGGCGCTTGAGGTCGAGCATGACATAGGCCACGCGCTGGCCGGGGCCGTGATAGGTGTATTCGCCGCCGCGGCCGGTCTGGTGCACCTCGAACCGGTCCGGCGCCACCAGGTCCTCGGCCTTCGCGCTGGTGCCGGCGGTGTAGAGAGGCGGATGCTCGAGGAGCCAGACCAGTTCGTCGGCCTGGCCCGAGGCGATCGCCTCGGCTTCCGCCTCCATCCGCGCCACCGCCTCGGGGTAGGGGGTGAGCCCATCCGAGATGAGCCACCTCACGGGCGGGCTGCCGTCCTTCGCAAAGAATCGGGTTTCAAGCGTGTCGCGCTGGTTCATGGCCTCTCTCTAGAACCGTTTGACGGCAAAGGGAACAGAGATCGCGCAGGGGAGCCGTGCAGGAATGGGGATGCGCGACGGCAGGTCACGGCAGTCAAAGACGGGCACAGGCACAAAAAAACCCGCCGAAGCGGGTGTTTGATGGTGCGGTCGAGAAGACTCGAACTTCCACGGGTTGCCCCACAGCGACCTCAACGCTGCGCGTCTACCAATTCCGCCACGACCGCACGTGGTAGAGCCGAAACCTGTCCGGCGCGCTGCATGTAGCAAAAGGATATGCGCTGCACAAGCGCATTCCTCGCAAAAATGACACTGTGACGACAGAGACTTACCCAAAGACTTGCAAAGCCGGAAATCGCATCCTGGCCGGCGGCTGCCCAGGGCTTTGGCGGGCGGCGACAAGCGCGATGGTTCGGACCGGGGCCCGGCCGCAGATGTCCTCGCACACCGCGACCTGCGTCGGATGACATTCGGACATATAGATTTTTCAATAGAGGCGCCGCCGGCTTCGGGCGCCGTCAGCCCGGCCTCCGGATCGGCATAATGGCTGCCGAGAAACGGTTTTATGTGATCTGAATCAAGTCGTTCCTGTCACAGGGCGTATAATCCAGGGGTTCGCCAACATCTCTCTCGGGATCTCGCCATGCGCCTGACAACCAGAACCAATCTCGCCACACGGGTGCTGATGTTTTGCGCCGTGCATGACGGCCGGGTGGTGCGATCCTCCGACATCGCCAGGGCCTGCAACGCCTCCAACAATCATCTCGGCCATGTCATCCACCAGCTCCAGCAGCACGGCTTTGTCGAGACGATGCGCGGGCGGGCAGGCGGGCTGCAGCTTGCCCTCAAGCCGCGCGACATCAGCATCGGCCGGGTGTTCCGGCTGTTCGAGGCGGGCGTTCCCTTCGCGGAATGCTTCGCCGGCGCCGAAAACACCTGTCCGCTGACCGGCGAGTGCCGGCTGCGCGGCTTCATCACCCGCGCGGTCGAGGCCTTCTATCACGAACTCGACATGGTGACGCTGGAGGATCTGGTGCGCGGCAATTGCGGCCTGGAGACCATTCTCGCGCTCGCGCCCGAGCGGCCGTCGGCCTGCGTGACGCAAGCGCCGCCGTCCCCGACCCGGGAGCCGGTCTCCGCCACGCCGGAACCGATCTCCCGCTGATCCTGCGCAGTCCGGGAACGGGTCATAGCCGAAGGCGTCCGGAACCCACCGTCCCGTATCCGTGGCGCATGGGCGAGGAAGCACCGGGCGGAAGAAGCCGGCCGCGCATCGCACCGGCCGGACCGCGCTTGATGGAGTCCATGAAGATGACCTGCCAAGGGACTCGAATCAAACGTCGATCGGGTCAGGCGGCCTGCTGCAGTCCCGGTTGCACTCTCACCGAGATCTGGCTTCCGACGAGGCTGCGCAGTTGCAGCAGCGCCTTGTCGAGCTCGGCCGCCTGCTCAAGAAGATCGTAATTGCCCGGCACCGATGACAGGTCTCCGAACAGGCGTGCCGAAATCTGGCACAAGTTGTTGAGGCATCCGTAGATCAGTTGCTTGTGACGATTCGGAATATTGGCGTCCGAAGCCAGCCGTATGATCTGCGGTGCTTTCTCGGAATGGATTTTCTGGAGTTTCGCCAGTCGAATTGCATGTGTCATGTGTGCGTCCTGACAGGAGTTGATCCGAAAGAAACTCAAATCACGCAACTGCAATACTGGTTTGCTTTACTGTCCTAAATAAAAAGCTATGATTCTTTGCCGCATGTCTACCGCCTTCGAAATCAACGGCAAGTCTCGCGCAAGCTTCGGGCAGGCCGTTGCTGGCGATCGACCTCGACCGCGGGTACCGATGGCGGCGCGCGGCGCGGTTTTTAGGATGGACGCAGGCGGCCGGTGCCCGCCCGCCGCCAAAAAACGCCTGTCCTTCCGGGCTCGCTTGAATTAAACACACACTCCTGTGCGAAGCGGCGCTGGCGGCGTTCGGTGGCCCGTGCCAAAACACCTGCGTCCCGCGCCATCCACACCTGAAACCTGTTTGCCGATTAAGGCCGACGCAATCCATCCGCGAGCCATGGCCATGACTGATCCCGCCGACTTCGACGAAGACATCATCACGCCCCAGGCCGCCAATGATGCCATGGATCATGATGAGATCTACGGCGAGGACGGATCGATCCGGCAGGATTACCTGACCGCGATCGGGGCCGCGATCGCCGACCGCGACACGCTGTTCCTGCGCGAGCATGTCGTCCGCCTGCACGAATCCGAACTCGGCGACCTGCTGGAATCGATCAATGCCGGCCAACGCCGCGCGCTGGTCTCGTTGCTCGGCGACGACTTCGATTTCGCAGCGCTGACCGAGGTCGACGAGGCCATCCGCCTCGAGATCATCGAGGCGCTGCCCAACGCCAGGATCGCCGAGGCGCTGGGCGAACTGGATTCCGACGACGCGGTCTACATTCTCGAAGACCTGGACGAGGCCGACCAGAAGGAAATCCTGGCCGCCCTGCCGTTCACCGAACGGGTGCGGCTGCGCCGCTCGCTGGATTATCCGGAAGACACCGCCGGACGGCGCATGCAGACCGAGTTCGTCGCCGTTCCGCCGTTCTGGACCGTGGGCCAGACCATCGACTACATGCGCGACGAGGAGGATCTGCCCGACAGTTTCAGCCAGATCTTCGTCATCGACCCGACCTTCAAGCTGGTCGGCTCGGTCGCCCTCGACCGGATCCTGCGCGCCAAGCGCCTGGTCCGCATCGAGGAGGTGATGGACGAGGCGCGCTACCGCATCGACGCCGAGATGGACCAGGAAGAGGCGGCGCAGCTCTTCGAGCAGTACGACCTTCTCTCCGCGGCCGTGGTCGACGAGAACCAGCGGCTTGTCGGCGTGCTGACCATCGACGACGTCGTCGACGTCATCCACCAGGAGGCCGACGAGGACATCAAGCGCCTGGGCGGCGTCGGCGACGAGGAACTCTCCGACAGCATCGTCTCCACCGTGCGCTCGCGCTTTAGCTGGCTCTTGATCAATCTCGGCACTGCGATCCTGGCCTCGGCCGTCATCAGCCTGTTCGACGCCACCATCGAGCAGATGGTGGCGCTCGCCGTGCTGATGCCGATCGTGGCCTCGATGGGCGGCAATGCCGGCACCCAGACCATGACCGTGACCGTCCGGGCGCTGGCGACCCGCGATCTCGACATCTACAATGCCGGCCGCATCATAAGGCGCGAGGCCGCCGTCGGCCTGATCAACGGCTTCCTGTTCGCGCTGATCATCGGCGTGGTGGCCGGCGCCTGGTTTGTGAGCGCCGGGCTCGGCGGCATCATCGCCGCCGCCATGGTCATCAACATGCTCGCCGCCGCCCTTGCCGGCATCCTGCTGCCGCTGCTGCTCGACAAGATCGGCGCCGATCCGGCGATCGCATCGGCCGTGTTCGTCACCACCGTGACCGATGTCGTCGGCTTCTTCGCCTTTCTCGGCCTTGCCGGCTGGTGGCTGTCCTTCGTGTGAATTCGCGGGCGGCGCGGTGGTCACGCGGCGAATATTGACTTATACGTAAGGGTAAGAAGCCACGGCGTATGTCAGGACCGATCCGCAATTGGACAAGTATTACACCATCACCGAATTGACCCGCGAGTTCGGCATTTCCACCCGGACGTTGCGGTTCTACGAGGACGAGGGCCTGATCCAGCCCGAGCGCCGCGGCCGCACCCGGCTGTTCCGCTCGGCCGACCGGCGGCTGATCCAGGAGATCCTCAGGGGCCGCCGCATCGGCTTCACCGTCGCCGAGATCCGCGAGATCATCCAGGTCTACAAGGATCCGCCGGGCGAGGCGGGGCAGTTGCGGCTGCTGATGCGCAAGGTCGAGGAAAAGCGCGAGGACCTGCGCCAGAAGCGCAAGGACATCGAGGAAACGCTGCTGGAGCTCGACAATATCGAGGAATCCTGCCTGACCCGGCTCGCCGAGATCGGCGTCAACACCTGATTGTCGCGTCGTTGTGAGCGCCCACCCGTCCCCGCAAGGGGGCGGCGGATCCGCTTCACACGAAGAAGGCGAAGTCGCGCGGCTCTCCCTCGAGCGTGCTGCTGGCAAGGATGCGGCTGACATGCTCCTCGCTCAGCAGCTTGAGAAACCTCAGCCTCAGCGCGATCTTTTTGCCGATCCGGATCGACGAGGTGCCGCTCCACCTGACGCAACCGATCTTGCCCGCCTGGGCGTCCGGGATCTCGAGCGTGATCGCCGCGGGCGGCTCGATCGTCGCGAAGATCTCGATGATTGCGCCCGCCCGGGAAATATTGCGCAGCGAACAGCGCTGTTGAACGAGCGTGAGAGCGTTCCGGGAGAACTCGATATGGCCGGCATTGCGCGTCGCCTTGAAGGGAAAGCGCGGTTCCACGTCATACATGAACGACGAGATCCGGCGGATCGATGGGGCGTCAGGTTGCTGGGTCATGCGAGTCTTGGGTCACCTCTCATGGCCGATGGGCCGAATGCTTCGTCGCGCTGACGTCCGTCCTCTGTTGTGCGGGCCTTGAAATGCGGCAATCGCGCCCGTGCCACCACGATACGCGCGCCCTTTGAAAAACGACTTAATGAATTAGCGAGAGTTTTAGCGAGTGCCGGTGCGTCCCGGCTCGACCGCAGCGCTGCGGCGCATCAGATCCAGCGCCGCACCTTGCGGCAATAGGTTTCGAACTGGTAGCCGAACCTGGCGATGAGATGGTTCTCCTCGCGCCGGACCGCCAGGTAATGGGTCAGCAGCCCGTCGAGGAGCGCCAGCGGCAGGAACCAGGCATTCTTCGCGAACAGGCCCATGCCGATCATCAGCAGGATGTTGGCGATGTAGATGGGGTTGCGGCTGTATCGGAACGGGCCGTGGGTGACCAGATGGCTCGAGCCGCGATGGGGCAGGATGGTGGTGTGGGATTCGTGCAGGGTCTTCATCGCCCACAGGTCGATCGCCAGCGCCAGCCCGATCAGCAGGCCCCCGAGCGTCCGGATCCCGGTGAACGCCAGCGGCAGCGGCGCGGCCAGGTTCAGCGTGATCGCCGCCAGCGTCAGCCCGACCAGCAGAAGCGGCGGCCACGGAACATAATTCGGTTTCGCCCGATAGGCGTTCATGCGGACAGGCTCCTTAAATACACCGGGCCATCTGTCATTATGGAATGACACGATAATGCCTCAAGGCTCGGCTGACAACGCCGTGCACTGCTCGGCGATGGCCGGAATGCGCGGATCGGCCTGGTCGATCTCGCCCGCCAGGAACGGCGTGAACAGCTCCCTCGAAAGCAGCTCGTCGGTCACGCATCCGCAGAACCGCACGCAGAAGTCGGCGCTGTGGTCGCTGCCGCATCCGGCCTGGCAGTCGGCGACGAAGCCGGGCAGCGGATCGACCTGCGGCGGCGGCGCGATCTGCGACGCGGTCCAGACCAGGGCCAGCAGCACCGGTTGATGCACCAGATAAAAGGCCAGACTGTGACGTCCGCAAAATCGCGTGGCGCGCGAGGCGAGACTGTCGCCGGTGCCGATTTCGGCCAGGCGCCGGGTCAGGCCGGTCGACACGGCGAGCCGGGTGCATCCCATGCCGATCAGGAACGGCCCGAGCCAGGGCATCAGCGGCACGAAGTCGTTGGACCGCGGCGCGACCGTGAACAGGCCGATCCAGGTGAGCCAGGCGGAATTGAAGACGTCGGAACTGTAGTAGTGCGGCAGCACCAGGCACGCCACGCCGGCAAGCACCGTGATTAAGCCCGGCAGCCGCAGGAACAAGAGGCCGATCACGCTGGCCGCGGCGATCGCGTGCAGGATGCCGAAAAAGATGAACCGGTCGGGCGTAGCGAAGACGGTGACCAGCGTGATCAGCGCCGCGGCGCCGCCGACCATCGCCAGGCGCTTGAGGAAGGCCCGCGGCCGCAGCGTCTCGCCATGCGCCAGCATCAGGCTGACTCCCGCCAGGAACAGGAAGCTGCCGGCAATCGACCGGGCATAGAGCTTGAACAGTCCCTGCGTGGTCGTGGCCGGATCGAGATAGCCGAACTGCTCGAGGTTCCAGGAAAAATGATAGCTGGCCATCGCAAACAGCGCCAGGCCGCGGGCGAGGTCAAGCAGTTCAATGCGCCGTCCGGCGTTTCGCGATGGCGGTCCCTTGCCGGCGGCGTCACTCAAACCCGTCTCTCCATGATCCTCGCGGCGCGACCGCCGACTCAGGGCCCAACCCTAGCAAAAGGATGGCCCGATTCATCCTGTAAAGGCGAAAGGCGTCGAGATTTCGGCCGTCGGCCCGTGAAGCGGGAGGCAGTGTCCGCACTCCTCTCCGCCGGCCCCAGGATCCGTGACTAGGGAGTCCCGTCCGGGGTCGCCGACGGACGCTTGCCGCCTCCGGCGACGAACAGGCCCGCCAGCACCAGCGCCAGCGCCGCGATCAGCGTGAGCGACAGCGGCTCGCCCAGCAGGATCACCCCGAGCCCCACGCCGAACACCGGAATCAGGTTGACCGACAGCGAAAACCGCGTGTAGCCGATGGTCCGGATCAGGTGGAAGCGCAGGATATAGGCAAGCCCGGTGGGAAAAGCGCCGAGATAGATGAGCGCGGCCATGCTCGTGCCGCTCAGTCCGGTGGGCGGGGCGCTTTCCATGAGGAAGGCGATCGGGATCAGGGCCGCTGCGCCCAGGCCCAGCGCCAGGCAGGCCAGCCGCACCGGCGGCATGTCGATCCGGCGGATGAGCAGCCCCGCCGTGACATAGCATAGCGAGGCGCCGAGCGCGGCGAGCTTGGCTTCCAGCGATCCGGTTCCGAGCCCCGCGACCGCGCTCGGACCCACCACGACCAGGATCCCCGCCATGCCGAGGACGACCGAGGCCAGCTTGCGCGGCGTCAGGCGGTCGTCATCGGTCATGAAGTGGCTGCCGATCAGCGCCAGGAACGGGCCGGTCCCCATCAGCAGCGCCAACACCCCGGCGTCGAGCGTCTTTCCGGCCCAGGCGATCAGCGAGAACGGAATGACCATGTTGAGCACCGCCATGCCGCAGATCATCGACCACTGGCCGCGCGACGACGGCCACACCATGCCGCGCCAGATCGCGTAGGGCAGCAGCACCAGAAATCCCACGGTGACGCGGATCGCCGCCAGCCAGACCGGCCCGGTCTCGGGCACCGCGATCCGGATCGCCACGAAGGCCGACGCCCAGATCAGCGCGGTCGCGAGCATCAGCGCCATGTCCAGCCGGGTCGGCGCGCGCAATGTCTGCACCTGGCTCATGCCGTGTCTTGGCCCGGCTCCGGGCTCGACTGCGGGCCGGGGAGGGCGAGGCGGTAGACGCCGCGGAACCCGGACGGATCGACAGTCTTGCCCTTGCGGCGGATTTCGATCTCGCCTTCCTTCGCCATCTCCACGGCAACAGTGCGAAGCGGCTTCATCAGCCGGCTCCACTGCTGTTCGTCCGATCCCGCCAGCGCGCGGGCGGCGTCGGAGGGGCTGATGCTCTTGCCCGGCCCCGCAAGCCTGAGAAGGTCGAGGATCGCCGCGCGAAGCACGCTCGGGGCATGGGCTCTGGACGGTCCACGCGGACCGGCCGATCCGGCAGGATGGGAGTGCGTCACGGGATGAGGGTGTCCTTGAGGATCGCGTCGCGCGCGTTGGAGAAGAACTGCCGCCTGACCAACACCAGAATCACCAGCGTTGTCGACCCCATCAGCACGAGCGGGCCGGCGAACCAGCCGAGATAGCCGATCGACAGGAAGATCGCCCTCAGCCCGGCGTTGAAATGCCGCCCGGCCAGAACATTGAGCGAGGCCGCCCGGTTGGCGGCGGCGTCGAGTTCCCGCTGGGCGTCGGGCTGCAGGTCGCCCTTCATCGGGATCGCGCCGAACAGGATCGAGGAATAGTTGAACAGCCGGTAAGACCAGCCGAACTTGAAGAACGCATAGGCGAAGATCGCGATCAGCCCGAACACCTTGAGTTCGAACGCCGCCGGGTCGGCCACCAGCGGGATCGGCAGGTCGTCGGCGACCGCCAGCACCCGGTCGGTGGCGCCCAGAAGCGCGAAGCAGCCGCCGATGGCGAAGATCGTCGTCGAGGCGAAGAAGGCCGTGCCGTTCTGCAGCCCCGCCATGATGGCGGTGTCGATCATGCGCAGGTCGCGCCGGGCGGCCACCTGCATCCAGCGCTTGCGGTGCTGGTTCATCGCCGTCGTCAGGCTCACCCGCCGGATTGGCAGGTGGTTGTTCGACGCCAGCGAGAACAGGGTCCAGGACAGCGCGAACCAGGCGATCGCCAGGTAATCAAGGTTTGTCATGCCCTGCTTTTGGCATGCTCCGCCCCGCTTGGCAAAGCCTTCCGCGGAACCGCCCGGCTAATCATTTTTCAACACCTGTGGTCGAATTGTGGATGTCCGGCCCGGGACCGATTCGAGGATAGACAGGCAAGTCCTTGATTTGACACCAAGCCATGCGGAGAGCGAATGCCTGGTGTGAAAGTTTGACCACAGATTTGCCGTTTTTGCAGTTGCGAAAAGATTACCGTTTCGTTAAACAGCCGCCTCTGCGCTGAGCGAATCCCCAGGGATTACGCGGCCTGAAATGACCACAATAACCGGAGTCACCATGGAAGACACCGTACAGAAATCGTGCTGGGGCATCACCGCCCGCGCAGTCATCGGTTTTTCGGGAATTCTCGCACTGGCCTACCTTTTCGGCGGCATCTGAGCGACCAAAGCATGAGACAAGGCAGCGCCTGACCCACCCGGTCGGCGCTGCTTTTCTTTGTCCGCCCGGCGCGATGGCGGCGGCTTCGCTTCTGTCGCTGGCGCGGCACGACAGGTCGGGAAATTGACGTCCTTGCGGCGCTGGCCCATGTAAGCTGTCATCTTCACCGGAGAAGCCGCCCCCCATGTTCCTCTCAGTCTTTGATGTCTTCAAGATCGGCGTCGGCCCGTCGAGTTCCCACACCATGGGGCCGATGTCGGCGGCGGTGCGCTTTCTCGACGAGATCGCCGGACCCGACTGGCCGCGGCCGGCGGGCGCCCGGGTCAGGCGCATCAAGGTCAGCCTGCACGGCTCGCTGGCGTTTACCGGCATCGGCCACGGCACGGGCAGGGCGGTGGTGCTGGGCCTCACCGGCGAACGGCCCGACCAGGTCGATCCCGACCGGATGGACGGCATCATCGCCGGCGTCGAGGCGAGCCGCAGGATCAGCCCGCCCGGCCATCCCGATTATGAGTTCGATCCGAAGACGGATCTGGTCTTCGACAAGAAGCAGCCCTTGCCCGGCCACGCCAACGGCATGACCTTCACAGCCTTCGACCGCGACGGCGCCATGCTGCTGCGCCGGATCTACTATTCCGTCGGCGGCGGCTTCGTCGTCTCCGACACCGAGCTCGAGGCGATGAAGCACGCCAAGTCGGCGAGCGTCGACAAGACCGTGCCCTATCCCTTCCGCAACGCCAGGCAGATGCTCGAGATGGCGGCGCGCTCGGGCCTGTCGATCGCGCAGATGAAGCGCGCCAACGAGGAAAGCCACATGAGCCGCGAGGAGCTCGACGCGGGGCTGGACCGGATCTGGAGCGCCATGAGCGGCTGCATCGACCGCGGCCTGGGCGGCGAGGGCATCATGCCGGGCGGCCTCAAGGTGCGCCGCCGCGCCCGCATCCTGCACGACAAGCTGCAGGAGGAATGGCGGCAGAACCGGCGCAATCCGCTGCTCGCCAATGACTGGCTGAGCGTCTACGCCATGGCCGTCAACGAGGAAAACGCCTCCGGCGGCCGCGTCGTCACCGCGCCCACCAACGGCGCCGCCGGCGTGATCCCGGCCACCATCCGCTACGTGCTGCAGTTCCACGACGGCGCCGATCAGGAGTCGGTGCGCGACTATCTGCTGACGGCCGCCGCCGTGGGCGGCATCATCAAGCACAACGCCTCGATCTCGGGCGCCGAGGTTGGCTGCCAGGGCGAGGTGGGCTCCGCCGCGGCGATGTCGGCCGCGGGCCTCGCCGCCGTCATGGGCGGCACGCCCGAGCAGATCGAGAACGCCGCCGAAATCGCGCTCGAGCACCATCTCGGCATGACCTGCGACCCGGTCGGCGGCCTGGTGCAGGTGCCCTGCATCGAGCGGAACGCCTTGGGCGCGGTCAAGGCGGTGACTGCCGCGTCGCTCGCCATGAAGGGCGACGGCACCCATTTCGTGCCGCTCGACGCCTGCATCGAGACCATGCGCCAGACCGGGCTCGACATGAACGAGCGCTACAAGGAGACCTCCACCGGCGGTCTCGCCGTCAACGTGGTCGAATGCTGAGCCTCCGGAAGGGGGCCGAGACTGTGGACGGCGCCCGGATTCGCCCCCTGCCGGCTTGACCCCGGCGCGTCAGCGCCCGAAATACCCGGCAATGGCCCTTCACCTTCTCAAATTGTGCGTCGGCGCGGAAAGCATCGAAGACCTGCAGCGCTGGATCGACCTCCGTCTGGCGGCGATGAAGGCCGCCGGGCAGACGCTCGAACAGTTCCACACCACCCGCATGCTGCCCAAGCGTGCCGCGGACCTGGTCGATGGCGGCTCGCTCTTCTGGGTCATCAAGGGCAATATCCAGGCCCGGCAGCGCCTCCTCGACATCCGCCCGTTCACCGACGCCGAGGGCATTTCCCGCTGCAATCTCGTGCTCGAACCGGTGCTGCACGAGACCTCCTGGGCGCCGCGCCGCCCGTTCCAGGGCTGGCGCTATCTCGATCCCGACGATGCGCCGCGCGATCTCGGCGGCTCCGGCGAGGATGGCGATCTGCCTGCCGAACTCAAGCGCGAACTGGCGGGCCTCGGCCTGCTGTAGGGCGCCCGGCCGCCCGACCCTTGTGTTCGCTGCGCAAAACGCCACATTGAACACAGATGCCGCCACCGACCGCGCAATTCCGGGAGAATGGCCCGCGGACAGGCGGTCGCAGTGGCGAAAACTTCACACCGAGGGTAAAACACGTCCATCATGGCCAGAGACAAGACCGGATCCGACAAGGCGATGACACGGCGTGGCGGCGACGCCGTTCCCGACAGCGCGCCCGCGTCCTCGGGCTCCGAGATCGCCGCCTTCCTCAACGCCGCCAAGTCGCTGGCGCCGGGGGCTTCCGGATCGGGCCGTCTCGCCTTCGCGCTCGACGCCACCATGAGCCGGCAGCCGACCTGGGACAGCGCCTGCAGGCTGCAGGCGGAGATGTTCGACGCGGTCGGCAAGGCCGCGGACCTGCAGGTGCAACTGGTCTATTTCCGCGGCCTGGGCGAATGCCGCGCCTCGCGCTGGGTCAGTGACACCACCGCGCTCGCCAACCTGATGAGCCGGATCGACTGCCGCGGCGGCCAGACCCAGATCGGTCGGGTGCTGCGCCATGTCGCCGACGAGGCGAAGTCGCGGCCGGTGAGCGCGCTGGTCTATATCGGCGACGCGATGGAAGAGGAGATCGACACGCTGGCGGTGACGGCGGGCGAGCTGGCGCTGCGCAAGGTGCCCTGCTTCATGTTCCATGAAGGCCACGATCCCGCCGCTGCCGCCGGCTTTCGCGAAATCGCCCGCGTCACCGGCGGCGCCTATGTCCGTTTCGACCAGAATGCGGCGGCCGAACTCGCCGCATTGCTGCGCGCGGTCGCGACCTACGCCACCGGCGGACGCAAGGCGCTCGAAAGCGCCGGCGGATCTGCGGCGCGGCTGCTGCTCGAGCAACTGGGTCCGGGCAGGCCGGGCGGGGCAGGTCGATCCGGCGGCAGGGGAACTCCACAGCCATGAGCGCGATCGCGGTCTTTTTCGGCGGCCTGCTGATCCTGGTGGCGGTGCTCGCCGGTCTGCTGAGCGTCAAGCCTGCGGCGCTCGCCAGCGCACTGCGTTATGGCCTGCCGGCGGCTATGGCCGGGCTGGGGCTCACGCTGATGCTCGTCGGCCGCGCCAGCCTCGGCCTGCCGCTGCTCGCCTTTGCGGCGATGCTGTTCAGCCGCGCCCGCAGCGCCTCGCGGGCGACGCGCCAGCCCGGAGGCCGGTCGCATGTCCGCTCGGCGGCGCTGGAAATGGAGCTCGATCTCGACACCGGCGCCATGAACGGCCTGGTGCTGGCCGGCAGCTTCGAGGGCCGCGAACTCGACGCGCTGGACGAGCCGGATCTGTTGCGGCTGCATTCCGAACTGTCGGGCGACCCGGAAAGCCTTGCCCTACTGGAGGCGTATCTTGACCGCCGCATAGCCGACTGGCGTGCCGGCGCGCAGACGGATGGAGGCGCGGGGCTGGGCGCTGCGCCAGGCTCGGGCGCCATGACACAGCAGGAGGCCTACGAGATCCTTGGTCTTGCTGCGGGGGCGAGTGAAGCCGAGATCCGCGAGGCGCATCGCCGCCTCATGAAGCGGATGCATCCCGATGCGGGTGGCTCGACGTTTCTTGCCGGCCGCATCAACGAGGCCAAAACTGTTCTCTTGAGTCGACATGACTGATTTCCCCGATACGCAATACAAAAACGTGGATGTCTCCGGAATTGGGAGTTCCGGCCGCGGCGTTAAACAAACGCCGCGGGATCAGTTGGCGGTCGCCCAGCAGGCGAAGCCTTTCCTTTCGAGCGCCTTGCAGGCGCTGGCGGCCGAAGACTGGCCGTCAAAGCCGCCGAAACGGGCGCGGTAGAGCTGCTCGTTGTTCTTGGCATAGGCCATGGTGAAGGGCTCGGCGCCCCGCAGCGCCTTGCCGCCCTGGTCCTGGGCGCGCGCCAGCAGCTTCAACGCCTCGTTCTGGTCGGGCATGGCGCCGATCTGGATCATCCAGCCGCTCATGGCGGCCGTCGAGGCGGTCGTCACCGGGTCGATGGCGTCGGCGCTGGCGGTCTCCACCGGCATCGGCGGCACCAGCACAGGGGCGGGGGTCGGAACCGGAATCGCCATCTTCTGCGCCTGCAACGACTTGGCGAGCGCCTCGCGGCCGACCACCGGGGCCGGGGTGGGCGCGGCATAGGCGAGCGCAATCCGTGCGTCGCCGTCGTGGCGAAGCTCCGGAACCGGGCCGACCTTGGGTAGCTGGAACGCGGCGGAGGCGGCTTCCATGGGGGCCGCTGCGGAAGCGACTTCCATGTTGGCCATGGCGCCGCGGGCGATCAGGTTGCCGCCGCCGCGGGTCGAGGCCTTGAGCAGATAGCGCGAGATCAGGTCCTTCATCTGCGCGTTGCGGCTGGCGCCGGTGCGGCCGCCCATAACGACGGCGACGATCGAGCGGTCGCGGTCCACCACCGAGGAGACCAGGTTGAACCCGGAGGCGCGGGTGTAGCCGGTCTTGATGCCGTCGACGCCGCGCACGACGCCCAGCAGGCGGTTGTGGTTGGCCATGTTGCTGCCGCCGAACTTGAACGAGCGGGTGGAGAAATACTTGTACTGGCGCGGAAAATGCTCGCGCAGCGCAATGCCGAGCTTGGCCATGTCCCGGGCCGTGGTCACCTGGCCGGAATTCGGCAGGCCGTGGGCGTTGCGGAACGTGGTCTTCGACATGCCGAGCGCGCGCGCCTTGGCGGTCATCATGCTGGCGAATTTGGATTCCGAGCCGCCCAGATGTTCGGCGATCGCGGTGGAGGCGTCATTGGCCGATTTCGTCACCAGCGCATAGATCACCTGCTCGACCGTGATCGACTTGCCGACGCCCACGCCGAGCTTGGTCGGCGGCTCCTTGGCGGCGTTGGCCGAGAACTTGATGCGCGTGTCGAGCCTGATCTTGCCGCGCTCGAGCGCCTCGAAAGTCAGGTAGAGCGTCATCATCTTGGTGAGCGACGCCGGATAGCGCGGTGCGTCCGCGTCATTGGCGTACAGCGTCTTTCCGGTCTTGGCGTCGATGACGATGCCGGAATATTTCGGGTTCGCCGCAGCCGGCGCGCTTCCCAGTGCCATGGCAATGCCGATGAGGGCAGCCAGGCGGAACGCGAAGGAAGGAACGGCGGCGAGACGGGAAATTTGACTTGGTATACGCTGGAACACGACAACTCACTCATGATCAGGCGGGTAAGAAAGGGTGTCTGACTGTCGCCCTCCATGAACAGCCATTGTGTCGGATCCTAGACACACGTCCTTACCAATCCGTTTATAATGAACCATTCCTTTCCGCAGTGATCCCCAAAACCTGTCCGGTTTCGGTAAGGTCTGTGCCAATCTGGCCCCTCCGCGCGCTCTGTCGCTGGCCCATATTGGTGCGTTGCACAAAAAATCTTGACAATCTTGTGCACTGCACCTAAATTGGCTCCATCACCTCCTCGAACGCTAGGATATGCGACATGATGAACTTTGACAGCACTTCTAA
This sequence comes from Hoeflea sp. BAL378, assembly GCF_000759435.1. GTDB lineage: Bacteria > Pseudomonadota > Alphaproteobacteria > Rhizobiales > Rhizobiaceae > Hoeflea. The sequence goes on from NZ_JRJG01000065.1 coordinate 44,545, forward strand.
GATGAGCAAGGAAGCCATGGACAGCATGCTGACCACGGTTTCGTCGATGACCAAGGGTTTCCAGCGCATCGCCGCCGAAACCACCGAATATTCCAAGAAGTCCTACGAGGACGGCGCTGCCGTCGCCGAGAAGCTGGCTTCGGCCAAGAGCCTCGACAAGGCCATCGAAATTCAGACCGACTACGCCAAGTCGGCCTACGAAACCTTCGTTGCCCAGGCAACCAAGATGGGCGAACTCTACGCCGATCTCGCCAAGGAGGCCTACAAGCCCTTCGAAGCGGCTGCCGCCAAGGTTTCTGCCTGACTCTGAGGCGCCGCCGCTCCAGCGCGGCGCAGGACTGAAATGATATCAACCCGGCCTCACAGTGGTGTGGCCGGGTTTTTCATGTTCGCGGTCAGGCGACGAAATCTCTTTCCTAGCGCAACAAGGGGGCTTAAAATTCCCTCAGGAAAGACTAAGTTAAGGACAATCTCCGGCGCTTCGATATGCGACGCTCCGGTTTGGAATGACAGGAAGTGGCCAGAGTGAACGACAGCGCGAACCGGACACGCTTACAGGCGGACAAGAAGACCGGAGATGGCGGCCCCGACAGGGGAACCTCCGTCATTACACGGACCAAGCCGCAGGTGAAGAAGCCGAGCCTTTACCGGGTGCTTCTGCTGAATGACGACTACACCCCGATGGAGTTTGTGATTCATGTGCTTGAGCGTTTTTTCCAGAAGGACCGGGAGCAGGCCACCCGGATCATGCTGCATGTACACAATCACGGGGTCGGCGAGTGCGGAGTATTCACTTACGAGGTGGCTGAAACCAAAGTGACCCAGGTCATGGATTTCGCCCGCGAAAATCATCATCCGCTGCAATGCGTGATGGAAAAGAAATGAGGACCTGAACGTGCCTAGCTTTTCACACAGCCTCGAAAAGGCAATCCATCAGGCATTGACCTATGCCAACGAGCGGCATCACGAATATGCCACGCTCGAGCATCTGTTGCTGGCCCTGATCGAGGATCCCGACGCCGCCGCCGTCATGGGCGCCTGCAATGTCGATCTTGAGCAGTTGCGCCGCACCGTCAGCGATTATGTCGACAAGGAACTCGGCAATCTGATCACCGGCTATGACGAGGATTCCAAGCCCACATCCGGCTTCCAGCGCGTCATCCAGCGCGCCGTCATCCATGTCCAGTCGTCGGGCCGCGAGGAAGTCACCGGCGCCAACGTGCTCGTGGCGATCTTCGCCGAGCGCGAGAGCCATGCCGCCTATTTCCTGCAGGAGCAGGAGATGACCCGGTATGACGCGGTCAATTTCATCTCCCACGGCATCGCCAAGCGCCCCGGCGCCGAGGAAGCCCGGCCCGTGCGCGGCGCCGAGGAGCCCGAACCCGATTCCGCCAAGCCCGATTCGACCATCGAGGAGGGCGGCAAGAAGAAGGGCCAGGACGCGCTCAGCGCCTATTGCGTCAATCTCAACGAGAAGGCCAAGACCGGCCGCATCGATCCGCTGATCGGCCGCATCGAGGAGGTCAACCGGACCATCCAGATCCTGTGCCGGAGGTCCAAGAACAACCCTCTCTATGTGGGCGACCCCGGCGTGGGCAAGACCGCCATCGCCGAGGGCCTGGCCAAGCGCATCGTCGAGGGCGACGTGCCCGACGTGCTGGCCGACGCGGTGATCTATTCGCTCGACATGGGCTCGCTGCTGGCGGGCACGCGTTACCGCGGCGATTTCGAGGAGCGCCTCAAGCAGGTGGTCAAGGAACTCGAGGACCTGCCGGGCGCCGTCCTCTTCATCGACGAGATCCACACCGTGATCGGTGCCGGCGCCACCTCGGGCGGGGCGATGGACGCCTCGAACCTGCTCAAGCCTGCCTTGTCGTCCGGCGCGATCCGCTGCATCGGCTCGACCACCTACAAGGAATACCGGCAGTTCTTCGAGAAGGACCGGGCGCTGGTGCGCCGCTTCCAGAAGATCGACGTCGCCGAGCCGACGATCCCCGACGCGATCGAGATCCTCAAGGGCCTCAAGCCCTATTTCGAGGAGTATCACAAGGTCGGCTACACCGACGCGGCGATCAAGGCGGCCGTCGAACTCTCGGCGCGCTACATCACCGACCGCAAGCTGCCCGACAAGGCGATCGACGTAATCGACGAATCGGGTGCCGCGCAGATGCTGCTGCCCGAGAAGGACCGCAAGAAGATCCTGACCGACGTCGAGATCGAGAACACCATCGCCACCATGGCGCGGATCCCGGCCAAGACCGTGTCGAAGGATGACGAGACCGTTCTCGCCAATCTCGACAAGGAACTGCGCTCGGTGGTCTACGGCCAGGACACGGCGATTGACGCGCTCACCGCAGCGATCCGTCTGGCGCGCGCCGGCCTGCGCGAACCCGACAAGCCGATCGGCTCCTATCTGTTCTCCGGTCCCACCGGCGTCGGCAAGACCGAAGTCGCCAAGCAGCTCGCCGCATCCTTGGGCGTCGAACTGCTGCGCTTCGACATGTCCGAATACATGGAGCGGCACACGGTTTCGCGCCTCATCGGCGCGCCTCCGGGCTATGTCGGCTTCGACCAGGGCGGTCTTCTGACCGACGGCGTCGACCAGCATCCCTATTGCGTGCTGTTGCTCGACGAGATCGAGAAGGCACATCCTGACCTGTTCAACATCCTGCTGCAGGTCATGGATCACGGCTCGCTCACCGATCACAACGGCAAGAAGATCGACTTCCGCAACGTGATCCTGATCATGACCACCAATGCCGGCGCCGCCGACGCTGCCAAGGCCGCCATCGGCTTCGGCTCGTCCAAGCGCGAAGGCGACGACATGGAGGCGATCAACCGGCTGTTCACGCCGGAGTTCCGCAACCGTCTCGACGCCATCATTCCGTTCGGCAGCCTGCCCACGCAGGTCATCCACATGGTGGTGCAGAAATTCGTCATGCAGCTCGAGGCGCAGCTCGCCGAGCGCAACGTCACCTTCGATCTCGGGGAGGACGCCATCGCCTGGCTGGCCGACAAGGGCTATGACGAACGCATGGGTGCGCGGCCGCTGGGCCGGGTGATCCAGGAGCACATCAAGAAGGAGCTCGCCAACGAGCTTCTGTTCGGCAAGCTCAAGCATGGCGGCACCGTCAAGGTCACCGTCGGCGAGAAGCCCGATGGCACCAGGGGGCTGATCCTCGAGGCGATCCCGGCGGAAATTCCGGTCAAGCCGAAGAAGGAAAAGTCTCCGGCCAAGGAGCGCGCGCCGGCCAAGGCCAAGGTCAAGACCGTCGCGCCCAAGTCCACGCGCAAGCCGCCCGCCGGCAAGGGTCCCGACAAGCCCGGCAAGCCCGAGCCGGAAAGCCCGAAGCAGGCAGAAGCCCGCGCCGATGTCGCCGAAAAGCCGGCGCCGAAGAAGCCTTCGAGCGCCGTGCCGAAGGTGCCGCGCAAGACCTAGACCGCGCTCACGCGCCTTGACGACTGTTTTGGACACCCCGGTTTGCGCCGGGGTGTCCTGGTTTTGCATGGCTGCCATGCGCGCCCGCACGCCTCACGGGCGGGCAAAAACAGTTTGCACCGCCGCCCAAAGCCTCTAACAACGTGTCATGAGTACTTTGTCCGCCGAGCGCGGCGCCTATTGGTTCCTGAAGGGCGCGCGCGGCATCGCCTCGCTGCCTGCCATCATCCTGATGAGCGCCTTTGTCGGCTTCTGCGGCTTCGCCGTGGAGGCGGGCATTCCGCTGGGCCAGACCGTGTTCATGACCGGCATGATCTGGGCGCTGCCCGCCAAGGTGCTGCTGGTCGGCTCCATCCTCGCCGGCGCATCGCTGCCCGCGGCCTTCGTCACCGTGGCGCTGTCCTCGATCCGGCTGATGCCGATGGTCGCCGCCCTCATTCCCGAGATCCGCACGCCGAAGACGCCCACCTGGCTCCTGCTGGTGCTGTCGCATTTCATCGCCATCACGGCTTACGTCTTCACCATGGAGCGCATCCGCGACGTGCCGCGCGAGCATCGCGTCGCGTTCTTCGCGGGCTTCGGCATCACCGTGACCAGCGCCAACATCCTCTTGGTGGCCGTGATCTATTCCACCGTCTCGAGCCTGCCGGCCATGCTCGCCGGCGCGCTGTTCTTCCTCACCCCGGTCTATTTCCTCACCTCGATCTGGGCTTCGACGCGCGAGCGGGCGGGCCGCATCGCCATGGTGATCGGACTGGCGCTGGGGCCGCTGTTCCATCAGGTCGCGCCCGAATTCGACATCCTCTATGCCGGGGTCGTGGGCGGCACGCTGGCGTTCTTCGCCGACCGGCTGTGGAAGGGCAGGGCCGCCTCATGATCGGCTACGCCACTTTCGAGGCCTGGTGGTGGCCCTATGTCTTCATCGCCATCGCCGGCTGGCTCGCCACCGACATCTGGCGCTGGCTCGGCGTGCTGGTCGGCAACCGGCTCAAGCAGGATTCCGCCGCGCTCACCTGGGTGCGCGCGGTCGCCACCGCGCTGCTCGCCGCCGTCATCGCCAAGCTGATTCTCTATCCGACCGGGGAACTGGCCGGCGTGCCCGTGGCGCTGCGCGTGGTTGCCGCCGCCGCGGGCTTCGCTGCCTTTCTCCTGGCCGGCAAGCGCATCTGGGTCGGCATCGTCACCGCGCTGGGCCTGCTGGTCGGCGGCCAACTGCTGCTGCCGTGACGGCGAGGCTGCAAGCCAGGCCCGTCAGTCGAAGCGCTTCGCCACCCAGGAATAGCTGTCGGTGACCACATGCACCGGCTCGGCGACCAGCGACTTGAGCGTGCCGGCCTCGGGCAGCGCCTGCTTGAAGCGCGCGAGCACCCGCGACGCGAACCCCGCATCGGGCTCGGGCCCGGCGGCAGCGGCCGCGTCGGCTTCCGGCGCGGCCGCGGGCGCGGGAATGTCCGCCTTCGGCAACTCCACGCCGGATGGCGCGTCGGCCACGGCCGCCGTCTGGTCCGGCGCTGCCGGTTCGGCCTTGGCGCCGTCGAGTTCGGCCAGGCCGGTGTCCTCCGGGGTCTGGCACACCGCCACCACCACCGGATAGGGCTGGTTCGCATAGAGCTTGAGCTTGTCTTCCGAGCTCGCGTCGCAGGCCTGGATCGTCGCCCAGCGCTGGTCGACCATCTCGATGTAATGGCATTGCGTGGCGCTGTCGTCACAGCCAAGGATAGTCATGAGGATGAGAGCGGTCTGCATGGGGGCCTCGCAAAACTGGTGAGATTTGCTCATGGACCGGCATTGTCGCCAAAGCAAGGCAGGCCGGCCCGGCGGTTCCCGGAACGGCCGGCGGCAGGGCCGGTCCGGCGCGCGATTGCCTGACTGTCACATTCCGGACCCGCAAATCGCCTATACAGGAACAGCGACAAGGGGAAACTAGCCATGGCCCAGCACAGGATCATCGTCATCGGCGCGGGCATCGTCGGCGTCTCGATCGCCCATCGCCTCAGCGGCGACGGCGCCCGGGTCACCCTCGTCGAGGCCCGCGAAGCCCCCGGGCTCGGCGTCACCGCCGCCTCCTTCGGCTGGATCACCTGCGCGGCGGGCGACGACAGCGTCCCCGAGCCGGACTACCGGCGGCGGCTTCAGGCGATCGAGGACTATGCCCGTCTCGACCGGGATTTCGGCGGCCGCCTCTGCGCGCCCTGCCGGGGCGCCATCGTCTGGGGCGCCACCGAGGACGAAACCCGCGGCCACGCGCAAGGGCACGAAGAAAGAGGCAGTGTCGTGCGGCTGATCGGCGCCGCCGAGATCGCCGAGTTCGAACCGATGATCGCCGAACCGCCGGCGCTCGCCGCCCGGTTCCCGCGCGAAAGGGCGCTCGACGTCGCCCATGCCTGCATCCTGCTGGCCCGCGCCGCGCGCGAGGCCGGCGCCGAAACCCTCTTCGGCGAGACCGTGCTCGGGCTCGAAACCACCGGTGGGCGGGTCAGCGGCGTCAGGCTCTCCGGAGGCAGCCTTGCCGCCGACCGCGTGATCGTCGCCGCGGGGGCGCACAGCGCCGCGCTGGTGGCGGACTTCATGCCCGATCACGGCATCGCCACCTCGCCCTCGGCGCTGGTCACGCTCAGCGTCGAATCGGGCAGGCTCGCCCATGTCCTGGACGGCGGCGGCATCGAGATCCGCTCCCGCGGCAATGGCGACCTGGTCGCGGCCTGCGGCGTGGAGGACGATCTTGACGACCGGGCCCTGGCGGCCTTGGCGAGCGACGTGCTGTCCCGGGTGCGGCGGCTGTTTCCCGGCATGGAGAACCCGCGCGTCGACCATGTCCAGCTCGGCCAGCGGCCGATGCTGGCCGACGGGCGTCCGCTGGTCTCGGCCGCGCGCGATCCCGAGGGGCTCTATCTCGCCGTCGCCCATCCCGGCGTCATTCTGGCGCCCGAGATCAGCCGCCAGGTGGCGGACTTTCTGGCGCACTAGACCTTGTCCGGTAGCACCCGCGCCGGGTGTGAAATGCCGCAGGCGAAACCGGCCCATCGGGCGTGCCGTCCCGGCGAAAATCCCGTAATGTCTCTCCGTGGCCTTTGTATCCGCGCCCGGCGGTTGTACCCTTCCGCCCGGATGCCGGCGATCCGCCGCGGCGCGGGTCGCCATCGAGCCTGAAACCACACCCGAGGAGGTGTCATGACCGAATTGACCGAAGACGGACGCAAGGCCCTGGCCGGGATCGCCAGCCGGCACGGCGTCAGCCTGGACGCCGTCGAGCATGTGCTGACGGCGGTGATCGCCGGGCAGGGCACGCTGGCGCAGTTCAACCATCCCGAGCTGGGCGGCATGGGACAATGGTCGCTCGGCGGCATGACCATGGTCGGCGACATGTTCAACACTGCGCTCAAGGCCAGGGTGGAAGCGATCTGCGTCGATGTCGCGCAATTGCTGGGCCAGTCTTCGGCGGTGCGGCCGCCGCAGGGATCGCCATCCCAGACCCAGTCCCGGTCGTCCGCGAGCGGCGAGGGCGGCGCCTCCGGCCTGTTCGTCTCCGGCGGCCCGTCGGGAGGGTCATCCGGCCACTGGTGGCCGGGCGGTCTCGGACACGCGGCCTCCTCCGGAGCCCAGAACCGCATGCGCTACGCCTGGTTCCCCGAGACCCGCCGTCTCGCGCTTGATGCGGGCGACGGCCGCGTCAGGGTCTACGACACCGGCGATCACCGTATCGGCGGCTTTTCGCAGAGCCAGTCGGGCGGCCAGTCGCTGAGCTTCACCTCGCAGCACGGCCCGGTTGACCTTGCGCAGCTCCGCGAGATCGATCCGGAACGCTCCGCAGGCGAGGGCGACGCGCAGCCCCGGCCGCGCACGCTGTCGGAAGCGCCGCACACGCGGGCCGCCGAAGCGGCGTCGAACTCCGCCCCGGACGAGCCGCGACAGGCGGAACCGGCCCCGGCAGGGCCTCACGCGGCGCAGCCGAGCGGATCGGCCGCCGGCGAGGAAGCCGACATTTTCGCCAAGATCGAGCGTCTGGCCGGGCTTCACGCCAAGGGCATTCTCACCGACGCCGAATACCAGGCCAAGAAGGCCGAACTGCTGGCGCGGATCTGACGCCGGCCCGCGTCAGGTCCCGCCTCGGGGTCCTGGGCTCAGCCGAGTGCCGCGCGGATCTTCTCCGCATTGGCCTTGAGCACGCCCGAATCCTCCATCGCGCCGGTGTGCGGCTTCAAGGCGACGCCGTCGAAGCGCGGGATCACATGCATATGCAGGTGAAACACCACCTGGCCGCCGGCCGGTTCGTTGAACTGCTGGATGGTGACGCCGTCGGCGTCGAAGGCGGCGACCACCGCCTTCGCCAGTCGCTGCGTCGTCGCCATCACCGCCGCCAGGCTGTCGAGTTCGACATCGAGGATGTTGCGGGCAGGGGCCTTGGGAATCACCAGGCAATGGCCGTCACCGCGCGGCATGATGTCCATGATCGCGAGCGTGTGGTCGTCCTCGAAGAGCCGTTCGGCCGGCAGTTCGCCGCGCAGGATTTTCGCAAACACATTGCCGTTGTCATAGCGGGGTGCGGTCATCGGGCGGATCTCCTTGGTTGTGGGCCGACCTGTTTGTACCCGCGCGCATCGCCGGGTCAAGCCCGGTCGCGGGCCTCCTGGGAAGGTCAGTCGTCGAACCGGTCGGCCTCGCCGCCGCCCTTGCGGAACGGGCCGTGCTCGGTCAGCATCCGGCCGATCTCGGCGACGTCGCGGCGCTCGCGCTCGAGATAATCGGCGACCGCCCGCCTCAGCCCCGGATGATCGATGTAATGCGCCGAATGGGTGGTGGCCGGCAAATAGCCGCGCGCAAGCTTGTGCTCACCCTGCGCTCCCGCCTCGACGCGGGCCAGGCCCTTGGCGATGGCGAAATCGATCGCCTGATGGTAGCAGACCTCGAAATGCAGGAACGGGTGATCCTCGACGCAGCCCCAGTGCCGGCCATAGAGGCAGTCGCCGCCGATGAAGTTGATCGCGCCCGCGACGTACCGCCCCTCGCGCCGCGCCATCACCAGGAGTACGTCCTCGGCCATGCGCTCGCCGATCAGCGAGAAGAACGCGCGGGTGAGATAGGGCCGTCCCCATTTGCGCCCACCGGTGTCGATGTAGAATTCGTAGAAGATGTCCCAGACCGCCTCGGTCAGGTCGCTGCCCGTCAGCCATTCGATGCTGATGCCGTTCTCGAGCGCCGCCTTGCGCTCCTTCCTCAGTTGCTTGCGCTTGCGCGAGGCGAGCGTGTCGAGAAAATCCTCATAGCCGCCATAGCCGGGATTGTGGAAATGGAACTGCTGGTCGGTGCGGTGCAGGTAGCCTTCGGCCTCGAAATCCGCGATCTCGCTCTCGGGCACGAAGGTCGCGTGCACCGAGGACAGGCCGAGCTGCGTGCACAGCGCCCGCCCGCCCGCCGCCAGCGCCCGCCGCCGCGCCGTGTCGCCGGGGCCGGGCCGCACCATCAGCCGCGGACCGGTTGCGGGCGTGAACGGCGCCGAGCACTGCAGCTTCGGATAATAGCGTCCGCCGGCGCGGGTGAACGCGTCCGCCCAGGCGTGGTCGAACACGTATTCGCCCATCGAGTGGCTCTTGATATAGGCCGGCATCGCGCCTTCGAGCGAGCCGTCGGGCGCCCTGAGCACGATGTGCCGCGGCAGCCATCCGGTCTCCGCCGAGACCGATCCGGACTCCTCGAGCGACGACAGAAAAGCGTGACTTACGAAGGGGTTGTAGAAAGGTCCTGACTCAATTCGCGATGTGCTTGATTCACTTCCTGAAGCGCGCGCGGCGCCGCCCAGCACGCTCCAGTCCGCGGCCGTGACCGCCGCCATGCCCTCGATGGTCGACAGCGTGTGTTCTGTTTGGTCAGCCTTCATGAGATCCCGTCCAGCGCCTCGATCGTGTCCGCGGACACCGTGTCCTTCAACCTATGAACGCCACGCCGAATGGCAAGGTCAGTCGTCCGCGGTGGTGTCCGGATCGAAGCCCTCGAACGTCATCTGGTCGGCATGCAGGCGCGTGATTTCCCGCGCCGGCTGGTCCCGCACCGTCCAGGTGATGACCGGGATTCCCTGCCTGTGCAGGCCGTCGACGAAGACGTTGGGCAGGTGGTGCACGCAGTAGGAAATGAAGTCGAGCCCCAGTTGCATGGCGTCCTCATGGGCGAAGAAGGTCTCGGGCTTGACCCCTTCCGCGGTCAGGCCGAGCGGGCAGGTGGCGCCGCTGGCCTTGAGGTCGCGCAGCAGCCGGTCGTCGAAGCTCATAAGCGCCACCGGCCCGTCATAGTCGGCGAGGCACTCGACCACCGCGTCGGCGAAGCCGTCGTCCTCGCCCGGCCGGCCCTTGAGTTCGATCACCAGCGGCACCCGGCCCTTGACGAGCTTGAACAGCGCCGGCAGCGACATCACGCCGTCGGCGGTGCCGCCGACCCGGAGCTGCGCCAGTTCCTGCGAGGTCCGCTCCCGCACGTCGCCCTTGAGCCCGCAGAGCCGCTCGAGATCGTCGTCGTGGAACACCACGGGCACGCCGTCGGTGGCGATATGGATGTCGCATTCGATCGCGTAATTGGCCTCGATCGCCCGGACGAACGCGCTCCTGGTGTTCTCCCAGATGGTCCGGTTCATGTCGTGATAGCCGCGATGGGCGATGGGGCGGGCGGTGAGCCAGCTCAGATCCTTGGGGGCTTCGCTCATGGTCTCGTCACCGGATCTCGATGATGGCGTCGATCTCGACGGCGGCGTTGAGCGGCAGGCAGGCCATGCCGACGGCGGCGCGGGCATGCTTGCCGCGTTCGCCCAGCAGCTCGGCGATCAGGTTCGAGGCGCCGTTGATGACCAGGTGCTGGTCGGTGAAGGCCGGGTCGGAGGCGACGAAGCCGTTGAGCTTGACCACCCGGACGATCCGCTCGAGGTCGCCGCCGAGCGCCGCCTTGGCCTGCGACAGGATGTTGATGGCGCAGAGTTCCGCCGCCCGTTGCGCGGCGGCGACGTCGACATCGCGGCCGACCAGGCCCTTGACGGCCAGCGCGCCGCCCTCCATCGGCAGTTGCCCCGACACGTAGAGAAGCGATCCGGAGATCACATAGGCCACGTAGTTGGCGGCGGGTGCCGCGGCCTGGGGCAGGGTGATGTTGCGGGCGGACAGGCGGGACTCAACGCTCTCGGTCATGTAGAATGCTCCATATTCGGCTTTGTTAAGCTTGCGGCGGCGAAATCGCGTTTGTTTGAAGTTCCGCCTCGCTTTTGCTGTCCCCGGTCATATAACATCGCCGAAGGATTCGACAGGAGAAAACCCGATGCGCATGCTTGTTATCGCGTCGCTGACCGCACTGGCGCTCGCGCCCTCAGCCTTGCCGGCGCTCGCCGGGGCGGGGGCCGTCGGCCGTGTCGGAAGCGAGGCGCTCGCCGCCCACCGCGCCGTCTACGACCTCACGCTCAAGGACGCCTCCGAGCGCTCCGGCATTTCCGGCATGGTCGGCCGCATGGTCTATGAATTCGGCGGTTCCGCCTGCGATGGCTACACCGTCAGCTTCCGTTTCGTCACCGAGATCGCTACCGGCGACGAATCGCGCGTCACCGACCAGCAGACCACCACCTTCGAGGACATCCGCAACCAGACCTTCAGCTTCGTCACGCGCTCCTTCGTCAACCAGAAGCTCGACCACGAGATCCGCGGGTCCGCGGAAGCCGATGCCGACGGGCTGGAAGTCAAGCTGGAGCAGCCCGACAAGCTTGAGCTCGACATCGCCGCGGCGCATTTCCCCACCGAGCACATGATCGAGATGATCAGCAAGGCCAAGGGCGGCGAGCGCTTCTACGAATCGCGCATCTATGACGGTTCCGACGACGGCGACAAGGCGATGATCACCACCACCATCCTGGGCGCAAAGCAGACCGCCGAAGGCACCGATGCGGAAGCCAAGAAGGCGGGCGACCTCGCCGACGACGCCTACTGGCCGGTGTCGATGTCCTATTTCGAGGAGAATGCCGAAGGCGACGGCCTGCCGGTCTATTCGATCGCCTTCAAGCTCTATGAAAACGGCGTCACCCGCGACCTGACCATGGATTACGGCGACTTCGTGCTCGAGGGCCAGTTGGCCCAGCTCGACATGTACGAGCCCGCGCCCTGCAAGGAGTAGGCCGCGCGACGCGGCGGCCTCAGCGGCCGATCAGATCCGCGATCACCGGATGCGGGAAGTCGCGGCGCACCGTCACCGCGTAGAAACTCTCGACGATGGCGAGATCGAAATCCGCCGTCTCGAGCAGTCCCGAGGCGATCTCATCCGCCAGCACCACCGCCGGCGCGATGGCGAGGCCCATGTCTTCGCGCGCAAGCAGCCGCACCATCGCCATGTCGTCGACATCGGCGGCGATCCGCGGCGTGACGCCGAGCCGCGCCACCAGGCTTTCGAAGCCGGTGCGGATCGAACTTTCGGTCGGCACGATCAGCGGCTCGTTTTCCAATAGTTCCGCCAGCATGGCGTGGCGCAGCCGGCCGGGCGTGCCGTGAATGCCGACCGACTGCTCGGCGATGCGGTGGGCGGTGAAATCGCCGCCCAAGAGGCTCGAGGGCGGCTCGGTGGTCAGCACCACGTCGAGCGCCAGCGATTTCAGCGCGTCGAGCAACACCGCGGCGCTGCCCGATTTCAGGATCACGTCGACCGTCCGCGCGGCAAGCAGCGGCCGGAGGAAATTGAGCTGGAAGTTCCGCGACAGCGTCGACAGCGCGCCGACCCGGAGCGGTGGCAGCGTATCTGCGGTGCGGTCGAGCGTGGCGACAAGCTCCTCGCCGGTGCGGAAGATCCGGTCGGCGTGGTCGAGCACGATGCGCCCGACCTCGGTGAGCTCCAGCCGCCGCCCGGCGCGCTCGAACAGCCGGTGCCCCAGCCGCTCCTCGAGCGTCCGGATCTGGCTCGACAGCGCCGATTGCGCCAGGTTCACGCGCTCGGCCGTGCGGGTCAGGTTGCCGTCATGGGCGACCTCGCGGAAATAGCGCAGGTGATGGTAATTGAGACTGTCCATGGCCGATCCCGTGAAAAGGTTGATGCCGGTGCGCCGATGATAGTTCGTTTAAAGCGAACGAAAAGACGCAAAACATATATTTTTTATTTTTTGCGCGATGCGGCATATCCCCGGAGCCAACACACCCAGGGGACCGCACATGGATATTCTGACCCAATTCGCCGACACGCTGCTCGCGCAGTTTCAAAAGCCGACGCTCGCCTTCCTGATCGGCGGCATGCTGCTGGCCGCGCTGGGCAGCCGGCTCGAAGT
>NZ_JRJG01000066.1 GCF_000759435.1 Hoeflea sp. BAL378
GGGATCGGCAGCGCCGCCGGCCGCGGACCCGCCTGCGCCGCGCCCGGCGCGTCGCGGCCGTCGCCCGGGTTGACCGGCTTGTAGCGCAGCGTCGCCTTGTGGCGCTCGGCCAGGTCGCAGATTTTGGTGTGTCCCAGATAGGTCAACGGCGACGCACAGTGAAAGTAGTAGTCGATTTCAACCATCTGACGATTCTCCATCCGGCGACATTGACCAAGAGCATGCACTCCGGCAAGGCTTTTTGATGGGATAGCCCCGCCCGACCGGCCGGGCGGAGGGCGTTTCGGCGCCGTTGCAGGACCGGAACTGCCGGGTGCGGCCCTCAGGCGCCGGGCTTTCGCGCCGGCTCGGGGAGAGCGTAATGACGCGTGACGACGAGAGGGCGATCGAGGCCAACCGGCTCGCCTGGAACGCCTCGGCGCTCCGCCACCGCGAAAGCGACGCATGGCGCCGCCAGCTTTCGGGCTTCGCCGAGGCCTCGTTCTCGACCTTCGATCCGGTGATCACCCGGACGCTCCTGCAGAATGGCGTCGAAAAGGCCCGCGCCGTGCAGGTCGGCTGCAACAATGGCCGCGAGGTGCTGTCGATGCTGGCGCTGGGCGCCGCCCACGCCACCGGCATTGACCAGTCGGACGCCTTCATCGTCCAGGCGGAGGAGCTGCGCGCCGTCTCGCCGCACGGCGGGCAGGCGCGCTTCGTCCGCGCCAATGTCTATGACCTGCCCGGGGATCTGGCGGCCGGGTTCGACCTGGCGCTGGTCACCATCGGCGTGCTCAACTGGATGCCCGATCTTGCGCGCTTCCTGTCGATCGTCGCGTCGCTGCTGGCGCCCGGCGGGCGGCTGGTGATCTACGAGACCCACCCGGTGCTCGACATGTTCGAACCGCATTCGGACACGCCTTACCTGCCGCTCTTTTCCTACTTCCGCACCGAGCCCTTCGTCACCGAGGCGGAAATCCTCTATGACGGGGCGGCGCCCGCCAAGGCCCCGCCGTCCTACTGGCATTTCCACACCCTGGGCGAGATCGTCACCGGCTGCGTGCAGGCCGGGCTCGGGATCTCGGAGCTGGTGGAATATCCCCATTCCAACCGCGAGGCCGACTACGACATCTATGAGCACCAGTCCGCGCAACTGCCGATGTGCTACACGCTGGTGGCGGTGAAGGGCTGAAACGGAAAACGGGCCCGAAGGCCCGTTTGAAGGTTGGCGGTTGTGGAGCCGGTCAGGCGGCGGCCGCCTACGCGGCGGCCTTGTCCTGGCGGTAGGGGTCGAAGCGGCCGTAGAAGGTCTCGCCCTTCTCGGCCATCTCGATGAGCAGCTTGGGCGCGCGGAACTGGCGGCCGTATTTGCGCGCGAGCCCCTTGCACATGTCGACGAAGGCCTTGGCGCCCATGGTGTCGATGTAGCTCAGCGCGCCGCCGGTATAGGGGGCGAAGCCGAAACCGAGGATGGTGCCGAGATCGGCCTCGCGCGGATCGGTGACGATGCCTTCCTCGACCGTGCGGACGGCTTCGAGCGCAATCACCGCGAGGTAGCGGTTCTTGAGCTCCTGGACATCGACCTTGGCCGGATCCTGCTGCGGATAGAGCGTCTTCAGCTCCGGCCACAGGTGCTTCTTGGCGGGCTTGGCGGGATAGTCGTAGAAGCCCTTGCCGTTCTTGCGGCCAAGCCTGCCTTCCTTCTCGACCATGCGCTCGACCAGCGCCAGGTGGCGCGGATCGACCGCCTTTTCACCCAGATCCGCCACCGTGGCGCGCAGGATCTTGAGCGACAGGTCGATCGCCACCTCGTCGTTGAGCGCCAAGGGTCCGACCGGCATGCCGGCCATCTTCGCCGCATTCTCGATCATCGCCGGCGGCACGCCCTCGGCCAGCATGTTGTAGCTCTCGTTCATGTAGCGCAGCACGCAGCGGTTGACGAAGAAGCCGCGCGTGTCGTTGACGACGATCGGCGTCTTCTTGATCGCGGCGACATAGTCGAGCGCCACGGCCAGGGCCTTGTCCGAGGTCTTGCGGCCGAGGATGATCTCGACCAGCATCATCTTTTCCACCGGCGAGAAGAAGTGGATGCCGATGAAGTTCTTGGGCCGCTTCGAGTTCTTGGCGAGCCCGGTGATCGGCAGGGTCGAGGTGTTGGAGGCGAACACCGCGGTCGCCCGGATCTGCTCCTCGACGGATTCGGTCACCGCCTTCTTGACGTCGCGGTCCTCGAACACGGCCTCGATCACCAGGTCGGCGTCGGCGAGATCGGCGTAGTCGGCCGAGGTGGAGATCAGCGACAAGAGCTTCTCGCCCTCTTCCTTGGTGGTCTTGCCCTTCTGCACGCCCTTCTTGACCAGGTCCTCGGAGTGGGCCTTGCCCTTGGCGGCGGCTTCCAGGTCGCGGTCGATCAGCACCACCGGAATGCCGGCCTTGGCCGTCACATAGGCCACGCCCGCGCCCATGAAGCCGGCGCCGACGACGCCGATCTTGCGGAACTTGGTGGGCTTGATGCCTTCGGGCCGGCGCGCGCCCTTGTTGATCTCCTGCATCGAGACGAACAGCGAGCGGATCATCGACTGCGCTTCCGGCGTCTGCAGGATATGGCTGAAATAGCGCTGCTCGATCCGCAAGCCCGTGTCGAACGGCACCTGCAGGCCTTCGAACACGCTCTGCAGGATCGCCTTGGCGGCGGGGTAGTTGTCCTGCGTCTCGCGGCGCAGGATGGCGGAAGCCGCGGGCCAGAGCTGCGCGCCCTGGGCCGACCAGATCTGGCCGCCGGGCAGCTTGAAGCCCTTGACGTCCCAGGGAGCGACCGGCGACAGCCCGCCCTTGATCATCGCCTTGGCGGCGGAGATCAGCTTCTTGGGCTCGACGACTTCATGCACCAGGCCCATGGCCTTGGCGCGCGAGGGCGTCAGCGACTGGCCGGTGGTCATCATCTGCAGCGCGTCCTGCGCATTGGTCAGACGCGGTACCCGCTGGGTGCCGCCGGCGCCCGGGAAGATGCCGACCTTGACCTCGGGCAGCGCCATCTTGACGGCGGGCGAATCCGCCACCACGCGGCCGTGGCAGGCGAGCGACAGCTCGAACGCGCCGCCCATGCAGACGCCGTTGATCGCCGACACCCACGGCTTGCCGCAGGTCTCGATCTTGCGGAACAGCCAGCTCATCTTGCCGACCAGGTCGAACAGGAGCTTCTGGGCGTTGTCCGGGTTGTTGCGCTTTTCCTCGGCCATCGAGGAAAGCATGGTCTTCATCATGGTGAGGTCGGCGCCGCCCGAGAAGCTCGACTTGCCGGAGGTGAAGACCACGCCCTTGACCGCGTCGTCGGCGATGAAGCGGTCGACCAGCCCGTCGAGCTCCTCGAGAGCGGCTTGCGTGAAGACGTTCATCGACCGGCCGGCCATGTCCCAGGTGACAAGCGCGATGCCGTCAGTGTCGATATCGACGGTGTAGATTTCACTGCTCATGATCGTTCTCCAGTTCAGACGCGTTCGATGATCGTCGCGGTGCCCATGCCCGCGCCGATGCACAGCGTCACGAGGGCGGTGTTGAGGTTGCGGCGTTCAAGCTCGTCGAGCACGGTGCCGAGGATCATCGCGCCGGTGGCGCCGAGCGGATGGCCCATGGCGATGGCGCCGCCATTGACGTTGATCTTGTCGGACGGAATGTCGAAGGCTTGCTGGTAGCGCAGAACCACGGCGGCGAAGGCCTCGTTCAACTCGAACAGGTCGATGTCCGAGATCTTCATCTTGGCGCGCTTCAGGAGCTTCTCGGTGACGTCCACCGGGCCGGTCAGCATCAGCGCCGGGTCGGAGCCGATATTGGCGAAGGCGCGGATGCGCGCCCGCGGCTCGAGACCCATGGTCTTGCCGCCCTTCTTGGAGCCCAGCAGCACCAGGCCGGCGCCGTCGACGATGCCCGAGGAGTTGCCGGCGTGATGGACGTGGTTGATCGTCTCGATTTCGGGATGCGCCTGGATGGCGACGGCGGAAAAGCCGCCCATTTCGGCCATCATGCCGAAGGAGGCGTTGAGGCTGGCGAGCGCCTGCATGTCGGTGCCCGGCCGCATGTGCTCGTCGCGATCGAGGATGGTGAGCCCGTTGATGTCCTTGACCGGCACCACCGACTTGTCGAAATATCCGCTCTTCCAGGCATGCGCCGCGCGTTTCTGGCTTTCCACCGCATAGGCGTCGACATCGTCGCGCGAGAAGCCGTATTTGGTGGCGATCAGGTCGGCCGACACGCCCTGCGGCATGAAATAGGCCGGGATGTTGACCGACGGATCCATGAACCAGGCGCCGCCCTGGGCGCCGATGCCGATGCGCGACATCGATTCCACGCCGCCGGCGATGACGATCTCGTCGGCGCCCTGGGCGATCTTGCCCGAGGCGAGGTTGATCGCATCCAGCCCGGAGGCGCAGAAGCGGTTGATCTGGATGCCGGGTGCTTCGGTGGCGTAGCCGGCCTCGAAGGTCGCCGCGCGGGCGATGTCGCCGCCGGCCTCGCCGATGGCGTCGACGCAGCCCATGATGATGTCGTCGACCTTCTTCGTGTCGAGGCCGGTGCGGTCGCGCAGGGCGGTCAGCATGTGCGCGGCGAGCCGCACCGACGGCACCTCGTGCAGGCTGCCGTCCTTCTTGCCGCGTCCCCGCGGGGTGCGCACGTGATCATAGATAAATACATCAGCCATGAGGGTGATCTCCAGAGTTGTCGTGGTCGTGTCAGGCGGTCGCCGTGGCGGGATCCTTGCCGCTCGGCATCAGCTCTTCGGGGCGTTTGTAGCCGGGCAGGGCGGCGATGCGGTCCAGCCAGGCGGTGATGTTGGGATAGGCGTCGGGGTCCATGCCGATCTGATCGGGCCAGAACAGATAACCGCACAGCGACAGGTCGGCGATGGTCGGGTGTTGGGTGGCGACGAAGTCGCGGGTGGCGAGATGCGCCTCCAGCACCTTCCAGGCATTCACCGCCCGGGCGGCGAAGAACTTCGTGATCGGGTCCTCGGGCTTGTTCTGGAACAGGCTCATGAAACGGGCCGTGGCGGTGTAGCTCGTCAGCTTGTGGTTGTCCCACAGGATCCAGCGCAGGATTTCCCGGCGCTCGTCCTCGTTGGCGGGGCCGAAGCGGTCGAACTCCCGCGACAGATAGTCGAGAATGGCGCCCGACTGGCTCAGCACGATGTCGCCGTCGACCTTGTGATGGGTCAGCACCGGCGCCTCGCCCATCACGTTCATCGCCTTGAACTCGTCGGACCGGGTCTGCCCGGTGAAGAAGGCCACCCGCCGCGGCGCCCAGCCGGCGCCGCAGAGTTCCAGCATCAGCGCCGCCTTGTAGGCGTTGCCGCTTTCCAGAAAGCAATCCAGCGTAAAATCCGTCATCGTTTCACAAGCTCCTGGCAATCAACAGTTTCATGATCTCGTTGGTTCCGCCGTAAATCCGCTGCACCCGCGCATCGCGGAACATCCGCGCCACCGGATATTCGTTCATGTAGCCGTAGCCGCCATGCAACTGGACGCATTCATCGACGATCCTGCACTGCAGGTCGGTGGTCAGGTACTTGGCCATCGACGCCGTGGTCGAGGTTAGCTTGCCCTTGAGATGCTCGCCGATGCAGTGGTTGACGAACACCCGCGCCATCACCGCTTCCGACTTGAGCTCGGCCAGCTTGAACTGGGTGTTCTGGAACTCGATGATCGCCTTGCCGAAGGCGCGGCGTTCCTTGACGTAGTCGATGGTGATCGCCAGCGCCCGCTCGATCATCGAGATCGCCTGGTTGGCGATCAGCAGCCGCTCCTGCGGCAGCTCGGTCATCAACTGGGCGAAGCCCTGGCCTTCCTCGGTGCCGAGCATGTTGGCGGTGGGAATGCGGACATTGTCGAAGAACAGTTCCGAGGTGTCGTTGGACTTCAGCCCCACCTTGTCGAGGTTGCGGCCGCGGCGGAAGCCCTCGACCTCGTCGGTCTCGACCACCATCAGCGACACGCCCTTGGCGCCCTTGGAGGGATCGGTCTTGCAGGCGACGATGATCAGGTTGGCGTGCTGGCCGTTGGTGATGAATGTCTTCGAGCCGTTGATGACGTAGTGATTGCCGTCCTTCTTCGCGCTGGTCTTGATGCCCTGCAGGTCCGATCCGGCGCCGGGCTCGGTCATGGCGATGGCGCCGATCATTTCGCCCGTGGCCATCTTCGGCAGCCATTTCAATTTCTGCTCCTCGGAGCCGAAATGCAGGATGTAGGGGGCGACGATGGCGTTGTGCAGGGCGATGCCGAAGCCGTCGGTGCCGGTGCGGCCCAGGGCTTCGGTGATCACCGCCTCATGGGCGTAGGTGCCGCCCGACCCGCCGTACTCCTCCGGCATCGCGGCGCAGAGCAGGCCGGCGGCGCCCGCGGCCTCCCAGGCGCTGCGGTCGACCATCTCCTGCTTCTCGTAGCGGTCGTAATGCGGCGCGACTTCCGCATCGAGCCAGCGATAGGCCATGTCCTCGAGCATCGCCACATCGTCGTCCATCCAGTCCGGACGCGGCACGCCAAGCACTTCCGACGGTAAAGTCGCCATGAATTCCTCCCGAAAATCCTCTGGCGGGCGAAAATCCGCCCGCCGGTCAGTCTGCATCCGCCGATGGCGGACCGTCAGAATGCGTCTGCGGCCAGTTCCATCATGGTGTCGCTGCCGGTCTCGATCCGCGCCTTGCGCAGGTTCGTCTCGGGCATGATCCGCTCCATGTAGAATTTGCCGACCAGCAGCTTGGCGGCCAGGAAATCCTCTTTCCCGTTGGCGCCGGCGGCACGCTTCTCGACGGCGGTCTTGGCCATCAGCGCCCACATGTAGCCGAGCGCGACCAGCCCGAAAAGATGCATGTAGTCGGTCGAGGCAGCACCCGCATTGTCGGGCTTGGCCATCGCGTTCTGCATCAGCCACATGGTCGAGGCCTGCAGGTCGTTGAGCCCCTTCTTCAGGCCCTTGGTGTAGAGCGCCAGATCCTCGTTGCCGCGGTTCTCCTCGCAGAAATCGCCGACTTCCTTGAAGAAGGTCATCACCGCGCGGCCGCCGTTGAGGCCGAGCTTGCGGCCCACCAGGTCGAGCGCCTGGATGCCGTTGGCGCCTTCGTAGATCATGGCGATGCGGGCGTCGCGGACATACTGGCTCATGCCCCATTCCTCGATGTAGCCATGGCCGCCGAACATCTGCTGCGCCATCACCGCATGGTCGAAGCCCTTGTCGGTGAGCACGCCCTTGACCACCGGGGTGACGAGGCTGAGCAGGTCGTCCGCGTCCTGGACGTCCGCCGCGACCTCGGATTTGTGGGCGATGTCGGATTTGAGCGCCGTCCACAGCATGAAGGCGCGGCCGGCCTCGTTGAAGGCGCGGATGGTCATCAGCGTGCGGCGCACATCCGGATGGACGATGATCGGATCGGCCTTCTTCTCCGGCGCCTTGACGCCCGAGAGCGCGCGGCCCTGCAGCCGCTCGCGGGCATAGTGGACCGCGTTCTGGTAGGCGATCTCGCCCATGGACTGGCCCTGCAGCCCGACGCCGAGCCGCGCCTCGTTCATCATCACGAACATGGCCTTGAGCCCGGCATTCTCCGCGCCGATCAGGTAGCCGGTGGCCTCGTCATAATTCATCACGCAGGTGGCATTGCCGTGGATGCCCATCTTCTCTTCGAGCGAGCCGCAGCTCACCGTGTTGCGCTCGCCCAGCGAGCCGTCGTCGCCGACCATGTATTTGGGCACGATGAACAGCGAGATGCCCTTCACCCCTTCCGGCGCGCCCTCGATGCGGGCCAGCACCAGATGGATGATGTTGTCGGACATGTCGTGCTCGCCGGCGGAGATGAAGATCTTCTGGCCGGATATCCTGTAGCTGCCGTCGCCCTGCGGCACCGCCTTGGTGCGAAGCAGGCCGAGATCCGTGCCGCAATGCGGCTCGGTCAGGTTCATCGTGCCGGTCCAGGTGCCCTCGATCATTTTGGGAAGGTACATGGCCTTCTGCGCGTCGGTGCCGTGCTCGTTGATCGCGGCGACCGCGCCCTGGGTCAGGCCGGGATACATCATCAGCGCCATGTTGGCCGAGATCAGGTATTCGGATACCGCGGTGTGCAGCGTGTAGGGCAGACCCTGGCCGCCGAACTCGACCGGGGCGGCAAGGCCGAGCCATCCGCCCTCGCAATATTGCCTATAGGCCTCCCTGAAGCCTTTCGGCGTCGACACCGTGGCGTCGTCGTGGCGGACGCAGCCTTCCTGGTCGCCGACCTGGTTGAGCGGCAGCAGCACTTCCTCGGAAAGCCGGGCGCCCTCCCGCAGGATGGCCTCGACGATGTCGGGGCTCGCGTCGGCAAAGCCGGGCAGGTTCATGTAGCGCTCGTAGCCGAGCACGTCGTTGAGAATGAAAAGCGTGTCATCGACCGGCGCCTTGAAGACTGGCATGGATCCTCATCCCTCGTAGGTTCGTCGCATCAGGCACAATAACCCGGCGTTCCTCGCCAGCTTGCTTACTCAATTTTGACGTTCGCGTAAACGTAAAAAATTGGACCAAGCGTCGCGCGAGGCGGCCCGTAATGCCGAAAATGACCGATTTTCGATGTTTTTCAATGTGGGACCGCGAAAAAAATCGCAAAATCGTGAAGGACTGTTTCGCCGGCGGTCGAAATTTAACCTCCGCACGGAGCTCTGCCGACAGCAAAAACCCGCCTTTCGGCGGGCTGGCGATGGGATATCCGGGGAGCTAAGGCCTATTCGGATTCGCTGAGCATGTCGCGGACCACCGAGATGGTGCGTTCGAGCTCCTCGATGGCGGTGTTGATGCTGGCGCGCTGTTCCTCGAGCACCCGCATCTGTGCCTCGCCCTTGCTCAGCGCCACCTTGAGCTGGGCGATGTTCTTGCCGCGCGGATCGTAGAGGTCGATCATCCGCTTGACTTCGGTGAGCGAGAATCCGACGCGCTTGCCGAGCAGGATCAGCTTGAGTCGGGCCCTGTCGCGCTTGGTGAACAGCCGCGTCACCCCGACCCGCGTCGGCTTGAGCAGGCCCTTGTCCTCATAGAACCTGAGGGTGCGCAGCGTGACGCCGAATTCCTCCGCCAGATCGCCGATTTTGTAGACCGCTTCGTCGTGGCCCTCGGTGGTGTCGGTCATGTCATTCATCGTTCGTCTGAGCCGTCCCCGGAGCCGTGATGGTGCTGGTTTGCCCTCACAAGAGCCTAGCGGTGTGACATTAAACCTTCCGAAAGGTCAAGTCGCCGCAAAATACCGACATTGCGGAGAAGAAAAGTAACCTTGGTTAACGGGTTGTTTACCACGTTTCGCGGAATGTGCGGATCAAGAGCAGTAAGCCCGGTTTCCTCGTATCTTGTAATTTCCGGTTTGAAGTCTGGCTCTCCGAGGCGGGAATTATCCACCGCGCTTCGAAGAGGGTCGCGGACTGGCTGCGGATGGGGGTGGAGCTCCAGGCTCCGGACAACAACGCGAAGCGGAAATGACAATGAACGGATCGCGATCTTATTCTCACCGGCCTGGTGCGGGCGAATCCTCCCTGGATGCGCTCAACCGCACGATCGAGGGCCTGGAAGCGCGAATTGAAGACATTCTCGGCCGGAGCGGCACGGCCGCTGCAGGCCGGCATGCGCCGCCGCAGGCTCCGTCCACGGGCGCCGGCGGCGATCTTCTGGATGGCATCCGCGCGCGCCAGAGAGCGCTCGACGGCGCGCGGCGCCAGCCCGACCCCGCCCCGAGAGGCGGCAAGGACGCCCATCCCGATCATCCGTCGCTGCAGACCATCGCGGCCCGGATCGGCGCACCGCAGGCCGCCGCGCCGCGGGCCGCCGCCGCGGAGCCCCAGGCCTCCCGTCAGCAGCCGCCGCTCGGCGATGTGAGCCAGGTCCTGATCCGGGAAATGGCGGCGCTGCGCCGCGAGATGAGTGAATTGCGCGCCGAGGCGCGCGAGCAGGCGCTGCCGCAGGATCTGCGCCGCGACTTGGCCGGCATCTCCGCCTCGATCGAGGCGCTGGGCTCGCACGACGGCGGCGCCGATTCGCTGCGGCTGGAACTCGATTCGATGCGGTCGATGGTCGACCGGCTGGCGCGCGAGGACAGCGTCCGGGCGCTCGAGAACCGCTGGCAGTCGGTGGAGGAGCAGGTCTCCTCCCTGGACATGGCGGGCCTGCGCGACGAACTCGTCAACCTGGCCTACCGCGTCGACGACATCCGCGAAGTCCTGGCGACCATGCCCGCAAACGGCCAGGCCCAGGCGATCGAAGCCAAGATCACCGACCTCTCCCGGTCGATCGAGGCGATGACCCGGCAGCCGGCGTCCGCCGCCGCCGACCTTCCGCACCAGTTCGATATGCTGGGCGAGCGCCTCGATGAAATCACCCGCGCCATCGCCGCGATTCCCGCTCCCGCCGCGGCGCCGGTCGACCCCGCGCCGTTCGAGCGGCTGGAGGCCCGTCTGGCCTCGGTCGCCCAGAAGATCGACGACCTTGAGCCCGCCTCGGCGCAGTTCGACATCGGCGGCCGCATCGAGCATCTGGCCCAGCGCGTTGCGCAACTGGCCGACGAGGAGGCCATCGCCCGTCTCGACGCCCGGATCGAACGCCTGCAGGACCTGATCGAGGACGGCGCCCGCGGCGACCGCATGCCGGAGCTCACCGATTATCTCAGCGACATTTCCGGCAAGATCGAGGCCATGGACGCCCGCGGCATCGACCAGTCGCTGCTCGCCCGGCTGGACCAGTTGGCAGACCAGATCGACAGTCTCTCGGTTCCCGCCCATGAGCCCGCCCGCATGCCCGAAGCCGTCATTGGCCGGCTCGAGGCCCTGATCGGCCGCGCCGAAGCCACGGCCTCGCGCGCCATCGACCCGCTGCCGGGCCTGGAAACGCTGGACGCCAAGCTCGCCGACATCGCCGCCAAGCTGCAGCAGGCCGAACTCACCGCCGCGGGCATCGCCATGCAGCCGATGAGCGGGCTCGAGGCTGTCGAGGCGCAGCTCGCCGACATCTCCGCCCGGCTCGATCGCCCGGTGGCTGGCCCGTCTTCCATGATGATGCCCGGCATCGAGGGGCTGGAGGCCCGGCTCGCCGACATCGCCAACCGGCTGGATATGTCGAGCCAGGTCCAGGCCGGCCCCAGCGACGAGGCGCTGCGCGGCCTCGAGGACCAGATCGCCAATCTGTCGCGGCTGGTGAGTTCAGCGCCCCAGGGCGCCAGCTACGAGGCCCTCGACGAACGCTTCGCCTCCATCGAGGAGCATCTTGCGACCAGCGACGAATTCGTCGTGGAAGCCGCGCGCCAGGCTGCCGAGGCCGCCTTGAGCGCCTATTCCGGGCAGATGGGCGGTGCGCCGTCGCCGCAGTCGATCGCCAATATCGAGATCATCACCGCGCTGGCCGACGATCTCAAGGCGCTCGAGAGCCTCTCGCGCAAGACCGATGACCGCACCATGCGCGCCTTCGAGGCCGTGCAGGACACGCTGCTCAAGATCGCCGATCGCCTGGAGCGCCTCGACATGACCCCGTCGTCGCTGCATCAGGCCGGGCTGAACGACATGCGCGACGCCGTCGCCGATGCGCGCAGCGCCATCGAGACCGCGATGCCGCCCGCCTCGACCGCCGCCCTTGATGACGCGATGCGGCCGGACGCGGAACAGTTCGGGACCCGCAACCGCAGCGGCAAGCAGGGACAACCGGCGCGCACGCCGTCGGAAGCCGCCGCCCTTGCCGCGGCCTTCGCCTCGAGCCGGGAAGCCGGCGCGGAGGCCGACGAGGTTGCGGCCGGCGACAGATCGTTCTTCTCGGGACTCGCCGCCCGCATCCTGCCCGGCAAGGACGCCGCCAGGTCTCCGGCCGAACCCCAGTTCACCGAGGACGATTCGCCGCCGCTTGACGCCGCCATGGAGATGGATCCGGAAACCGCCAACATGCCGCTTGAGCCCGGCTCCGGCGCGCCCGACATCAACCGCATCCTGCAGAAGGTGCGCGAGGCCCAGGCCGCCGAACGCCAGCGGGGCGGCAAGCCGGCCGAGGACGGATCGGAAAAGGCCGAGTTCCTGGCCTCCGCGCGGCGCGCCGCGATGGCGGCCGCGGCCGAGGTGGAAACGATCGGCAAGAGCCGCAAGAGCGGCGGCGGACTGCTCGAGGTGCTCAAGTCGCGCAGGCGCCCGATCCTGATGGCCGCCGGCGCGGTGCTGCTGGCGATCATGTCGTTCCCGCTTGTGACCGGCCTGCTGTCGGGCGGCGGCGAGGAAACCGTCGCGGTCGAACCGGCGATCGTCGAGCCCGCTCCGCTGCTGGAGCAATCCGCCCCCGCGGACGCCACGGCCCTGACCGGCATCGAGGAGCAGCAAACCGCAGCCGAACCGCGCTTGCCGGAGGTCCGGGTGGTCGAGCCCGGCGCCGACGCGCCGGTGGACGCGCCCGTGACGGAAGCGCAGACGACGGACGATGCGACCGGCGAAGCGCCTGCCGCGCTGACCGCGACCGCCCCGGCCCCGTCGCCGGAGGAAACCGCGGCGATTTCGCCCACGCAGGACCCGGCTCCGGCTGCCGACACCGCGCTGGCTGGCGAACTCGATGCGCTCCCCGAGGGCGCCGCGTCCGCCGCGCTCAAGGCTGCCGCCGCGGCCGGCAATCCGCTGGCCTTCTACGAGATCGGCGCCCGCTACACCGACGGCCGCGGCGTGCCGGTCGACCTCAAGGCCGCGGCCGCCTGGTATCAGCGCGCAGCCGACCTCGGGCATGCGCCCTCGCAATACCGGATCGCCAACTTTTACGAGAAGGGCAGCGGCGTCGACCGTGACCTGGACGCCGCCAAGAAATGGTACCAGATGGCGGCCGAACAGGGCAATGCCAGCGCCATGCACAATCTCGCCGTCCTCTATGCCACGGCAGGGCCGGCGCCGGACTTCGACAACGCGGCCGAGTGGTTCGGCCGCGCGGCTGAAGTCGGGGTTCGCGACAGCCAGGTCAACCTCGCCATTCTCTATGCCCGCGGCGACGGCGTGCCCCGCGATCTCGAACAATCCTACAAATGGTTCGCCATCGCCGCCAATGACGGCGACAAGGATGCGGCGGTCAAGCGCGACGAGGTTTTCAACGCGCTGAGACCCGAGCAGGTGGAAGCGGCCCGCGCCGCGGTGGCCAACTGGACCGCGCAACCGATCAATCCGGAAGCTAACGCGGTGGAAGTGCCCGCATCCTGGGGCGGCGACACCAACGAGACCGCCTCCGTGGACATGAAGAAGGCGATCCGCAACATCCAGGCCATCCTCAACAACAACGGCTTCGACGCGGGCCCCGCGGACGGCGTCATGGGCGCCAAGACCACCGCCGCGATCAAGGCCTTCCAGGAGTCGATCGGCATGGAAGCCACCGGCGCGGTCGACGACAAGCTGGTCAAGGAACTGCTCGAGCGCAACGGCTAGGCCGCGACCGGTCGAGGGCCTTCGAAGACCGTCGAACGGCGGGCGCAAGGGGCGGCCTTCAGGGTCGCCCGGGCGCGCCGCTGCCGTCAGGCGCAGCCGACCAACTGGCTCCATCGGCGCCGCGCAACTGGCCAACCGCAAATTTGCCGGAATCGGCGATTTGAGCCCCGATTTGCCCCGAAAAACGCCAAAATCTTGCTTGCGCGAAAGACTTCTCTTTTCAATGCGATACCATTCGATTTGACTTGAGCGTTCGAAACGCGCAATACGGTTTTGTCGGGCAAGGCCCGGCTTAACCCTTTTTCCCAGCCGTTGACGCCCGGGGGCGCAAGGTGACCATTTACCTGCCGATCGCCGAACTGTCGGTCAATATCTTCGTCATCCTGGGGATGGGCGCGGCGGTGGGGTTCTTGTCCGGCATGTTCGGCGTCGGCGGCGGATTCCTGATCACGCCGCTCCTGATCTTCTACAACATTCCCCCGGCCGTGGCCGTCGCCACCGGCGCCAACCAGGTCGTCGCCTCCTCGGTGTCCGGCGCGCTCGCCCATTTCCGCCGCGGCACGCTCGACATCAAGCTCGGGGTGGTGCTGCTGGTGGGCGGCCTGGCCGGCGCCACCATCGGCATCCAGATCTTCACAATGCTGCGCCGGCTGGGACAGCTCGACCTGATCATCTCGCTGCTCTATGTCGTCTTCCTGGGTTCGGTCGGCGGCCTGATGCTGTGGGAAAGCGTCAATTCGCTGCGCCGCGCGGCCAAGAACCAGCCGGTGTCGCTGCGCAAGCCGGGACAGCACAACTGGGTGCACCGGCTGCCGTTCAAGATGCGGTTCAAGCGCTCCAAGCTTTATCTCAGCGTCATCCCGGTGATCCTGCTCGGCTTTTCCATCGGCATCCTGACTTCGGTGATGGGCGTCGGCGGCGGCTTCATCATGGTCCCGGCCATGATCTATCTCCTGCGCATCCCGACCAATGTCGTCATCGGCACCTCGCTGTTCCAGATCATCTTCGTCACCGCCTTCACCACCATCGTCCAGGCGGCGACCAACTTCACCGTCGACATCGTGCTGGCCTGGCTGCTGATGATCGCCGGCGTCATCGGCGCCCAGTACGGCGTGCGCGTCGGCCAGAAAATGCGCGGCGAGCAGTTGCGCGCGGGCCTGGCGCTGCTGGTCCTGGCCGTGGCGATCCGGCTTGCCTTCGGCCTGGTGCTGCCGCCCGACGAGGTCTATTCCGTGGTCAGCGGGAGCTTCGGGTTCTGATGCGTGCGGCGGTCCCCTTCATAGCGGCTTTCCTCTTGTCGGGCCTGCCTGCGGCCGCCCAGTTGTTCGACCCGACGGTGACGATCAACGACAAGTTCTCCGAGCGCATCGACATCGGCATCTCCACCAACGAGATCGCCATCTCCTCGGATTTTTCCGGCGCCGACATCACCGTGTTCGGCGCCATCGACGGCGCCGACGAACTGCTGCTGGCGACCTTCGCCTATGACATCGTGGTGTCGCTGGAAGGGCCGCGCATCTCCACCACCGTGCGCCGCAAGGAGCGCGTGGCGGGGATCTGGATCAACCGGCACTCGATCCGTTTCGAGCCCATTCCGGCATCCTATTCGATGTCCTCCACGCGGCCGCTCGAGGGCATCGCGCCCATGATGGAACTGGCCTCCCGCGACATCGGCATCAACAATATCCGCCTGGTCCCCACCGGCGGCATCGGCGACGGCTCGCGGGTGGCCGAATTCCGCGAGGCGCTGCGGCGCATCAAGCAGACCGGCGGGCTGTATCAGCGCGATCCGACCGGCGTGAGGTTCATTTCCAAGGCCCTGTTCCGCGCCTCCGTGCGGCTCCCGGCCAATATCCCGGTCGGCCTGCACGAGGTCCGCGCCGTCCTGTACAAGAATGGCGAGTTCGTGATGGAAAAGGTGATCCCGCTCAGGGTGGTCAAGACCGGCCTCGAGCAGCTCATCTTCAATTACGCCCATAGCTACGGCCTGGCCTATGGCGTCTTCGC
This sequence comes from Hoeflea sp. BAL378, assembly GCF_000759435.1. Taxonomy (GTDB): domain Bacteria; phylum Pseudomonadota; class Alphaproteobacteria; order Rhizobiales; family Rhizobiaceae; genus Hoeflea. The sequence continues at coordinate 15,408 of NZ_JRJG01000066.1, forward strand.
GGTGTTTCTCGCGGCCGTGACGGGATGGCTGTCGAGCCTGATCTTCCGCAAGGACTGAGGCGGCGCCTGCCCGGGAAAGGGCAAGGGCGGCGCAGGCATCGAGACACCGAAAGCTTCAGCCGTTCATGCGATGGAACGCGACGGAATAGATCCGCTCGCGGCCGATGAGATGCGCGACGAGCCGGCTGCGGTCGAACAGGCCGCGCATCGCCGGATGGCGCAGTTCGAGCGCGCCGGTGGTCGAGCCGAAGGCCGGCATCAGCAGCCGTCTGCCGTCGCTGGCGAAACAGGGCCTGCGCACGCCCTTGCCGCGCCGCACCACGCGGGCGGCCGGATGCAGATGGCCGGCGATCTCGCCGT
>NZ_JRJG01000067.1 GCF_000759435.1 Hoeflea sp. BAL378
CGGCATGCGCAGACCCTACCTACCCGAAGGCACTGCCCCGCGCGGCCCTCCGGACTTGATCCTCACACCCCGGCGGCCCGTGCCGCGCGGCAATGCGGACGGCTGGGCGCCGGCGGGGGGCTGCGAGGCTGGGGAGGGTTTGCTTTCGCGCCGGGCAATCCCGATCCGGACTGCCCTCCAGACCGCCCGAAAGTCGCCTGTCCCCGACCTTCCCGATCCCGATCGCCGCCCATTCCCCAAACGGGGAATTCTCCGCGGGCGCTGCCTTGCTAGCCTGGGCGGGTACTCAAGCCCAAGGTTCCGAAGGTCACGTCATGCGGAGAATGTCGCGCGCCCTGTTCGTCTTCCTCGTCACGCTCGTCCTGTGGAGCATGGCCGCGGTCGATACCGCCGCGCTCGAGATCTGGCGCAACCAGACGCGCTACGAGATCGATGTCCCGCTGCCCAACGGCGCGAGTTTCAAGAAGGCCGGCGTCGACCGCAAGGCCAGCATCCGCGGGGTCGACATCAATCTGCGGCTGATCCAGGACACCTACCCCAATTGCGGCAAGCTCGTCGCCGAGCGCGAAAGCGCCGGCTGGGAGCGCAACTACTCGTCGCTGCCGGGCAACCGCAAGGTCTCGGCGCGGGAGTGCTCGACCCAGATCTACGGCCCGACGCGGATCACCATCAAGTCGCATTATATCTGGCTCGACATGTGCCAGTGCTTCGCCGCAATCCATTTCGCCTATCCCGACGGGCTCGACGACACGTTCGAGGAGATCTCGCCGCCGATCCTGGCGGCGCTGCGCAATCCGACCCGGGCTCCGCGCAAGGGCAAGCCGCTCACCGGCTACGAGCTCGACCCCGACTGGCTGGAGGCCTTCGCCATCTTCAGGAAGCGCGGCTTTCCGGCGGCGCTGGTCTACAACATCCTGGGCGACACCGCCCATATCGCACTCGGCGCGCGCGGCCTCGGCGACCGCTATGCCGAGGAACTGGCGCGGCTCTATGGAACCAGCGCGAAAGAGGTCAAGGACGGCGACGCCGCCAGCGCCTCCTGGTTCTTCGATCTCGAGACCGGCTTCGCCATCCACAGCGCCAGCCCGCAGCAGATCGCCTCGAAGCTGTCGAGCTGCTACCGCAAGCGCGACTACTGGACCGCCTGCAAGCTCAACTACCACCAGGAAAAGGGCTGCCGGATGACCGCGAGCTGGAAGAAGGTCTGCGGCGCCTACATGAAGCCGGGCATGAGCACGATGATCGGCGACCTGTGCTTCTGGGAGCCGCGCGGAGACCTGCCGATGCTGGGCGGCGGCGACACGCGCGAGAAGACCGTGGCGCTTCCTTCCGGCAAGAAGGCCAAGGCGCCGTCCAGGAAGAAGGTCGCCGCCCGGTCCGAGGTGCCCTATTGCGAGGACGACGGCTACGCCGGCTGGCGGCCTTACCTGCGCGAACTGCGCGATCGCGGCGACGGCGTGCCCGCCGGCCTCAAGCTGTGAGGCGACGGCGCCCGGCCGGACGCGTCCGGACCGGGGCACGGGGCGCGGACGGCTTGGGTTGCTGGCGCTGAGGCCTGCGGGACGCACTCTTTTCCTGGTCCGAAAAGTCCGTCCCCGCACCGGCCCTGGCGCCAGCAGACCCAAACCGTCCCCGTTTCAGGGCTTCGGCCGGGGCCTTGCGCTCCGTCCGGCCAGGCCCGGGCGCCGCGCCTCGCAGCGGAGACGCGGCGCCCTTGGTTCATCGGCCTAGGCATGGCTCGTGTCGTTCACGCCTTGCCGCAGGAAGCTCGGGATCAGTTGTTGACCTTGCAGCCGCGGCGCCTTTCCTCGGCCTTGATCTGGGCCACATACTCGATTTCGGACGGCATCAGGTTCGGATCCTTGGTCCAGCAATCGGAATTGTCGAAGGTCTGTTTGCCGAGTTCGCTCGAGAAGCAGAATCCGTTGTCGTCATAGACCGCATTGCGCTGGTACCACAGGTCATAACAGCTCTCGGCAAAGGCGGCGGGGGCAAAGGCGGTCAGGCCGGAAACGAGGCCGGCGGCGGCGATCATCAATGCGCGTGTCATGTCGTGCTCCAGAGGGTTGCGGCGATGCGCCGGGCCTGCCTCAGGCCCCAGGCGCACCTGATCAGTACACGGATCGCTCCCGCGATGCGCGGCCAATTTTCGCGGGCCCGCGGAATTGCGCGCCGGCGCCGGAACGGTCGAAACGCCCGGACGAAGCGCGCCGGCGGCGGCCCGCGACGGCCCCTTGGCGCGGGCCCGCGTTCCGTGTCACCATGGGTGCCCAGCGGAAGGCGTCCCATGTCCGATATCGGCTCCATCTTCTCCACCGGCGACCTGATCCTGATGGCGCTGATCGGCTGTGCGCCGGGCTTCGTACTGGGCGCGGCGCTCGGCGCCTGGGCCAGTCCCGGCCACAGGCTCCGCGGCGCGGCCCTGTGGGGGCTCGCCGGTTTCGCGCTGGCTTTCGCCGCCTGGTGGGTCTATCTCACCGTGATCAAATAGACCGGCCGCAAGGCTTGCGCGCCTGCCCGGAGATGGGAGATCCCGCCTCGATGAAACACCTGTTGATGCTGTCCGCCGTCACCCGCACCAACCGTCACGCGGCCATGCGCGGGATCGATGACATCGTCGTCTCGCTCGGCGGCTGGATCGAGGGGCACACGCTGTTTTCCAACATCGCCGCCACCTTCCGCTTCGTGCTGCCGGCATCGGCGCTCGCTTCCTTCGCCGGGCGGGTCGATGCGCTCGGCGTCCATATCGACCAGGCCGGTCTTGCCGCGCTTGCCGCGCGGTCGCCCGCTGGCGGCGAGGAAAACGAGGCGGGCGAGGCCGAAGTGGCGGGCGCGCTGTCGGTCACCTTCGTCCATGACGAGCCGGATCTGCGCCGTGAAATCCCCGCGATTCCCGGCTAGGGGTCGGCTGTTGACCCGCGCGCACCCCGCGCCGGCCCGGACTGATGGAGACTGAAATCATGCGCCTTTCCCGACTCTCGATGGTGCCCGCCGTGCCCTTGGCCCTGCTTCTGGCCCTGAGCGCGTTCGCGCAGCCGGCCTCCGCCTGGGAGCCGGTGGAGCAGGTCGAGACCTATCCGGTGTCCGGCACGACCGGCTTTCAGCTCTACCGGTCGGTGGGCGAAAACGGCCCGGTGATTTCCGGCGACCGCCGCACCATCGCCCACACCACCTTCAAGCTCACCTGGCGGCGCGACTACCAGGAGAAGGACGGCGGCTGCGTGATCGCCTCCAACGTGCCCAAGCTGATCATCACCTACACGCTGCCCAAGCCGCGCGGCGAACTGCCCGCCGCCCTGGCTGCGAGCTGGAAGCGGTTTTATGAGGGCCTCGCCGCCCATGAGCGGGTGCATGGCAGCCACATCATCGAGATGGTGCAGGCGATCCAGGACGTGAGCGTCGGGCTGAGCGCGCCCGACGATCCGGGCTGCCACAAGACCCGTGCCCAATTGCAGACCCATCTCAAGCGTCTGTCGGACGAGCAGCGCGCCCGCGGCCGCGAGTTCGACCGGGTGGAGATGGGCACTGGCGGCGCGGTCGAGAGCCTGGTGCTGGGGCTCGTCAACGGGCCGTGACAGGGACGCGCGACCAGGCTCGTGACCGCCGCGCCTCCGCGGCCGGCGCCTCGGGCCTTGCCCCGGCGGGCCCGCCTGGCTTAAGCATGACGCCCCTTCATGGTTACACCGGGACCCCGCATGACCGTCCGCATCGCCACCTTCAATGCCGAGAACCTGCTGAGCCGGTTCGATTTCTCCGGCTTCCGCAACGAGCTGAGGCAGGACCGGGCGGCGCAGCTCTATGATTTCGCCTCTGAGACCGAGTACCGCCACGCCGAGATCGCCCGCGCCCTGTCGCTGACCGACGACACGCGGCAGTTGACCGCACTCGCCATCGCCGAGGCCGACGCCGACATCCTGTGCCTGCAGGAGGTGGAAAACCTCGATACGCTGCACCGGTTCGAATATGGCTATCTGTTCAAGATGATCGGTGACGGCTACCGCCACAAGGTGCTCATCGAGGGCAATGACAACCGCGGCATCAACCTGGCGCTGATGGCGCGCGAGGAAACGCTCGACGGCGCGCCGATCGAGATCCTGGGCGTTACCAGCCACGCCCACGAGACCTATGAAAGCATGGGCCTCTACACGCCCGACCTCGCCGGGCTGCAGAAGCCGGGCGACAAGCTGTTCAAGCGCGACTGTCTCGAGGTCGACCTCAAGGTCGGCGCCAGTCGGCTCACGGTCTATGTGGTGCATTTCAAGTCGATGGGCTCGCCCCGCGACGGGCTCGATGGGCGAGCCGCCTCGATGGCGGTGCGGGTGGCCGAAGCGCGCGCCGTGCGCGCCATCATCGCCCGCCGCTTCGGCCCCGACGGCGGCGGCAAGCGCTATGTGATCGCCGGCGACTGCAACGATTATGCCGAGAAGCTGGTGATCACCGGCGACCGGCGCAACGGCTACGACTTCACCCATCTGAACGAGGACGGCAGCGCGGTGGGGATGCTGACGGCGAACGGGTTTGCGGAGAACGTGGTGATGCGCAGGCCGCAGATGGACCGCTGGACACTCTACCACACTCGCGGGCCGCAGGAGCGGCACCTGTGCCAGCTCGATTACCTGCTCGCCTCGCCGGCGCTCACGCGCACCGGCCGCGACCGGCTGCCCGACATCGTCCGCGCGGGCCAGCCCTGGCGCACGCTGTTCCCCGCAGGCCAGGAGGTCGAGCGTTACCCGCGCACCGGCTGGGACCGGCCCAAGGCGTCGGATCATTGCCCGGTGGCGATGACCTTCGACCTGGTCTGAGCCATGCCGGGCTCGAACATTCCGGAAAAGCGCATGCTGAGCCTCGACGGCGTGCGGCTTGCGGTCGATGCGGCGGAGCATCCCTGGCGGTTCGCCGAGCAGGCGGCGATCGAGGCGCATTGGGCGCGCGAGCAGGTGGAGCGGCCGTTCCTGTTCAACGGCACCATCCTGATGCACCGCGGATTGCGGATGGAGGCGGGCGGCATCGCCGGGGTCAGCCACCGCGCGCCCTATGCGGCGCTTCTGCACTGGATCCGCACCCAGCCCGACGCCGATGTCTGGCACCTGTTCGCCTCGGCGGTGATGCTGTCGTCGGATGGCGCCATGATGCTGATCCGCATGGCGGCCCACACCGCCAATGCCGGCAAGGTCTATGCGCCGGCCGGAACGCTCGACGAAAGCGACATCAGGGACGGCGCCATCGATATCGAGGGCAGCATGCGGCGCGAGGTGATGGAGGAGACCGGGATCGACCTCGCCGGGGCGGTCGGCGACAGCCGCCTGTTCTGCTGGCGGTACGGCCGCCGGGTGGCGCTGTTCCGCCGGTTCCGGCTCGACCAGCCGGCGGCGCTGCTGGCCGCGCGCATCGCGGACCATGCCGCCCGCGACCCCGGCTCGGAAATCGAGGATGTGGTGGTGGTGCGCGGCTCTTCCGACGCCGGGCCTTCCATGCCGCCGCACATGCAGGCTATGGTCGAGTTCCATTTCGCCGCCCCGGATTTCCGATAGCGGTTGGCAGGCCCGGGGAAATGGATAGGATGCGCCTCACCACGGGGCGGACCGCCCCGAAGAAATTGGGGATCGCACTGCGCATGACCGACTATGCCATCTACGACGTCTTCACCGGCACCGCGCTGGAGGGCAATCCGCTGGCCGTGGTGTTCGACGCCGATCACCTCGACGGCGCGCGGATGCAGGCGATCGCCCGCGAATTCAACCTGTCGGAGACGGTGTTTGCGCTTAGGCCCGAAAGCCCGGGCCACACGGCGCGGCTGAGGATCTTCACCACAGTCAGGGAGCTTCCCTTCGCCGGCCACCCGACGGTGGGCGCCGCCGTCGCGCTCGCCGACCGCAGGCTGGCGGGTTCGGTCCCCGCCAACGGCATCGACATGGTCAAGATGCTCGAGGAGCCGATCGGGCCGGTGCGCTGCGCCGTGCGAATCAGGCCGGGTGCGGCGGGCTTCGCCGAGTTCGACCTGCCCAGGCTGTCGCGCGAGCTCGAGGCGGAGATCGAGCCGGCCGACATCGGCGCGGCGCTAGGGCTCGACCCGCAGGACATCGGCTTCGAGAATCACCGGGTCTCGCTGTGGAGCGCCGGCGTGCCCTTCGTGCTGGTGCCGGTGCACGACATGGCCGCCGCCGCCAGGGCCGAATGCATCGCGGCCGAATGGGAGCGCATCGCGCCGATGGGCGACGGCCAGCTTGCCTACGCCTATGTCTATTGCCGCGGCGGCGTCAACCACGCGGCCTCCTTCCATGCCCGCATGTTCGCGCCGGGCGAGGGCGTCATCGAGGATCCCGCCACCGGCTCGGCCGCCGCGGCGCTCTCGGGCGCCATCCACCATTTCGACGGGCTGCTCGAGGGCAACCATCCGCTGGTGATCGAACAGGGCGTGGAAATGGGCCGGCCGTCGCTCATCCACCTGCACATCGACTGCACCGCGCAGGAGATCTCCCATGTCCGCATCGGCGGCGAGGCGGTCAGGATCGCCACCGGCACATTGCTGGTTTAGGCGCGATCCCGGCCGATGGGGGCCGGCTGTTTGTGCGTGATGAAAAACAGTGTGGACAAGCCCCGCCATCCGGTCTATACGCCCCCTCGTTCCCTCGGGAACAGGTGGGGCGCGTAGCTCAGTTGGTAGAGCAGCTGACTCTTAATCAGCGGGTCCACGGTTCGAGCCCGTGCGCGCCCACCAAAATTTCCCAATGAAAACAGGGGCATTTTGGTTCCCCCGTTTGAAAACAGACAGTGACCCTGCAAATAGGGTCACCTCAGGGTCACAGGACCCAAAACGCTTTGGGCGATTGTTCTTCAGAAAAGCAGGTTTTTTGCCGGTCCAGCGCTGACAAGGCCATCCATGTGGCGCCAAGCCTGACATGGTAGCGTCGGCGATCCCGGGAGCGCCTACAGCTTTAGATCTCTGTCTAGAGTGGACATTGTCGAGCTTGCACGAATTGTTATGACGAACTTTGCAAAAGGTACTCGGCTGGCTTTGTGGCAGGTCATGCCGAATCCCAATCTTAATTCCCGGACGATTTTGCAGGCCAAGGCTTGCATTTCTTCGATGGTACACAGCGGAAATTTTGGACCGCGGGCAGCTTCGAGGTGACAAATGAAAAACCTCTGTCGTATAGAAACGGGATGACAGACGTGACCGCGAAGAAACAAGCCCGCTGGAAAAAGGCGGTTCCCGATCAGTCGGCCCAGCGCGAATTGCGGCTGGACGCGCTGTACCGTGTGGCATCGGCGGCCTTTCGCCAGAACGGGTATCACGGCACGTCGCTGGTCGACATCGCGGCCGAACTCGGCGTCTCCAAGCCCAGCCTCTACTACTATGTCAAGAACAAGCAGGACCTTCTCTACCAGTGCCACCTCGTCGCTGCCGATCAGGCGCTCGCCGCCCTGTGCGAGGATCCGGCGCTGAGCGGATTCGAGCGGTTCAAGCGGTCGATCGCCAATTACATCGAGGCGATCATCGGCGACGAGAGCGCGAGCGTCGTCATCCTTGAGGAAAAATCGCTGAGCCCCGCACAGCTTGAAAACGTGATCACGCAGCGCGACCAGTTCGACCGGCGTTTGAGGGCGATCGTCGAGGCGGGTCACCAGGACGGCTCGATTGTCGCCTGCAATCCGAAGATGGCGGTCTTCACCGCGCTCGGCGCCGCCAACTGGGTCACCAAGTGGTACCGGCCGACCGGGGCATGGTCCGTCGAGGAGATCGCTCAGACGGTGGCGGAGCTCGTCTGCGGAGGCCTCGCCGGCGCCGGCGAGGCCTCCGCAACCAGCAAGTCGGCGGGAAAATAGCACGCTCTATCGGGGTCTTGTGCTTGCCCCTTCATCGTGAATGTCATCCGCGGCGGCCCCATGCTTTTGTCCGCTTATGATCAAATAATTTCTTTCAATCAACAGCTTGGTGGCCCTTCCGTCGGCGGCGGGAGAGCGCAAGCCATGATTTTCACGGCGACTTGACTCAAAAGTCAAATAATTGACCTGAGAGTTGACAACGGATTTCCGCCTCCCGAGTGTCCGGGCCTGACATATGGGGAGGAGCATGTGGGCATGCGTTCGAGTACAGTGGTCCAGGATCAGGATGCGCGGTGGATCGCGCCCGGCGGCGGGTATCGCAGGCGGAGCGTCCGCCATGATGAGACCTATCAGGCGGTGCGGCTGAAGGCTGCCGGCGTCGATCCGTCGCTCTATGGCGATGCCGCCGAGACCGGGCTGTTCGGCCTTGATTGCTTCGATTCGATGGTCGACGCCGGCTGCAATATCGACGGCTACGTGTTCCTGTCCCAGACTTACAGGCTCATTCGCGCCCCTGCGCTGGACGAGAAGCTCGAGATCGACGGCTATGTCCGCGATCTCGCCGAAACGTCGCGCGGCCCGGTGGCCAGCGAGATCTACAGGTTTTCCGATTCCCAGGGGCGCGTCTGTCTCGAAAGCGAGCTCACTGGGCTCCTAGCCTTGCCGCACGGCGTTGTCGCCGAAGGCGCACCGGCGTTGCCGCGCCGCGATGCGCAGCCGGCGGACGGCTGGGAGATGGTCCAGGAAAAGCGCGTGACGCCGGACGACGTGCGGCTGTTTTCGCAGGACGTGGGCAACGAGGTCCATTTCGACGTGGAATTTGCCCGCCAGCACGGTTTCCGCGCGCCGATCGCGCAGGGCATAATGTCTGCGGTCTGGCTTCTGTCGGCGATCTACGGCCTCGGGGTCGACCCGGTCCGTTTCAACGTCGATATCCGCTATCTGCGCCCGGTGTTCTGGGACGATTACGCGTCGCTGTGGGTGCGCAGGCGGCCGGACGGCTCGATCGCCATGGTCCAGTGCCGCAACCAGGACGGCAAGGTGACGGCGGATCTGACGGTTCTGTCGATGACGACCCAAGCCGGAAACAGGGGAGCATGATCCCGTGACAGCTATCTACATCCAGCTGGTGGTGTCCGGCCTGCTGCTCGGCGGCATCTACGCGCTCGTCTCGGTCGGTCTCACCATGATCTTCGGCGTGTCGCGCATCAAGAATTTCGCCCATGGCGATCTCGTCATGGTCGGCATGTATCTCACCTATGCGCTGACGACCTGGACGCAGCTCGATCCCTATCTGCTGGTGCCCGTGGTCACGGTGGCGCTGTTCGGGTTCGGGCTGCTTCTGTCCTTTGCGCTCATCCGCCGCATTCAGGGGGCGCCGCAGGTGGCCCAGATCTTTGCCACGGTGGGCCTGGGACTGGTGCTGCAGAATGCCGCGCTGATGATCTTCGGCGCCGATTTCCGCACCACCAATTCCGAGATCGCCGGCAATGTGCTGCGGTTCTGGGGCATCTCCCTGCCGCTGTCGCTGTTCATCGCCTTCGTCGTCTCGATGGCGGTGATCGCCTGCCTGACGGTGTTCCTGCGAACCAGCATGGTCGGCAAGGCGATGCGCGCCATCGCGCAGGACCGCCGCGCCGCGTCCCTCATGAGCATCGATGTCAAGTTCATCGACATGTTGACCTTCGGCCTGGGCACGGCCTGCGCCGGACTGGCGGGGGCGCTGCTTGTGCCGCTTTACCCGGTCTACCCGACCATCGGCGCCAACCTGGTGCTGATCTCGTTCGTGGTGGTGATCCTGGGCGGCCTCGGCAGCATCGAGGGGGCGCTCATCGGCGGCCTCGCCATCGGCCTGATCGAGACCCTGAGCGGCTTCTTCATCGGATCGGAAATGCGCCAGATGGCCTATTTCCTGGTCTTCATCGCGGTCCTTTTGTTCCGCCCGGCCGGTCTGTTCGGTCAGCGCGGCTCGGAAACCCTGGGGTCTTGACGATGAGCACGATGTCCACGCCTTCACCCAAAGAAAGTATCGCCCGGCGTCTCGCGCCCGTGCTCACCCTGTTGCTGCTGGCCTCGCTGATGGCCCTGCCGCTGGTCGTCACCGACACCTATTCGCTCCATTTCATCTGGAAGGTGCTGTTCTGGGCGGCGATTGCCGCGGCCTGGAACATTGCCGGAGGCTATGCCGGCCTGTTCTCGCTCGGCCACGCCGCCTTCTTCGGGCTCGGCGCCTATACCTCGATCCTGCTCTACATGCAGGCCGGCGTCTCGCCCTGGATCGGAATGATTGTCGGCAGCCTGGTCGCTCTCTGCTTTTCGCTGGCGATCGGGTTGCTGACGCTGCGCCTTCGCGGATCGTTCTTTGCGCTCGCGACCATCGCATTCGCGGAAGTCCTGCGCATTGCCGTCGTCAACGGCCGCGATGTGACCGGCGGCTCGGAAGGCCTATCGGTTTCCTTCGCGCCCGGATTGGTCAACATGATCTTTCAGGACCGGGCATCCTATGTGGTGCTGATGGCGGCTGTCCTGTTCGTGATCGGCGCGACAACTCTGCTGATTGAGCGTTCGGCGCTTGGCTACTCGCTGGCGGCCCTGCGCGAAGACGAGGATGCGGCCGAAGCGCTGGGAATCGACACGATCCGCGTCAAGCTGATCGCGATCGCCATCTCCGCCTTTCTCAGCGCCGTCACCGGCACGCTCTATGCCTTCTACATCCTGCTGATCGAGCCGACGACGGTCCTCGGCATCGGCTTTTCCGTGGAGATAGCGCTGATAGCGATCATCGGCGGCATGGGAACGGTTCTCGGTCCACTTCTCGGCGCCATCCTGATCGTCCCGCTCAGCGAATATCTGCGCGCCGAATTCGCGGCCAGCCTGCAGGGCCTCTATCTGCTGATCTACGGCACGATTCTCATCGTCATGGTGGTGTTCCTGCCCAACGGCCTGATCAGCGCCATCCGCGATCCCCGCAGTGTCTTGCGCCGCGTGCGGCGCCGCAAGAGTGCATCCTCACGCCCCGAGGAGAAAGCCGATGCTTGAAGTCAGGCACCTCACCAAACGGTTCGGCGGCCTCGCCGCGGTCAACGATGTCAGCCTGACGCTGAACAAGGGCGAGATTCTCGGCCTGATCGGTCCCAACGGCGCCGGCAAGACGACGTTCTTCAACTGCGTGGCCGGGGCGATGCAGCCGAGCGAAGGGCAGGTCCTCCTCGAGGGCCGCGAGCTGACCGGCAAGAAGGCGCATGATGTCTGCCGCGCCGGCATCGGCCGGACCTATCAGATCGTCAAGCCGTTCGGCAAACTGTCGGTGCGCGACAATGTCCTGGTCGGCGCGCTCAACCAGACCCGGAATGTTGCCGACGCACGGCGCATCGCCGATGAAGCGCTCGAACTCACGGGCCTGGCCGACCAGCGCAACGTCCTTGCGGCCAGCATGCCGCTGCCGCGACGCAAACGCCTCGAGATCGCCCGGGCGCTGGCGACGGGGCCCAAGATCCTGCTTCTCGATGAAGTCATGGCGGGTCTCAATCCGTCGGAAGTGGAGCTCGCGATCGACCTGATCAAGACGCTGCGATCGAGGGGGATCGCCATCCTCATCATCGAGCACCTGATGCGCGTCATCACCAGCGTCAGCGATCGCATCGTCGTCATGCATCACGGCGAGAAGCTGGCCGAGGGCGCTCCATCCGCTGTCATGAACGATCCGAAGGTCGTTGAAGCATATCTCGGGGAGGGATTCGTTGCTCAAGATTGAGGCTCTCGACGCCTATTACGGCGAAGCCCAGGCGCTGTACGCCGCCTCGCTTCACATCGATGAGGGTGAAGTCGTGTCCGTGCTGGGCGCCAACGGCGCCGGCAAGACAACGCTTATCAATGCCCTCTCCGGCACCATCGACCGGGTCGGCACGGTCTCCTTTGACGGTCAGCGGGTCGACCGTCTTCCGCCGCATGTGATCGCGGCGAGAGGGCTTGTCCAGGTGCCCGAGGGACGGCGGCTGTTCAACTTCATGTCGGTTCGCGAGAACCTCGAGCTCGGCGCCTATTCGCCGCATGCCCGGGCCCACGTGGCGGACAACATCGACAAGGTGTTCTCGCTGATGCCGCGCCTGGCGGAACGGTCCGGCCAGATGGCGGGCTCGTTGAGCGGGGGCGAGCAGCAGATGTGCGCCATCGGACGGGCGATGATGGCGATGCCGAAGATGATCATGTTCGACGAGCCGACCCTCGGCCTGGCGCCGATCATGGTCGACATGGTGTTCAAGCTTCTCAACGACATCAAGGCCAGCGGCCTGACGATCCTGCTCGTCGAGCAGAACGTCAAGCATGCGCTCGCGGTCTCGGACCGAGCCTATGTGATCGAGAACGGCAGGGTCGTGCTGGGCGGCGACGCGGCCGAACTGATCCACGATCCGCAGCTCAAGGTGGCGTATCTCGGGGGGTAGGCCGGACGCCGCGGAAGCACAGCATTCAACAAGGAGGAAGAGAAATGGGTATGAAATTCTTGACGGGCTTTGCCCTTGCGGCAGGTCTGCTGCTCAACGGCGCCGCGCGCGCGGAGGAGGACATCAAGATCGGCGTCATGTTCCCGCTGTCGGGTCCGATGGCGCTGATCGGCAACGAGGCGTACCAGGCCGCGGAAGTGGCGCGCGACATGTTCAACGAGCGCGGCGGCGCCAATGGCAAGAATGTCACCTTCGCGGTCGCCGACGCGCCCGGGCCGACCCAGGGCAATGCCGAGGCGACCCGGCTGGTGGTGCGGGAGAACGTGCCGCTGATCGCCGGAACCTACGCGTCTTCGATTGCGCTGGCCGCAAGCGAGGTGACCGAGCGTGAAGGGGTGCTGTACTGGGAGACCATCGCCGTCGCCGACAAGTTCACCAGCCGCAATTACCAGAATGTCGTGCGCCTGACCTTCAATGCCTCGATGATGGGCGAGACGGCGGCCGATTTCACCAAGGAACTGGCGGCCAAGTTCGGCAAGACGCCGGAAGAGATGAAGGTGGCCGTCATCTCCGAGGATTCGGAATTCGGCCAATCGGTCGGCGAGGCCGCAGCCAGGCGCGTCGAGGCTAACGGCATGCAGCTTGTCGCCGACGAGCGCTACAGCAAGACCGTGACCGACCTGTCCTCGCTCATCCTGTCGCTCAAGGCGGCGGCGCCGGACGTCGTCATCGCCACGTCCTACCTGAATGACGGGGTGCTGTTCGTGCGCCAGGCGCGCGAGCTCGACTTCAACATCGGCGCCCTGGTCGGGATAGGCACCGGCTACGCGCTTCCGGACTTCCTCGAAGCCACGGGCGAGAACGCGGAAGGCATCTTCGACGTCGACGGCCCGGCATCGGCCAATGTCTCCAACCTCCCGCAGGAGACCCAGGCGGTTTACACCGAATTCCTGGAGCGCTTCCGCGCCGCGACCAGCCGCGATCCCGGCCCGCTGGCTCTGATTTCGTTCGGCGGGTTCTGGACGCTGTTCAACGAGGTTCTCGCCAAGGCGCCGGACACGTCGATCGAAAGCCTGAGGAAGGCCGCCTACGAGATCGACCTGCCGATGGGTTCGCTGCTGACCGGCGCCGGTGTAAAGCTCGAGCCGCTCGGCGAGCCGAACCAGGGCCAGAACAGCCGCGCTCAGCTGTCCGTCATGCAGTGGCAGGACGGCAAGCTCGAGGTGGTCTGGCCTGAAGCCATCGCGCTCGAAAGCATCAAGTCGGTTCCGCTGGAGCCGTGGAGCGAGCGCTGACACCAGCCTCTCCGCCGGGCGCCTGGCGTCCGGCGGAGAGGCCTGTCGCGCGAAACGAGGTTGAAACGATGACGACAACGCCCGTCGAGCAATTGCATCAGGCGGCCCTGCAAGCCCCTGCCGCCAGGATCTACTCCGGCGATAGATCCGTTTCCTACGCCGATTTGCTCGAGCGCAGCCTGCGCGTGGCCGGCGGCCTGGAAAAGCTCGGCATCGGCCGGGGCGACCGGGTCGCCTTCTGGCTTCCCAACGGGCTGCCCTATCTCGATCTGCTTTATGCCTGCATGCATCTGGGCGCCATCGGCGTGTCCATCAACACCCGCTTTCGCCGGGCCGAAGCGGAATCGATCCTGGCGCGAACCGGCGCGCGCGCGATCGTGCTCTGGCCGGAATTCAAGGACATCCCCTTCGTCGAGATGCTGAACGAGATCGATGCCGCGGCGGTTGCGGGATTGCGCGCCGTCATCCTGTGCGAAACGACGGAGGCAAGCGTCTCCATCGCGGGCGCGACCATCGCCTATCACGCCGATCTGCTGGGCGAGGCGCCGGTCACCAGCGCCGCCGAAGCCGATGCGCGCAGCATGATCTTCCCGACCTCGGGCACGACGAGCGCGCCAAAGTTTGCCGTTCATACCCAGGGCCGGATCGCGCGCCACGCGGCGCAAGTCGCCAGTGCCATGGGCTATGATGCACCCGACGCCCATCTGCTTCAGGCGGTGCCGTTCTGCGGCATCTACGGATTCAGCCAGTGGATCGCGACCGTTGCCGGCAAGGCAAGCGCCAGCCTCATGCCGCTGTTCGAGGCGCGGACCGCCGGGGAGCTGGTGCGCGCGCGCGACATCACCCATCTCAACGGTCCCGACGACCTGCTCAAGCGGCTGTTGGAGGCCTTTGCGGATGAGCATCCGTTTCCATCGTTGCGCGAAAGCCTGTTCGCCAGCTTCAACCCGACCCTGTCGGACTTCATCCACGAAGCCGATGCGCGCGGCCTGCACATCGTCAACGGCTTTGGCATGAGCGAGATCTTCTCGTTCTTCTCGCGCCGGGGCACCCATGCTTCGCCCGAGCTGCGCAAGCATCCTGGCGGCATTCCGGTCAATCCGGCGGCGCGGGTCCGGGTGCGCGACAGCGATACCGGCGAGATCGCGCCGCACGGACAGGTCGGACGCCTGGAAGTCCGCTCCGACACGCTGTTCGTGGAGTACTGGGGCGATCCGAACGCAACCCGCGCGGCCTTTACCGAAGATGGCTATTTCATCACCGGCGACCTGGCCTTGATGGAGGAGGGCAACTCCTTCCGGCTGTTGGGCCGTGACGGCGATTTCCTGCGTCTCGGCGGCTTCCTCGTCAACCCGGCCGAAATTGAAACGGTGCTGAAGGACGTGGCAGGGGATATCGACATCGTCGTCGTCGAGGCGGCGTCTGCCCGCGGCAACAAGGCGGTTGCATTCTATCGGCTCAGTCCCGGCCAGACATTTGATGAAGCGGAAGTTCGCCAACGTGCAAAAGGCTTGCTGGCCGATTTCAAGGTGCCCCAGCACTTCATCGAGGTCGACGCCTTCCCCGTCGCGATGAGCCCCAACGGCGAAAAGATCCAGCGGCGCCGATTGAAGGAAAGGGCCGCGGAATTCGTCGCGGCGCTGATCACCGACGTCTGAACCACCTATCCCGGAGAATATCTTGTCATCAGAAGCATTTACCGCACTTGTCATCGAGGACGACCAGGGAAAGCCCAAGGCGCATTTCAGATCGCTCACGCTGACCGATCTGCCGGCCCATGATGTCCTGGTCGAGGTCGCCTATTCGACGCTTAACTACAAGGACGGCCTGGGCGTCTCGGGCAAGGGCCGGATCGCCCGCAAGCTTCCGATGGTGGCCGGCATCGACATCGCCGGAACGGTGGTCGAATCCGCGTCCACGGAGTGGAAACCCGGCGACAAGGTGATCGTCAACGGCTGGGGCATGTCGGAGACGGAGTGGGGCGGGTACACCCGGTTCCAGCGGGTCAGGAGCAGCTGGCTGGTGCGGTTGCCAGAGGCGTTCAGCCTAAAGGAAGCCATGGCGATCGGCACAGCCGGATACACGGCAGCGCTGTGCGTCGATGCCCTGGAAACCTGGGGCCGCATCCAGGAGCGAGACCGCGAGGTGCTGGTGACGGGCGCTGCTGGGGGTGTCGGATCGGTGGCGATCAGCCTCCTGGCGAAGGCGGGCTACGCGGTCACCGCCGCGACCGGGCGGCCGGAAACCCATGACTACCTGACCAGCCTTGGAGCCAGCAGTTTCGTCACCCGCCAGGAACTGTCTGAAAAGGGCGGACCGCTGCAAAAGGAAAGATGGTCCGGAGCGGTCGATTCCGTCGGCTCGCAGACGCTGGCCACGGTGCTGTCGCAGACCGTCTATGGCGGAGCGGTGGCGGCCTGCGGCCTGGCCGGCGGCATGGATCTGCCGTCCTCCGTGCTTCCGCACATTCTGCGCGGCGTCGCCCTGATCGGCGTGGATTCGGTCATGGCCCCGCTGGCAAAGCGGGAGCTCGCCTGGAAACGCCTGGCGCGCGACCTCGACAAGCAGAAGCTCGCAGCCATCACAACCGTCGAGCCGATGTCACGCCTGCCGGAGCTGGCGAACGACATTCTCGCGGGCAGGATCCGAGGAAGGGTCGTGATCGATATTTCCGCGTAGTACGGCCGCGCTTCATGGAGACGACGGGCTACGCTTCTCGCGTTGGCTACTGCATCTATGGGTGTGGAGCGCAGCAAACGACCAGGCTCGGTTGATGGTGTCAGGCCCTGGCGGTGCGCCTTCGACGCGCACATCAATCACCATAGAAGTGTACATGGGGATATGCGGACCAACGCCCCGTAGTCCGAAATGAGACCCCGACGCGGCAATCATTTCCGCTTCGGGGCCGACTGCTGACTGTCCGCTTGTGTATGGAGAGTAACCGAAGCTGCCCTCACGCTGCGTCAGTTCGACCTATCGCTTGCCGCGCCAGGCTTGCGGCGAAGCTTTCTTCATCGGTCGGGACTCCGAACAGGTAGCCCTGGCCGACCGGGCAGCCCATTTCGGAAAGCATTGCCCGCTGGGCTTCTGTTTCCACTCCCTCTGCGACCACCGTCAGGCCCAGGGCGCGCCCGAGTTCGATGATGGCGCGGACGATCACCCTTTTGGAGGGCGCCGTGGCGAGTTCGCTCACAAAGGTGCGGTCTATCTTGATCTCGGTCACCGGAAACCGTTCGAGCGATCGCAGGTTCGAATAGCCCGTGCCGAAATCGTCCACCGAAAGCCCGACGCCGATCTGACGCAGCCGCTCGAATGCCTCCATGACGCCGGGCGTGTCGCTGAGGAACATGCTTTCGGTGATCTCGAGAGTGAGCCATGCAGGGTCCGCGGCAGTCTGACGCAGGATGCGGTCCAGCAGTTCGGCCATGTCGTGGCGCAGAAATTCGCCTGCGGACACGTTGACCGAAAAGCGGAGCGGCTTGTCGCGGTGGGCGTTGATGCGCCTGGCGAACGCCGCCACCGTAGTCAGGCTTCGTTCGGTCAGTTCGAGCAACAACCCCGATCGCTCGGCTGTCTCGATGAACCTGCCGGGAAGCTGGCTTCCGAACAGGGGATGGTTCCAGCGGATCAGCGCTTCAGCGCCCAGCCACTCGCCGGTGACAAGGTCCACCTGGGGCTGGAAATAATACACGAATTCATTGTTGGCGACCGCGGACTTCAATTCGCGCGTCATGCGCAAGCGACGACGGGCCTGCTCTTCGTCTGAGTCGCGAAACCGGCGCGGCCCGCCGAGCGGATCTGACTTGGCTGCCCAGAGGGCGGTGCCGGCATTCCGGATCAGGGACAGGGTGCCGCCCACAGGCTTGCCGATCGCGTATCCGATGGCAAAGCGCAGCGAGACATTGGCGCCGGCCACGACGAAGTCCGCGGCAAGCAGGGCGGTGACCATCGAGACGATGGCGTCGGCGCTCTGTTCATCCGGGAGCTGGAAGGCCAGGGCGAACTCGTTCGCGCCCATCCGCGCCACCAGCGCGGCGCCCAGGTCCCTGAGACGCCGCCCGGTTTCGCAAAGCAGGGCATCCCCGACTTCGAACCCGTAACCGGTGTTGAGATCGTGAAAGTCGATCACATCCAGCTTCACCACCAGAAGCAGCGCCTCGGCCTGCGCTGCGAAACGTTCGTCGGCGGTCAGGAGAAACGATTGACGGTTCAGGCAGCCGGTAAGCCCGTCCAGGTTTGCGACCCGATCCAGCGCGATGTGCGTCTGGCGGATCGACGAGACGTCGCGCAAGATGGCGACATAGAGCAGCGCGTCGCCAACCCAAGCTGGTCTGAGACTGAGACTGTTCCAGAACTCCGATCCGTCCTTGCGGTAGTTGCGCAGCGTCGCATCCACGGGCTCCGCCGCCTCGATCGCGGCGCGAATGCGCGCGATCTCCGGCTGGTCGCGTTCATTGCCCTGCAAATAGCGGCAGTCCTTGCCGATGACCTCATGACGGGCGTAGCCCGTCAGGCGTTCGAAGGACTTGTTGACGTAGAGCAAGGGCGAATTGGCCCCCGAACGCTGCCCGATGGCGATCCCGTCGCTGAGTTCCTCGACCAGCGTGGGAAGTATGGACCGGATCGAATCGGTATCGGCCAGCCCGTCGCCGGCAACGCTCGGCACGCGCTTGATGGAGTCCAACGGCATGAGATTTCTGATTTCTTCCATGAAAGGGAGCATGGACGGCGGTCGAAAACCGGGCAACCCACAGCCGGAGCGGATCCAGGACAACCGTCAGCCGTTTTCGGACAAACTGCGCCTTCTGCCGTCGCCGGTCGTCCGAAAGCGGTCGCGATAATCGGACGGCGTCACGCCCAAAAGCGCCACGAAGCCGCGGCGCATTGCGCGTGCCGGTTTGAGGCGATTGCTCCGGGGCTGCGACCGCTGCCGGGCCAGGCGCCCTCCCGCCTCAGGCGAGGCCTTCGAGGCCATAGAGGGCGGGGCGGATCTCCTCGAGCAGAGCGAAGGGATCGGCCAGCGAGGCGAAGACATTGATGAACACGGTCGGCTGCTCGCGGATGAAGCGGACATGCAGCACGCCGTTCTCGCGGTGCACGACCGCGCAGCCGATATGATACTGGTGGTCGCCGATCGAGATGAAGAAATGGTCCGGGATGTCACTGCGATGGCTGGTGGCCATCAAACCGCTCTCCGAGATGTCGAGGACGCGCAACTGGGCCTGGCTCACCTGCCGCACTCCCTTGAGCGTGAAGAGCACATGGACGAGAACATTGCAGCTGCGCCGCACCCAGTTGCGGGATTCCTGCTCAAAGGCCAGTTTCGTCAGGTAGTTCCTACGAGAAGACATGCACTTGTGACATGTCATCTGACTTGGTCCCCGGCGTGTCGGCGTTGGAACGCTCACGATCCCTTAGGCAGGTGATACGATGAGAATTGCCTCCGTCATGTTCCCCGGCATTTCTCGCCAGTTCGACTTTCTGTGCCCGTTCGATGACGTGAAGCCGGGCGACAACGTCATCGCGCTTGATGAAGTCCAACGGCATGAGATCTCTGATGTCTTCCATGACAGGGAGCATGGACGGCGGCCCGAAACCGGGCAACCCGCAGCCGGGGCGGTTACAGGACATCTGTCAGCCGTTTTCGGACAAACTGCTCCTTGCGCCGGTGCCGGAGGTCCGGAAGCGATCGCGGTAATCGGACGGCGTCACGCCCACATGCGCGACGAAGGCGCGGCGCATCGCGCGCGCCGACCCAAACCCACTTCTCACTGCGATCGATTCGATCGGCAACCGGCTGCCTTCCAGAAGGAAGCGGGCAACGTCGATCCGCGTAAGGTCGACATATTCGGATGGTGAGATGCCGATCTCCTGGGAAAAGACACGCGTGAAGTTGCGCGGGCTCATCGCCGCGATCCTCGCCAGGGCGGTGACCGAGAGGTCGGCCGCGGGATGGTTGAGCACAAATTGCTGGACGCTGTGCAGACGGCTGCGGTCGCTCGCCTGCGCCGCCAGCTGCACGCTGAACTGCGACTGGTCGCCGGGCCGCTTCAGAAAGACGACGAGCCGACGCGCGACGTAGAGCGCCACATCCCGGCCGAGGTCCTCCTCCACTAGGGAAAGACCGAGGTCGATCGCAGCACTGGATCCGGCAGAGGTGATCATCGCGCCGTCACGGACAAAGACCCGATCGCCTTCAACTTGTCCTTCGGGGAAGCGCTCGGCAAGCAGGGTTGCGTACTGCCAGTGCGTGGTCACGCGTCGGCCCTTGAGCAGGCCCGCCTCGCCGAGCACGAATGCCCCTGTGCAGACGGAGCCGTAGCGCCGGGCCCGCCCGGCAATATCCACCAGCCAGTCGATGATCTGCCCGCCGGGTCGTTTTGGAACACCGACGCTCCCTGCCACGAGCACGGTGTCGGGGTCACCCGGGTACGCATCGAAGGCGCAGTCGGGCAGGACTCTCAGTCCCGATGCGCAGCGGATCATGCGATCGTCTTCCGCGACGATGGCAACCTCGTAAAACATCCTGCCGGTCCGCGCGTTCGCTTCGGCAAACACGTCCATCAGCCCGGCAAGTTCCAGGGAATGCACGTCCGGAGGCACGAAGATCACGATCCGCATAAGGATATCTCCCACCGCACACAAGACCTCAGAGCTCTAGACGAGGCTGTGAGCCGACGCCCGTCTGGTGCGGAGACGGTCACTCAGCGCCACCAGATCGTCAAAGTCAAATGATCACGGTCCAACTGGGGGAGCGGTGTATCCGAGAGTGTGTGACGACCGTTCTGGATCGTCGTCCAGGACGGGCTGCTGCATGGCACAGGTCTTGAGGGTCGATCCACCCCGGACTTGTAATTTCCGAGAAATGATTAATATGTGAGCAATGTCGAATGCACTTCGCATCGCACGTGGCCGCTTCGGGAGGGTGGCGCTGCTGGATATGGATCGGCCCCTGGTGCGGCATGCGCACCCGCATTGCCACGTTCTGTTGAAGGTCGAGGGCGCCGACACGCAGTTTTCGGTGCGCGACCGGCTAGTGCCGCTCACCGATGAGAGCGCCGTCCTCATCAATGCCTGGGAACCGCATGCCTATGCGCACGACCAGTCGCGGCCGAAGACGGTGATCCTCGCACTCTACATTGAACAGCAATGGCTGCGGCACTTCCGGCCGAACTGGGCGGCAAGCCACGCACCGGATTTCTTCACTTCCAATGTCGGCTCCATCACCCCCGACATCCGCTGGCGGGCGCGCATGCTCGCGGAGGCCATGGTGCAGGAGCCCAACAGCGCCGAAGTGCACGAGGTGCTACTCGGCGAACTGATGATCGCCGTCATCGAACGCTTCGCCGACTGGCGCTCGCTGCCTAATTCGATCCGTGACCTCGCCTCGCGCCACCGGGTCGATTTCCGCATCCGCAAGGCCGTCGAGCGCATGAAGGCGGCGCCGGGCGAGATCGCCGATCTCGATCTGCTCGCGACCGACGTCGGCCTGTCGCGGGCGCATTTCTTCCGGCTGTTCGAGACCTCGATGGGGGTGACGCCGCGGGTCTTCCTCAACGTGCAGCGGCTGGAACAGGCGGTTGCGGCCGTCGCCGACGGAGCGCAGAGCTTCGCGACGATCGGCGACCAGCTCGGATTTTCCGTGCCGGCGCATTTCTCGCGCTTCTTCCACGATCATGCCGGCTCCCCGCCGAGCATCTTCCGAAGTGTAAGCCGCCTCTCGGGTCAGGATTTTGAGACTCCTCGGTAAGGTCTGAGACACGGCGGTATCGCCCGATCGGCCGCCCTTCTCCACCCTTTGCTCCACGGCACCCCTTCACCAACGGGTGCGGGAGGAGCGAATGACCAGATTGGAAACGGCGGGCGGCCTGATTGGCCGGACCGTCCAACGGGTCGAGGACGCCGGACTTCTGACCGGCCGCGGCCGCTACATCGACGACTTGCCCGTCCGGCGCGACACCGCGCACCTGGCGATCCTGCGTTCGCCGCATGGCCATGCCGAAATCCGTGCGATCGATACGACTGCCGCCCGTGCGCTGCCCGGCATCTTCGCCGTGCTGACAGGCGAAGATGTGGCAAGGCTCACCCGCAGCATGACGGTCGGGGTCAAGGCCAATGTCGAATGCTGGCCGATCGCCCGGGACCGGGTGCGCTATGTCGGCGAACCCGTCGCCCTCGTCGTCGCCGAGAACCGCTATGTCGCCGAGGATGCGCTCGACCTGATCGAGGTCGAGTACGAGCGGCTTATCGCCATTGTCGATCCCGAGAAGGCGCTCGCCGCAGACGCACCGGTCTTGCATCCCTCGCTCGGCACCAACCTCATCAACGAGCGCAGCTTTCGCTACGGCGACCCCGAAGCAGCGCTCGCGACTGCGGACCACCGCATTTCCATCCGCATCGCCTATCCGCGCAATTCCTGCACGCCGATCGAAACCTACGGGGTCATCGCCGACTACGATCCCGGTGAGGACGCCTATGATGTCACCGCGAATTTCCAGGGACCGTTCTCGATCCATGCCGTGATTTCCCGCGCGCTGAACGTGCCCGGCAACCGCATGCGGCTACGCACGCCGCCCGATTCCGGCGGCTCGTTCGGCATCAAGCAGGGCGTGTTTCCCTATGTCATCCTCGCCGCCGTCGCTGCCCGCGTCGCCGGACGGCCAGTCAAATGGATCGAGGACCGGCTCGAACACCTAACGGCCTCGGTCTCGGCGACCAACCGTGTCACGACGCTGGAGGCGGCCGTTGCCGCCGATGGCCGCATCACAGCACTCTGCTGGGATCAGCTCGAGGATTGCGGCGCCCATCTGCGCGCCCCGGAACCGGCGACGCTCTATCGCATGCACGGCAACATGACCGGCGCCTATGCGATCGAGAACGTCGCCATCCGCAACCGCGTCGTGCTCACCAACAAGACGCCGACGGGACTGAACCGCGGCTTCGGCGGACCCCAGGTCTATTTCGCGCTCGAACGGCTCGTCCACAAGATCGCCGACGAGCTTGGGCTCGACAGGCTTGCGGTCATCCGTCGCAACCTCGTGCCGGCCGACGCCTTTCCCTATCGCACGGCGACCGGCGGGCTCCTGGATTCGGGCGACTACCAGACCGCAATCGATCGCGCGTGTGCGGAAGGCGGCCTCGAGGCTCTGAAGCTGCGAAGGGACAGTGCGCGTGCCGAAGGGCGCCTCTATGGCATCGGCTATGCGACGGTGGTCGAGCCGAGCGTCTCCAATATGGGCTACATCACGACAGTCCTGACGCCGGAGGAACGGGCGAAGGCGGGTCCGAAGAACGGCGCCCAGTCCGTCGCAACAGTGGCCATCGATCCTCTCGGCTCCGTCACTGTCAAGGTCGCCTCGGTGCCGCAAGGGCAGGGCCACCGCACCGTCCTGGCGCAGGTGGTCGCCGAGCGGCTCGGGCTCCCCCTGGAGGCCGTGTGCGTCAACACCGAACTCGACACCGCGCGCGACGCCTGGTCGATCGCGTCCGGCAATTATGCAAGCCGGTTTGCCGCTGCCGTCGCTGGCGCCGCTTCCCTTGCCGCCGACCGTATCCGGGACCGTCTTGCAGCTATCGCCGCGAGCCAGCTCAATGTCACGGCGGATCGCGTGGAGTTCAAGGCCGGGAAGCTCTTTGATCGCGACAACCCGGACAATGCCATTTCCTTCGGACGCGTGGCTGCGGCAAGCCACTGGGCGCCCGGCACCCTGCCGGATGGAAACGTCCAGACGATCCGCGAGACTGTCTTCTGGACGCCGGAGCAACTCGAGGCGCCGACGGCCGCGGACGGGATCAACTCGTCGCTCTGCCATGGCTTTATCTTCGACATCTGCGGCGTGGAGATCGACCGGGCGACCGGCCAGGTGCGGATTGACCGCTACGTGACGATGCACGACTGCGGCCGCATCCTGCATCCCGGCATGGTCGAAGGCCAGGTGCGTGGCGGCTTCGCCCAGGCCGTCGGTGCCGCACTCTACGAGGAATATGCCTATGGCAGCGACGGCAGTTTCCTGCCCGGCACCCTCGCCGACTACCTGATCCCGACCGTGATGGAGACGCCGGAGCCGCTGATCCTCCATCACGAAACGCCATCGCCCTTCACGCCGCTTGGCGCCAAGGGCGTCGGCGAGGGCAACTGCATGTCGACGCCGGTCTGCATTGCCAACGCCGTCGCCGATGCGCTCGGAGTCGAGGACATACGGCTGCCGCTGTCGCCGAGTCGGGTCAGCGAATGGCTCTATGCCGAGGAGCGACCTTCGTCGAAGCCGCGGGACGTTGCCCCGGTCGCCACCGGCGCCTCCGGCGAACGGTTGCTGACGGGCGCGGGCTCGGCCGATGTCGTCGCCACCCGCCAATCCGTCTGGACGATGCTGCTCGACCCGAACACGCTGAAGGCCATCATTCCCGGCGCGCACGAGGTCCGAAAGGTCTCCGACACGCATTTCCGCGCCGAGGTCACGCTCGGCATCGGTCCGGTCAAGGGCCGATACCGCGCCGACATCCGCCTGTCCGACATGATCGCGCCGGAAGCTGTCACGCTTTCGGGCGGCACGGAAGGCGCGCTCGGTTCCGGCCGCGGCACGGGCCGCGTGACGCTGACCGAAACGGCGACCGGCACCCGCATCGACTATCGCTACGAGGCAGCGATAGGCGGAAAGGTCGCCTCGGTCGGCGGCCGCCTCCTCGACGGCGCTGCGCGCGTGGTGATCGGACAATTCTTCCAGGCGCTCGCCCGTCATGCCGGCGGCGGCGCGCCTCCCAGCGCCGCCGCCGGCTTCATCCAGCGGCTTGCGAACCTTTTCAGGAGGCGCGGATGAAGCCCGCATCCTTCGATTTCATCTGTCCTGACACGCTGGACGAAGCGCTCTCGGCCCTCGCCGAAGCAGGCGGGGACGGGCGCATCATCGCCGGCGGGCAGTCGCTGGTGCCCATGCTCAACATGCGCCTTGCCCGCCCCGGCGTGCTCATCGACATCATGCGGCTTGAAACGCTGCGCCGCATCGAGACGTCCGGCGACGGGATCACCGTCGGTGCGGCCGTGCGCCAGGCGGACCTGGAAGCCTGGCCGAACCTCCTGCGCGACCTGCCTTTGCTGGCCGCAGCCTTCCCCTGGATCGGTCATGTGCAGACGCGGGCGCGGGGCACGGTCTGCGGCTCGGTCGCCCATGCGGACCCAAGCGCCGAGCTGCCTCTGTCCCTGGTCACGCTCGGCGGCGCCGTCAGCCTGCGCAGCCGCAAGCAGAAGCGCAAGGTCACGGCGGACGACTTCTTCATCGGCATGATGGCGACCAATCTCGCCGAGGGCGAGATGATCGAGGCCGTGCATTTCCCGAAGGCCCGGCCCGGCAGCGGCTATGCCTTCCGCGAGGTCGGCCGCCGGCATGGCGATTTCGCCATCGTCGCCTGCGCAGCAGTCGCCGATGACACGGGACTGCGGCTCGGCATTGCCGGCGTCGATGACCGGCCGCGTGTGTTCGCGCTGCCGGAGCTCGACGACGATCAGTTCGACGATGCCCTCAACGACATCGCCTGGTCGCTGAACGCCCGGGAAGACATCCACGCCAGCGCCCGCTACCGGCGCGAACTGGTCCGCAATCTTGGCCGCGAGACCCTCAGGGAGGCAAGCCGATGCCGCGCATGAACGCTGCCCAAAGGCATGGGGTCGAATTCACGCTGAACGGCCGCAAGGTCCGTGCAGAGGCCGAAAACCGGATGCTGCTGTCGGATCTGCTGCGCCACGAGATCGGGCTGACCGGCACCCATGTCGGCTGCGAGCACGGGGTCTGCGGGGCCTGCACCGTGCAGATCGACGGAAAGCCGGCGCGCGCCTGCCTGACGCTCGCCCAGCAGGTGCGCGGCAGCGACGTGCGAACCGTGGAAGCGCTGGCTCCCGGCCCGGCCGAGCTCTCGCCGCTTCAGGCGGCCTTTCGCCGCCATCACGGACTGCAGTGCGGCTTCTGCACACCCGGCATCCTGATGTCGCTCGACGCCCTTTTGCGCGATCAGCCGGACGCGGGCCGGGAAGACATTCGCGAGCACCTCTCCGGCCATCTCTGCCGCTGCACGGGCTACGCGACAATCGTCGAGGCGGCGCTCGCCGCCGCGGAGGAACAACGGAAGGAGGAGACAACAAATGCTTGATCTTGGAACGAGCTTCCTCGCGAGCGTCGAGCGCGACCCGGACGCGCTCGCGATCGTCGACGGAGAGATGCGCCTGAGCTATCGCCAGTGGTACGACAAGGTTTCGGCGCTTGCCGCAGCGCTCAGCGAGACCGGCCTGAAGCGCGGAGACCATGTGCTGACCGCCATGCAGAACCGCTGGGAGAACGCGTCGCTGCACTGGGCCTGTCAGTTTCTCGGCCTGATCGTCACGCCGCTCAACTGGCGGGCAAAGGCAGACGAAATCGACTTCGGCATCGAGGATTCCGGCGCGAAGGCCGTGTTCTACGACGTGTCGACGGAAGAGGCCCTGCGCCTGTCGCGCCACGCGCAGCACCTGCCGCAGTTCTCGGCCGAGGCGCTGGCCTCCATCATGGACAGCAGAGCTTCCGATGCGGTGCCACTCGCGGGCGCCGCGGACTGGTCGCTGATGCTGTACACGTCCGGCACGACGTCGAAGCCGAAGGGTGTTCCGCGCCGCCACCTGGCCGAACGCGCCGGCGCCGTCGCCCATGTCGCCCAGAACCTCTACCGGCATGGCGAGCGTACACTCGGCGTCATGCCGCTCTATCACACGATGGGCGTGCGCTCCCTGATCGCATCCTCGCTGATCGGCGGCACTTTCGTCTGCCTGCCGCGCTTCGACGCGGCCAAGGCGCTCGACCTGATCGAACAGGAGAAGATCACCAATCTTTATCTGGTGCCGACGCTTTACCACGACCTCGTGCATCACGATGCCTTTTCGACCGCGCGCGTCGCCTCCGTCACCAAGCTCGGCTATGCCGGCGCCTCGATGACCGACGGGCTTCTAAAGCGGCTCGACCAGACCTTCCGGCCCGAACTCTTCGTCAACCACTATGGTTCGTCGGAAATCTACACCTTCACTATCGAGCAGACGGCGGCCGCGAAACCCGGCTCCGCCGGCCGCGCCGGGATCAACCAGACGATCCGGGTCGTGAAGTTGGGCAGCCGAAATCCGGACGAGCGGGCAGTCGTCGGCGAGGAAGGCGAGATCATCGCGCTGATGAAGAGCGACGAGGCCTTCGAGGGCTACTGGAACCGGCCCGAGGCGGATGCCAAGGCGCTCCACGGCGGCTGGTACTTCACCGGCGACACTGGCTTCTTCGATCAGGACGGCGATCTCTTCGTCACCGGCCGCGCCGACGACATGATCATCACCGGTGGCGAGAACGTTTCGCCGGTCGAGGTGGAAAGCTGCCTGTCGCTGCATGACGGCGTCGCCGAGGTCGCGGTCGTCGGCCTCCCCGACGAGCGCTGGGGCAAGATCGTTGTCGCCTTCATCAAGCGGCGCGGCGATGTCACGGCCGAGGATCTCGACCGCCATTGCCGCGATTCCGGGCTCGCCAACTTCCGCCGCCCCCGCCGCATCGTCTTCGTCGATGAGATCCCGAAATCCCCCGTCGGAAAGCTGCTGCGCCGCCTTCTGGTGGCCGGCGACTACACCGAGGAACGCATTCCCGAAAATCAGTGAGTGGCACCCCGCCGCCCGACCAACGAAAGGACATTCCATGGCCGAACACGCCGCATTCCAGGACCCGCGCCTGGCTGAACTCGACGGCTTCACCGTCACGATAGATGCCGCCCGTCAGCGCGCCGACATCACGCTCGACAATCCGCCTTACAACGTCGTCTCCATGCAGGCCCGCGACCAGTTGCGCCTTGTCTTCGAGGCGCTCGACGAAGACGAGCGCGTCCGCATCATCGTCGTTGCGGGCAAGGGCGGGCACTTCTCGTCCGGCGGCAACATCAAGGGCTTCCTCGAGGCGAGCCCGGAGCATGTCTCGCACCTCGCCTGGAACATCGCGGCACCGGCCCGCTGCTCCAAGCCGGTCATCGCCGCCAACCGCGGCTTTTGCTTCGGCGTCGGCTTCGAACTGTCGCTTGCCTGCGACTTCCGCATCGCGACTGACACCACGCGCTACGCACTGCCCGAGCAGAAGCTCGGCCAAATCCCAGGCTCCGGAGGCTCTGCCCGCCTGCAGAAGATGGTCGGCGTCACCCGCACCAAGAACATCGTGATGCGCTCGAAGCGGATCACCGGTCAGGAGGCCTACGACTGGGGCATCGCCTCGGAGATCGTTGCGGACGCCGATCTCGAAAAGGCCGTCGACGCGCTCGTCGAGGAACTGATCGGCTTCTCTCCGCTGGCCCAGCGCACGGCAAAAAAGCTTCTGAACGACACCGACGACGCGCTGCTGTCGACGGCCATCGAGCTCGAGGGTCATTGCTACAGCCGGCTTCGGACATCGGAGGATTTCCGCGAAGGCGTGCTCGCCTTCCACGAAAAGCGCGCGCCGTCCTTCGTCGGGCGCTGAACCAACGGCCGGGCGGGAGCCCGGCTTCATTTCCACGAGGAGGGAGCGGCCTCGGATCCGCTTCGGGAGGATTGAGAATGGATACGACCCAGCAGAAGACACTCGAAACACGCCTTGTCGAACGGGGACCCGGCCTTATGTCGGGTCTCAGAGACTTGCCGAAACATCTCGGCATCAAGACCATGAGCGCCGGGCTCGTCGCCGCCATCTTTGGCTGCTCCGGTCCGGCCCTGATCGTCATCGGGGCGGCAGAAGCGGGCCATCTCAGCAACGGGCAGACGGTCGCCTGGCTGTTTGCGATCTACGTGCTCGGCGGGCTCATCAGTCTGCTGCTCGCGCTCTACTACAAGCAGCCGATCAACGGCGCCTACTCGATCCCGGGCGCGGCCCTTGTCGCCGGCTCGCTTGCCACCATTCCGTTCAACGAGGCCGTCGGCGGCTTCATCATGGCGGGCCTGCTGGTTCTGCTGCTCGGCGTGAGCGGCCTCATAGGCAAGGTGATGCGCTGGCTGCCGATGCCGATCGTCATGGCGATGATCGCCGGCGCGCTGATCCGGTTCGCCATCGGCACGGTGACGGCGCTCAACTCGGCGCCGCTGATTGCCGGCGCGGCAATCCTCGCCTTCTTTGTCTCGATGCGGCTCACCAAATCCATTCCGCCGGTTCTGGCGGCCCTTGTCGCAGGCCTGGTCGTTGCGCTTGCGACCGGTGCGGTCGGCGGCGGCGCGGCCAACATCGCCTTCGCGGCACCGGAATTCACGATGCCGGTGTTCTCCGTCGACGCCTTCTTCGCGATCGCCATCCCGCTCGCCCTTCTGGTGATCGGCGCCGAGAACGCGCAGGCGACCGGCGTGCTCATGGCCGAGGACTACAGGCCTCCGGTCAACGCAATGACGATCATTTCCGGCATCGGCGGTGTCGCAGCCGGTTTCCTCGGCGGCCACAATGCCAATATCGCCGGCCCGATGACGGCCATCTGCTCGTCCGAGCAGGCGGGCGAAAACAAGGAGGGGCGTTATGCCGCGACCGTCGTCAACGGGGTGCTCTTCGCCGCCTTCGGCCTCCTCGCCGGCGCCGCGGTTCCGATCGTGCTCAGCCTGCCGTCCGCCCTCATCGGCACCGTCGCCGGCCTCGCCATGATCGGCGTGTTGCTGTCTGCCTTCCAGAACGCTTTCGGCAAGTCGCTCGGCAACCAGACCGGCGCCTTCGTGGCACTCGCCGTCGCCATGTCGAACGTCTCGCTCTTGGGCATCAGCGCACCCTTCTGGGCCCTGGTGGCGGGTGTCATCGTCTCGGCTCTGGTCGAAGCCGGAAAGATCGGGGAGAAACAGCCCGCCTGATTGCGGGCCGCCTTTGATCGACATCTGCTGCCAGTCGCCCCCATTGCTGTTCTGTATGGCCGGCATGGGGGCGAATGTGGAAACAATTTCCGTATCGGGGCTCAAAGCAACTTCTTCACATGGCCCTCTGCGCCAAGACCGACGGCCCCGTTGAGCACGGGGCCGCTCTGTCAAATCTCCGTGTGCTCCGCCAGCTCCAGGGCATCCTCGATGTCTACCCCAAGATACCTAACGGTATTCTCGATCTTGGTATGGCCCAAGAGGATTTGGATCGCGCGAAGATTTCCTGTCGCCTTGTAGATCATTGCCGCCTTGGTTCGTCGAAGCGAGTGTGTGCCGTAGTCCTCGCATCGCAGGCCGATTGCGGCCACCCACTCATCGACCAATCTTGCGTACTGGCGGGTGCTCAGGTGATCGGCAGGATCGACCCGGCTGGGAAAGGCGTAGTCATCGACCGTTCCACCTCTTCGCTCAAGCCAGGCAAGCAGGCTGGCCCTCACGTCGGCCGTGATCTCGAACTGAACCGGACGACCGGTTTTCTGCTGGATCACCATCGCGCGCGATCGAATCTCGGGCCCGGTCACAAGGGTTCCGATCTTGATTTTCTCGAGATCGCAACCTCTAAGCTTGCTATCTATCGCGAGGTCGAACAACGCGCGGTCTCTCATGCGCTCCTCCCTATCGAGGAAGAAGCGGATCGCCCATATCTGGCGCTGCTTCAGTGGCTTCTTAACACCGACCTTCCGGCCGGCGTTCCATGCCGGTCGCACCAGTGCAGCAGGATCATATTGTGCAGTACCCATTTGAGTTCTCCTTCGGCCGTCATTGGCCGTCGGAATAATGCGCAAAAGAAAGGAGTTTATGGAGCCGGGAGGGAAACGGCATCGCAGATGCTAAATGGCCGAGTTGGGGGCGCGAAGGGCCGTTCTTCCTAGCGATGCACATGTCCGCTTCTGGGCAGCGGCCATTGTCACGGCAACGACTGAGATGAGGGCGCAATGCGGAAATGATTTCCGCTTCGGGATATGCAGTTTCAGCGCCGATAAGCTGCCACCGACATAAACTGGCCGATTTCACTTCACATCTCAGCCCTCCCATTGGCTTGCGTAAACAATGCCATCGCCTCGTCGATCCGCGCGCGGCTGCTGGCGGCCAGCCGCTCGAAGCCCATCAGCCGCGACAGCACCAGCGCCGGGTCCGGTTCCTCCAGCGCCTGGGGATGGATCCGCACCAAACCGACAAGCTCCTGCAGCGCGATGTCAGTCACCGGCCGACGGTCATCCTCGGTGGCGGGCGGCCGATATTCGACGGTCTCCACGATCCCGCCCTTGGGCCAGAGGAAGCGGCCGGCGCTGTCCTGGGTGAAATCAAAGGGGCGCAAGTGTCGTTCGATCTTGTCGCGGATGCGGCTGCCGGTCCGCAGCCAGCCATGCGCCCGGGCGATGCGTTGCGCCACCACATCGTCGCGCACCGGGGCTTCGGTGTCGACGATCCTGGCGACCATGCCGTCGATGGTGGAACGGTAACTGAATTCGTAAAAGGCGTCTGGATCGGCTCTGAATTCCGAGAGATCGGTCTTGCTAAATCGCTCGACGGCTTCGGCGTCTGAGCGAATGACCTTCTGGAAGGAAGGGCTACCCGCCTCGGGTTGCGTGGCAGGGTCGGCCGAGGATGGCGCATCCGAGTCGTCGTCAGGTGTTACGCCCTCGGTCTCTGTCATGTCGTAGCTCTCCTGGGACATTTCATCATCTGCGTCTGATTCGGCGGACCGGCTTTCGATCTCTTGTTGCGCATCCCGTTCCGCGTCCTTCGCCTGGCTCGCCACAACCAGGGCTTCGAGCGCCATGTGCAGACGCTCGGTGGCGCCCGCGTTGTCATGCCACCAGTCCGGCGACCAGATGCGCAGGATCTCCCAGCCGAGCCCCCTGAGCACCTCCTCCCTGATCTTGTCCCGGTCGCGCGCGGTCGCCGAGCGGTGATAGGTGGCGCCGTCGCATTCGATGCCGGCCAGAAACGTGCCCGGCTTGTGGGGATGAACCACGCCGAGATCAATGCGGAATCCCGACACGCCGATTTGCGGAACAATCGTCCACCCCTTGGCGCAAAGCGCTGCCGACACTGCCTGTTCGAACGGGGAGTCGAACGAGCCGACCGAACCTTGGTCAACAGCCGGCAGGGCAATCGCGCCGCGCTCGGCATAGTCGAGAAAGGTCTTGAGGTGCTTGACACCTTCGGCGCGGGTGCGCCCGGTGTCGATCTTGTCCGACATGATGGAGGAATAGACCATCAGTTCCTGGCGCGCCCGGGTGACTGCCACATTCAGCCTCCGCTCGCCGCCGTCGCCGTTGAGTGCGCCAAAGGCCATTGTCAGCTTGCCGGCTTGATCTGGACCGAAGGTGATCGAGAACAGCATGACATCGCGCTCGTCGCCTTGCACGTTTTCCAGGTTCTTGACCACTGTCGGCTCGACCCGGTCGCGGGCGAAGAACCATTCAAGTTCGGGAAACTCCCTGCGCTTTTGATCGAGCAGATCCTCGATCAGCGACTGCTGCTGGCTGTTGAAGGTGATCACGCCAAGCGTTGGCCGTTCCGATTCCGGCAGTTTCAGCCATGTCCGCATACGGGACGCTGCGTCGCTGGCGATGGCCATGGCTTCGGCCTTGTTGGTGCGGCTCTTGCCGCGATCATAGATCCCCTCGGAGAGGTAGCGGAGCGACACCGCCCGGTCCTCGGTCACCGGCGACGGGAAGGTGATGAGTCGGTTGTGGTAATAATGCCAATTGGAGAACGCGATCAGGGATTCATGCCGGCTGCGGTAGTGCCAATTGAGTTCAAGAACCGGAATTCCCGACACCTTGGCCTCATCCAGGATGCTCTCCAGATCCTTGTCATGCTCCTGGATCTCGGGGTCGGCGTCGTCATTGTCCGCCTTGCCGAAGAAATTGGTGGGCGGCAATTGCCGCGGGTCGCCAACGATCACAGCCTGCCTGCCCCGCGCCAAGGCCCCCACGGCGTCCCAGGTGGTGATCTGCGAGGCCTCGTCGAAGATCACCACATCGAAAAGCGCCTGATCCGCCGGCAGATACTGGGCAACCGAAAGCGGCGACATCAGAAGACAGGGCGCGAGCGTGCCGAAAGTCTGGGGTATGCCGGCAATCATGTCGCGAATGGATTTGCTCGGCCTTTGCAGTTCCATCTGATGGCGCAGCAGTCCGAGTTCCGAACGTCGTGGCACCTCGTTCGGGGCGGGCAGATTCCGCGCCAGCTTTCGCTGGATCTCGGATGGTGCGCCTTGCTGCGCCAGTTCATCCAGCCTCTTGAAATCGGCGAGTGCATCCTCGTGCTGGAAACGCTTGAACTGGCGGATGACCGGATCGGCATCGATTGCGCCTGGCAACCACCAACGCGCATAGGCGAGTTCGAAGGATGGTCCCGCCTCGTCGGGTTCCAAGCTCTTCTGCTCGAGAGCAGTGATGAAGGGTTGGAGACCATGCGCAATCGCCTTCTTGCGGACATCGCACCACGAAGTCCATGTCTGAAGAGCAGTCTGATTGGCCCGAATGTCAGCCATGGTTGTCATAATATCGGCCAGCATGGACTTGGCGCCCGCCGCAACCGGAATCGTTCCGGCCAGCTCCCGATAGGCCTTCAATTCAAGGGTGAACGCCTGCCGTGCCTCGAGGAAGGCAACTGCCCTTGGCAGCAGCGGATGATCGGCATCGGCGCCCATCAGGCAAGGCGCCACCGCTTGCGCCACCGACTTGACGGAACCGGCCGCCTGCCCAAGCCGCATCAGTGCTGATCTGAGTGCCGCGGCCTCATCGAAGTAGGTCGAGATCGCAGCCGTATCGGACTCGACCCCGCGCCAGCCGGGCGCGTGCGCGCCCAGCGAACTGGCCCCGACTGCTTCAGCGCTCGCCTTCATGATCCGCAAGTGGGGCAAGTCGCGCTCCGGATCCGCATTCCCGGATCTCACATAGGATTGGAGCAGTTTGCGGACCCGTCTTTTGCCCAACAGGGATTTCGGCCAAGCGCTTGCGCCGGCTTGCCTCCAGTCGATGTCCAGCTGGTCGACAGGTATCCGGACCAGATCCTCGTGCGCATAATCCGCGCCCAGTTTCGAGCCGGCGGCCTTGAACTGACTGATGGCGTTCTCGACTTCCGCGATGGAGTTTCTGAGTTCGGCGAAATTGCGATCGAAGATGACCCTGAAGTTCTTCCCGGCGGCTGCTTGCAGTGACGTTGCCATCACGGCCAGTTCATTCAGTTCGCCCACTGAGCAATCCGATCTCCCATCCATTCCGAGCGCATTCGTGAAGGTTTGGAGTTTCCTCTGCAAGTTGGCAACCGAGCCGGACAGACGTTCGGATTGGGCCAGGAAGCTCTTCTCCCAGCTCGCTGACCACTCTGTCACGTCAACAAAGCGCAACGATTTGACCGGGGTGACTGAGCGGAAGACCAACGCCAGTTCGGCCACGAGCTCGGCCAGCCTCTTGTAACTCCGTTCATCGTGCTGGCTGGGTGCAGGCCATTCCAGATCGGGTGCATAGGCATCCATGCCCCGGACGAAGACCCCCATGGCCCTGAAGATGGACCAGCCGTTCGGCGCCTGTCTGTGCAAGGATTGGACGTAGCCGTTCAGCTCATCCCGGCGCACCCGCAGACGATCGTTGATCCTGATCCACTGTTCGCCGGAGCCGGATGTGCTCGCCTCCCAGGACTCCTTCAATTGCGCGACGAACTTCTTCCGCTCGGCCTTATTGGAGTGGATCTCCAGGCAAAAGGCGCCCAGTCCGTGCTGTTGCAGCCGCCGATGCACCACGCCAAGAGCAGCGGTTTTCTCGGCAACGAACAAGACGCTCTTCTTCTCCGACAGGCACTGGGCGATCATGTTGGCGATGGTCTGGCTCTTGCCGGTGCCGGGC
This sequence comes from Hoeflea sp. BAL378, assembly GCF_000759435.1. Taxonomy (GTDB): domain Bacteria; phylum Pseudomonadota; class Alphaproteobacteria; order Rhizobiales; family Rhizobiaceae; genus Hoeflea. Next base: position 34,325 of record NZ_JRJG01000067.1, read on the forward strand.
GGGCCGATCAGGACAAAATCATGTCCTTCCGCGGCTGCCATGGTCGCGGCGAGTTGCGACGAGTCCGCTGCGAGCGGCATGACCAGATGCTTCGGTTCATATCTGACATCGATGTCGCGTTCACCCGGGAAGGTCGTCGCGACGCCAGGCTCGAAGGCGGTCTCGGGGTTATCGATCAGGTGGCGCACAACCCTGCTCTGGCGAAGCTGGTCCGTCCTGTCGACCAGATCTTTCCACATCAGGTATTTCGCGAAGGAGAAGGTCGACAATGCCGATTCATTGACCACTTCGAATCCTGGAACCTCGCGCACCGCGCGGCGGACCATTTCGAGAACCAGCGGAACGTCTGTGCCGCTGTCATCGGTTGGCAGCGGCGCTTCAAACTGCGGCAGCGACAGGTCGAAATCCTTCTTGAGCAACTCCAGCAGTGTGGAGTTGAAGCGGACCTCATCCTCGTGGTGAAGAATGTAAAACCGAGATGAGGCGCTCTTGCGTTCCAGCTTCACCGGCACCAGCAACAGCGGTGCGCGATAGGATTTTACGTCATCGGCCGATCGTTTCCAGCGCAGGAAGCCAACCGCTAGAAAGAGCGTGTTGGAACCGCCTTCGGACAGATCGTTCTGAGCGCGCCGGTAGAGTTCGATAAGCCGGGCATCCAGGTCCTTGACTGCGAGCGGCGACGACAGCTCGTCCCGCTGCAGCGCCGCCAAGGCGAACTCGGTGTTCAGATCCTTCCCGGTTGCCTGGAAGTGCAACTTTTCATCGCGATCGCCGATCGGGTTCTGCTGCGGCAACGATATGATGCGGACCCGCGCTTGATCGGCCAGCCGGTCTTCCAGGAAGGAAATGTCGGGGCAGACAAACGGGATCACCTGTTTGCTGTCCCTGAAGTTCAGAAGCCGATTCCGAAGCGAAAGATCAAGAAGCTTGCGCTGCCAGCGGTCGATCCGACCGGATGCCGTGGTCGGCTTCTCCTCGGCGCTGTCGGTCGGCATCGCGGTAAAGTCGGGAAGTGATGGCAGCGGTAGGGGTGCTGCCTCTTCCCCGCTATCGGCCTTGTCGTCAACTGCGCGGTGATGCGACGCCATCGGTCTGATCTGCGCCTGGCGGGCGCGCGCGATGTCGATCGAGGCGACAAAACGGTCCTCCTCCTGCTCCGACATCCGGCCGCGGGCGATGCGGATCGCATCCTCGAATGTGGATGCAGGCGCATGGGTGATGGCCGTCGTTTCGAAGGTGACGATTTCACGGCCGGCCAAGGCCTTGCGCACCTCGCCCGGATCGGTCTCGATCAGATTGGGAAATGTCTTCCGCGTGAGCCAGAAACCAGTGAGCGCATGATCGTCCAGCAGCAGAACCATTGGGTTGAGCCCCACGGCCTCCAACGCTGCGGCAAACAACAGGCTTGTGTCGAGGCAGGTCGCCAAGCCATCATCGATAATGGTCGTCGGCCGCCTGACCTTCTGCCCATACTTCTCGAAACTGCGTGGCGGCTCGGCATAGGTCAGCCTGCGCGCCGCAATCGCTGACCAGATGGCTGCGCCCAGCATGTAGGCTCGCCGCGGATCCTGCGACTGGTAGCCATCGAGCGCCGAGGAATGCCCGTGCTGTGCAAGCACGTTTCCGGCATCCTTGATGATCTTGGCAATGCCGGGATCATTGGGCATGACGAAGGCGGCAAGCAGAGGCGCCATGGCGCCGAACCCGCCCCATTCGTCCCTCGCCAGCAAACGGATGTCCTCTACATGCTCGGAGATCGGTTGATCTCCCGAAAACAGCACGAACCGGACCTGTCCCCGTTCCGCTTCATTCAGGCCGGCAAGGAACTCCGGATCGAGTTCTATCGCCCGGTCCGAAATCCTCAAACTGTCGCCGGGCGCCATGCGATCGATGGTCCAATGTTTCGACCGGCAGAACGCAGGCGTGACGCTGAGTTCGAGCCGCAGATTGCTGAGCGTCGTCGCCGTGCCGTTGTTGATTTCAACTGATCTCAGAATGGGGACAGCATTTTGCCAAGAAGCATAATTGATGGCGCTGACGATGTCGGGAATGATCGCAACGGACGGAGCGGCTTCGACGTCATCCATGGGATGGTCTTCATGAGCTCCGATATCCATAGATTGCACAATCCAATTTTGCCAACTTGAAGTTTTTATCAAATAACAATTTGGACCATACGTCCAGCCAGGCGAAAACGCCGGTCAATGAATGGCGCTTGTCGTCATGTGTCGCCGCCTTACGACACACATGATTGGGGAAGGACAGCCAAATGCGGATGTCTTCCGACTGCCGGTCCCGAACAGCCGATGCGGAAATTGCTTCCGCATCTCGCTCGCAGTCTACCGGGGTGCTGTTGTGACCGGGCAGGGCAGGCAACTGCCGATAGGCCGACGGTACTGGCTGAGGGCAGTGCGACGCGGTGAGCTGTCGGATGATGCCGCCATCAACTCACCTTGGTGGCACGAGGCACATTCATGTCCAAAGGCATTTGCTCAATATTGGAGGCTGCAATCGGCAGAGCATCTGGCGATCCTCGCGCCTAAAGTGCGGCGGCCAACGGATCTATGTGGTGAGGGTTTTCGACAAAGATACATCGCATTCTGAAAGACAGTAACGAAAGTTTAAAACACACTTTAAGAGAGCATTTGTACTTGTTGATATAAGTATGCGTCATTATGTCGCAATTACCCATTCGCGGAAGACGCTTTTGACTAATATTCAACGATAAGATCATGAAAAAAATTAATAAATCAATATGTTAACAATCCGGACGATTTGACTCGGAGAGGATTTTGGCAGATCATTGATGTATCGGCATTTCGTCGAAACCACAACAGGAGGTTACATGTACAAGAGATCAGACAGGCCATCGGGCATCAAGAAGGCCGTGTCCAGGCTGGCCGCCTCTGCGTCCATCAAAACGGTTGCCACGGCTGAGCCAGCGCTGACGCCAGAAATGGTAAAGCTGCTTGAAGCGACGGAATCCACAATCGTTGCACTCAATCGCCGTTCAACGGCGCAGGCTCACGAATTGGGCCGTTGCTTCTTTGAAGCAAAGGCTATCGTTCCCGAAAAACGCTTCGGCAAATGGCTGAAGGGATTTTCGGATTATACGGTCCGGTCCGCCTGGAACTATGCTTCCATCTATGAACGGCTGCAGGACTACCGCGAACGCTTGGAGGCTTCCGCTGTCTTGCCGACGGTCATGTTTGAACTTGCCAAAGGCGAGCCCCACATGGTCGGCGCAGTGATTGACAGGATCGAGGCCGGTGAGCGCCTGACTGCCAAGGCGGTCAAGGTTGCTCTCGGCATTGCTCCGAAGCAGAAGGTGAAGTCCGTCGAGTTCCTGGACCTTGGCGGCCTTGCAGGCTTGCGCAAAGCGTCCGACGTGAAGATGGCGACGGACACGGCCGAATTCCAGCGTCTCACCAAATCCGTTCTCGCCGAAGTCGAGGATGCGGTGAAGCCGCTTGCCGAAGGCAAACGCGTTGTCAAGAATAGCTTGGCAGCGATGATCGAGCTTGATTGTCGGCATGCGTGCGAGCTTCTCAACGCCATCATCGCCCCGCTCACGCCGTATGCTTTTGATGAGCGCAGGACGTGGCGGCCGGTTGAACTCGACAAGTCAACTGGTTGGGGGCAGGCGCAAAAACTTTTGCACCGGCTCGGCATGGAACCGGATTGGCCCGGCTCCACGGAATTCGGTCCATGGGTCAGGGACGAGGTGCTGCCGATGCTTCGCTTCGTCGTGCATGGCGAGCCACTGACCTCTCCTGGGGCCTCCAAAGAAGAAGTGCGGCCGCTTTTGGATAACTCTGAAGACATGGACATCGCCGAAGAGTATGTCCTCCCGCTGCCCATCGGCCTTGGGCCTGTCGCTGACATCGGAGGAGATCTCCATGCTTGAGGTAATCTCTGCTTCAGACGACGAAATTGCGACACCAGCGTCTGACAAGACGGAGGAGGATGTGGAGGCGGTGTGCACCAAGATTTTCGAGGCCGTCCACCGCATGCCGGGGAGGACGAGCGAAGCCGATTTGGTGCGTCAGCTCAGCAATGGCCGACTTTCCCTTTACGGTCGCTTCATTCTGTCGGGTGAGGATGTATCGCTGTCGATTTGGGGCACATGCATCCAATGCTGGATCGATTGCGAGATGGCGTCTGATGATCACCCGCTGTGCCACTTTGTGGATCAGCGCCGCGAGGTGCTTCAGAGTTTCTATGAATCGCTCGCGACTAGCACGGAAGACACGCTTGCGCTGGTGGGACGTTGGGTCGATTTTTTCGGTGACGCGCCGGGCACTCTCGTCATCTACCTCCGCCGCATGGTCAACCCGGACTGGGCCGGCTCTGCGTTGTACACTGGCGAGATGGATGCCTGGGACCCGACTTTGGGCGGCCCCAGGTATCCCCTGGTGCTCGACGGTCACGATGTAGCAAAGGACAAGGCCACGCTACTGCGCGAGACCAGACGACTTGTCTTGGCGGAGAACAGGCGATTGGGGTATGCGGAAGAACCGGTGGTGCAAGGCATACTCTGGTGGTCGAAAGACCTGAGCGGCGAAGACAAATATAGGATCAGGATCACCGTTCCTGATGAGTGGGTGCTTGCGGCAGTCACCTGAAGAATCGCTCTGCTATTCGCCAACATGGCCCGCTTCGGCGGGCTTTTCTTTTGCCCGGACGCTTCAACAGCCCGCGTCACATGTTAACCATGCCTGGGCTCTTGTTCCGGAAGTGTTCTTTTTGCCTTGCCGGAGACAAATACCCGGACTATGTCTGGATGGTCGGCGGAAGTTCAATTTCTGCAGTCACTTAACGGCCCCCACCGGTGCTACGAACACCAATGGAGGCCTAACCCACAACCTTCTTAGGAAAGGACAGGGCTATGTTGACCCTTAACGATATCCACCGCTTGGTGGAAGCACTCTCTCCAAGTTCTCCTGTTGAAAATGCTGCGGCACCGACGCCTCAATTTCCCTGGATCGCCATCGGTGACCCATTTGGGACACCGCGACCGTCTGGTTTCGTGTCGGCCTCGCGCTGACTGACCGAACCCGTCGGCCATCCAGGCCTCTGTCACTCTGATCGATCTCGCCGATCCGTCCGACGCGGAAATAATTTCCGCGTAAGCGCAGCCGCGTCCTCGCCAGTGTGATGCCCCGCATCCTTTTCAATTTTCCAGGAGACTACCCATGACCACTCTTCCCGCCGCGACTGCTCCGACTACCCGCTACCAGCATTCCGCCGACCTCAAGCTGCTTGAGCCGCAGCTTGAGGCCCTCGTCACCGAGATCGCGGCCACCGCCTTGTCCGTCGAGGCGATGCGAAATTCCTTCGAAGGCAGTCTGGAGGAGGCCGCTTCGGTCCTGCGCTCCGTTCCAGTTCACGAGGGCCGTCTGCTCGAGCGCGGCATCGACCTGCTGGCTACCTGCAATCCCGACCTTGTGGTTCTCACCGAAAATATCCGCTTGGCCCTGACGCCGGCGGCAATCCAACTGGTCGAGAACAATGAGCCCGGTTTGTACCGTGGCCTCACGCTCGATGCCGATACCGGGGGGCGCAAATCATACACCCCCGATCATCTGATCATCAACCGAGTGACGGGGATCGCGCACATGGTCGACGTCAAACGGAGCCTCACCTCCTACGAAGCGGCCCGCATCACTGAGCTCAAGACACGCATGTGGGCGTCTGCTCTCGTCGTGCCCGACCACGTCTACAAGGAACATCGCAGGCTCACGGTGAAGGAGGTCCGCGTTGTCATTCTCAACGCCGAAGGGACCCGCACGGATATCAAGGGCGGCATCTGGCCGTTGTCGCACCTGGACCATCTGCTCGAAGTGAACGGCGCCGGCGAAGCCTTGCTGGCGCTGCGCAAGATGTTCCGCGTGAGAATTGATGCAAACTGGCGGGCCGCCCGGGGTCCGGTAGCAGTAACGGTAACTGGAGGTTTCTCTTCGGAGATTGTTCTTCAGGAACATGCTGACGAAGGGACCGATGTAGATGATCCGGCAGAACATCTGACCGATGCCGAAGAGGGCGATGCACCTCTGCGCAACGGGCGACCTCCTGTCATCGTTGGCTTTGCGCAGGTCCCGTCTGCCGGCCCACACTAGCGGCTCTCAGCCGCCCGCAGCACCGCATTCCATCCAATTCGAAACCCAAGAATGTCGAGCCAAGGGCTCGGCCAAGGGAGACACGTGCCATGACGACCAACACGGCCACCATCATCGCTTTCCCCACAGACCATAAACCAATTCGAGCAAAGGCACTTCGCAGTCGGGTCCAAGACCATCCGACGGTGCGTTCCGCCGCGCCGGCGCCTTCTGCAAGCCAAGGTGTTTCCCAGGGGCAGGCGGAAGCCTGTTCTTCAGGACTGCCGCCACGTACACCCGAGGAGCAGGCCCGCCATGTAGCCGCCGTGGTTCGCATTGCCATTCGCTCCGCGAAACGCCGCGGCGTCAGGCTTGAAAGCGTGCTGTCTATTCCGCGCGGATGGCTTCTTGATCTGTGTGACCAGGGCGACCCGACCTGCATTGTTGTCCGCGATTGGCTCCAGGGAAATCGCAAGCATCTTCCGAAAGAGCTGGAAGTCGCGGCCACCGGCTGGACAAGTGGCAGTTGGGGAGATGCGTCATGAATATGGTCGCTGAACGCATCTCCAGCCATCTTTTGCGGCGCATCCGCAGGCGTGCCGTGCTTGACCTCTACCAGCGTGCATCGGACGTGGGACTGCTCGATATCAGCTTTCCCTTCGGTGAAAAGAAGTCGGGCATCGCATGGCAAGTGTCCGGCTCCGCGGCATTTGGTCTTGCCGGCGACAGAGACCGTGCCCGTCGTCTGGTTGGCAGGGCGCTGAAGCTCGTACCGACGACTCCGCATGATTGTTTCGATCATAATGGCAGCGAACCCGTCAACCGGATGGCCATTGGAATGTCTCGCAGTAAGTCAGTGTCCAAGGCCCAACGGAAACACGTTGACGCTGGTGTGAAGCCCTCACCGCCGAAGAAGGCGCCAACTTCTGCCACCAATCCCATGCATGCCAGGCAGCTGGATACCCCAACCGTGCTCGCGCTTTTACGCGAATCCCTGCCGCCGCCAAATCCAGTTCAGGTCATGGTCGCTTTGCTGATCGCCCGTGCTATTGGCGAAAGCATCACGGACCTCGGTAATTTGCGCGATGTTCTAATGCGGCGACATCCAGTGATCCTGCTCAAGATCCCGGTCGCAGGTTTCGAGAGGCAATGCGGCCTCATGCTGGAGGATGCGTTGCTATGTCCCTTCTATGGTGAGTTGACAGACATCAGGGGCGACCGTCCGCTCTCGGAACGTTTTGGCGAAGCTCGACCTGAGATGAGGCAGCGAAAAATCGTCATCGCGTCCGGGCGAAATATCACGGAACTGACCCGACAGACACTGACAACAAAACTGGCCAAGGCAATTCTTGGCGAGCCTGCGCCGCTTGTCATCGCGGATGAGACCCAAGCGCCTGCCAGGCCCGAAATCATCGCCGCCGCCGACATCGTGCTTCAAGGCGCTTGTATCGACGCAGAGCTGATCGCGGAGCTGCTCCATGCATGTCTCAGCATTCCCGTTGATGAATCCCGCGCCCTCATGAAGGGGATTGTGTTCGATCCCAGCCGCCTCGGCGTCGACGATCTGGCGCTTGCAGTGCGGCCCGGGCGCACGGCAGGAGCGGTGCTGAACCTGCTTGCGAGCCTCGCGGACCCAGCGGGCGCTGATGAAACCGCGGATGAAGACAAGAAGGGTCGCAAGTCGCGCTCATCGAATCCGCTTTCGGCGTCGAGGGACAAGCCGAAGCTTACACCGATCGACATGATCCTGCCCGAAGCCGAGCCGTCGACCGATGCCGCCGCCGACAAAGGCAAGGGCACGATCCCGGCGGCGACGGTAGGTGAAGCCGCAGCCTCGACGCCCAATCATGTCCGCTCTCTGCGCGTCGAGCAGCTGTCCGGCTATGGAGAGGCGCGACCCTGGGCGCTTGATCTGAAGGAAGACCTCGCGCTCTGGCGCGAAGACGCCCTCGGATGGGAGGAGATGAGCACCAAGTTGTTGTTGTCGGGACCACCTGGTACTGGGAAGGCCACTTTCGCGCGGGCGCTTTGCAACTCCACGCAAATCCCATTGATTGTGACCTCGGTCGCGTATTGGCTCGAGCCCGGCTTTCTCGGTGATGTTCTTCAGCGGATGTCCGGGGTCTTCGAGAATGCGAAGTCACATGCCCCCTGCATCGTCTTCATTGATGAGCTCGACGCCATCGGCAGTCGTGGCAGCGGACGAGGCGGAGATGACCGTCACGAGCATTACTGGACCTCGGTTGTCACGCGTCTGCTGGAACTGCTCGACGGCGCGCTGAGGACCGAAGGGGTCATCGTGGTTGCGGCAACAAATCTGCCGGGCCGGATCGACCCGGCGCTACTTCGCTCGGGAAGGCTTGAGAAACATGTCGTCATTCCGTCGCCTGATGCCGAAGCGCTGGCGGGCATTCTCGCGCACCATCTGGGTTCCGATCTTGCCGCCGTTCTGGCGTCAGCTCCCGTGCATACCGAGCTACCTTCCGAGAACGGGGCGACGGTTGACACGCCGACATGCAGCCCCGTTCATCCGAAATCATCGTCCGCAGTTCGCACCATCGAAAAAGGACCAGCTCATGTCTGACAGCCTTCCATCCACCTCATCCTCAACGGCCCTTCAATCCCTCGCATGGCTGGCCATCGGACGGACCGGAGCCGATATCGAAAAGCTGGTTCGAGAAGTGCGGCAACAGGTCCGCCGGGACAGGCGTGAGCTCACGTGGACTGACATCGAGCAGGCGCTCGGTGCTCAACGCATGACCATGTCCGATGATCTTCGCTGGCGTGTGGCGGTCCATGAAGCGGGTCATGCAATGGCGTGGACGCTGCTCGATATTGGCAAGGTCGAATCAGTAACGATCGGTCTGCGGGAGATGGGCGAAGTGGCGGTCGACAGATATCGTCATCTCGCGCAAACCGAGATCTGGCTGACCAGAGTTATGGCTGCCATCCTTGCGGGACGGGTGGCCGAACAGCTTGTCATCGGCGAAGTCATGGCGGGCTCGGGCGGTGGTGACGAAAGCGACCTCGCCAAGGCAACTCTTGTTGCCCTCGACGCGGAAACCAGCCTGGGCTTCTCAGAACATCAGCCGCTGATTTATCGCGCCAGCCTCCGCGGGTTCGACGTTCTGACGCTTGATCGCGAACTCGCGGAAAGGGTCAATGGCCGACTGATCGCGGCAGAAACCTTGGCCCATGATTTGCTGGTAAGGCATGAGGCGAATGTGTTGCGGATTGCCACCCGTCTTTCCAAGACTGGTGTCATGTCAGGAGAGGAGCTGCGGCAATTGATGGGCATCGATGGCGATGGAACCCCGGCCGAGGATAGCTAAGTCCGGCACTGAAACGCCGATTCCTTCGGGCGCCATGCCGATTCCCAACCCGGATTTGCCGATTCAGCCGTCAGGAAATTCGATTCATCGAACCCGAAAACGCGATTCAAGCAACCACTGAAGGTGATTCTGAACTCCTCACTTTCGATTCCGGATTGCGGATACTCGATTCGAAACGCGGATTTGCCGATTCCTGTGCAAACGGCGGTAGCGGATGGAACCGAGGTTATGGGGCCGCCAAAGCGGCGCAAAGATCGGGGAGGGGTTGTCTCGGGTGGGATGGCGAAGGGATCGAGGTGAAGCCTCCGCACGCTGCCGCGAATGTCATTTGATTGGAAACGCCATGCCCGGAAGGCGATCCAAATCGGCTTGATTGAAATTGCATCAGATCAGGGTGCGGGCAACTCAACGCACATCAATTCAATTTACCATGGCGCGATTCCAAACCCCCGATATTCGATTCAAGATCAGGAAAGCGCGATTCCTCGGGATACGGCGTTTGCAGAAAGGTTGTGGTCATGGACGGGTGATAGGTTAGCGAGTATGTGGTGACGAGTGAGGACGATCGATGGCCAGGATGCCCCCGAAACAAAGAAAGGCTGAGCAGAAAGTGCGACAGAAGAAAACTCGTGACACGGCTCGGGAGAAGCGTCGCCCGTCGCGGGACGACATCGCCCGCCTTTTGCTCTGGCAGATGATCACGGGCGTCAACGCCAACCGTCGGGATCGCTGCGAGGTTCTGGATCGGCTACGCAACGAACTCGTCGACGGTCTTGTGAGCCAAGGCTTCGATGCTCGTGAGAGCGAGGATGTTTTTGAAAGACTTGTACACAAATACGTCAATGGCCCGCCGCCTTTCCGCCCGAAGCGGCATCTGAAAAAGGCTGCTGGCGGCTCGGACGCTGACTAGGCTGACCTGGACCTGGCCTGATGACCATCACTGTCGCCGATCGCATCAATTTGTAAGACCTGTTCCAAGGATTGGGAAATCATGGGCCGTATGCTCAAATAGCGTTCGGCTAAATCGGTGGCCCCAAGCTTCTGTTCTGCTCTCAATCATCACCGTTCCTGCAAACCCCGTACCTGCTCATTTTGTGTATTCCCCCCGTTACTTCATATAACGGCGTTTGCACAGGAATCGAATTTTTTACGTGGTAGTGAGTCGGCTTTTTGCCAAGCCTTCCATGGCAAGTGCGAGCCACAGGGATCTTGACTGAATGCCGGGTACGCAACCTTTGTGACTTCTGTTTCAAGGCATCACAATTAGCCGACGTGCGACCAGGCGGGGATCCTCCAATATAGATCTGTGTATATATTGCGATCACTCAAGTAATTTAGTTATTTAGATTTGATATAGATTAAAAAATATTTCCAGAAATGCTTTTAATTAATTACCGTATTGACTGAAAATTATTTCTATATTATAATGTATTGCCTACATTAAGGAGTATCGAAGTTGATTAATGCGGATTCTAAGCAATTTATACAGGCGTATGACGCTGCAATTCGGGCCGGGGTTCCTTTCGACATAACTTACTCGGCAAAGCTTTTGTTGCCGGGCAGCGATGCTTCAATCATTGTGGATCGAGAGCGCATTACGATAAGCATCGATGACGCTCCAGTTCCGGGAGATCATCCGATGAGTACGTTCATCGAGGAACACGAGTTCGAGATCCGGGATGTGACGTCAGGGGACCTGGGGGTCTTCACGGAGATCGTCATGGCCGGTCGATGGCATAACCATGAAACAGAGATGCAGGGGTTCGAACCCTATCTCGTCTGCAAAACGGATGAGAAAGGCAATGTGTCAACGGCCACGTACAAATATGATTTCTTTGGCTACGGCGGAGGAGGGCATAGCGTCGGATTGAACTCTCATATCGACGGTTGGTCTGCTCACAGAGTGATCATGGCTGTAACGGCCAGACTTACCGACTACAGCAATCTCTCGCCAGGTTTGCCAAAGACCCTCGGTCTCCCAACAGGTGCAGTCTGGTATCCGCCGGCAGGGCTTGGTCTGCCGTGTCTGGTGATGGAACATGCCAATGAACAGATTGCAGCGTTGTCTGCATGACGTTGCTGATGGGGCAGGGATTGGCGACTGGTCAGAGTTTGGCCGGGACGACCAACGCGACTCCGGGCCTTGGGGCCATTGTCAGAGTGTTTCAGATCATCGTCGAATAGGCACTCGGGACGTTCCTCGGCGTGCAATTGAAGATAACGGAGGTGCGGACTGGGTTGGGAGGGTGCTTCTCGCGCTTGGCATAACGGTTGCGATCTGTGGTGCTGCCGACCAGCGCAGGGGACGGCAGGCACGCAAGGTGGACATATGTCTGTACCGTCGAACGGCGATTGGCGCTGAAGTGACCTGGCCAACCGGACCGCTTCAAATGCGCGACGGCCAATAGCTCGACGTCCACAAGGGACCAACTTGGCGTCCCGAGGGTCTCCTTATCTCGTATCTCAAAAAAACGGGCAATAGGGCGTGCCCCGAATGCGGCGTACCCAGACCGCGCGATGTTTTATGTAAGAATGGCTTACAAAAATAGTCAGTATTTATCGTTATTATATCGAAAAAATAACACTATGCTGTGGCCGACAATGCGATTGGGAGTTGCGTGTGACTGCGGATTCAAATGGGCTACATGTCGATGTCTGGCGTGGAAGCGGCACGGAGGGCAGCTTCGAGCGGTTCCTGGTGCCGATGCAGGAAAGCCAGACCATTCTCGACGTCGTCGCCTGGATCCAGCAATACGCGGATCCGACGCTGTCCTACCGCTATGCCTGCCGCGTCGGCATGTGCGGCTCCTGCGCCATGATGGTCAACGGAGTGCCGCGCTGGACCTGCCGCACCCACATCAAGAAGGTGATCAAGGACAATGTCCTCACCATCGCGCCGTTGCGCAACCTGCCGGTGATCAAGGATCTGGCCGCCGACATGGACCCATTTTTCGACAGATGGGTGGCTGCTGGCGGCGTGCACCATCCGACCCGGGATCGCAACGACGCCGTCGAGCAGATCAGCCCGGCGACGCCCGAGCGCATCGAGGCCGACGCGGGCATCGAATGCATCAACTGCTCGGTCTGCTACGCCGCATGCGACACGGTCGCCAACAATGTCGATTTCCTCGGTCCTGCCGCCTTGCAGCGCGCCTGGACGCTCTATCTCGATCCCAAGGACGCCGATCCCGGCGCGATTCTCGACGCGGTTTCGGGCAGGGGCGGCTGTCACAATTGCCACAGCCAGGGCAGTTGCACGCTGCATTGCCCCAACGGGCTCAACCCCATGAAGGCGATCGCCGGGCTCAAGCGCGAGACCGTCTCCTCCTTCTTCAGGGGAGGGCGATAGGCATGCTCGATCTCCGGCTCTACATGGCGCAACGCCTGAGTGCGATGGTGATGATCCCGCTGACGCTGGGCCACATCGCGGTGATGATCTATGCCATTCAGGATGGGCTGAGCGCCGCCGAAATCCTCGGTCGCACCCGGGGCAGCGTCCTCTGGTTCGTCTTCTATGGCCTGTTCGTGCTGGCGGTGTCCCTGCATGCGGCCATCGGCCTGCGCGTGATCGTCCATGAGACGCTCGGTCTCAAGGGCAGGGCTCTCGACATCTTCATGTGGCTCGCGGGCCTGCTGCTGCTGGTGACCGGCCTGCGCGCGGTATTGGCGGTGACGCTGTGATCCGGCCCCACCGCTCGCATCCGTTGTGGACAGCCTATCTCCTGCACCGGCTCTCGGGTCTGGGCCTGGCGCTGTTCCTGCCCGTGCATTTCTATGTGCTCTCCTTCGCCTTGAACCAGCCGGAGCGGCTCGACGCCTTCCTGCGCTTTAGCGACGATCCGCTGGTCAAGATCGCCGAGTTCGGCCTCGTCTTCCTGCTCGCGGTGCATGTCTTCGGCGGGCTGCGGCTGCTCGCGCTCGAGTTCCTGCCCTGGTCGCCACGGCAGAAGACCCTGGCCGCTTCGGCGGTCGCCGGGGCCTTCCTGGTGGCCGGCGCATTTTTCCTGCAGGCGGTGTGAGCATGAGCATGACCAGCATCGATCGTCACGACACGGACATCCTCATTCTCGGCACCGGCGGCGCCGGCATGTTCGCGGCGCTCCACGCGCTGCAGACCGCGCCTTCCGGCACGAAGGTGACCATCGCCGTCAAGGGCCTGATCGGCAAGTGCGGCTGCACCCGCATGGTGCAGGGCGGCTACAACGTGGCGCTCGGCCACGGCGACACCGTCGAGCGACATTTCATGGACACCATCAATGGCGGCAAGTGGCTGCCCAACCAGGACATGGCCTGGAAGCTGTGCGAGCAGGCGGTGGTGCGGGTGCGCGAACTCGAAAACGAGATCGGCTGCTTCTTCGACCGCAACGGCGACGGCACGCTGCACCACAAGGCGTTTGCCGGCCAGACGGCCGACCGCACCGTGCACAAGGGCGATCTCACCGGCATCGAGATCATCAACCGGCTGATGGAGCAGGTGCTGTCGCGCCCGGTGGAAAAGCTGCAGGAGCACCGCGCCATCGGCCTGATCCCGACCCGGGACGGTTCGGCGCTGGCGGGCGTGCTGATGATCGACATGCGCACCGGCCGGTTCCGCTTCGTCCGCGCCAAGACGGTGCTGATGGCCACCGGCGGCGGTCCGACCATGTACAAGTACCACACTCCCTCCGGCGACAAGACGATGGACGGGCTCGCCATGGCGCTGCGCGCCGGCCTGCCGCTGCGCGACATGGAGATGGTGCAGTTCCACCCCACCGGCCTGCTCGCAGGCGACCACACCAAGATGACCGGCACGGTGCTTGAGGAAGGGCTGCGCGGGGCGGGCGGGCAATTGCTCAACGGCGCCGAACGCCGCTTCATGTTCGATTATGACGACCGCGGCGAGCGCGCCACCCGGGACGTGGTCTCGCGCGGTATCTATGCGGAAATGCAGAAGTCCAACACCACCACCCATGGCGGGGTCTACATCAAGATGAGCCATCTCGGCCCGGAGATGGTGCGCCAGAAATTCTCCGGCATGGTCAAGCGCTGCGCCGATTCGGGCTTCGATCTGGCCGGCGGCCTGGTGGAGGTGGTGCCGACCGCGCATTACTTCATGGGTGGCGTGGTGGTCGACACCGACACGCGCACCGAGATGGAAGGGCTCTACGTGGCCGGCGAGGACGCCGGCGGCGCTCACGGCTCCAACCGGCTCGGCGGCAACGGCGTGGCCAATTCCACCGTCTTCGGCGGCGTCGCCGGCGATGTGATGGGCATGGACATCCGCCGCATCGGCGCCTTGCGCGATCCGGACGAAACCGTACTGGACGCCGAGATCGCCCGCGCCTGCCAGCCGCTCGGCCGGAAGCCCGCCCATGTCCAGGACCTGCGCCACCGGTTGCAGGAGGCGATGTGGGAGGATGTGGGCGTCATCCGCACCGGCCGCGGCATGGAACGCGGCATCGCCCGCGTCGCCGAAATCTCTGACGAGCTGATGCAGGCGGGCGTGGCCTCCGGAAATCTGGCGTTCAACCTGACCTGGCACGACTGGCTCAATGTCCGCTCGCTCTGCGATGTCTCGGAGGTCATCGCCGAGGCCGGGCTGACGCGGGAGAATTCCCGCGGCGCCCATTACCGCGAGGATTTTCCGGACCCGGGCGATCTGGACAGCTCCTATTTCACCGTTGCACGGCAGAGAGGCGGCGAGATCGATGTCAGCCGCGAGCCCGTGCAATTTTCCATCGTCCTGCCGGGCCAGACCATCCTGCCCGCCGGCGAACCCGAAACCCTGGTGGAGGCAAGCTGATGATCCCCATCGACATCATACAGAAGACGGCCGAGGTCCTGATGGACAAGGCCGCCATCGAAATCCCGCAGGACTATCTCGACGGTCTGCAGGCGGCCGCGAATGTGGAGGACGGGGACCTGTCGTCCTTCGTGCTCGAGGCGATGCTGGAGAACTACAAGGCCGCCAAGGAAGACCGCCGCGCCATGTGCGGCGACACCGGCACGCCGCGCTGGTACGTCAAGATGGGCAACGAGACCCGGATCGAGGGCGGCCCGATCGCGCTCGAGGCGGCCCTGCGCCGGGCCACCGCCAACGCCACCAACGGCGTGCCCCTGCGGCCCAACCGTGTGCATCCGCTGTGGCGCACCGACCATGACAACAATGTCGGCATCGGCGCGCCCGAGATCGAGTATGGTTACGAGCCCGGCGGCGAATGGATCGACCTGATCACCGTGCACAAGGGCGGCCTGTTCGGCACGGACTACCGGATGCTGTTTCCCTCCGACGGCATCCAGGGCATCAAGCGCTTCTATCTCGACTGCCTGGTGGCCTTCGGCAAGCGGGGACTGGCCTGCCAGCCGGCGATCATCGGCATCGGGCTGGGCGGCTGCAAGGACACCTGCATGGTGCTCGGCAAGCGCGCCGCCTGCCTGCGCGTCGTCGGCTCGCGCAATTCCGACCCGCGCATCGCCGAACTCGAGCTCGAGCTCAAGGAACTCGGCAATTCCATCGGCATGGGCGCCATGGGATTTGTCGGCAAGTCGATGGTCATCGACGCCAATATCGAGGTCGGCTATTGCCATACAGGCGGCATGCAGATGTCTGTCCATGCCTTCTGCCTTTCATCGCGCCGCGCTGTGGCGCGGGTATATGCCGACGGACGGGTGGAATACCGCACCGATCCGGACTGGTTCACCGATTATCAACGCCGGGAGACAGTGGAATGGGAAATCCCTCAGGACCACGAAAAATCCGCCTGAGCACGACGCCGACGCCGGAAGCGCTGGCGGAGCTGCGGCTGGGCGACGTCGTCTATCTGGACGGGCTGATCTACACGGCGCGCGAGGGTGTCTACAAGCGCGCACTGGAGGACAAAGCCAATATCCCGATGGAGCTTCCCTCGGAGAGCGCGGCCAATTTCCATTGCTCGCCCGCCGCCGCCATCAACGAGGACGGGACCTTCCGGCTGGGCGCCGTGACGGCCACCGCCTCGTTCCGCTTCACCAAGTGGATCGGCGAATGGATGGCCAAGTCGGGCGCCAAGCTGATCATCGGCAAGGGCGGCATGAGCGCCAAGGACTACAAGCAGCATTTCGTTCCCAACGGCGCGATCTATCTCACCACGGTGGGCTACGGCACCGGGGCGCTGCTCGGCCGCGGCGTCAAGCGCGTCAAGGCGGTGCACTGGAACAAGGAACTCGGTTTGGCCCAGGCGATGTGGGTGCTGGAGGCCGATAACATGGGCCCTTTCATCGTCGAGAGCGACCTCGCAGGCAACTCGTTGTTTGAACGCGAGAACGCCAAGATTTCCGCCAACCTCGCCAGGGTGTATGAGGGGACCACGCCCGCCGTGCTCAAACGTTTCGGCGAGACCGACGACCGTTCCGACGAAATGATCGGATAGGCCATGGCGAACACCGACAACCCGTTTCTGGGCTATTCCGGCCGGATCGACACCAAGGACGGCGTCTACAGCCAGTCCGAGGTCGGGCTTGCCAACCGCAATTCGGGCAATCTGCTCGAAACGCTGGCGCTCGACATCACCCCCACCGGGCTGCATTACCTGCTCATCCATTTCGACGTGCCGCTCATCGACGCCGGGGCGCATAGGCTCGGCTTCTCCGGCGCGTTCGATGCGCCGTTC
The DNA here is from genome assembly GCF_000759435.1 of Hoeflea sp. BAL378. GTDB lineage: Bacteria > Pseudomonadota > Alphaproteobacteria > Rhizobiales > Rhizobiaceae > Hoeflea. The sequence goes on from NZ_JRJG01000067.1 coordinate 51,383, forward strand.
GAGCTTGGGCTCGACGAGATTAAGGCGCTGCCGCAGGTCACGCTGCCGGTGACGCTGGAATGCGCCGGCAACGGCCGGTCCGGGATTTCGCCGCGCGCGCATTCCATGCCGTGGTTGTATGAGGCGGTTGGCACCTCGGAATGGACCGGCACGCCGCTCCGGCCGCTGATCGAGCGGGCGCGGCCGCGCGCCGACGTGGTGGACATCGCCTTTTTCGGGGCCGATTACGGCTTCGACAAGGGCGTCGGCCACTGTTTCGGCCGTTCGCTCACCCTGGAGCAGATCGCCGATCTCGACGTCATGCTCGTGCACTCGATGAACGGTCAGCCGCTGCTGCCGCAGCATGGCGCGCCGCTGCGGCTGATCGTGCCGGGCTGGTATGGCATGGCGAGCGTCAAGTGGCTGGGGCGCATCGAGGCGCTGACCCAGCCCTTTGACGGGTTCCAGCAGGTGCAGACCTACCGCTTCCGCGACTCCGATACGGATCCGGGTCGTCCGGTGACGACGATGCGGGTCAAATCGCTGATGGTGCCCCCCGGCGTGCCCGATTGGGGCACGCGCAAGCGCTATCTCGAGCCTGGACCGGTGACACTAGTCGGCCGCGCGTGGTCGGGCGGCGGCGTGCCTGTGACCCGGGTCGAGGTCGAGCTGGATGGTGTGTGGCGGGAGGCGCGGCTCGAACAACAGACCGGGCGCCATGCCTGGACAAAATGGAGCTGCGACTGGCTGGCAAGCCCGGGCGACCACGTGCTGCGCTGCCGCGCGACCGACGCCAACGGCGCGGTGCAGCCGCTCGATCCGCCCTGGGATGTGGCCGGCTTTGCCAACAATGCGGCCCAGAAAGTGCATGTGTTCGTAGCCGAGGGCTGACCCCCGGACGAACCACCGCCTTCACCCGAACGAAGCCTGCAACGATTGCGCCGTCCGCGGCCGCTCAATCCCGAACTGTGACCCAAGTCGATGCATTCCCTTGCCGATCTCGCCTATGTCCGCAAAGCCCGGATCCTGTTTCCGGGCGTGCTGACATCGCTGACGGTGGCCTTTGCCGCCAAATTCCTCTCCGAGCATTACGGCGCGCCGGTGATGCTGATGGCGCTGCTGCTCGGCATGGCGTTCAACTTCCTAGTCGAGGACGGCGGCGCCTGCGTGGCCGGCATCGAGTTTTCCTCCAAAGTGCTGCTGCGCATCGGGGTGGCCCTGCTCGGCCTCGGCATCACGGTGCAGCAGATCGCCTCGACAGGCTCCGAGGTGCTGCTCATCACGCTCTGCGGGGTGGGACTGACGATCGCCATGGGCCTCGGGCTGTCGCGCTTGCTCGGCCACGGCCCGCGATTTGGGCTGCTGATCGGCGGGGCCGTGGCCATCTGCGGCGCGTCCGCGGCCCTGGCGATTTCCTCGGTGCTCCCCAAGAGCGAGACCCTCGAGCGCGACACGATCTTTACCGTCATCGGGGTGACGGCGCTGAGCACGCTGGCGATGATTGTCTATCCGCTGATCGCCGACGCGCTGGACCTGAGCGCGGTGGCCACCGGCATTTTCCTGGGCGCCACGATTCACGACGTGGCCCAGGTGGTGGGCGCGGGCTATTCGGTCTCCGAACTGACGGGCGACACCGCCACCTTCGTCAAGCTTCTGCGCGTGGCGCTGCTGGTGCCGTTGATCGTCATCCTGTCGCTGGTCTTTTCCGGCTCGCGCGAAGCGGGCACCAAGCGCGCGCTGCCGATTCCGTTCTTCGTCATCGGCTTTGCCGCGCTGGTGATCGCGGGCTCCTACGACGCCATTCCCGAGCTGGTGAAGGACACGTTGCTGTCGTTCTCGCGCTGGTGCCTCGTGGTGGCGATCGCCGCGCTGGGCATGAAGACGTCACTGAGAAAGCTCGGCGACGTCGGCGGCAGCGCCATCGTGCTGATCTGCGCGCTCACGGGCATTCTCGCCGTGTTCGCGCTCACCGCCATCAAGATCAATCTGAACTGAGAAACCCGGAAGGACAGTCCCATGAGCAAGTTCGTCGACGAACGCATCTACACCCTCAAGGCCGGCCAGGTGCCGGTGTTCCTCAAGCTCTACGAGGAGGAGGGAATGGAGGTCCAGGTCCGCATTCTCGGCCGGATGGTCGGCTATTATTTCACCGATATCGGGCCGCTCAACCAGATCGTCCACATGTGGGGCTATGACAGCCTGGACGACCGCTACGAGCGCCGCAAGCTGCTGCAGGCGGCCCCCCAATGGCAGAGCTACGCCGCCAAGATGCGGCCGCTGGTCACCCATGTCGAGAACAAGATCCTGGTGCCAGCGCCCTTCTTCAACCCGCCGAAGCCGGGCTGAGCCGCCGGCTCAGACCAACTCGCCGACGAGGAGGACAAGGCCCGACACCAGCATCAGCGCCACCAGAAGCCGCCTGAACTGCATGTCGCTCAGCCGGCGGAAGGCCATGATGCCCAGCTGCGCCGCCAACATGGTGGTCGGCAGGGCCAGGCCGATCCAGAGCAGCGTCTGCCGGTCATACGCTCCCTGCGCGGCCAGGATCACCGCCGAGGCGGTCAGCACGATGACGTTGAAGGGCTGCAGCACGGCCCGCTGCTCGCCCTTGGTCCAGGGCCGCAAGGTGCACCACATGGTAGGCAGGGCGCCCGACAGCGACGCCGCCCCGCCGAGGACGCCGCCCAGGAAGCCGATCGCGACCTGGGTGTAGACGCGCGCGCCCTGCACCAAGGGCAAGGACTGGCGGGCAATGAAGAAGACGCCGTAGAGCAGCATGAAGGCGCCGATCGTCAGCTTGAGCGCGCCCGCCTCGATATGCTCGAGCAGGGTTAATCCGACGGGCACCCCCGCCAGCGCCGGCAGCAGGAACTGCAGCAGCCGGCCGGGATTGGCGGCAATGCTGGCGCGAACGATGTAGGTGCCCTGCAGGCCACTCAGCACCGACATGATCAGGACGATGGCGACCGCCTGCTGCGGCGGCATGATGTTGAGCCAGAAGCCCAGGGCGAAAAGCGCCGTGCCGAATCCGGCCAGTCCGTTGACGAAACCACCGGCCGCCGCGCCCACCAGAAGCAAGACCAGATACTCGGTACTCATCCTTCGCTGGCCTGCTTCAGCGTCAGCGGATTGAAGACGCCGAGCGCGACTGCATCCAGAAGCCGCTGGTGGATCTCGCGGATCGCACGGGGCCGCAGGTTGTCGTTGCGGCTTGCCAGGCCGATCGTCCGGTAGAGGTTTCCGCGGTCCAACGGCAGATGCTTGAGCGGATGCGAGAGCATGTGCCGCACGCAGGGCCGCGGCACGATGGAGACGCCGAGATTGGCCAGCACCATGCTGGAAATCGCCTCGAGGCTTTCCAGCTCCATGCTTTCCTTGACCTCGATGCCTGTTTCCTGGAGCCACCGTTCGATCTTCTCGCCCACGACGGCATGGCGCGAAAAGCGAATGAAGGATTGGGTGCGGAGCAGCTCGATCGGATCGTCGCTCTCGATGTTGGGCGACACCAGGAGTTCCAGCGGCTCCTCCGCGACATCGAGCCAGGCCAGATTGCGCGGCAGCACCTCGGGCCGCGAGGTGATGGCGGCGTCGAGGGCGCCGCGCTCGACCTGATGCAGCAGCGTGTTGGTCAGTCCGGGCGTCACCGACACCATCAGTCCGTGGAACGAGTGCTTCAGGGACGATATCGTCAATGGCACGAGGCCCGTCAGGGTTGTCGGAACGGCGCCGAGCCTCACGGTCCCGCGCAGGCTGTCCTCGCCCAGGATCCCGGGAACCAGGCCGTCATAGGCGGCGATCACGTCCCGGGCCCGCGCCACCAGCGCGCGCCCCATGGGGGTAAGCTCGGGGGTCCGCCGGCTGCGGTCGAAGATCTTGATGCCCCATTCGGCTTCAAGCGCCTTCATCTGCTGGCTCACCGCCGCATGCGTCATGTAGACGGCCTCGGCGGCGGCGCTGAATGTGCCGTGCTCATGAACGGCCACGAGGGTTCGCAAGATCCGGATCGTCACTGTCGGTTGAAACTCATGTAAGTAAAATTTACACTAAATTGTCGCATGGACCGCTTCATAATACAACTGTTTACAGGAAATTCCTGCTTGCTCTGAAGCATAGAGGCCGTTGCGCCGTTGCCCGCCGGCGCCACGCCGGGGTGTCGGCAGGTGCCGGCGATCAGTTGGGCTGAGTGGAGTCGTCGCCCGGCGCCGATTCCTTTGAGAGGCTCGCCAGTTCGTCCAGCAGGGTCTGGGCGAGCGCCGCCTTGGCGTGGTCGCGCAGGTAGACGAGGCCGATCGTGCGATAGGCGGGCGGACCGGAGAAGGCGACGCGCCGCACCGGCAGCGCCAGCGGATCGTGCATCCCGCGCTGGGGAACGATCGAAACGCCGAGCCCGTGGTGCACCATGGTGGTGATCGCCTCGAGGGTGTCGAGCTCCATCATTTCGTTGACGCGCAGGCGCCGCGTCTTGAGGTAGGCATCGATCAGTTCGCCGACCCAGGCCTGGCGCGTGTAGCGGATGAAGGGATAGGTCGTCAGAAGTTCCTCCGCGCGCCGCTGCGGCACGTCGGCCGGCGCAATCAGGACGAGCGGTTCGCGCAGAAACGGCGACCACTCGAGACCGGAGGGGCCGTGAACGAGATCGCTGACGATGGCCGCGTCGACCTTGCCCTGCCGCGCCCGGTCGACCAGGTCCGCCGAAAGGCCCATCGAGAGCTGGATGTGCAGGCGCGGATATTTCGACCTGAGCGCCACCAGCGCCCGCGGCATCAGGCCGGTAATCACGCTCGGCACCACGCCAAGGCTCAGATGTCCTTCGATCGAGGGTTCCTCCCGCGCCTGGAACAGCCGGTCATAGGCCTGAACCGCTTCGGTCGCCTTGCTGACGAAACTGCGTCCCGCATCGCTCAGGACCGGCGGCCGCTTCGAGCGGTCGAACAGTTCGACCCCGAGCTCGTTTTCCAGGGACCGGATCTGGACGGTGACCGCCGACTGGGTCCGGCGGACGGCGTCCGCGGCCCCGGCGAAGGAACCGCTTTTCACCACAGCCAGAAATGTCTTCACGTCGCGGATGGACATCTCGCACCTCGTCTAATTGAATAGTTCTCAATCTAATGTTCTGTATTTTTCGTTTCTTTTCAATCTATTTCTGCCGTAAGGTTTCCCGAAATCGCTGGTTTCACTCCTGAGCCCAGCCCGGAAACAGTTCCGGTCAGCGACTGCAGTCGGTCGCTGGCAGGGGATCCGCGGGGAAAGATGCCGTCACATTCAGCCAAGAGAATTGCAGTCCTGACCGGCGCCGGCGGCGGCATTGGCCAGGTGCTCGCGCGCCGCCTGCTTGCCGAGGATTATGCCGTCGCGCTGATCGACAAGCAGAGGCCCGACTACGAGGTCGGGGCCGCCGAAGAGGGTAATGTCCTCAGAATGGCGGCCGACGTGACCGACGGCGCGGCCTTGCGCGATGCGGCGCGGGATGTGGAGGCGCATTTCGGCGGCGTTCATGTGCTGATGGTCAATGCCGGGATCGGCCCGTCCGGCACGGTGAGCCAGACCGGTGCGGCGCTCTGGGACGGGGTGCTCGACGTCAACCTCACCGGAGCCTTCAACACCATGCAGGCGTTCCTGCCGGCCATGCGGCGATCGCAGGGCGTCCGCTCGGTGGTGCTCACGTCCTCGGTGCTGGCGACCCGCGGCGCCCGCAACATGGCCGCCTACGGCGCGTCCAAGGCGGGGGCCATCGGGCTCATGCAGTGCTCGGCGCAGGAGTTTGCCGCCGAAGGAATCACGGTCAACGCCCTGGCGCCCGGACCCGTTCAGACCCCGCTTCTGGACAGTCTGCCGGGCGACGCGCTGGCCGAGCTCGAGAAGGCGGTCCCCATGAAGCGGCTCGGCACGCCGGATGACGTGGCCAGCGCCGCCGTCTTTCTCGCCGGGCCGGGCGCCACGTTCATTACCGGCCAGGTTCTCGTCATCGATGGCGGGCTCAGCGGCCGCGCCTACTGGAGAGACGCCTGACCGTGATGCCGGACGGGATCGCCCCGTCCGCGTCGGAGCAGGGGGCTTCCGCCGGACGAACAGACACACCACCACCGCGCGCCGCAGCCGGTCCTGGCCATGCGGACAATGAGAAGAGGAAACCATGACAACGCTCTACGAAACGATTTCGAACCGGAGCCAGAAGAGCAATCTGGCGGTTGATCTTCTGGTGGTGCTGGCCGGGTCTTTGCTGATGACCGTGGCGGCCAAGATCACCATTCCGTTCTATCCGGTGCCGCTGACGGTTCAGACCCTTGTCGCGATCGGGCTAGGCCTGGCGCTCGGGCCCGCGCGCGCGGCGGCGGCCGTTCTGGCCTATCTGGCGCAGGGGGCGGCCGGCCTGCCGGTCTTCGCCGGGGCGCCGGCAACCGGCCTCGGGCTCGCCTACATGGCGGGGCCGACCGGCGGCTATCTCATGGGATTCGTTCTCCAGGCGCTGGTCGCGGGCGGGCTCGCACGGCGAGGCTGGGGGCGGAGCCCCGTCTCGGCCATCGGCGCCGGTCTGATCGCGGCCGCGGCCATCTATCCCACAGGCCTGCTCTGGCTCGGCGTCGTCATCGGTTTCGACAAGCCGCTGTTCGCCCTGGGCCTGTATCCCTTCGTGCTCGGCGATCTCGCCAAGGCCTGCCTGGCGGCGCTGATCTTCCCGGCGGCCTGGTCGTTGCTCGCGCGCGGCAAGGAGTAAGCGGCGGCGCGGGCTGCCCGATCAGGACAGACGAGGGCCGGCTGAGCCCTCGACCATGAAGGCCGGGCACGCCGCTTGAGGGCGACGTGTCCGGCCTTGCTATTGCGAGAACATGTTGTAGGTCGCCCTGGCACCCTGGGAGAAGGAAATAAGCCGCGCCTGATCCTGCAGGATCCTGCCCCATTCCGGAATGGTTTCCGGCGTGAATTCCTTGCTGGAGCCTGCCAGCATGACGCATCCGAGCGGCTGCTCCGGCCCGCAGGTGATCAGCGCCCCGATCGCGGAAAAACCGATGAAGTTCTCGTCGAGATTGGTCGAGTAGCCGCGCGTGCCGATCTGCTCGAGCTCCTGCCGGAATGCTTCGGGATCGGTGATGGTGTTCGGGGTCAGCGCCTCGTAGGGGCCGTCTCCGAGCAGGTCCCGTTGCTCCTCCGGGGACCGGTTGAGCAACAGCAGCTTCCCCGAGACCGCCACGTGCAAGGGATTGCGCAGCTGCGTGTCGTAGTAGGGGGTGAGCACCCCCGACACGCCCGAGATGTCGACCACCAGCCGCTCGTTGCCGATGAAGACGACCAGCGACGACGTCAGCTCCGTGCGCGTCCGTAACAGGCGCAGCGGCTCGAAAGCGTCGCGCCGCAGGATCTGAAGCGGGTGATACATGGTCAGCGAGCCCATCGCCTTGGAGGCGGCGTGGTAGCGCTTTCCGGTCACGTCCCGCATCACGTAGCTTGCCTCCATCAACGACTGCAGAATGCGATGCACCGTGCTGTCGGTGAGCTTCACTGCTTCGGCGACCTCATGCAGTGTCAGCGGTCGGGACGATTCCACCAGGACCTCGATGACCGCCAGGCCCCGCTTCAGGGCGCCCGTATCCTGAGCGCCGTCAGGCATTGTCTGGTATTTCGGCGTTCGCGCTTTCATTGGGTATCCTGTCGAAAAATGAAATCATAATTCCATAAAATACAAATTCTATCCCATTTTACAACATTCTTGTTGCAATGGACAGCGTCGCATGTTTCCTTTCCCCTGTCGGAGGAGGTGTGGCCCAGCAAAGCGGTCGCATTCCGATTTGTCCATGAAGGACCTGGGAGAGAGATATGATCAACACAAGAATGAAGCGCGCCCTCGGTCGCAAAGGCTTCGTGGCCGCAGTTGCCGCTGGAGCCCTGTTTGCCAATGCTGCGGGGGCTCAGGAAAAGATCGTCGCAAACGGCGAAGTTGTCAGAATTCAGGAGTATCCGGGCGCGATTCTTCACATCAGCCAGTGGGTTGCGGCCGACAAGGGCTTCTGCGAGGACCACGGCATCCGCTGCGAGATGGTGCAGATCCCGAGCGGACCGGTCGGTCTCCAGGCGCTCGCCGCGGGAAGTCTCGAAGTCACCTTCGCATCCACCGAAGTGACCATGCAGGCAGCCTCGCGCGGCAATGACGTGCAGCTCATCGTGGGCCACTCGCCGGATAATATCTATACGCTGAGCGTGCACAAGGATGTGCCCCTGCCCAACAAGGACAAGGGCTATCCCGCCGTCATGCAGGACCTCAAGGGGCTCAATGTCGGCGTCACCGCGCGGGGCTCCGGAACCGAGCTCCAGGCGAGGGGACTGTTCATCGGCGCCGACATGAACCCCGACGACGTCACCTATATCGGCGTGGGCTCGCCCGGCACGGCCTACCCCTCCTTCCTGGCCCGCCAGATCGATGCCGCGATGATGTTCGAGCCGTTCGCCACGATCTGCCGCCTGCAGGAGACCTGCGTGGACATGGTCGATCTGGTCGGCGGCGAAGGCCCCGCGGAAATCAGCGCCCTCAACGGCGCGTTCGAGACCTATGCCGCCCGCCGCGACTACATCGAGGAAAACCCGGTCGTCGTCGACGCCTTCATCCAGGCGATGACCGAAGCGACCGCTTGGGTCAATGATTCCGCCAATTTCGAAGAGCTCGTGGAAGTTGTCCAGGGACGCTTCAAGCTGGGCGACGATATCGAGGATGCAGACAATGTGCTCCGCGAGCTGGTTCGCACCAACGCCCCGCTCTACGGCGTCACGATCGACCGCGACGCGGTCAAGGCATTCTCGGACTATCTGATCCAGAACGAGCTGATCACGGATCCCGTCGATCCGGCGACCTTCGTCTATGCCAAGGCTCCGCAGCCATGAGCGGACAGGGTCAGCTTGCCGCCAGCGCCGCAGTGAAGCCGGAAGCCGGCGGTTACACGCAGGCGCCAGCAGGGGCGCGGGAGATCGGCAATGTCTTGATCCGGGATCTCAATCACCGCTTCGGCAGCAGCGTTCACGCTGCTGCCGACGTGAACCTCAGCTTCGCGCCGGGCGAATTCGTGTCGATCGTCGGGCCATCGGGCTGCGGCAAGACCACGGTTCTCAACCTGCTTGCAGGCCTCATGCCGGTGCAGGAGGGGACAATCTCGATCTTCGGTTCGCCACCGAAGGCCGGTCGCCATGACGTGGCCTACATGCTGGCGCGCGACTGCCTGTTTCCCTGGCTCACCGCGGCGCAGAACGCCGAATTCGGGGCCCGGATCCGGCATGCCGATCGCCACAAGTCGCAGGAGCGGGCGCGCCACCTGCTCGAGGCGGTCGGGCTCAAGGGGTTCGAGGAAAATTATCCGAAGGCCCTGTCCCATGGCATGCGCCAGCGCGTGGCGCTTGCGCGCACCTTCTGCCTCGATTCGCCGCTGCTGCTGATGGACGAGCCGTTCGGCGCGCTCGACGCGCAGACAAAGATGCAGCTCGAGGATGTCCTGCTGTCGCTCTGGATGAAAGAACGGCGGACCGTGGTCTTCATCACCCACGATCTGGCCGAAGCCATCACCCTGTCGGACCGTGTCGTCGTCATGAGCGCCAGGCCCGGCAGGATCATCGCCGATATTCGCATCGAGCTCCCGCGACCCCGGTCCGTCACGGACCTGCAGAAGGATCCGGAATATCACAAGATCTACGCCAAGGTTTGGGAAAAGCTGGAAGTGGGGCTGCAGTCATGACGGATGCCGCTGAAAATCGAAATTTTGCGCTGTACGAGACCCTTGTCATCAATGCCGCGCGACTTGTGTTCCTGGCGGTGTTCTTCGCGGCGTGGGAGTACATCGCGCGCAACAGGATCGTGAACCCGCTGTTCATCGGAATTCCGACCGAAATCGCCAAGTTCCTGTGGATCGGCCTGTTCGTCGAGTTCAGCCTGATCAAGGACCTGTACTGGACGCTGGGCAGCACCTTCCTGGCCTTTGTCATCGGCAGCGTCGCGGGCATCATCACCGGACTGATGTTCATCACCTGGCCGTGGTTCGAAAGGTTCAGCGATCCGTTGTTCTCCGCGCTCAATGCGCTTCCGCGCATCGCCCTCGCGCCGCTGTTCCTCTTATGGTTCGGACTGGGCATCTGGTCGAAAGTGGCCCTTGGCGCCAGCCTCACCTACTTCATCGTCCTGAGCAGCGCCGTTGCAGGCATTCGCAGCACCAATGCCGACCATCTGACGCTGTCGCGGACCCTGGGCGCCAGCAAGGGCCAGATCTTTGCAAGGGTCACCCTTCCCAGTGCCGTCCCGACCATTTTCTCGGGACTTCGCCTTGGCCTGATCTACGCCCTCCTGGGAGTCATCGGAGGGGAAATCATCGCGGCGCAGCACGGCCTGGGACAGCTCCTGTCCTTCCTGGCCGGCAGCTTTCAGATCAGCGGCGTCTTCGCCGTGCTGTTCATCCTGGCAATTCTGGGAACCGCCTTGATCGCCTTGATGAACAGCCTCGAGAAATGGCTGCTTCGGTGGCAATGAGACCTATCGCGGGAGGAATTACGCGTCATGAATGAGACAACACCCAATTGGGACGGACTGACCGAGGCTGCAGCCGCGCTGCCCGCCGGCGGCAACCGGATCAGCTACGAGTTCAGCTACGCCGATGCGCTGGAGATCCTGCGCCTGATCGACACGAGCCCGAACGTGCGAAAGCTGACGCTGTCGATCGGCGACATGAAGATCGACCTCGAACGGGACGCTGCGGACACGCAGGAGCGGCCCGCCCGGGTCCAGGCGGCGGCGCCACCCGTCGCCGCCCCGCCGCCCGCCCTGGCCAAGGGCCAGGTCACGGCGGTCTCCGACAAGGAGGCTGCGCCGGCACCTGACGGGACCATCCCGGTCCGGTCGCCCATCGCGGGCATCTTCTACCTGGCCCCAGCCCCCGGGGAGCCGCCGTTCGTCGAGGTCGGCTCCGAGGTCACGGAAGACACCGTCGTCGGCATCATCGAGGTGATGAAGGTGATGAACAACATCCGGGCGGGCGCCCGGGGCGTCGTCACCGGCTTCGGGGCGGCCAATGAAGACCTGGTTCAGTTCGACCAGGCGCTGCTCTACATCGACCCCAACGGGCAGGCTGATCCGTCATGAGCACCAGCAGCGCCAAGCCACGGCTGAAATTCACCGACGAGACGTTTCGCGATGGACCCCAGTCCGTCTGGGCCAACCGCATGCGGTCCGCGTCGATGCTCGATTCCGCGCCGATCCTAGATGAGTGCGGCTTCGACCGCATCAACCTGATCAGCGGCTCGGCCTTCGAGACGGCGATCGTCTATCTCTACGAGGATCCGTGGGAGCGGCTTCACCAGCTCAGGAAGCGCATCAAGAAGACCGACACGATCATCCTGGTGCGTGGCCGCAACCTGTTCGGCTGGAAACGCTATTCCGACGACGTAGTCGAGCTGTTCATGCGCAGGCTCAAGCAGATCGGCATCGACTGGGTGCTGATCTTCGACGCCCTCAACGATGTGAGCAATGTGGCGTTTCACGTTCGCTGCGCGAAGAAGCTCGGCATGGGCGTGCTCGGCTACGTCACCTATTCGATCAGCCCCGCCCACACGCCCGAGCACTTCGTGCAGAAAAGCCGGGAATTCATCGATTGCGGCGCGGACGGCATCGTCTTCGGCGACGCCAGCGGCCTGCTGACGCCGGAAACGGCCCGGGCCAACATGGTGGCCATCAGGCAGGCCTTTCCGGAGACGATCCTGGAATTCTCGGGCCACGACGCCACCGGCCTGTCCAGCCTTTGCTACAAGGAGGCCATTGATGCCGGAATCGACGGCGTCTATTCGGCGGCGCGTCCGCTTGCCTATGGCGAATCCATACCGGCCACGCTGGACCTGATGGCGATGGCGGATCAGTCCGGCCTGCAGACCGGGCTCAACGAGGAGACGCTGAGGCGGATCGACGACTACTTCCTGTGGGTGGCCTACCAGGAGGGCAGGCCGTTCAGCCGGAAGGTGACGCCGAACGCCAAGAATTTCCGCAGCTTCGCCCACCACCAGGTGCCCGGCGGAATGATGTCGCATCTGGTGAGCCAGCTGAAGAACCTGAAGCTGATCGACCGGCTGGACGAGGTGCTGGAGGAGACCGGCCGCGTCCGCGAGGAAATGGGCTATCCGGTGATGGTCACCCCGTTCTCCCAGCTCGTGACCGTGCAGGCGACCTTCAACGTGCTGGAAGGCAAGCGCTATCACACCGTTCCGGAGGAGCTGCGCCTCTACATGCGCGGCCATTACGGGCAGTCGCCGGGGCAGATCGACCAGAACATCCTGGACCGGGTGGTCGGAAACGAGGACCGGATCGATTCCGCGGCGGTGTTCGGGCGCGAGATGGTGCCTGAATTCATTGCGGAGAACGGCCCCTTCGCGTCCGACGAGGATCTGCTGCTGGAGCTGTTCAACAGCAAGGTGGTCGTCCAGAAGTACCGCGCCAACCAGAAGCCGGTCAGCCGGGGCGACGTGCCGTCGCCGCTGCACGGGCTGGTGCAGGAGATCGCCAAGCGGCCGGGTCTGAGCAGGATCGCCGTGAGCAAGGGCTCCCTGCACCTCGAACAGAACATCTAGACACAAGAAGGCGAGTGAACATGAGCAAATATCCGTTGGACGGAGTGCGTATCATCGCGCTCGAACAATATATCGCTGCGCCCTATTGCACGATGTGGCTCGCCGATTGCGGCGCCGAGGTCATTAAGATCGAGCGGCCGGACGGCGGCGATCCGCGGCGCAACTATCAGCCGGCGCTCAAGAGCGAGAGCGGGGAATCGGTCTATGGCGGCTTCGTCACCTACAACCGCAACAAGAAGAGCGTTGCACTCGACCTGCAGACGGCCGAGGGACGGCAAGTCTATCTCGACCTCATCAAGAGCGCCGATGTTGTGGTCGAGAACCTCAAGCCCGGCTCGGTCGACAAGCTGGGCCTTGGCTATGCGGATCTCATCAAGGTCAATCCCAGGCTGATCTATGCCGCCATCAGCGGCTACGGACGCACGAAGGACCTCGACGGAGCCTATTCCGGCCTGCCGGCCTTCGATCCGGTGATCCAGGCGATGTCCGGCATCACTAACCTGTTCGGCGAGGAAGGCGGTCCTCCCGAGGTCAGCCCGCTGGCCCTGGGTGACCTGTTCACGGGCGTGATGGCCGGATACCAGATCCTGCTCGCCCTGTTCATGCGCGAACGCACCGGTGTCGGCCAGTATATCGACGCGGCGATGTATGACAGTCTCGTTGCCCTCAACGAGAAGAGCCTGATGCTCTACACCTTCGCCGGCGAGGTTCTCAGCCGCGGCCGCGACAAGTACCAGGCGCCCTACCGCACCTTTGCCGTCAACGACGGCTATGTGGCGCTGATCACCCCGAACGACTTCATCTGGGCGCGCTTCTGCAAGGCGCTCGGCAAGGAAGAGTGGATCACCCATCCGCAGATGGCGGACGGCCGCCTGCGCGCGGCCAACACCGATGCCTGGGAGCCGTTTGTCGAGCAATGGATGGCCGAGCGCAGCTCCGACGACGTGGTCGCCGCGCTCGACAAGTTCGGCGTCCCCGCCGGCAAGGTCCAGACCGGCGAAGACCTCGCCACCTGCGAGCATCTGAAGGCGCGCAAGGCGCTGGTCGAAGTCGACGATCCGGACGTGGGCTCGCTTCTTCTGGCGCGTGCCCCGGTGCGGATGTCGGCCATGGGCGAAGTGCGCAAGGCGTCCGCGCCGAAGCTCGGACAGCACACGGCCGACATCCTCGGCGACATGCTGGGCTATTCGGACCACAGGATCGCCGAGTTGAAGGCCGCCGGAGCGGTGGCGTGAAGGAGGCTGCGATGACTACGATCGAGACAACCACCGCACCGGCTGACGCTGCCGGCCACAAGACATGGCTGGCGGGATGCGAGTGTCGCGAGTGCGGCCGCAAGTTCTTCCCGAAACGGGGCTTCTGCACCGAATGCGGCAGCCAGGACGCCATGCGGGACGCCCGTATCGAGGGCCCCGGCAAGCTCTACTCCCACTCGATCATCCATATCGCGCCGAAGACCTTCAAGGTTCCCTATGCCGTCGGCTATGTCGACCTGCCCGGGGATGTGCGCGTGCTGGGCCAGATCGTCGGGTGGGACGACGGCCCGCTCGAGCAGGGCATGGAAATGCAGATCGGTTATGCGCCGATCGCCGAGGAGCCGGACGGCTCGGTCCGCGAAAGCTTCGTCTTTCAGCCGAAGCGCTAGTCGCACTGCCAACAGGAGAGAACGATCGTGAACGCACGCGGAGAAGTCTATGTCATCGGCGGGGCGATGACGCCCTTCGGCAAGCACCCGGACGTCTCGGCCGAGGCACTGGCGCAGACCGCCGTCCTTGGAGCGATAGAAGACGCAGGAATCGACCGCCGGAGCATCGAGGCCGCCTATGTCGGCAGCGTCTTCCAGGGCAGTCTTGCCGGCCAACGCGTCCTCAAGGACCTGGGCATGACGGGTGTGCCTATCATCAATCTCGAAAATGCCTGCTCGAGTGGGGCGACGGCGTTGTCCCAGGCCTGGCTCGCCGTGGCGGCGGGCCAGGTCGAGACCGCGCTCGTCATCGGCCTGGAAAAGCTCAGTTCGCGCGGCGGCGGCCCTCTGGCGCTCAACACCGGCGATCCGGAAATCGATCAGGGCCTGACGATGCCCGCGCTCTATGCCATGCGCACCCGCGCCTATTTCGACAAGCATGGCGGGTCCATCGAGCAGGTGGCGCAGGTGACGGTGAAGAACCGTAGGCATGCCGCCACCAACACTTACGCGCAGTTCCGCGATGCGTGCACGGTCGAGCAAGTGCTGGCGTCGCGGCCGGTCGCCGATCCGATCACGCTCCTGCAAATGTGCCCCAACGCGGACGGCGCCGCCGCGGTTGTCATCTCCGCCAAGCCAAAGGAAACGGGCACACAAAAGAATGTGCGGATCCTCGGCTCGGTGGTCGCCAGCGGCAAATTTGCCCAGGGCTACCGGGACCTCACCGTCCCCGACATCTCGATCCAGGCGGCGCAGCGCGCCTATGAGATGGCGGGCGTCGGCCCGGGCGACGTCAACCTAGCTGAGGTTCATGACGCCGCCGCGATCGCCGAAGTGATCTACTACGAGGCGCTGGGCTTCTGCGAGCCGGGGGAGGGGCTTCGGTTCCTCAGCGACGGCGAGAGCTCGATCGGCGGGCGCGTCCCGGTCAATCCGAGCGGCGGCCTGCTGTGCCGGGGCCATCCGCTCGGCGCCACCGGCGTCGCGCAGATCGTCGAGATTATGTGGCACCTGACCGGCCGGGCCGGGGACCGCCAGGTCGAGGGTGCGAAGATCGGCCTGGCCCATTGCACCGGCGGCGGCATCTGGGGCGTCGACAATGGCGCCTGCTCCATCCATGTGCTGGGGGTCTAGACCGTGTCGGCCGCGCACATCGGCGCCCACGCGCCCGATCTGCAGGCGGCGCGCGTGGTGGTGACCGGCGCCG
>NZ_JRJG01000068.1 GCF_000759435.1 Hoeflea sp. BAL378
CCTCGCCCTGGCCGGACCAGAGCCGCACCTCGTTGAGAAATGCCCCGCCGCCGGCGCGCGCATGCCAGACCTCGCCGCGCGCCGGCGCCGCCAGCACGCCGGCCACCGGCCTGCCGTCCTCGACCAGGCCGATGCTCACACACCAGTCGGGCCGGCCGGAGACATAGGCGCGGGTGCCGTCGATCGGATCGATGATGAAGACGCGGCGGTGCAGGATCCGCGCATCGCTGTCTTCCCGCTCCTCGGACAGCCAGCCATAATCGGGGCGGGCGGAGAGAAGCACCTGGTGCAGCATCCGGTCGATGGCGATGTCGGCTTCCGACACCGGGGAGCGCCCGTCGTTCTTGTACCAGACCTCGGGGTCCTGGCGGAAATGCGCCATGGCGATGTCGGCCGCCAGGCGCGACGCGTCCAGCATCAGGGCCAGATCGTCGGCATGGGCGTCAGTCGCCAGCAAGCGTCATCCCTTCCACGGCGATGGTGGGTGCCGCGATCGCATATTTGGGATCGATGTCGTCGGCGAAGATCATGCGCTTGAACATGTCCTTGAGATTGGAGGCGATGGTCACCTCGGAGACGGCGAAGCTGATTTCCCCGTTCTCGATCCAGAAACCGGAGGCGCCGCGGCTGTACTCGCCGGTCACCTGGTTGACGCCCTGGCCGATCAGTTCGGTGACATAGAAGCCGCTGCCGACCGAGGCGATCAGCTCCTTCGGCGTCTGCCGGCCGGGGGTGACGATGACATTGGTGGAGGACGGCGAGACGCCGCCGCCGCGGCTCGCGCGGCCATTGCTTTTGAGACCCAGTTCGCGGCCCACGGCGGTGGTCAGGTACCACTGCTTGAGGACGCCTTCCTCGACCATGGTCAGAGGGCCGATGGAGACGCCTTCGCCATCGAAGGGTCGCGAGCCGGAACCACGGCGGATAAAGGGGTTGTCCACCAGCGTCAGCCCGTCGATGGCGATCTTCTTGCCCATCATGTCCTTGAGGAAGCTGGTCTTGCGGGCGACGGCGGCGCCGTTGATGGCGGAGATGAGATGGCCGATCAGGCCGCGCGCGGCGCGCGGATCGAACACCACGGTTACGTTCGAGCCGGTCTTGACCTTGCGCGGGTTGACCCTCGCCGCGGCGCGTTCGCCAGCGCTCCGGCCGATGGCTTCTGCGGGATCGAGATCATCGAAGAACACGCGGCTGTCGAAGTCATAGTCGCGCTCCATCTTGGTGCCGTTGCCGGCGATGACGCTGACCGAGCGGGAGAAACCCGAGCGCTCGAACGCGCCCGAAAACCCGTGCGATGTGGCCAGCACCATGCCGAACAGCCCCGCGCCGGCGCCAGCGCCGATGGAACTGGCCACGCCCGGCACCGCGAGTGCCGCCGCCTCGGCCGCCGTCGCGGCCTCGATCAGGCTTTCCGCCGACGGCTCGGTGGCGTCGAACAGGTCGAGATCGGGCCAGGACTGCGCGAGCATCCCGGCATCGGCGAGACAGGCATGCGGATCCTCCGGGGAGACCCGCGCCATGGCGACGGCGCGCTCGGCGAGCGCCTTCTCGTCGGCACCCTGGCCGGCCTGGACGACGGCCACTTTCTGGCCGACAAAGACCCTGAGGCTGAAATCATCGGATTCGGAGGATTCGGTGTTTTCCACCTGGCCGTTGCGAACCGACGCCGATCGGGAGCGGCGGCGAACCACCACGGAATCGGCCTGGTCGGCGCCGGCCGCGCGGGCGCGTTCGATAAGTCGCTCCGCTGTTGCCAGCAAGCCTTCGTTTTGTCTGGATTCGCTCATGATTTTTGGCCTTTCACTTGGCTCTCATGTATTGTTCCGGCGGTCAACCATCAAGTCCCATGCATGAATGGACTCATAAACGCAAAAGGAGCGTCGTGAATGGCCGCAGCCGAAACCAGCCTTTACACGGAAGGCCTCGTCCTGCTGTGCGCAGCGCTCGTCGCCGCCCCGGTTTTCAAGAAAATAGGGCTCGGGACCGTTCTCGGCTACCTCGCTGCCGGCATCGTGATCGGCCCGCTGTTCAGGTTCATCCGGGATGGCGAGGAGATCCTGCATTTCGCGGAACTCGGAGTTGTGCTGCTTCTGTTCATCATCGGACTTGAGCTCAAGCCCTCTCGGCTCTGGCAGATGCGGCGCGACATCTTCGGCCTCGGGCTGGTTCAGGTCATCGTCTCGGCGCTGGTCATCTTCGCCGCGACGGTGGCGTTTGGCGGGCAAATATGGGCCGCGGCCCTCGTGATCGGCTTCGGGCTGGCGCTGTCCTCGACCGCCTTCGGCATCCAGATCCTCGAGGAGCGCGGCGATCTCAACACGAGGTACGGGCAGCAGTCGTTTTCGATCCTGCTGTTCCAGGACCTGGCGATCGTGCCGATCCTGGCGCTGGTGCCGCTGGTCGCCCCGTCGACTGGGGAGGATAGTGGGTCCATCGTCCAGGACGTGGCGATCACCGTCGCCGCGATCGCCGCCCTGCTGGCGGCCGGGCGCTACCTGCTCAATCCGCTGTTCCAGCTCATCGCCGGAACCGGCGCCAAGGAAGTGATGATCGCCGCGGCGCTGTTCGTGGTGCTGGCCTCGGGCATGCTGATGCAGGTCGCCGGCCTGTCGATGGCGATGGGCGCCTTCATCGCTGGCGTCATGCTGGCCGAATCCTCCTACCGGCACGAGCTCGAAGCCGACATCGAGCCGTTCCGCGGCATCCTGCTCGGGCTGTTCTTCATTGCGGTGGGCCTGTCGCTCGATCTCGCGGTGATCGCCGACAACATCCTCGTCATCCTCGTTGCCGTGCCGGTGCTGATGATCCTCAAGGCGCTCGTGATCTATGCCGCCTGCCGGATGTTCGGATCGGGCCACAATGACAGCGTCAAGATCGCCGGTCTGTTGCCGCAGGGCGGCGAGTTCGGCTTCGTCATCTTCAGCGCGGCGGCAGCGGCCGGGGTCTTTTCCCCGGCCACCGCCTCGCTGCTGGTGGCGATCGTCATCATCTCGATGGCGTTGACGCCGCTGGCGGCCGTGCCCGTGCGGTACCTGCTGCGAACGGATCATGCCGACCACATCGACGAGGATTTCGCGGGCGCGGGTTCCGATGTGCTGATGATCGGGTTCTCGCGCTTCGGCCAGATCGCCTCGCAGATGCTGCTGGCGGGAGGATCGGACGTGACCATCATCGACCATTCCGCCGACCGGATCCGCTCGGCGTCGAAGTTCGGCTTCAAGATCTATTTCGGCGACGGCACCCGCAAGGATGTGCTGATCGCCGCGGGCATCAACCGCGCCAAGATCGTCGCCGTCTGCACCCAGAAGAAGGAAATCACCGACAAGATCGTCGACCTGGTGCAGGCGGAGTTTCCCACCGCCCGCATCTTCGCGCGCGCCTATGACCGGACCCACACGCTGTCGCTGCGCGCCCGCGGCGTCGAGTATGAAATGCGCGAGACCTTCGAATCCGGCATGGTGTTCGGCCGCAAGACGCTCGAAGCGCTGGGCGTCACCGAGGACCTGGCGATGGAGATCAGCGACGATGTGCGCCGGCGCGACGAGGAGCGGCTCGCGCTGCAGGCCGTGGAAGGGATTCTCGCGGGCAGCGACAGGCTGCTCACCCGGCCGGTCACGCCCGAGCCGCTGATCAAGCCCAAGCGCGAATCCGAACGTCTGGACAAACCGCTCGAACCCGATATCACCTTGCAGGATCCCGCCTGAGCGCCACTTGGCAACAGATGCCGCCCGGCAGCCCCTATTGAAGAAAGACAGCCCATGACGCCATTCCACCTCGCCTTTCCCATCCGCTCCATCGAGGACACGCGCCATTTCTACGGCGACGTGCTGGGCTGCCCGATGGGCCGCTTCACCGAGAGCTGGATCGATTTCGACCTGTTCGGCCACCAGATGTCGGGCCATGTCCGCCCGGATGCGGGTGCGGGCGCCTCGTCCGGCGCGGTCGACGGCCATTCCGTCCCGATCCCGCATTTCGGCGCCGTGCTGCAGATGGACGACTGGAAGAAGCTCGCCGCGCGGCTCGAGGCAGCAGACGGGATCGACTGGATCATGAAGCCGACCCTGCGCTTCGAAGGCCAGCCGGGCGAACAGGCGACGCTGTTCATCCGCGATCCGTCGGGCAATGCGCTGGAATTCAAGGGGTTCGCCGACCTGGGGCAGGTCTTCGCTTCGTGAGCACGCGCGAGCCTGGAGCGCCCGGACCGGCTGCCGATCCCCGATCAGGCAGGAAGCCCGGGATCTTCGTCACCGGCTCGACCATGCGGCACGTGGTGACCATGACCGCCACCGGCTCGATCGGCCTGGTGGCGGTGTTCATCGTCGATGCGCTCAACCTGTTCTACATCTCGCTCCTGGGGCAGCAGGAACTGGCCGCGGCCATCGGCTATGCCGGCACGCTGCTGTTCTTCTCAACCTCGGTCGCCATCGGCCTGTCGATCGCGGCCACCGCGCTGACCGCGCGCGCGCTCGGCCGGGGCAACCGCGGCGAGGCGCGCGAGATCGCCGGCGCCTCGATCGCCTATATGCTGATCCTGATGATCGCGACCGTGGCGATGGCCTATCCGTTTCTGGCCGATCTCGTGCGCATGATGGGCGCCAGGGGCCGCACCGCTGAGCTCGCCACCGAATTCATGCAGATCGTGCTGCCGTCCCTGCCCGTGCTCGGCGTCGGCATGTGCCTTTCGGCGCTGCTGCGCGCCGTCGGCGACGCCAAGCGCGCCATGTATGTCACGCTCGGCGCGGGTGCGCTGACCGCGGTGCTCGACCCCGTCTTCATCTTCGGCTTCGACCTCGGCATCCATGGGGCGGCCATCGCCACGGTGATCTCGCGCTTCGCGCTGATCGGCATCGGCTTTTACGGGCTCGTCCGGGTGCACAATCTCGCGGCGCTGCCGTCTCGCGCGGTGCTTGTCCGCGAAGTCCGGCCGTTTCTCGCCATCGGCCTGCCGGCCCTGATGACGCAGATCGCCACGCCCGTGGGCAACACCTTCGTCACCACCACCATGGCGCAGCATGGCGACGCCGCCGTCGCCGGCTGGGCCGTGGTCGGGCGGCTGATTCCGGTCGCGTTCGGGGCATTGTTCGCGCTCTCGGGCGCCGTCGGGCCCATTCTCGGCCAGAATTATGGCGCCAGGCGCTATGACAGGCTGATCCTGACCATGCGCGACAGCCTGATCTTCATCATGATCTACACGCTCGCCGCCTGGGCGCTGCTGGCGCTGTTCCGCAACCAGATCGCCGACCTGTTCGGCGCCACCGGCGAGGCGCGCGAGGTGATCGTCTTCTTCTGCCTGTTCGTCGCCGGCAGCTTCATCTTCAACGGCATGCTGTTCGTCGCCAATGCGGCGTTCAACAATTTGGGCTACGCCCTCTATTCCACCCTGTTCAACTGGGGCCGGTCGACGCTCGGGGTGATCCCCTTCGTCTGGCTTGGCTCGCACTGGTACGGGGCGCCGGGCGCGCTTGCGGGATCCGGCCTGGGCGCGGTGGTGTTCGGGCTCGCCGCGGTCATCGTCAGCTTCCGGATGATCTCGAAAATCGGCGATCGTGACGGCGGCGGGCCGGATGCGGTCCCGGTGCCGGTTCCGCCGGCGGGGCAATCGGCCTTCACCAGCGGCAAGGCCTCGACGCTTTAGGACATTGAATTGACGCGCCTGCGGTCATGCCCAAGGGAAATCCCTTTGGGCGCGCCACATCTCAAGACGAGCCGTAAAAGGCGAAGGCGGCATCGAGGTCGCGCTTGAGCTGCTCGGCGACGCCTTTCGAATCAGCCAGAATCTCGCGAGCCTTGAGGAAATCGAGCACCCGGTACTGGTGCACCTCGGGCCTGAGAAGAATGTGCGGCGGAAAGGCGTGGCGCTTCATCTCGATGATCGACTGCATCATCAACTGGCTCGAGCCGAACATCATGTCGATGGTCGAGGGCGTCTGGCCCGGAGACCCGGCCGGCAGGCCGACGACGTCGACGCCGATGATGATGTCGGCGAGCCCGCTCAGCTTGTCGAAGGGCACGGGATTGAAGATGCCGCCATCGATCATGATCCGGTCGCCGATCACCACCGGCCGGAACACCGCCGGGATGGCGGCGGAGGCGGCGATGGCGGTGCGCAGGTCGCCCGCTTCGCACACCACCTCGCAGTGGCCGTAGTAATCGGTGACCATGATCTTGGTCGGGATCTTGAGCTCCTCGAAGGTGCGGGCGACGGAGTCCGGAAGAAATGCCTCGAGGATGCGCTCGACATTGAACTGGCCGAGCCGCAGCCCGTTCTCCATGGCGTCCTTGACGCCGAGCGGGCGGGCTGCCTTCCAGATCCTGCCAAAGGCCGTGGACCGTTTTCCGACAGTCGCGAGCGTATGGTCGCGGATGTCCTTGCCCGACAGGCCCGACGCCATCGCCGCCCCCATGATCGCGCCGATCGACGATCCGGAGATCGCCACGGGGGTGATGCCCAACGCGTCCAGCGTCTCGATGATGTGGATATGGGCGACCCCGCGGGCGCCGCCACCGCCGAAGGCCACCGCGACGCTCGGTCCGGACGATGGGACCGGAAGAGCGGGAATGCTGGTGCCGACTTTATCCATTGTCCAGACTGCCTTCCGTGGCGCTTTCCTGACCCGTCCGCTCCGGGCCAGTATCCCCACCATTATACCGGAAAAACCGCATAATCGTGTCGCCAAATGCGCGGGTTTCCAGGAGTTCGAAGCCTGCTCCCGGATCGGGCCGGGCGGCGGCCTCTTCCTCGAGCACGATCACCCCGCCCGGCGAGATCCAGCCGCCCTTGGCCGCCGAGGCAAGCGCCTGATCGCCCAGGCCCCTTCCATAGGGCGGATCGGCGAAGATGAGATCGAACCGGCCCATCGTGCCGGACGGGCCGAGCTTGGTGGCGTCGCGGCGAAACAGCCGCGCGCGGCCCTGCAGGCCGAAGGTCTCGATGTTCTTCTGGATGATGCCGCGGCCTTCGACGCCGCTTTCGACGAACAGCGCCGACCGGCAGCCGCGCGACAGCGCCTCGAGCCCCAGCGCCCCGGTGCCCGCGAACAGATCGAGGACGCGGGTGGACTCAAGGGCTTCGGGATAGCCGTGGCTCAGGATGTTGAACAGGCTTTCCCGGCTCCGGTCCGTGGTGGGCCGGATCGCCTGGCTCTTCGGCGCGGCAAGGCTCCTGCCGCGAAATTCACCGCCGACGATCCGCACCCGGTCCACGTCCCTTTCCGGAAGCAGGTTTGCCGCCGCGGCCTTCGCCCGCGGGCTTGCCAGACGGCTTGCCATAGGGCTTGCCCGGGCCCTTGGCGGGTCCGTCGAACGACTTGCCGCCTCGCGCTTCGCCGGCGGGCTTTCCGGACGGCTTGCCGAAAGTCTTGCCGGGCGCCCGGGCGGGGCCGTCGAACGACTTGCCGCCACGCGCTTCTCCCGCAGGTTTTCCGGACGGCTTGCCGTAGCTCTTGCCCGGCCCCTTCGCAGGACCATCGAACGACTTGCCGCCGGGTTTGCCCGAAGACTTGAAGTCCGGCTTGCCACCCGGCTTCTTGAAGTCGCGGGCGGGTCGCGCCTCATCCCCGTCGGCGGCGGGCCTTGGCTTGGCGCGGTCCTTGGGGAAGCTGCCGCGGCGGGTTTCCGCGCGGGCGTCGGCGCGGGCGGGCTTGCGCTCGGCGCGCTCGGCTTCGGCCTTCTTAGCCTCGGCGACCGGACGCGCGCCCGGCGCCATCCAGACATTGGTGGCGCGGCTGCGCTGGACGAAGCTGCGCTTGGCGGGCTTGCCGCCGGGCTCCTCGTTGCGCGCGCCGCCCGGCTTGTCGAATTTGCCCGGTTTTTCAAATCTAGATGCGCCGAAGGGCTTGCGCTCGCCCCGGTCGCCGGCGGGCGCGCGATCCCGGTCGCGGCCGAAGCTCTTGCCGTCGCGCGACGGGCCGTCCCGCGAAGGACCCTCGCGCGAGGGCCGGCCGGGCTTGGTGTCGAGCCGCGCCCGGGCGCGCTCGGTCTTCTCCGAGCTCGAGATCCATTCCCGCTGCGCCGGCTTGGACACGGGCTTGGCCTTGGCTTCGGGTTTGGCGGGAGGAAGATGCTCGCTCAGCGGCGCATCGAAATTGGCGCCCGATTCCTCGATCATGCGCTCGCCCAACTGTTCGCGCAGGATGCGGCTCTTGATCTCGACGACCTCGCCCTCGCGGATGTCGCCCAACTGGAACGGTCCGAAGGAGATGCGGATCAGGCGGTTGACGTCGAGGCCCAGCGCGCCGAGCACGTTCTTGATCTCGCGGTTCTTGCCTTCGCGCAGGCCCATGGTGATCCAGACATTGTGGCCCTGCTTGCGGTCGAGCGTCGCCTCGATGGCGCCGTAGAGCACGCCCTCGACCGCGATGCCGTCCTTGAGTTCGTCGAGCCGGGCCTGGTCGATGTCGCCATAGGCGCGCACGCGGTAGCGGCGGAGCCAGCCGGTCTGCGGCAGTTCCAGCGTGCGGGCCAGGCCGCCATCATTGGTGAGCAGCAGCAGGCCTTCGGTGTTGATGTCGAGGCGGCCGACGGTCATGACCCGCGGCAGGTGCTTGGGCAGCTTGTCGAAGACGGTGTCCCGGCCTTCGGGATCCTTGTTGGTGGTCACCAGTCCCGCGGGCTTGTGGTAGACCCAGAGCCGGGTGCGTTCGATGCCGCCGATCTCCTCGTTGTCGACCTCGATGCGGTCGGACAGCGACACCACCACCGCCGGGGTCTCCAGGATCTTGCCGTTGACCTTGATGCGGCCCTCGGCGACCATGCGCTCGACGTCGCGGCGCGAGGCGACGCCCGCGCGCGCCAGGATCTTGGCAATGCGGCCGCTGTCGGCGGCGGCTTCGGCAGGCTCGGGAGTCTGCTTGGCGGAGTGCGGTTTGCCGCGTTTGGGCTTGTCTTGTTCTGTCATTTGTTGTTTGCCTGCCTTCACAGCGTGAACCGCGTTGTCTTGACGCGCCATGGCCGCTGGATACGTTCGGTTTGCGCGAGAGCCTTGCTTGGACCCGTTCCGGTCTGATGGGGCGGTTAAATGGCTGTCTATCAGGTTGGACGGGCCGGGTTAAGAGGTTTCATCGTGGTCTTCATATGTCCGGACATTTCATGATCAGCAACGGCTATATGGATCTCGCGCTCGAGGAGGCCCGCGCAGCCGCGGCGCGCGGCGAAGTGCCGGTAGGCGCCGTGATCGTGCGCGACGGCACGGTGGTGGCGCGCGCCGGCAACCGGACCCGCGAACTCAATGACGTGACCGCCCATGCGGAAATGCTTGCCATCCGGCAGGCCGCTGAGAGTCTGGGAAGCGAACGGCTGACGGACGCCGACCTCTATGTGACGCTCGAGCCCTGCACCATGTGCGCGGCGGCGATCTCGTTTGCCCGGCTGAGGCGGCTCTATTACGGCACTGATGACGAAAAGGGCGGCGCGGTGACAAGCGGCGTGCGGTTCTTCCACCAGCCCACGTGCCACCACAGCCCGGATGTCTATCCGGGCATGGCGTCCAGCGACG
The DNA here is from genome assembly GCF_000759435.1 of Hoeflea sp. BAL378. GTDB lineage: Bacteria > Pseudomonadota > Alphaproteobacteria > Rhizobiales > Rhizobiaceae > Hoeflea. The sequence continues at coordinate 9,494 of NZ_JRJG01000068.1, forward strand.
CCATGCGGCTGCTCAAGGATTTCTTCAAGGACCGCCGGTAAGGGCGGACGGGGCTGCTTACCAGGGCCACCAGCTACGCGTGCCGGTGCCGGCCTTCTTGGCCTCGGCGATGCGGCGCCGCTCCTTGGCCTTTTCCGGCTCGCCCAGGTCGCCGACCGGGGCGGTCTCGGCGGGCTGGCGGTAGGTCAGCGGCGGATCGGAGAGATAGCGGCGGCGATCGGAATAGGCGCCCTGCTGGATCCTGCGGCCTTCCTGGAATTTCTTGCGCTCGGCGGCGGACGCAAGCGTCTGGCCGGGCGTCGGCGGCCCGTCAGCCGCCCGGCCGGCGGTCGGTCCGGTCAGGCCGCTCGATGCGGACACCCGTCGCGCCAGCGGCGAACTGCCGGAGCTGTTGGGATTGGCGTCGGCCTCGGCGATCAGCCGCTTGCGGGTTTCCTCGGGCGATTCCACCCAGGCGGGATTGTTCTCGACCACGTTCTGCTGCGGCGCAGGAAGGCTCGCCGTGTCGGACGGCGTCACGATCGCCGGGCGCGGCTTGTATTCGATTCCCTCGGCCTTGTTGCTTCCGCCGATCGTGGCGATGTTGCCAAGGTCGTCAAGCAACTGCTCGGTCGACGACTTGTCGGTGCCATAGGTCGGGCCAAGGCAGCCGGACAACGTCAGGCTTGCGGCAATGAGTGCGCCGATGGTCACGCCGGCGCGATACTCTGTCTTCATTGTCATGCACTGGGTCCCGTCTCAGACAGTCATTTTCACATTCATGCTGCTTGTCGCCGCACAATCCGGCCTTTTTCAGGCAGGGTTTTACCGGATCAACAGCGCAAGAGCAATTGACCCGGCAAAATTCGCTTTCCGGCCAAGGGCCTGGTCCCGCCGGACCCGGAAAGTTCCCGGGCCGGCAGGGCGATCGGCTCAAAGCCGGCCGAGCGCCTTGAGTTCGCGCAGGGCGGCCGCGTCCCGGGCGGACACGTCCGGGAAGTCCGGATCGGAGCCGACATCGCCGGTGATCCGCCACGAGCGGGCGCATTTCGTCCCTTCGGCAAGCGCCGGAACGACGGCCACGGCGCCGACATCGTCGAGGCGGAAGGCGTCAGCCGGCCCTGCATTGGTTTCGACGCGGACGCCGGAGGTGATGCAGATTTCGGCGAAATCGCTGTCGCCGACCGCTGCGACCAGCGCCGGGTCGGTGATGTAGACGACCGGCGCCGCCTCCAGCGACGAGCCGATGCGCTTGTCGCGCCGCTCGATTTCCAGCGCGCCGCTGACCACGCGCCGCACGGTGCGGATCTTCTTCCACTTCGCCGCAAGCGCGTCGTCGCGCCAGCCGGCCGGCACCTCGGGGAACTGCTCGAGATGCACCGATTCGGCCTCCGGCCTGTGGGAGAGCCAGGCCTCCTCCATGGTGAAGGGCAGCATCGGCGCGAGCCAGGTCACCAGGCATTCGAAGATCTTGGCGATCACCTGCAGCGACGCGCGACGGCGCGTGCTCGACGGCGCATCGCAATAGAGCGCATCCTTGCGGATGTCGAAATAGAACGCCGACAGCTCGATGTTGGAGAAATCGGTGAGCGCGCGGGCGATGCGCTTGAAGTCGAAACTGTCGTAGCCGGTGCGCACCAGTTGGTCGAGTTCCGAAAGCCGATGCAGCATCAGCCGCTCGAGTTCGGGCATGTCGGCGGGCGCAACCTGATCGCCCGCGTCATGCGCCAGCGTGCCCAGCATCCAGCGGATGGTGTTGCGGAGCTTGCGGTAGGCGTCGATGTTGGTCTTGATCACGGTCTTGCCGAGGCGCTGGTCCTCCCAGTAGTCCGTGTTCATCACCCAGAGCCTGAGGATGTCGGCGCCCGATTCCTTCATCACATCCTGCGGGAACACCTGGTTGTTCAGCGACTTCGACATCTTGCGGCCGTCCTCGGCCATGGTGAAGCCATGGGTGATGACGGCGTCGTAGGGCGCGCGGCCGCGGGTGGCGCAGCTTTCGAGCAGCGAGGAGTGGAACCATCCGCGATGCTGGTCCGAGCCCTCGAGATAGACATCGGCCGGCCATTTGAGATCGGGCCGGTCCTCGAGCGTGAAGGCGTGGGTGCATCCCGAATCGAACCAGACATCGAGAATGTCGGTGACCTGGATCCATTTCGGATCGCTCGCGAGATCGCCCAGGAAGCGGGCGCGCGCGCCCTCGGCGAACCAGGCGTCGGCGCCCTCCGTCTCGAAGGCTTCGAGGATTCGGGCGTTGACCGCCTCATCGACCAGCACGGTGCCGTCGACATCGGCGAAGACGGCGATCGGCACGCCCCAGGCGCGCTGGCGCGACAGCACCCAGTCGGGCCGGTCCTCGATCATGCCGCGCAGCCGGTTCTGGCCGGCGGCGGGGACGAAGCGGGTATCATCGATGGCCGACAGCGCGCGCGTGCGCAGCGTCGTGCCGTCGCCGAAATCCTTGTCCATGTGGACAAACCATTGCGGCGTGTTGCGGAAGATGATCGGCTTCTTCGAGCGCCAGGAATGGGGGTAGTCGTGCTTGAGCCGGCCGCGGGCGAAGAGCGTGCCGGCCTCGATCAGCGCCTTGATGACCGAATCATTGGCGTCGCCCTTCTTGCCCTTGTCGTCGATGACGCGGGCCGGGCCGCCGTCGCGGTCGGGTCCGAGGCCGGGGGCGTCCTTGGTGTAGAAGCCGGCGTCGTCGACGGTGAACGGGATCGCGGACGAGATGCCGCGGGCTTCGAGGTCGCGGGCCGCGTCCATCCACGCCTCGAAGTCCTCGCGACCATGGCCGGGCGCGGTGTGCACAAAGCCGGTGCCGGCGTCGTCGGTGACGTGATCGCCGGCGATCAGCGGAACGGGGAAGTCGTAGCCGCCGCCGAGGCCCTTGAGCGGGTGGGCGCAGACCATGCCTTCAAGGTCGGCCGGCTTGACATCGGAAAGCCGCTTGAACTGGAGTTTGGCCTTGGCGAAGCACTCCTCGGCCAACGCATCGGCGAAGATCAGTTTCTCGCCCGGTTGCGGGCCGAAATCGTTCTCCGCCGCCGTGACTTCATAGAGTCCGTAGGCGATGCGGGTCGAAAACGAGATGGCGCGGTTGCCCGGGATGGTCCAGGGCGTGGTGGTCCAGATGACCACAGAGGCGTCACGAAGATCAGCAGAAACCTGATTCTGCTGAGCAAGTGCGTCTTCATTCGGCTGGTCACCGCCATGGATACCAAAGGCGCCAGGCGCTTTCCTAACCGGAAACTTCACCCAGATCGTGTCGCTCTCGTAGGGCTGGTACTCGACCTCGGCCTCGGCCAGCGCGGTGCGTTCGACCACCGACCACATGATCGGCTTGGAGCCGCGATAGAGCTGGCCGGATTTGGCGATCTTCAAGAGTTCGCCGGCGATCCGCGCCTCGGCGTGGAAATCCATAGTCTTGTAGGGCTTGTCGAAATCGCCCTCGATGCCGAGACGCCTGAACTCGTCCGACTGCACCGACACCCAGTGCTCGGCATAGGCGCGGCATTCCTTGCGGAACTCGATCATCGCCGCCGGCTCCTTGAGGTCGGGCTTCTCGCGGCCCTTGGAGCGGTAGTTCTCCTCCTCGATCTTCCATTCGATCGGCAGGCCGTGGCAATCCCAGCCCGGCACGTAGTTGCTGTCGAAACCGCGCATCTGGAACGAGCGGGTGATCACGTCCTTGAGGATCTTGTTGAGTGCGTGGCCGATATGGATGTTGCCGTTGGCATAGGGCGGGCCGTCATGCAGCACATATTTCGGGCGGCCGGCCGAGGAGGCGCGCAGCCGGTCATAAAGCCGCATGTCCTGCCAGCGGGCGACCAGCTCCGGCTCCTTCTGCGGCAGCCCGCCGCGCATCGGGAAATCGGTCTCGGGCAGATAGAGCGTCTTGGAATAGTCGATCGTGTCGGTGGTGTCGGTCATGGTGTCGCAATCTTCTGGGCCGTTGGCCCGTGGTAGACAGTGTATCGGAGAGTTCGGAAGTGCGGCGCGCAAGAACGCCGAAATTGCCCGGTCTCCAGCGAGCCCTGCTCAGCGGGAAACCGGGACCATAATTCGTAGCGGCGGAATGCCTGTGATCGGGACAGCCGTGGTCATGGCGGGGCTTTTATCAATCTCTGCAATTTCAGGGAAGCGCAAAGTGCGCCATTGCGAATTCCGCCACGTGCCCCTATTTTGAATGGCAACTGGCGAGGATCACGATGACGCAATCGAGGAAATCAAATCCCCATTCTCCCTCAAGGAAGAAGGCGGCCCGGGCACGCAATCAACCTCGGATGGCTGAACAGAAGTCGGGCGACAAAGCCGCCGATGGCGGGTTCATCTTGATGTCCGATGGATCAGGAATGGAGATCTTCACATCGCTCGGCAAAATGTCGAGGGACACGGGCGCGATCACGGTTCGGGCAGAAACAGCGGTGATAAATTCGCTGAAGTCCAGCGGCTTCACACTGCCGGAAATTACCAGGCTGGTCGTCTCCAAACGGTCCCTTGAGCGGCGTCAGCAGAACCGGGAACCCTTGAGCGCGACCGAGTCCGACCGGGCCTTGCGGCTGTCTCGCATTCACGACCATGCGGTGCGCGTCTTCGGTTCGGCGGAAAAAGCCAATCGCTGGCTGCGCAAGCCATCCCGCGCGCTTGACGGGGTGGTCCCGCTCGACCTTCTGGCGTCCGAAACCGGCGCACATATCGTTGACTCCGAGCTTCACGCGATCGATCACGGCATGTTTGCCTGATCATGCGGATCTGGCGGATCTCGAACCACGCCGATCTGTCGGGAATTGGCGGGACCTACCACGCCGGCCGCTGGAACCACCTCGGCAGGCGCATCGTCTATTGCGCCGAACACCCTGCGCTGGCCATGCTAGAATTGCTGGTCCATTTTGACCTCGAAGACCTGCCCGAAACCTATCAGTTGCTCGAGATCGATGTTCCCGACCGGCTGGCGGTTGAACCGGTGAACCTGCCTTCCGGCTGGAAAGACGATCCGGCGATATCGCGCGAAGCGTTCGAGGCGTTCTGCCATCAGGGCGACGCGCCGGTGATGCGCGTCCCCAGCATCATCATGCCGCATTGCTTTAACCTGCTGATCAATCCGGCTCACCCCGAACATGCGAAGCAGTCGATTGTTTCGGCGGAAATGCATCCGCTCGACCCGCGCTTTCTCAAGTAAGGCGCCCAGGTCCGGTCCTCGACTAAGCCGCCCAGGTCCGGTCCTCGACGATCGTCGCGCGACTACCGCTTCAACCGGTCATAGACCAGCCGGCGCATCAGGCCGGTCATCGGTTTGGGCAGGATCCGGCCGGCGATCGCGGCGAGGCGGTTGGCGCGGCCGGGGATGGAGGTCTTTTTGCCCGAGAGGACATCCGCCAGGATGAGGCCTGCCGCCAGATCGGGCTCCATGCGCCTGCTGGGATCGGCGCCCTCGGGCGCATAGGTCTCGGCATGCGCGGTGCGCAAGGGTCCGGGAAAGGCCACGGTGATGCTCACGCCCCTCGCCGCCGCGACCTTGTGCATGCTGCTGGCGTAGATCGCCAGCGCATCCTTGGAAGCGGCATAGGCGGCGGCGCCGGGATATCCGGTGAAATGCGACAGCGACGCGACGAAGGCGATGGCGGCCTGCGGGGCAAAGGCGCCGGCCTCGAACAGGCGGGCGGCGATCACCATCGGCGCCTCGGCATTGACGCGCAGCACCTCGAGATGGGTGCGGGCGGCGATCTCCTCGAAGCGCCCGGTGGCGCTGATCCCGGCGTTGAGCACCACCAGATCATAGGGGCCGGCGGCGATCAGGCCGGGCAGGACGCTGTCGAGCTGCGTGCGGCTCGCCAGATCGCACTGGATGAAGTCCGCCAGCGGCGCGTCGGGTTCAACCTGGTCGCGGTCGAGCACGACGACGGCGTAGCCGCGGGACGCCAGCCAGCGCACAAACGCCGCGCCGAGCCCGGCGCTGCCGCCGGTCACCAGCGCGCGCCTGTGCGGCCCGGTCACAGCCGCCGTCCCATGTAGGCGCCGCCGGAGAGATAGCGCGCCCAGGAGAGCGTGACGGGGGACCGCCGCGAGGCGATCGCCGAGGCCATCATCGACGCCATGTCGCCGGCCTCGAGGAACAGGGCGCGAATCCAGCCCGGATCGTAACCGGCCTTGGCGTGGATCTCCGTCTTCGCCGGACCCGGATGCAGCACCTGCACCGAGACCTGGCCCTTCCACTCCGAGCGCAGCGACCGGGCGAGCCCGTGCAGCGCGGCCTTGGAGGCGGCATAGGCGGGAATCGTCGCCGAGCCCGTGTGCACCACCGAGCCGATCAGGGTCAGCGTTCCGCGGTTTTTCCTGAGCAGCGGATAGAGCGCCTGCGCCTGCAGCATCGCCGCCGCCAGATTGACATCGAGGGTCCGGCGGATCGCCTCCGTGCTGTCGATGCCCTCCCCGGCCGCCAGGCCGATGCCGGCATTGAGAACCGCGTTGTCGAGACCGTCCCAGCCGAAATCGCGGATGCCGCCGATCAGCGCCAGCGCTGCCATCTCCGGATCGCTCTGGTCGGCGACGATATAGCCGCAGCCGCGCGGCAGGGCGCCTTCGACCTCGGCCTTCGATTTGCGGCCCGAGAGCAGGATCTTGTGGCGGCCTGAGAGTTTCTTTGCCAGCGCCAGGCCCAACCCGGCATTGCCGCCGGTGATCAGGATGCGGCGGGCGCCGGAGCCGATCACGCCGCGGGGCCGAAGGTCATGGCGGCATCGAGCGGCGACAGCGGCGTGAGCGCCCCCAGCACGGCGCGCGCCTCGGCCTCGTCGATCTTCATCTGCGCCACGAGTGGGTCGAGCCCATCAAATTTCTCCTCGCCGCGCAGCCTGGAGACGAAGGAGACCGTGCACTGCTCGCCATAGAGATCGCCCGCGAAATCGAACAGGAAAGTTTCGAGCAACAGGGCGGCGCCCTCTTCATCGACGGTCGGGCGGCGGCCGAAGCTCGCCACGCCGTCATGGTGAGAACCGTCGGCGCGGCGGAACCTGACGGCGTAGATGCCCGGCATCAGCGCCGTTTCCGGGGGCAAGGCCATGTTGGCGGTGGGGTAGCCCAGGCTGCGGCCGAGCTTCTTGCCGTGCAGGACTTCGGCCGCCACCGCGTAGCGATAGCCGAGCAGGCCGTTGGCGAGGCCGGTGTCGCCGGTGGCCAGCGCATCGCGAATGCGGCTCGAGGACACCACCTCCCCGCCTTCGTCCGCAAAAGCCTCAACCAGCGTCACTCCGAAGCCGAAGCGCTTGCCGGCATCGATCAGAAAATCCGGATCGCCCTCACGCCCCTTGCCGAAATGGAAATCGTAGCCGGTGACGACGTGGCTGACGCCGAGGCGGCCCAAAAGGATGTCGGTGACGAAGTTCTCCGCCGAGCGGGAGGCGAAATCCCGGTCGAACTGCTGCTCGAAGACCGCGTCGAAATTCATCAGTTCGAGAAGCCGGGCCTTCAGCGGCGCCGGCGTCAACCGGAAGACCGGCTGGTCGGGACGGAAGACCGTGCGCGGATGCGGCTCGAAGGTCAGGGCGTTGGTGCGCGCCGACAGGCGGCCCGCCTGTTCCACGGCTTCCGACAGCACCTGCTGGTGGCCGCGATGGACGCCGTCGAAATTGCCGATCGCGACCACGCCGCCCTTCAGGGCAGCGGGGAACCTGTCGAAATTTTGAATGCGTTGCGCCATTGAAGTCCTCACCTCGCGCCGATCAGGCCAGCCATTCCATCCAAAAGGCCGGGGCGACCCCGGCCTGATCCAGGAAGGCCTGCAGGCGGGTCTCGTCGGTGCCGCGGTCCCCGGCATATTCGCGGGCATGGATGCCGCGGGCGATGAACAGGGCCGGGACGCCATTGTCGAGCGCGCCGCGGATGTCGGTCGTCACGCCGTCGCCGATGGCCAGCGTGCGGGCGGCATCGACGCTGCCCCTAATCGCCCGCGCCCGCGCCATGGCTTCCACATAGATCGGCGCATGCGGCTTGCCGGCGATGCGGGTCTCGCCGCCGAGCTCGACATAGATGTCGGCCAGGGCGCCGGCACAGGGCAGCAGGTGGTCGCCGCGTTCGACCACCCGGTCGGGATTGGCGCAGATGAGCGGCAGATGGCGGGCCTGGAAGCCGGCGAGCAGGGCGCGGTAGTCCTCGGCGGACTCGGTCTCGTCGTCGACGAGGCCGGTGCACAGCACCGCCCGGGCGGCGTCCGGCCCGACCAGATCGACTTCGAGGCCCTCGACCAGCGTCCTGTCGCGATCGGGTCCGAGGAAGTAGAGCGCGCGCGGCGCATCCTTGACCAGTTGCCGGGTAACGTCGCCCGACGTGACGATGTCGTCCCAGCAGTCCGGATCGACGCCGATGGTCTCGAACTGGCGGATGACGGCATCCGCGGGCCGGGGCGAATTTGTGATCAGGATAACGGTCTGACCCCGCTCGCGGGCGGCCTTCAGGGCCTCGACAGACAAAAGGAACGGGTTGACGCCGTTGTGGATGACACCCCATACATCGCACAACAAGACGTCGGCGCGATCGGTGAGCTGATCAAGATCGGTAATCCTGGCTGGCATGGGCACGGTCATTTGCGGGCGGTTCCTTTCGGCACAACGATGTCGCCCAGCTTGCCGCCGAATACAAGACCCACGCGGTATTTTGCGATTTCGCCGGCATCGCATCGCTCCCCAATGCGCGGCGCTGGCTTGACTCTCGGGAGCAGGGCCCCTATCTCAGCCTCGCTAGCACTCTACAGAGGTGAGTGCTAGCGCACTCGCCGTGAGGCCCGATCGGGCTCTCAGCCGCTTCTGTCATTCGATCAAGGAATTTAGACAATGGCAAAAACCAAGTTCCGTCCGCTCCACGACCGCGTTGTCGTCCGTCGTGTCGAGTCCGAAGAAAAAACAAAAGGCGGGATCATCATTCCGGATACCGCCAAGGAAAAGCCGCAGGAAGGCGAAATCATCGCCATCGGTTCCGGCATTCGCGATGAATCCGGCAAGCTCGTGCCGCTCGACGTCAAGGCAGGCGACCGCGTTCTGTTCGGCAAGTGGTCCGGCACCGAAATCAAGCTCGATGGCGAAGACCTTCTGATCATGAAGGAAAGCGACATCATGGGCGTTCTCGGCTGAGCCGAAGTTCCACCCTGTCCATCCAATCTGCCTCAACACGATGGGCCTCAGGCCCGGGAGTTAAGTTAAATGGCTGCTAAAGAAGTTAAATTCGGTCGTACCGCCCGCGAGAAAATGCTCCGCGGCGTCGACATCCTCGCCGATGCCGTGAAGGTGACGCTCGGTCCCAAGGGCCGCAACGTCATCATCGACAAGTCCTTCGGCGCTCCGCGCATCACCAAGGACGGCGTCACCGTCGCCAAGGAAATCGAACTGGAAGACAAGTTCGAGAACATGGGCGCGCAGATGGTGCGCGAAGTCGCCTCCAAGACCAACGACATCGCCGGCGACGGCACCACCACGGCAACCGTGCTGGCCCAGTCGATCGTCCGCGAAGGCGGCAAGGCCGTTGCCGCCGGCATGAACCCGATGGACCTGAAGCGCGGCATCGACCTGGCCGTGACCGAAGTCATCGCCAACCTTCAGAAGAAGGCCAAGAAGATCAAGACCTCGGCTGAAGTCGAACAGGTCGGCACGATCTCGGCCAATGGCGAAAGCCAGATCGGCAAGGACATTGCCGAAGCCATGCAGAAGGTCGGCAACGAGGGTGTCATCACCGTCGAGGAAGCCAAGACCGCCGAAAGCGAACTCGAAGTCGTCGAAGGCATGCAGTTCGACCGCGGCTACCTGTCGCCCTACTTCGTGACCAACCCCGACAAGATGGTCGCCGAACTCGACGACGTCTACATCCTTCTCCATGAGAAGAAGCTGTCGAACCTGCAGGCCATGCTGCCCGTGCTCGAAGCCGTGGTGCAGACCTCCAAGCCGCTGCTCATCATCTCGGAAGACGTTGAAGGCGAAGCCCTTGCAACGCTCGTGGTCAACAAGCTGCGTGGCGGCCTGAAGATCGCCGCCGTCAAGGCTCCGGGCTTCGGCGACCGCCGCAAGGCCATGCTCGAAGACATCGCCATCCTGACCGGCGGCCAGGTGATTTCCGAAGACATCGGCATCAAGCTCGAAAACGTGACCCTCGACATGCTGGGCCGCGCCAAGAAGGTGTCGATCACCAAGGAAACCACCACCATCGTCGATGGCGCTGGCAAGAAGAAGGAAATCGAAGGCCGGATCACCCAGATCAAGGCCCAGATCGAAGAAACTTCTTCGGACTACGATCGCGAAAAGCTGCAGGAACGCCTCGCCAAGCTCGCTGGTGGCGTCGCCATCATCCGCGTCGGCGGTGCAACCGAGACGGAAGTCAAGGAACGCAAGGATCGCGTCGACGACGCGCTCAACGCAACCCGCGCTGCCGTCCAGGAAGGCATCGTTGCCGGCGGCGGCACCGCGCTGCTGCGCGCTTCGGTCGCCATCACGGTCAAGGGCGCCAACGCCGACCAGGAAGCCGGCATCAACATCATCCGTCGTGCGCTGCAGTCTCCCTGCCGCCAGATCGCGACGAATGCCGGTGACGAAGCTTCCATCGTCGTGGGCAAGATCCTCGACCAGAAGAGCGACACCTACGGCTACAACGCCCAGACCGGTGAATATGGCGACATGATCACCATGGGCATCGTCGACCCGGTCAAGGTCGTCCGCACGGCTCTCCAGGACGCGGCCTCGATCGCCGGCCTGCTGATCACCACCGAAGCCATGATCGCCGAACTTCCGAAGAAGGACAACGGCGGCGGCGGCATGCCCGACATGGGCGGCATGGGCGGCATGGGCGGCATGATGTAACAGGGCGCAAGCCCTGGTACGGATGCGCTCCAGCACCCGGCCAACACCCTTTGCTGCGGGCCCGTGAAACGGCCCGGAGCGGGGTGTCGCAAAGAACAAGGGTGGTCTCGCGACCGCCCTTTTTGCTGTAGACTGACAGGACAGTCCTGTCCGGGCGGTATTTCGCCAAGGGGCATTGCAAAAACTAAAATTTCGAAATTAGTATTCCTTTAACCATTAACTGAAAATAAAGAGTAGGTTTAATGAAGAACGCATGCGGTATTTTAGATGCGTTTGCAAAACCCTGTGATTGCAAGACACAGACGCGGTGATGGACACTGATTGGCGGAAATCCGGTCCGGGCGCTCACTGGACAGATCCGACGATGCCTCCCCGCCGAACCGGAACGCGCATGATGTGCTCCGGGCACGCAGGGAACATTGACATGCTCGAATTCATCAGGCGCCGCCGAGGTGGACAGTGTTCAAGATTACGAAGGCAAACGACCTAGAGGGTTTTGGCACGCCGCCGAAAGGCTTCGTGATGCCGGACCTGGAGCTGGTTTCGCATTATTGCCGAATAGAGAGCTGGACGGCCAATCTTGCAACGGGCGTCTTTTTCATCGGCGCGGCGGCCCGGCACCATCACGGGCTTCCCGGGGACGGGGATTTCGGGCTGCTCAACCTGGTTCAGTGCTACGACGCGCAGGACCGGCAGAACGTGCTGGAACTCTACGAGGTCGCCGCCATGCGGCCATCGTCCTTCTGCTTTTCCACGACCATCGTCCAGGACGACGGCGGCCAGATCCCGGTCGTCTGCACCGGCGAATCCTCGAATTTCTCGGATGATGGCGGCGGCTCCATCAACGGCATCTTCATCTTCCCGACCTTCCGGCTGACCCAGAAAAAATCGCTTCACAATCAGTAAGCCCCTGCGGGGTTTGGCGGCAGCGGCCCCCGGCCGGTCCGTGGGCGAAAACAATCCCACCTCCCCGCTTTGCTTTGCCCGGCTCCGCTCCAGGTTACCCTGCAAGGGAGCACAGCGATGAACGAGCTCAAGCCTGAAAATGTGGCGGACTATCCGCGGCCGCCGGCGATCGAGGCCTTCGGCGGCCTGATCCTGGTGCGTTTCGCCGGGGTGGTGATTGCCGAAACCCGCGCGAGCTTTCGCATCCTCGAGACATTCCATCCGCCGACCTACTACCTGCCCGTCGCGGCATTCGCGCCCGGCGTGCTCAGGCCGTCCGCGGGACGGTCGACCCTGTGCGAGTGGAAGGGACAGGCCGGCTATTTCGATGTGACGTCAGGCGGTCGGGTGGCGGAACGGGCTGCCTGGAGCTACGCCGCGCCGAATGCCGCCTATGCCGCTATCAGGGATCATGTCGCGCTCTATGCCGAGCCGATGGACGAGGTGCTGGTGGCGGGCGAGCGAGTGCTGCCGCAACCGGGCAATTTCTACGGCGGCTGGGTGACGGCAAATATCTCGGGCCCCGTCAAGGGCGCGCCGGGAACCACACATTGGTGAATTTGTGAACGATACGTTCAGCATTGTTCAGGTTTCCTGACGCGGGAAATACCTGTAGATGTCCGCTCAGAATCAACAGGAGCGCCCCATGTCCACTCATATCCAGCTTCTCGTCGGCCGTGTGCTGATGAGCATCATCTTTATCATGTCCGGCTTCAGCAAGCTCGGCAGCGTCGAAGGCACCGCAGGTTACATCGCCAGCATGGGCGTTCCCGCCCCCGGCCTCACCGTCTGGCTGGTGATCGCGCTCGAGATCCTCGGCGGCATCGCCATTCTTTTAGGCTTCTTCACCCGCTACGCGGCCTGGGCCCTGGCCGCCTTCTGCGTCGCCTCGGGCTATCTCGGCCACTACCAGCCGGAAGACCAGATGCAGATGATCAGCTTCATGAAGAACCTCGCCATGGCGGGCGGCTTCCTGGCGCTGGCCGCGGCCGGCCCGGGCGCCTATTCGGTGGATGCCCGCCGCGGCTAAGACGCCTCGGCCGAAGCCTGTCCTTGAACCCGGCGTTGAAGAACGCCGGGTTTTTCGTGCGCCGGATCAGCGTGCGTCGGCAGCATCCCCGGCGCCCCCGGCGGAAGGCGCTGCGCCGAAATCGCGCGGCGCCCGGCCGAACAGCCTGGCGACGATCCAGATCGAGACGATGGCGAAGACGGTGATCGCCACTCCCTCGATGACCGGCGATCCGAAGTAGCCGCGGCCGCCGATCGCCATCATCATCAGCCCGATGGCGAGGCCGCTGGTAATGAGGACGCTGAGCATGGCGGGCGCGAATTCGCCGCGCAGGATCGCCGGATCCGGGTTGGCCGCGGCGATCCGGGCGAGAACGGCGAGCAGAACCAGTGACGACAGAAACACTGCCGATCCGATGGTGAATTCCATGATGAACCCCACACTTCAAAAATGTCGCTGCGGCGACCGTGGGTTCACTGCACTGCCCCCGCGCCGCAGGACGAGCCTGAACCGGTGGAGAGGCGGCTTCGTGGTTGGCGGAGCCATTCGGCAGTCGGCGGCGATCTGAAAAGGCCACAGACATGCGAAGGACGCGTTCAGGCCGGGTCTGTCCCGGATGCCCTGACATTGCCTCAACGCCGGAAAAAAACAAGCGGGCGGGCCGGGGGGCAAGAAAAATATCTTATGCCCGCACTCCCGGTGATCCGATCGCAAGACAGCCGCGTAAGAACTTGCATAAGCCGCAAGCGATGTCCCCCCGATCAGACATCCTTCGCCTTATCCGGTCGGCCGGGTCCCCGATCCCCTGCCGCCATAGCCGCCTCTTCGTGAGGCGGCTTTTTTTTGACCTCGGTGCCGGATCCGTTGCCGCCGCGCCCCGGTCAGCCTGCGGACCTGATCGCCTCGACCAGCGCCGCGACGCGGGGATCGTCCGCATGGGAGGGCTTGCGGGCGCGCACCAGGCAGGCCTCGGAGCGGAGGATCACGCCGTCCGACAGGATCCTGAGGTGGTTGGCCTGGAGCGTCGAGCCCGTGGTGGTGATGTCGACGATGATGTCGGCGGCGCCCGAGGCGGGCGCGCCCTCGGTGGCGCCGAGGCTTTCGACGATGCGATAGAGCTGGATGCCGTGGCGGGTGGAGAAGAAGTTCTGCGTCAGCCGCCAGTATTTGGTGGCAATCGTCAGCCGGCGGCCGTGGCGGGCGCGGAAATCGGCGGCCACGTCGCCCAAATCGGCCATGGTGTCGACATCCTTCCAGATGTCGGGCACGGCGACCACGACATCGGCATGGCCGAAGCCGAGCCGGGCGGTGATCTCGACGCGCTCATCGGGCCTGGGCAGGCTTTCGCGCACCAGGTCCTCGCCGGTCACGCCGAAATCCACAGTGCCGGCGCCGATCTCGCGGGCGATCTCGGAAGCCGAGAGGAAGGCCACCTCGACGCCGTCGATGCCCTCGAGGCGGCCGCGATAGCTGCGGTCGTTGCCGATCGCCGAGACGGTGAGCCCGGCGCGGTCGAAGGCGGCGACGGCGTCGTCCTTCATCCGCCCCTTGGACGGCAGCGCGATTGTCAGTGGCTCTGGGGTCAGCAGCTCGGGGGTCCTCGTCATCGGCCTGCCCTCACGGTTTCGATGCGGTCGAGCCAGAGCGAGAAGCCCACGGCGGGGATAGGTTCCTGCGCGCCGAGCAGCGTCATCAGCCGGTCGAAGCGGCCGCCGCCGGCGAGCACCAGCCCCGCCTCGCCCGCGGCGATCTCGAAGACGAGCCCGGTGTAGTAGTCGAGCGGACGGCCGAAGGCCGCGCGCCAGTGCATCTTCGCCAGATCCTCGCCGCGCTCCGTGAGCGCGTTGAGACGGGCTTCGAAACGGGTTTGCGCGGCGGCGATGTCGAGGCCGGCCTTACGGGCAAAGCCCGCCAGCGCGTCGGCCGCCCGGTCCAGTGTCACATCGAGCGCCAGGAACGCCCGCAGCGCATCGAGCGCCGCCGGCGACAGCCGGGTCGAGGCAAGGGCCTGCTTGTCCATCAGCCGCGCGGTGATCTCGGCCGGCGAGCGGCTGGCATGGGTGGAATAGCCGGTCGCCGCCATGACGCTTTCGATATGGGCCTCGAGCCCGCCGGCATCGCCGCTGGCGAGGAATCCGGCCACCGCGCCATCCGGCGCCGCGGAGCCTTCGGGACTGGCGAGCCGGGCGATCATGGCGCTCAGCGCCTGCTCGTTGCCGAAGGCGTGGATCAGCCGCTTCTGCCAGCCCGCGGGAAGGCCCAGGCCGGCGACGACCGCCTCGAACACCGACTGGTCGCCGAGCGTGATGGTGAGCGCGCGGCCCGGCGCGGAGCGGGCCAGCAGCACGCGGGCATCCGACACCGCGCGGGCGTCGGCGCGCGCCTCGTCGGGCTCTCCCAGATCCTCGACGCCGGCCTGGTAGAACTCGTTGGGCCCTTCCCGGCGCTGGCGGAACACCTGGCCGAGATAGGAGTAGCGCCGCGGCGTGGCCACGCCCTCGGCGATATGGGCGCGGCAGACCGGGATGGTGAATTCGGGCCTCAGGCACAGGCTCTCGCCGGTCTCGGATTCGGTCAGGAAGATGCGGCGGCGCAGGTCTTCGCCCGCCATGTCGAGAAACGGCTCGGCCGGCTGGATCACCGGAATGTCGACGCGCGGCGCCTCGAGTGAAACGAGCGCGCTGGCGAGATCGGCGGCGAAATCAGGGGCTCCGAACTGGGTCATGTCCCCTCTCTACTTCTGAACTGACAGATAGGATTGCACGTCACACATCCCGGGCATCGGTCGCCTGTTCGGCCAGAATGCGCTGCACCGTCACCACGAGGTCAGCCTCATCGACCAGGTGCTCGCCGGCCTTAGCCTCGCGCCATTCGGCGTTGTCGGTGATGGTCTCGGCGATGCGCTTGCCCTCGATCAGGTCCTTGACGATGAGCTTGCCCTCGGCCTTCTCGTTGCCGCCCTGGATGATGGCGATGGGCGCGCCGCGGCGGTCGGCATAGCGGAGCTGCTTGGGGAAGTCCTTGGGATTGCCCTGGAACAGCTCGACCGGGATGGCGGGGCCGCGCGGCTGGCCATTTGCATCGAGCGGGTTCAGGGCGGCGCGCAGCTCCTGCGCCATCTTCGCGTAGTCGCCGACGCGGTCGCGGTCCATGATGGTGACCAGGATCGGGCCCGAGGCCGCCTCGCCCGAGATCTTGCCGAGGTTCTTCAGCGCCGTCATCAACCGCGACACGCCGATGGAGAAGCCGGTGGCCGGCACCGGCTGGCCCATGAAGCGCGACACCAGCCCGTCATAGCGCCCGCCGCCGCCGACCGAGCCGAACTGCACCTTCTGGCCCTTCTCGTTGGTGACGTCGAACAGGAGCTCCGCCTCGAAGACCGGGCCGGTGTAATATTCGAGGCCGCGGACGACGGAGGGGTCTACCGAAACGCGACCGTCATCATAACCCGATGCACTGACAAGTTCTGCTATTATCCGTAGTTCTTCGATGCCATCGCCACCACTGCTGTTTGGGGCAACAAATTTAGAAAGCTCCTCAATAGCAGCAGACACCAGTTTAAGATTGCCAGAGTATCCCGAATTTTTGGAGTAGGCTTTGGCAAGCTTGGATATTTCCAAAGCCTGCGTAATGAAGCCAAGCATCCGTTCAACAGCAAAATCGTCCAATCCCGCACCCGGCGTAAAGTCCCCCTCGTCCACCTTGCCGCCATCCCAGCGGCCCGGACCGAGCAGCAACCTCACGCCCTCGATCCCGAACTTGTCGAGCTTGTCGATGGCGCGCAGCACCGTGAGCCGCTTGCCGGCGTTCTCCGCGCCGCCGAGGCCGATAGCTTCCATCACTCCGTCGAGCACCTTGCGGTTGTTGACCCGGATCACGTAGTCGCCGCGGGCGATGCCGAGCGCTTCCATGGTGTCGGCCATCATCATGCACATTTCGGCGTCCGCCGAGACGCCTGGGGCGCCGACGATGTCGGCGTCGAACTGCATGAACTGGCGGAACCGGCCCGGGCCGGGCTTCTCGTTGCGGAACACCCAGCCCGCGCGGTAGGTGCGGTAGGGAAGCTGGATGTCGTTGAAGTTCTCGGCCACGTGGCGCGCCAACGGCGCGGTCAGGTCGTAGCGCAGCGACAGCCACTGGTCGTCGTCGTCCTGGAAGGAGAACACGCCCTCGTTCGGCCGGTCCTGGTCGGGTAGGAATTTTCCGAGCGCGTCGGTGTATTCGACGAAGGGGGTCTCCACCGGCTCGAAGCCGAAGCGCTCATACACCTGGCGGATCTTGCCCATCATCGCATCCGTGGCGCGGATGTCGCCGGGGGAGCGGTCGGGGAAACCGCGCGCCAGCCGGGCTTTGAGCTTCTGGGGCTTCTTCTGCTTGGTGTCGGACATGGAAAAGGCCTGCGAAAGGAGAAACACTCGTGGCGCATCTCCTAACCGACAGGCCCATGGGCTGCAAGGCTTGGGTGATTCCGGCGGATCAAACGAGCGGGCCCGGCCGTTTCCGGCCAGGCCCTCCTCACCTATACTGAAGACCGATCCTGACGAAGCCTCAGTAATAGGGCGAGCGGCATTCCCTGCGCGGGCCGTGATACGGCTGGAACGTGTTGGACCGCACGTCGTAGGAGCGGTACTTGGCGCTGCACCACCGCACATGCTGGGGATTGGAGCTGCCGGGACGCACGATATTGTTGTTGTTCATCGCGCCGCCGATAATGGCGCCGAGCGCGAAGGCTGCCGGCGGGAACCAGTAGCCGTTGTATTCCCGATAGCCGCGGCGGTGATGCCGATAGCCGCGATGGCCATTGTAGTAGCCGTGATTGTTGTGGCGGTAGAAGCCGCGGTCGCGATGGCGGTAGATGCCGCGATACTTGTTGTTGTGACCCCGTCGCCACTCGCGTCCCTGGACCTGGACGAGCGGGCTGGTGATCTCGATGGCCGGCTTCTGCACCATCAGGGGCGCAGCGCCGGCCGGCGCAAGCGCCGCAATGCAGAACGACGCAGATATGACGGTCTTCATCAGTGTTTTCAGCATGAGACTCTCCTCGGATCTTAAATCCCTTCGGCGCTCAACGCTGCCCGGGACGGTTGGTTCCTTTCGGACTTGAAGATTTTCGACAGGCAATCGCGATTGCACTGCCGGTCGGTGGGGCACCGAAATGTCCGGCATCCCCTGCCGCGGTAAGCGCACTCAGCCGCCGACCCTGGTGTCGGCCGCGCCGCAGGCGTGGCGGACACCGTTGCCTTTCCCTTTCAAGGACTGGTTGGTGTCGCTCACCGGAAAATAGCCGATTCGAAATGAACGCCTGATGAGCCGCGCGTTCATGCTGCGTTCAGGTTCGCGTCGCAGGGCCATGACTGTGGAAATCGGCCTGCCGGATCGACACGCGGCGGCAACCGAGAGATAGGTGACGGTCTCGCCCCCGCCCTCCTGCGAAAGCGGTGCTGCCTTGCGCCTGGTTCTCATCACCACCCTGACCATGATCGCCTTTGCCGCCAATTCGGTGCTGGGGCGGATGGCGATCGGATCCGGCGCGGGCGAGGCCGGCGCGCCGCTGGTCGATCCGGCGAGCTATTCGGCCGTCAGGCTGGTGAGCGGCGCGCTGATGCTCTGGGCCCTGGTCGCCGCCAGCGGCGCCGGGGCGAGAGGCAAGGCGCGTGCCCGCTCCGGCTCCTGGGGGTCGGCCTTTGCGCTGTTTGCCTATGCGACGGCGTTCTCCTACGCCTATGTGGGCCTGGATACCGGCACCGGCGCGCTGATCCTGTTTGCCTGCGTTCAGGCGACGATGATCGGCTGGAGCCTGAAGGAAGGCGACCGGCCCTCGGCGCTCGCATGGCTGGGACTGGCGACGGCCTTCGGCGCCTTCGTCTGGCTGGTGTCGCCGGGGCTGGCTGCGCCGGACCCGCTGGCGGCCGCCGCCATGGCGCTGTCGGGCGTCGCCTGGGGCTTCTATTCGCTGCGCGGCCGGGGGTTGCCCGATCCGCTGAAGGCGACGGCCGACAATTTTCTCCGCTCCTCGGCCTTTGTCCTGCCGCTCGCCCTCGTCGTGCTCGCCGCGCGGCTGCCGGTACACGCGAGCCCGGCCGGCCTGACGCTCGCCGTGCTTTCGGGCGCGGTCACCTCCGGGCTCGGCTATGCGCTGTGGTACCGGGTGCTGCGGCAGGTCGGCGCGGCCCAGGGCGCCATCGTGCAACTGACCGTGCCGGTGATCGCGGCCTTCGGCGGCGCACTGCTGCTGGGCGAGGACTGGACGCTGCGGCTGATCCTTTCGTCGCTGCTCATTCTCGGCGGCGTCGCCGTGGCGATCCTCGCCAAGCAGCGGCGGGTCTGACCCGCTGCCCGGCCTTTCGCCAGGCCATTGCCTTGCCGGCGCGGGCCTCAGGCCCTGCCGCGCTTGCGCAGCTTGTAGGTCAGCGCGAGAGCGATGCAGTGGGACAGCGCGTCCCGGTCGACCGGCCTGCCGGCCTCGACGACAATCGCCCGGTTGCCCTCGAAGGCGAGGGCATCGGGATAGAGCGCGCGGAATTGCTCGACCAGATTTGTGTGGCAGATGAACATCAGCGCCACATCGCCGCCCGCGCGCGGCTGGATCCTGACCGAACTGCCGATGTTGGGCCGAGCGGGGGCAAAGCTCCGCTCGCCCCATTTGAGGCTTTGCTCGAGAGCACCCACGCCTTGCGTCCTGGCCGCCGTGTCGCGGATCAGCGCCTCGAGCTCGGCCGGGGTCATCAGGGCCGTGTCAGGGCCGCGCGCGCGGCCTCGACCTCGGCGCGGCAGCAGCAGCCTTCCAGGTGATCATTGACGAGGCCCATCGCCTGCATGAAGGCATAGACCGTGGTCGGGCCAACGAAGCTCCAGCCGCGCTTCTTGAGATCCTTCGAGATCCGGACGGAGACGGCGGTGGTCGGGTTGGCGGTCAGTGTGGCGTAGTCGACCGTCGCGGGACGCTCCGAGGCGTCGGGCTCATGGCTCCAGAAGTAGCGGGCGAGCGAGCCGAACTCGTCCACCATCTCGATGGCGCGGGCGGCATTGTTGATGGTCGAGACGATCTTGCCGCGGTGGCGGACGATCCCCTTGTCGGCGAGCAGCCGCTCGATGTCGGATTCGTCGAAGCGGGCGACCTTGTGGAAATCGAAACCGGCGAAGCCGGCGCGGAAGTTCTCGCGCTTGCGCAGGATCGTCAGCCACGACAGGCCGGACTGGAAGCCTTCCAGGCAGATCTTCTCGAACAGGCGGATATCGTCGGTGACCGGCCGGCCCCATTCGGTGTCGTGGTAGTGGAGGTAATCGGGCAGAGTGCCCGGCCAGAAACAGCGCGTGCGGCCATCCTCGGAGATGATCAGACCGTTGTCATGCGCCATCAGTGTGCTCCATCGTTCTGCCGTTTGGGTGTCTTAACCGGGAATCGGCGGCAATTAAGCGATCGTTCACCGCGTTTGGCAAGGCGGCGATAACCCTAAGAAGAGCTTTCCGGCCGAAGCCGCTTTTTATTGACGCCGATTCACCAATTGATTCCGACCCGCACCCCAGCATGGTCTTGGATGCAGGGCCGCTGCCCGCGAACAGGCGGTGGTGTCCTGCAAGAAATCAGACGAAAGGTATTGGGTCCGTCCGATGAAAAAGCTTGCTCTTCTCATGATGTCAGGCGCGGCGCTGAGCCTCGCTTCCCTTGCCGCGCCCGCCGGCGCCAGCGACCGCTATGGCCAGCGGCCGCCGGTGGTGCTGAGCCCCGACCTGTCCGCCCCCTGGGTGATGCAGCTCGGCGGCCAGGCGGCACCCCGCGGCGGAGTGGTCTACCGCACCCAGCCCCGGAGCGTCCGCACACCGGCCTACCAGGCGCGCACGCCGAGGGCCGAGACGCGCCGGGTGACGAATGCGGCGCTGGCCGCGCCGCGGCCGAAGCCGGCGCCGGTCCGCCAGATGGATCCGCAGTTCCTGCCGCAGACGGTGGCCTATGACGGCGACCAGAAGCCCGGCACCATCATCATCGATACCAGCCAGCGCTTCCTCTATTTCGTCGAGGGCAACGGCCAGGCGCGCCGCTACGGCGTCGGCGTCGGCAAGGAGGGCCATGCCTGGAGCGGCACCGAGCGGATCAGCCGCAAGGCGGAATGGCCCGACTGGCGACCGCCCGCGGAAATGATCAAGCGGGTGCGCGAGAAGGAAGGCCGGATCCTGCCGGTGCACATGGCCGGCGGCCCGGAAAACCCGCTTGGCGCCCGCGCGCTCTATCTCGGCTCGACGCTCTACCGCATCCACGGCACCAACCAGCCCTGGACCATCGGCAACGCGGTGTCCTCGGGCTGCATCAGGATGCGCAACGAGGATGTCACCGAGCTCTACGAGCGCGTGCAGGTGGGCGCCAAGGTCATCGTGATGTGATGGCGAAACGACGGGCCGGCCGGCTTTCCGGCCGCGCCAGCCCGGTCCGGCGGCGGCGCCGGCCCGGGTTTTTCACGTCCGGATCATAGACCCGTCCCGGTTTGCGCCCGACGCAAGGTTGATCCCGTGAAAATCAATGGTACCATTTGACACAATGGGCAAAAGATAAAAGAGGGGATTCCATGACCGTGCCACGCCTTTCCACCCGTTTCGCCATCCTGGCGGCAGGCGCCCTGGCGCTGCTGATCACGCCATCCCTGCCGGGCGCATCGGCGATGCCGCGGGGGCCCGCTCCGCAGGCCCAGACCGCGCTTCCGGTCGTGCTCGCGCAGGCGACGCAATCGAAGAAGCCGAAGCCGGAATTCTGGCGCAAGAAGGTGCGGCTGCAGACCAGCGAGAAGCCGGGCACCATCATCATCGATACCAACACCAAATATCTCTACTATGTCGAGGGCAACAACCGGGCGACGCGCTACGGCGTCGGCGTCGGCCGCGACGGCTTCGGCTGGTCGGGCACGGTGCAGGTCGGCCGCAAGGCGGAATGGCCCGACTGGCGCCCGCCGGCGTCGATGATCGCTCGCGAACGCGCCAAGGGCCGCATCCTGCCCGCGCACATGAAGGGCGGACCCAACAACCCGCTCGGCGCCCGCGCGCTCTATCTCTACAAGGGCGGCCGCGACACGATCTTCCGCATCCACGGCACCAACCAGCCCTGGACCATCGGCCAGAACATGTCGTCGGGCTGCATCCGGATGATGAACGAGGATGTGCAGCATCTCTACAGCCGCGCCGGCGTGGGCTCCAAGGTCATCGTGATCGGCCCCAACGGCAAGGGCGCGGAACGGCTCTACAGCGACCGCGGCATGGATTTGTTCGGCTCGCTGTTCGGCGGCTGAACCAGATCCTCGATCGGACGAGAGAGGCGGCGTTTGCGGACGCCGCCTTTTTTCTTGGGGAGCGCGCCCAGCCGGCAAGAAGCTATTCCGCGGCTTCGAGCGTCTTCGCCTTCCCCGCAGGCACCCCCTCCGGCCGTGTCCCGCCATAGACCCAGTCGAGAAGCTCGACCGTGTGGACGATCGGGATCTGGGTGCCGCCGGCGATCTGGGTGATGCAGCCGATATTGCCGGTGGCGATGAGATCGGGCCTGGTGCGCTCGATGTTCTTCACCTTGCGGTCGCGCAGCGTGCGGGCGATCTCGGGCTGCAGGATGTTGTAGACACCGGCCGAACCGCAGCACAGGTGACCCTCGGGCGGGTCCTTGACGACAAAGCCGGCCGCCTTCAGGAGCGCCTTGGGCTGCACCGTGATCTTCTGGCCGTGCTGCATGGAACAGGCCGAATGATAGGCCACGACCAGGCCCGCGCCGTTGACCGGTTCCGGCATCTCGAGCGTCGCCAGATATTCGGTGATGTCCTTGGCAAGCTCCGAGACCCGGGCGGCCTTGGCGGCATAGGCCGGGTCCTCGCGCAGCATGTAGCCGTAGTCCTTGATGGTGGTGCCGCAGCCCGAGGCGGTGATGATGATGGCGTCGAGGCCGCCATGCTCGATCTGGCGCGTCCAGGCATCGATATTGTTGCGCGCTGCATCGAGCGCGTCATGCTCGCGGCCCATGTGATGGACCAGCGAGCCGCAGCAGCCTTCGCCCTCGGGCACCACCACCTCGACGCCGATCCGGTTCAGGAGCCTGACCGTCGCCTCGTTGATGCCGGGCTTGAGCACGGGCTGGGCGCAGCCGGTGAGGATGGCGACACGGCCGCGCTTCTTGCCCGCGCCCGCATGCGTCCCGGGCCGGGCGAAGTCCGAAGCGCGGGGCACGGATGCCGGGGCGAGATCGAGCATCGCGGCCAGCGGCTTCAGGCCCGGCACGGTGCGGAACAGCGGCGCAAAGGGCCGGCCGAGCCGGGCGGCATGGAGCGAGGCCCGGAGCCGGCCCGGATAGGGCAGCACCAGGGCCAGGAGCGCGCGGGTGACGCGGTTCATCAGCGGCCGCTTGTAGGTCTTCTCGATGTGGACGCGGGCATGATCGACGAGATGCATGTAGTTCACGCCCGAGGGACAGGTGGTCATGCAGGAGAGGCACGACAGGCAGCGGTCGATATGGGTGACCACCTGCTTGTCGGCGGGCCGGTCGTTCTCCAGCATGTCCTTGATCAGGTAGATCCGCCCGCGCGGACTGTCGAGCTCGTTGCCGAGCGTCACATAGGTGGGGCACGTGGCGGTGCAGAAGCCGCAATGGACGCATTTCCTCAGGATCTTCTCGGATTCGGCGACCCCGGAATCGGCCAGTTGCTCGGCGGTGAAATTGGTCTGCATTGGTTACTTTTCTTCTGAGAACTGAAAGTTTATCGTGTATTTTACTAGCTTGAGTGTCGGAACCACTCGCGCCGCAGAGCGTGATCTTTTGTCGAATTCGTGCGCTACCAAGATGCCCCTAACCGTCCGATCTGGTTCTTCTTCAGCAAGATCACCCATGTAACCCAAAATCTGACCAATTGCGCGGCTGTCTGCTTTTCCAGCCTTTAACTCGACAACTACCAGTGATCCATCGACTTCATTATCGCAGGTCACATCGATAAATCCGGATAGAACAGATCGTTCGGCACCATCGTCAATTATCCGAAGATTTTTGTCTAAGCTTTGGATATTTTGCCTAATTGCCGCTTGCATATCCCTTTCTAACGAAAGTTTCTGAGAAATTACCTGTTCAGCTATTTCAACGGCTACCTCTTCCCTCGTATTTTCTTCATCTGAGGAAGCAAATTGTCCACGTTCCCATCCCGCCAAAAATTTCCGATACCGGACGACGGCATTCTTGTACGACTGCAAATTGTTTCGAATATTACCCTCAAAGCCAAGTTTCGATGGGTTCGGGAGAGAACGGCGTTCATCATCCGATGAGTATTGAAGCGAATCTATGATTGATTGCAACGTTCCGGCTTCAAAATGGTCATCCAGATCCCCGTATGCAGCCTCAACTTTCGACACCCGATGAATTTGGGCATTTACTGTGGCATCCGAATATTTTTGGTCTTCTAACCATTTGCGATAATTTTCCCTCATGTCGCAGTTCCCTTGGCTCTTTCACTCGGATCTTTGCACCCCGAAATGAATCCGCCACTCAGTTGGCGGGGACAACTATAAGAATGCTGGGCGCCGTCAGAGCAGCCAGCTCTGCGGATTGTCGATCGGCTCGTTGCGGCTAAGCTTCTGCAGCCCGATGATGGTGCGGATGATGACCCAGAGCGCGACCAGCAGCATCGTCAGCATGCCGATCAGCACCACCATCAGCAGGGCGCTGACGAAGGCGCCCAGGAGCCCGAGCCAGAAGGTGCGGATCGCCCAGGTGTAGTGGCTCTCGAGCCAGGCTTCCGACTTGCCGCGGTTGATGTGGGCCAGCACGATGCCGACGATACCGGAAATGCCGATGACGAAGCTCGCCAGATACAGGACGTAGATCACCTGCAGGTTGGTCTTGCCGGGCTCGAGCCAGCGATCGGTCTGGCGCGGTTGAGGGGCCTGGTCTTGATTGCTCATGGCATGCTCCTTTGCTTCCGAACAGAATCTGCGCGGCAGAACCTATCACATCGTGGCCGTCATGCGCCCGGGATTGAGAATGCCGCCGGGGTCGAACTGATCCTTGATCCGCCGCGCCAGCGCGTCAAGCGCCGGGGGTTGCGGTTCGAACACCGGCACCTCGGCGCGGGTGGCCGCATCGGCGCGGACCAGCGTCGCATGGCCGCCGCCGAGCGCCTTGACGTAGCGGCGGATCAGATCGGCCTCGGGCTCGGCTTCCATCTGCAGCCAGACCAGCCCGCCCTGCCAGTCGTAGAAGGCGTCGACCCCGGTCTGGAGCCTGAGCGCCGCGACCAACTGATGGCCCGCGCCCGGGGCCACGGACACCCGCCAGACGGGTTTTGTCCGGTGAAAGGTGAAGGGCTTCACATCCCTGATGTCGCGCCACAGCTCGCCGGAGACCTGCGCATCCAGCACCGAAACCTCGCCGCGACGGCGCATGTCCGCGACCAGCCGTTCGGCGCGAACCTCGACCGAGGGCGCGAGCCCTTCCAGCCGGAAAACCGTTGTCGCCTCGCTTTTGAGGATGTCGCCAAACCTGTAGGCGACACTCACCGGCAGATGCGCCGCGCCCGAGACCTCGACCGACATCGCCATGGCGGCCGCCATGGCTTCGGCGGCCTCGGCGTCGTTGAGGCCGGAAAGCGCGATGGTGACCGCGGTCTCCGGGCGCGGCAGCACCTTGAAGATGACCTCGCACAATACGCCCAGCGTGCCCCAGGAGCCCGCCAGCAGCTTGACCAGGTCGAGCCCGGTGACGTTCTTCATCACCCGGCCGCCACTCTTGACGACGGCGCCCGAGCCGTTGACGAAGCGCACGCCGAGCAGGCTGTCGCGCGCCGCACCTGCCGAAAGGCGCCGGGGACCGGAAATGTTGCCCGCGAACACGCCGCCGATCGTCGGTTCTCCATCAGCGCCGAGCAATGGCCGGTGATCCATCGGCTCGAAGGTCAGCATCTGGTTGTTGGCGGCCAGCGCCGCCTCGATCTCGGAGAGCGGCGTGCCCGCGCGGGCCGCCATGACCAGCTCCGACGGATCGTAATTGGTGATACCGGCGAGTTTCGCCAGCGACAGCGCGGAGGCAGCCTGCACCGGGCGGCCCAGGCCGGTGCGGGTGCCGCCGCCCCGGATTTCCATCGGCTGGCCCGCGGCATGATGCTCCTTAACGATGCGGGCGACGTCGTCCTCGGTCTCGGGATACAGGATCTCGGCCGCGCTCATGCCGCGGTCCTTCCGGCCGCAGCCGTCCCCGCCGCCATCCTTTCGGCATCTGCAAGCGCGCTCTGATGGCCCTCCTGGCCGCCGTTGCGGCCGTCGAGCGGAAACACCTTCGAGGGATTGAGGATCCATTTCGGATCGAAGGCGGCGCGCACCCGCATCTGCTGGGCGAGATCGGCGTCGGAATATTGATGACGCATCAGGTCGCGCTTCTCGATGCCCACGCCATGCTCGCCGGTCAGGCAGCCGCCGGCGTCGACGCAGAGCTTGAGGATGTCGTTGCCGGCCATTTCGGCCTTCAGGCTTTCCTCGGGATCATTGGCGTCGAACAGGATCAGCGGATGCATGTTGCCGTCGCCGGCATGAAACACGTTGGCGACGCGCAACCCGTAGCGCGCGACGATCTCGCTGGTCTTGCCGAGCACGTAGGAGAGCTGCCCGAGCGGCACGGTGCCGTCCATGCAGATGTAGTCGGCGATGCGGCCGGTGGCGCCGAAGGCGGACTTCCGGCCCTTCCAGATCAAGGCCGCCTCCGTCGCCGACTGGCTTTCCCTGATCGTCTTGACGCCATGGGTGCGGGCGATGGCGATGATGCGCTCCAGCATCGCATCCATCTCGGCGTCCGAGCCCTCGACCTCGACGATCAGCAGCGCCTCGACATCCATCGGGTAGCCGGCATGGGCGAAGGCCTCGCAGATCTCGATCGCCGGCTTGTCCATGAATTCGATCGCCACCGGGATGATGCCCGCGCCGATGATGTCGGTGACGCAGGCGCCGGCGGCAACCGAGCTTTCGAAGCCGAACAGCACCGGACGGGCGCCCTCGGGCTTGGCGATCAATCTCACGGTGGCCTCGGTGACGATGCCCAACTGGCCTTCCGAGCCGCAGATCAGGCCGAGCAGGTCGTAGCCCGCCGAATCGAGCGCCTTGCCGCCGATGTCGACGATCGAGCCGTCGAACATCACCATCCTCACGCCCATGAGATTGTTGGTGGTGACACCGTATTTCAGGCAATGGGCGCCGCCGGAATTCATGCCGATATTGCCGCCTATGGTGCAGGCGAGCTGCGAACTCGGGTCGGGCGCGTAAAAGAACCCGTCGGCGTCGACCGCCTGGCTGATGGAGATATTGGTGACGCCGGCCTGCACCCGTGCGGCGCGGTTGGGATAGTCCACCTCCAGGATGCGGTTCATCCGGGACACGCCGATGACGACCGCGTCCTCCTGCGGGATGGCGCCGCCCGAGAGCGACGTGCCCGCGCCGCGCGGGACGACGGGAATGGCATTGTCGTTGCAGTATTTCAGCACCGCGGCGACCTGAGCCGTGGTCTCCGGCAGCACAACAGCCAGCGGCATGCGCCGGTAGGAGACGAAGGCGTCGGTGTCAAACGGCATCAGCTCGCGCGCGTCGCTGATCAGGCAGGATTCGGGAAGCAACCGTGCGAGGTCGGCGATGATCGCGGGACGACGGCCGATGACCGCCTGATCCGGCTCGAGAAAGGCAATCAGCTCCGTCATCGGCTTCTCCTCGCACCGCGCGCCGCCTTCGCCGAGGCATGGCACGCATGTAATTGGTATTTTTTATTTACCACTTATCGAGGTTGGCGGCAATGCTGAATTCGCCGCCGGATTCCCCTCGGCTTGCCGCGATGGTGCTTCGCGACAATCCCGTCGCCGCGTTTTGTTTAGCGAAGTGATCCGGAACGCGGTAGCTTGCGTAGATATAGGATCACTTTTGTCAATGAGGGAAATGCTTTGCAATGAACAATCTCGGAGACCTGGAAATCTTTGCCCGAGTTGTCTCCGCTGGC
Organism: Hoeflea sp. BAL378; assembly: GCF_000759435.1. Lineage (GTDB taxonomy): Bacteria > Pseudomonadota > Alphaproteobacteria > Rhizobiales > Rhizobiaceae > Hoeflea. Next base: position 37,245 of record NZ_JRJG01000068.1, read on the forward strand.
TCGATGTCGGCGGCCGGACGGGAGCTGGGGCTGTCTCCTGCGGTGGTTTCCAAAAGGCTTCGACGGCTGGAAGACCGGCTTGGCACGCGGCTGATGCAGCGCACCACGCGGCAGATCTCCCTGACCGAGGCAGGGCAGGGATTTTACGAGCGGGTGGTGGCGATCCTCGCCGGCATCGAGGAGGCCGAGGCCTTCGTGTCGCGGCGATCGGCGCTGGCGCGCGGCGTGCTCAAGGTCTCCGCGCCGACCTCGTTCGGGCGCATGCATATCGCGCCCCACATCAACACCTTCATGCAGGCCAATCCGGATCTCGGCGTCAATCTGATGCTGCGCGACGAATTCGTCGATATCGTCGGCGATGGCTATGATCTGGCCATACGCATCGCCGAACTGAGTGATTCCAGCCTTGTCGCGCGCAAACTGGCCCCCGTGCGCCGGATTCTGGTCGCCTCGCCGGACTATCTCGAACGCCATGGAGAACCCAAGACCTTCGCGGATCTCGACCGGCACATCTGCCTGGCGCCGCACAACAACGACCCCTGGAAGCTCGAGGGGCCCGACGGCCAGATCCTTCACCGTCCGATCGGGCCGCTGCAGACCAATTCCAGCGAAGTGGTGCGTGAGGCGGTGATCGGCGGCGTCGGCATCGCCCTGCGTTCGACCTGGGACATCGGGGGGGAACTGGCCGACGGACGGCTGCTGCAGGTGCTCCCCGCCTATGAAGGCTCGCGCAACGTGGCCATTCACGCGGTCTATGCCAGCCGCCGGTTTCTGCCCGCCAAGGTCCGGCTCTTCATCGACTATCTCGCCGACCTTTACGGCCCCACCCCCTACTGGGAGAACCAGGCCGCCGATGGCGCCGGCCCTGCCCCTGCGTCCCTGAACAGCGCCTCGACCAGGGGCCCGCAAGCCGTCAAGACCGGCGACATCCGGACTTATTCCGGATCGTCCGACGCCGCCGAATAGGTCTCGGACGGGTCCCCGGCGGGCGGGCCCTTCCCGGCCTGGCCGAGTAAACACGACATAAATTGGATAAAAATATTGACCACCTTTCCCGCCCCTTGGTACGATCGCGCCTGAGGGGACCTGGAAGCGTCGATGGCCACGGATATTTTTGCACGGATTGAACACAGCCGGACTGCTGACGAAGTGGTCCATCAGATCGAGATCCTCGTGCTCGAGGGGATCCTGCGCGTGGGCGACCGGCTGCCGGGCGAACGCGAGCTCGCCAAGCAATTCGATGTGTCGCGGCCGATTCTGAGGGAAGCGCTCAAGGTCCTGGAAGGCCGCGGCCTGCTCACCACCCAGCATGGCGGCGGGACCTTCGTCGCCGACGTCATCGGCCAGGTCTTCACCAAGCCGGTGATGGAGCTGATCGCGCGGCACCAGAAGGCGACGCTCGATTATCTCGAATACCGGCGCGAGGTGGAAGGCGTCACCGCCGAATTCGCCGCCCATCGCGCCACCGAAGCCGACAAGGCGCTGCTGACCCGCATCATGACGGCGATGAAGGCCGCACACCAGAAGGACGATTTCGCGGAAGAAGCCTCCATCGACGTGGAGTTCCACAGCGCGGTCGGCGAGTGCGCGCACAACATCATCCTGTTGCACACATTGCGCTCCTGCTACAGGCTGCTGACCGAGGGCGTGTTCTACAACCGCGCCATGATCTACAATCTGCCCGGCGCGCGCGACCAGTTGCTGGACCAGCATCTGGCGATCTACCAGGCGGTGATGGCGGGAAATCCGGGCGCCGCCCGCCGCGCGGCGCAGGCGCATATCGATTTCGTCGCCAGGGCGATGACGGACGCCCAGCGCTCGGGCGACTGGGAACGGGTGTCCCAGTTGCGCCTGCAACAGCGCGCTCCCGATTTTTCGGGCAGCGGCAAGAAAGCCAAGCTGAAACAATCGGAGGCGGTAGATTGACGTCGAGTGAAACGAGGGTTGCCCGGCAGCCGCGTGTGGGACTTTTTGCGACCTGCCTGGTCGACCTCTTCCGTCCGTCGGTGGGGTTCGCCAGCGTCAAGCTGCTGCAGGATGCGGGCTGCGAGGTGCATGTGCCGGTGGCGCAGACCTGCTGCGGTCAGCCGACCTACAACACCGGCGACCGGGCCGACACGCGCGAGATCGCCGAACAGGTGATCGAGGCCTTCGAGGGATTCGATTTCATCGTCGCCCCGTCCGGGTCCTGCGCCGCGATGCTGAAGAAGCATTATCCGGGCCTGTTCAAGGGCAATGCTGACTGGGAAGACCGGGCGCAGCGGTTCTCCGACAAATGCCACGAGCTGGTCTCGTTTCTCGCCGACGTGATGATGGTGCGCGACACCGGGGCGGCGCTGAGCGCCAGGGTCACCTACCATGATTCCTGCTCGGGCCTGCGCGAGCTCGGCGTCCAGCAGCAGCCGCGCAAGCTGCTCGCCAATGTCGGCGGGCTGGAGCTGCATGAAATGAAGGATTCAGATGTCTGCTGCGGCTTCGGCGGCACCTTCTGCGTGAAATATTCGGACATTTCCAACGCCATCGTTACCAAGAAGGTCGGCAACATCGACGCGTCCGGGGCGGACATGCTGCTCGCCGGAGACGTCGGCTGCCTGATGAACATGGCCGGCAAGCTCAAGCGGCTGGGATCGGATGTCGAGGTTCGCCACGTGGCCGAGGTGCTCGCCGGCATGACCGATCAGCCGCCGATCGCCGGAAGCGGCAAATAGGCGGGACACAGGAGACAGCCGATGCAACTCGCCGCCAAACATTTCAAGGCAAGCGCCTCCAAGGCGCTTCTCGATGCCCAGCTGCAGAAGGCATTGGGCAATGTCGAGAAGGGCTTCATCGGCAAGCGCCAGAAGGCCGCCGACGCGCTGCCCGAATTCGATGCGCTCAGGGACAATGCCCGCGACATCAAGAATCACGTGCTCGCCCATCTCGACCTCTATCTCGAGGAATACGAGCGCAACGTGGTTGCCGCCGGCGGCCATGTGCACTGGGCGGAAACCGCCGAGGATGCGCGCCGCATCGTGCTCGACATCTGCCAGAAGGCGAACGCCCGCACGGTGACCAAGGGCAAGTCGATGATCACCGAGGAGATCGCGCTCAACGATCATTTGACGGCCAACGGCATCGAGCCGGTGGAGACCGATCTCGGCGAATACATCATCCAGCTTCGCGGCGAGTATCCGAGCCACATCATCGCCCCGGCGGTGCACCTGAACAAGGACCAGGTCGAGGGCGATTTCCGCCGGGTGCACACGCATCTGCCCGAAGGCCGAGACCTCTCCGAACCTGTGGCGCTTTTGAGCGAGGCGCGCGAAGTGCTGCGGAAGCGCTATTTCGCCGCCGATGTCGGCATCACCGGCGCCAATTTCCTGATCGCCGAGACCGGCACCTCGGTGATCGTCACCAATGAGGGCAATGGCGACCTCACCCAGACGCTGGGCAAGGTGCATGTCGTCGTCGCCTCGATCGAGAAGATCGTGCCGACGCTCGAGGACACCGCGCAGATCCTGCGCGTGCTGGCGCGCTCGGCGACCGGCCAGGACATGAGCGTCTACACCACCTTCTCGACCGGGCCGAAGCGCCCGGACGATCCGGACGGGCCGGGCGAGTATCACGTGGTGCTGCTCGACAATGGCCGGTCCGCCATGCTCGGCACCGAGTACCAGGACATGCTGCGCTGCATCCGCTGCGGCGCCTGCATGAACCATTGCCCGGTCTACCACGCGGTGGGCGGCCACGCCTATGGCTCAGTCTATCCCGGGCCGATGGGCGCGGTGCTGACGCCGTCGCTCAACGGCATCGAGGAAACCGGCCAATTGCCCAATGCCTCCACCTTCTGCGGCCGCTGCGAGGCGGTGTGCCCGATGCGCATTCCGCTGCCCAAGATGATGCGGCACTGGCGCGAGCGGGAATTCGAGCGCAACCTGACGCCGCTGACATCGCGCTACGGCATCAGGGCCTGGGCGTTCTTCGCCAAGCGGCCGCGGCTCTACCGCCTGGCGGTGTCGTTCGGCATGCCGGTGCTGTCGCTGCTCGGCGGCAAATCGCGACGCCTGCACAGCCTGCCCTTCGCCGGCGGCTGGACCCGCCACCGCGACCTGCCCGCGCCCGAGGGGCGGACCTTCCTGCAGGAATGGGCGCAGCGCGAAGCGCTCAAGCAGGGATCAGGACATTGAGCGGGCGCGACACCGTGCTGGGCAAGATCCGCGCTTCCATGCGGGTCTCGGGCCCGGATGCCGAACGCAAGGCGGCCGTCGCCTCCCGCCTCAGGGACACGCCCACCGGTGTCATTCCGGCGCGCGCCGATCTTCCGGCAGCCGGACAGCAGGAGCTGTTCTGCGCCATGGCCGCGCAATTCGGCGCGAGCGTGGCGCGGGTGAACGACTACCGGGAGGTGGCCGCCGAGGTCAGCGCCTATCTGCGCGCGCACAATCTGCCGGCCGAGATCCGCATCGGCGCGGACCCGCGTCTCAAGGACGCCGGATGGGATTTGGAGAAAAATCTCGAGCTGCGGCACGGCGCCTCGGACGGCGGCGACCTGGCCGGCGTCAGCCACGCGATGGCGGGGATCGCGGAAACCGGGACGCTGGCGCTGCTGTCGGGTCCCGACAATCCGACCACCATCAATTTCCTGCCCGAACACCACATCGTCGTGCTCAGGGAATCGGACATCAAGGGCGACATGGAAAGCGTCTGGGCGATGCTGCGCGAGCAGAAGGGCAAGGGCGTGATGCCGCGCGCGCTGAACCTGGTGACCGGGCCGTCGCGCTCGGGCGACATCGAGCAGACCATCATCCTGGGCGCCCATGGCCCGAGGGCGCTGCATATCGTCGTCGTCGCCTGACGCCGGTCGCGCTCACAGGGAGCCGTTCGGGCGATCACATCCCTGCATGAACTCACGGTTCTGAAGCGGCGTTTGCGAATCCGACAGGATGTGCTGCGTTTCAGGTCGGCCCCGGGCCTTCCAGACGCGCGGAGGTGTCCTCACGCTCCTGCCGGCTCGCCTTGCGCGCAAAGGCTTCGGCCCAGCCGGGGGAGAGCCGGGGCAATCGGGCGAGCGCGGATGCTGCATCCCGGTCCAGCGTCGCGCCGAGGCGGGCGCCCGTGACCCGCTCAACGGTCCAGCCGGGATTGGGGCACTCCATGCGCTCGATGGTGTCGCCGATCCCGACGGTGCCGGGCTCCAGCACCCGGTAATACCAGCCGGTGCGCCCGGTTTCCTGGAAAAGCGCGGCCATCTTGCCCACACCCGTATGGGCGTTGAGCTTCCAGCAGGGCTGCCGCCCCTGGGAGACTTCCACGACGGCCGTGCCGAGCCTCAGGACATCGCCGATGCACAGGTCGGCCTCGGTGATCCCGATCGTCGCGATGTTCTCGCCGAACCGGCCCGGTTCGAAATCCTCGGCAACAGGCCCGAGTTCGGAGCGCCAGGACGCGTAGTGATCGGCCGCATAATGATGCACCGCCTTTTCGCGGCCGCCATGGACCTTCAGATCCGCCTGAGCATCCTTTTCAAACCCCTTCCACCCCAGCTTCTGGGGACTGTCGGCAGGCTGCTTGGCGATGGCGGAGGCGGGTTTGTCCGGCCAGGGCTGGCTGACCTGTCCGATATAGAGTCCGACGACCCGCGCGCTGATCCTGGGAGAGCTGTTCATTCTGCTGGCGTAGCGAAACGGAGCGGTTCCGGCAATAGGCGGATTACGACCCGAAGACGTTCTGGTGGCGGCGCACCGGACTTCGCTCCGGCCGTAGTTTCCGCCGCAGCCAGGCGTATTGACCTGAGATAGATTTTGCGGCTCTTTCAGAAGCGGACCAACATTGGATTTCTTGCCATGCCCGTTTCGATCGAACATTTCGCCGCCTTCGTGGTGGCCAGCGTCATTCTCCTGGTGATTCCCGGCCCGACCATCATCATGGTCATCACCCAGGCGCTGGCGCATGGGCGCAGGATCGCCTTTGCAAGCGTGCTCGGCGTCGGGCTTGGCGACCTGGTGGCGACGTCGCTGTCGATCGCCGGCGCAGGCGCGCTGCTGGCGGCGTCCGCTTCGCTGTTCCAGGTGCTGAAATTCGTCGGCGCCGCCTATCTGATCTGGATCGGCTACAAGATGTGGCGGTCGCCGGCGCAGATCCCCGACATGACGGAGGCCGATATTCCGGACGCGTCGGGCAGGCCGGGGGTGATCTTCCGCGATTCGTTCCTCATCACCGCGCTCAACCCCAAGGGCATCCTGTTCTTCGTGGCCTTCGTGCCGCAATTCATCGATCCCGCGGTCCCCTATTCGCCGCAGGCGGCGATCTATGTGATCACCTTCACCCTGCTCGGCATCGCCAATGCCGCGATGTTCGCCTTGGTCGCCGCCGGCGCGCGGCAGACCATCCGCCGGCCGCGGGTGATGAGGGCCGCCATGCGCACCGGCGGATCCTTGCTGATGATGGCCGGCATTGCCGCCGCGCTGACCCGGCGCGCGGCCTGAACCGGCCCCGGCCGATCCCCGCTCACGCGAAAGACATGCGACATGCGCGCTAATTATAAACTGCAACGGCTGTTTCTCGATGCGCCGCTCTCGCCGGGCGCGTCGGTGCCGCTCGGCAAGGACCAGGCGCATTACCTGCTCACGGTGCTGCGGTTCGGCGAAGGCGCCGAGGTGCTGGTGTTCAATGGCCGCGACGGCGAATTCGGCGCCACGCTGAAGCCCACGGGCAAGAAGGCCGCCACGCTCGAGATCGGCGCGCAGACCCGCGCCCAGCCTCCGCGATCGCGGCTCGACTTCCTGTTCGCGCCGCTCAAGGTGGGCCGGCTCGACTATCTGGTGCAGAAGGCCACGGAAATGGGGGTGGGCAGGATCACGCCGGTGTTCACCGACCACACCCAGTTGCACAAGGTCAACGGCGCGCGGCTCGAGGCCAATATCCTCGAAGCCGCCGAGCAATGCGGCAACCTCGCCATTCCCGAACTCGGCGACGCCGTCCGGCTGGAGGCGCTGCTGGCCGACTGGGACCCGACGCGGCGGATCATCTTCTGCAATGAAAGCGAGGCCGGCAACAATCCCGCCGCCGCGCTGTCGGCGATCCCCGAGCGGGACCTGGCGCTGCTGGTCGGGCCGGAAGGCGGGTTTTCCGAGCGCGAGCGGGAGATGCTGACGGCGCTGCCCTTCGTCACGCCGATTCCGCTCGGACCGCGCATCCTGAGGGCAGATACGGCCGCCGTGGCGGCGCTGACGGCGGTGCAGATGACGATCGGCGACTGGTAGGAACGGCGTTCCGGCGTCGCATCAAACTTCTTTGATAGGGCGTTCAGGGATTTTCGCTTGCAAGGGGGGCCGGTTCCGGTCCAAGCAGCATCACGACGCGCGGCCTCGGACCGCGCAATGACCAGACGATAAAGGGCCGGACATGGCGCGCGACACCACCGACGATACCCCGATCAGCACCGTCAACGAGCTGGCGGACTGGATGGCGGCAGGCTGCAAGCCGCGGGAGAAATGGCGCATCGGCACCGAGCACGAGAAATTCGTGTTCTTCACCGATTCGCACCGGCCCGTGCCCTATGAGGGCGAGCGGTCGATCAAGGCGCTGCTCGAAGGCATGGCGATGATGCTCGGCTGGGAGCCGATCATCGACGCCGGCAAGATCATCGGGCTGGTGGAGCCCACCGGCCACGGCGCCATCAGCCTGGAGCCGGGCGGGCAGTTCGAGCTCTCGGGCGCGCCGCTGGAGACCATTCACCAGACCTGCCGCGAATCCAACGCGCATCTGGCGCAGCTCAGGGAAATCGCCGAGCCGCTCGGCATCCGGTTCCTCGGCATTGGCGGCAGCCCGGCCTGGTCGCTCGCCGAAACGCCGAAGATGCCGAAATCGCGCTACGACATCATGACCCGCTACATGCCCACGGTCGGCAGCCAGGGCCTCGACATGATGTACCGGACCTGCACGATCCAGGTGAACCTCGACTATGCGTCGGAAGCCGACATGCGTCGGAAGATGCAGCTCGGCATGAAGCTGCAGCCCTTAGCGACCGCCCTTTTCGCCTCCTCGCCCTTCACCGAAGGCAAGCCCAACGGGCTCGTCTCCTGGCGCGGCGACATCTGGCGCGACACCGACAACCGCCGCTCGGGGCAGTTGCCGTTCGTCTATTCGGATGATTTCTGCTTCATGGACTACGTCGAATGGGCGCTCGACGTGCCGATGTATTTCGTGCTCCGCGACGGCCGCTATCACGAGGCCACCCATGTCACTTTCCGGCAGTTCATGAACGGTGCGCTCAAGGGCGAACTCGACCAGCCGCTGCCGACCATGGGCGACTGGACTAACCATCTGGGCACGCTGTTCCCCGATGCGCGGCTGAAGCGCTTCATCGAAATGCGCGGCGCCGACGGCGGCCCGTGGCGGCGGATCTGCGCCCTGCCCGCCTTCTGGGTCGGCCTGCTCTATGACGACAGCGCGCTGTCGGAAGCGCTCGAGCTCGTCCGCGACTGGAGCCTCGACGAGGTGAACGCGATCCGCGACACCACGCCGAGAGAGGGACTGAACGCCACGATCAAGGGCCGGTCGCTGCGCGACATCGGCAAGGAAGTGCTGGGCATCTCCCGGCGCGGCCTGGTCAGCCGGGCGCGGCTGAATGCGGAAGGCAATGACGAGAGCCATTTCCTGGCCCCGCTCGAGGAAACCGTCGCCCGCGGCACGACGCTGGCCGAGGAAATGCTGGCGCTGTACAATGGCCGCTGGAACGGCAGCGTCGACCCCGTTTTCGTGGATTATGCGTACTAGGCGTCACGTCCGCGGCACGCGCGGCCAATCCGGCGTCCGACCCTAGGCATGCCCTGCCGGGCGGTATAGTCTCTGCTCCTGCCCGCAAGGGATGGAGGAGACAGAACCCATGATGCCGCTTTACGATATGATGATGAATGCCCAGAATGGCGACGCGACGCGCGCCATGGCAGCGCAATTCGGCCTGAACGAAGCCCAGATGCAACAGGCGATGGCGGCGCTGATGCCGGCCTTTTCGACCGGGCTCAAGCGCAACGCCGCAAATCCCGCGGACATGTCGGATTTCCTGACGGCGCTCGCCAGCGGCCGCCACGCCGAATATTTCGAGAACATGCAGGCCGCCTTCACCCCGCAGGGCCGCCAGGAAGGCAACGGCATTCTCGGCCATCTCTTCGGATCCAAGGAGGTGAGCCGCGCGGTGGCGGCCCAGGCGGAGGCCGCGACCGGGATCGGCCAGGAGATCTTCAAGCAGATGCTGCCGGTGATCGCCACCGCCGTGATGGGCGGGCTGTTCAAGCAGGCCACCGGGCAGACAGGCGCGCAGGCGCAGGCCGGCGCGATGGGCGGTTCGAACCCGATCGGCGATCTGATCTCCGAAATGATGCGCCAGGGCATGGGCGGCGCGCAGGCAAAGCCCGCGCCGCAGGCCTCGCCGATGGACAATCCGCTGGGACAGATCCTCGAAGGCATGTTCGGCGGCGGAAAGGCGCGGCAGCCGCAGCCGGGCGCGGGCACGCCGTTCGGCGACAATCCGCTCGGCCAGATCTTCCAGGACATGCTCGGCGGCGCGATGGGCGGCGCGCAGGCGCGGCAGGCCCCCGAACCCGAGCAGCAGCCGGACCCCGACCGCATGCCGTCGGGACGCAAGCGCAATCCCTATGACGATCTCTTCGGCAAGATGTTCGAGTCCGGCCGGGAAGTGCAGCAGGGCTACCAGAAAAGCATGGAGTCGATCTTCGACCAGTATCTGCAGGGCATGAACCGGCGGTAGGCGCCTTAAACGAAAAACCCGGCCGTGCGTGCTCTCAGAGCAAATCGCGCGGCCGGGAAAAGGCGGGATGCAGGGCGGCATCCCGCTGGGGAACGGGAGAAGGTCTAGCGGTAGACGTTGCGCCGCGCGCGGCGGGCGAGTTCCGCCGTCGGATCGGAATTGAACGGCACCGAACGGCCGAAGCGCAGATCCTCGCGGGTCAGGCCGATATCGGACAATTCGTGATCGGAGAGCTGTTCCAGATTGCCGACCACGCGGCGGTTGAACAGGGCGCGCAACAGCGCTTTCATCTTGCCGGAAACGGCAGCAAGGGAACCCGGTCCAACAGCGGCAGAGCTGGCAGGCGCCCGGGCGGCAGCAAAATTACGGGCGTTCATGGTGATCATCCTCGATAGTGCGCGCAAAGTGGAGGGCGGGCGGCGCAGGACCCGATGTGCACCATCTGTTTCTCAAAAACCCATTGATCATACCAGCGAATGTTTCTAATCTTTATCATCAGAACTATTGATAGGAGCCTTTCATGCCCGCCCCCCTCGATATCGATCAGCTGCAAACCTTCGTCGCCATCGTCGACACCGGCAGCTTCACCCGGGCCGCCGACAAGGTGTTCAAGACCCAGAGCGCGGTGTCGATGCAGATGCGCCGGCTCGAGGAACGCGTCGGCAAGACGCTGTTTGTCCGCGACGGGCGGCTCAACCGGCTGAGCGAGGACGGCGAGCGGATGCTGGGTTATGCGCGGCGGATCATAAGGCTCAACAACGAGACCATCGCCGCCTTCGACGACCAGCAGCTCGAAGGCTCGATCCGGATCGGCACGCCCGACGATTACGCCGACCGCTACATGCCGGGCATCATTGCCCGCTTCGCCAAGACCAACCCGAATGTGGAACTGTATATCGAGTGCGAGCCCTCGGCCGAACTCGCCGCCCGGCTCGCCCGCGGCGAGCTCGATGTGGCGCTGGTCACCCACAATCCGCGCGAGCGGACCTCGGAAGTGGTGCGCACCGAACCGCTCTACTGGGTCACGTCGATGAACCACACGGTGCACGAGGACGCGGTGGTGCCGCTGGCCGTCGGCCGCCGCTCCTGCAACTGGCGCAACCTCGCCTGCACGGCGCTCGATTCGGCCGGACGCGATTACCAGGTGCTGTTCACAAGCTGGTCGGCGACGGTGGTGGCCTCGGCGGTGCTGTCGGGGCTGGCGGTGTCGCTGCTGCCCGAATGCGCGGTGCGCCCGGGCATGCGGATCCTCTCGCCCGCCGACGGCTTCCCTTCGCTGCAGCCGGCGCAGATCGGCCTGATGAAACGGCCGGGCGCGCCGGCGGCGCTGGTCAATGCCATCTGCGGCCATATCGCCGCGAGCCTCGACAACATCACGCCGGTGGGGACGGAGGAAAAGCCGATGTCGGCCATGTCCGGCTCGTCGTCGCGCAGGGAGCACAGGGGCCGCTCCGACATCGCCGCGGTGCCGGCCTGGTAGGCCAACAGCGTCAGATCATCGGCAGCGTCTAGCTCGTGGCGATATGGACCGCCAGAAGCAGCCATTGCACGGCATTGGCGGCGAGGCTTGCGATGAACAGCCGGCGGCGCAGCCGGACCCGGTTCGAGGTCACGTGCACATAGGCATGGACGGCGCGCGCGGCGACGAAGGCCCAGGCCGCGACGATGGCCGCGGTCCCTGCCCCGCCGGTCACGAAAAGCGACAGGCAGGCGGCATAGAACAGCACCGGAAGCTCGAACTGGTTGACGAGGTTGCGCGCCGCCGTCGCACTCGGCTCCGGCTCGATGGATGGGACCCTGAAGTCCGAGACCTTGGCCCTCCCCGCCTTGACCGCGCCGATGCGGCGCGCGGAGACCAGGAAGTAGACGGCATAGGTGAGCAGAACCTGGGCCAGGACAGGCCAGAAGATCGCGGTTGATGAGGTCATGGACGGGGCTGCCTTGGTTTTAGGATCACGCGGAAAGCGTAGCTTGTATCCTCGAAGCCAACAAGCTTGGGCGGGACGTGCCGCACCGCATCCTGCCCGGTTCACACAGCCTTAACCAAGTCAGGGTTAGTCTGGCGGCATAGTCTATTGATTTCGAGCCATGCCTATGTTGATGCCAGCCACGACCTCGGCGCTCAGCCCGGCGCTGTCGATCATGCAGTCCATCGTTGCCGACCAGGCGCTGCGCCAGGAGCAGGATCGTCCGGTTGCGCCCGGCGCCGCGCCCACCGTGGCGGTGACGCCGGGATACTCCGCCCGGGTAACGGAAAAGCTCAACGCCTATTATTTCGGCGATCATCTCAGGGTGTCCGAGGTCCAGGCGAGGATCTTCACCCATCTGGCGCAGTATGTCGGCCAACAGATCGATGCTGTCGAGGCCGAAGAGGCGGGCGACCCTTCGGGCGCCTCATCGGCCGGCACTGCGCTCAAGAACAGCCTCAAGGCCATGGACGCGGACGCCCGGGGCGGTCTCCGGAACGCGCTCGATGAGTTTGCCGAAGGCAAGCGCTCGGTCCAGTCGACCGCCCTCAAGATGTTCATGACGCTGGATCTCGACGTGCTGTCGAAGGATTCGAAGATCACCCGATATCTCGAGCAGCTCATCGGCTTCGATCTGCACGGGATGAGCGCGGAGGACATCCTCAAGTCCTTTGTTGATCCCGGCGGCAAGGAGAACGACAAGCTCCGTTCGATCGTCTCCAACGCGCTGGCAGGCCAGGACGGCAGCAAGGCCATGCAGCGGTTGGAAGACGCCTCCACAGGCATCCAGTCGGTTGACGACACCAAGCGGGAGGTCGAAGACGTCAAGCCCTATGACGAGGTGGATGACGAGACAAAGGAAGAGGACCAGAAGGACATCCGCATCGCCAAGGCCTATGCGGCGCTCACCGAAGCCAGGGAAATGATCGACGCGGCACGGCAACAGGACGCCGAACTGGCCAAGGCAAAGGCCGAGATCGAGGCCGCCGGGCAGGTCACGCGGCCGGCGGACGAACCTGTGGCAGACGAAAACGGCGCACCTGACGGGTCCGACGCGGACGGCGACGCGGATCCGGCGTACGGGAACGGTTGGGGGTACCGGGATCAGGACGAAAAGGCCGGTGACGGACAGCCAGCCGTAGAGCTCTATCTCTGATCCAGGGATGATCCGGCTTCCGGCGTTGCGCCGCGCGGGCCTGCCCAGCGGACAATCCAGAGTGCGAGGATGAGCAGCGCCGCCAGCGCGAGGGTGAGATATTTGCCGCGCGTCAGCACCTGCAGCACGAACACGAAGGATTCGTTGAAGCCCGCCTTCATCGCCTGCGGACCGTACATCGCGTCGGCCACGGCGTTTTCGAGAAAATCGCAGGCGAGATAGGTGAACGCCAGGGCGAGAACCAGTCCGATGCCGATGCTGACCGGGCGCTTCGGGCGCGCCTGCGAGCGGCCGGCATATGCGGAGGCGAAGGCCAGGAAAGCGAGGCTTGCGGCGAGCAGCGGGGGCACTGCCAGGTCGAACCCGGCATGCAGGGCCACATAGGCCGCCGCTGCGCTTTGCCGCCCGGCGGTTTCCGCCGCGGCGAATTCAGCGGCGAAGGCTGTGTACAAGGCCCGCGCCTGGTCTTCGCCGTACCCCAGCAGCGTCGAGTCCGGAAGGGCAAGCCCGCCCAGCAGGGCGCTGATCGCCGGCGCCTCGACGAAGGCCATGTAGCCGAACAGGCCGGCAGCCAGCGCGCAGACCAGCCAGCCCGTCCAAAGCCATTTCATTACATCGCGCCGGGATAGTTCGGGCTTTCCCGCGTGATGGTCACATCATGGGTGTGGCTCTCGCGCAGGCCCGCGCCCGAGATGCGGACGAAGGTGGCGCGCTCGTGGAAGGCCTTCAGGTCGGCGGCGCCGACATAGCCCATGGCCGCCTTGAGGCCGCCGGCAAGCTGGTGCAGCACGCCTGAGACCGGGCCCTTGTAGGGAACCTGGCCCTCGATGCCCTCGGGCACCAGCTTGAGCGTGTCGCGCACCTCGGCCTGGAAATAGCGGTCGGCCGAGCCGCGCGCCATGGCGCCGACGGAGCCCATGCCGCGATAGGCCTTGAACGAGCGGCCCTGGTGCAGATAGACCTCGCCGGGGCTTTCATCGGTGCCGGCCAGCAACGAGCCGACCATGACGGCCGCGGCGCCGGCGGCAATCGCCTTGGCCATGTCGCCCGAATATTTGATGCCGCCGTCGGCGATCACCGGGATATCGTGCTTCTGCGCCTCTTCGACGGCGCTCATGATCGCCGAAAGCTGCGGCACGCCGACGCCCGCGACGATGCGCGTGGTGCAGATCGAGCCCGGGCCGATGCCCACCTTGACGGCGTCGGCGCCGGCGTCGATGAGCGCCCGCGTGCCCTCGGCGGTGGCGACATTGCCGGCCATGATGCGCACCGAGTTCGACAGTTTCTTGGCGCGGGTGACCGCATCGAGCACGCGCTGCGAATGGCCGTGCGCCGTGTCGATCACCAGGAGGTCGACGCCGGCGGCGATCAGCCGTTCGGCGCGCTCGAAGCCGTCATCGCCGACAGAGATGGCGGCGGCGGCGCGCAGCCGCCCCTGCTCGTCCTTGGAGGCGTGCGGGTTGAGCTGCGACTTCTCGATGTCCTTGACCGTGATCAGGCCGACGCAGCGGCCTTCGCCATCGACCACCACCAGCTTTTCGATGCGGTGGGTGTGCAGGAGACGCTTGGCCTCGGTCTGCTCGACGCTTTCCTTGACCGTGACCAGGTTCTCGTGGGTCATCAGTTCGCGGATCTTCTGGTGCGGATCGGAGGCGAAGCGCACATCGCGGTTGGTGAGGATGCCCACCAGATGGCCGGGATCGCCGGCGCGGCCCCGATGTTCGACGACCGGAATGCCGGAAATACCATGCGCCTTCATCAGCGCCAGCGCCTCGAACAGCGGCGCCTCGGGGCTGATGGTCACCGGATTGACCACCATGCCGCTTTCGAACTTCTTGACCTGATGCACCTGCTCGGCCTGTTCTTCCGGCGTCAGGTTGCGGTGGATGACGCCGATGCCGCCGGCCTGGGCCATGGCGATGGCGAGACGGGCTTCGGTCACCGTGTCCATGGCCGACGAAATGATCGGCAGGTTGAGCGGGAAATCGCGGGCGATGCGGGTGGCGACATCGGCCTGGCCCGGCATGATCTCGGAGTGCCCCGGCTGCAGCAGAACATCGTCAAATGTCAGCGCTTCAGCGCCGGTAATGGTTTGGATAATGATCGCCATCGCCTGTCGGTTCCGTCTGTTCGGGGCCGCCCGAACGGGGCTGCCCGGTGCTGTTTCGGGTCTCTTGCGTTGGCAGCGGCAAGTACCATGCTTCCTCGGCTTGGGAAAGAGCGGGAATGCGTTTGCTCACCGAATTGCGCCGCAGTGCACACATTCGCGATCACGGACAAACAAAACCCGGGCATCGCTGCCCGGGTTCTGGCTCTCACACTATCCGACATCGATGCTCAGAGGTCGAATTGATAGGTCTCCGGGATGAACCGGTAGCCCTCCGATGCCTTTTCGACGAAGCCGACCGACGGGAACGGCATGTGGTAGCCGATGAACGGCAGCCGGTCGGCGGAGATCATGTCGAAGACGTCCTTGCGGGTCTTGGCCGCCATGGCCTTGTCCGAATCAAATACCACTTCCCATTCCGGCCGCTGCAGCGACAGGACGAAATGATTGGCCGTGTCGGCGGTCAGCATCAGCTTGCGCCCGCCCGATTCCAGGCCGTAGATCATGTGGCCGGGGGTGTGGCCGAAGGCGGCCATGCCGGTGATGCCGGAGACGACGCTATCCCCGTCCTTGACGAAGCTCATCTTCTCGGCGAGCGGCACCACCTTGGCCACCACGCCCTTGTGGCCGTTCTCGGCGCCGGTGCCGATCCGCTCTTCCGAGGACCAGAAATCATATTCGGCCTGGCCGGTGACATAGCGCGCATTGGGGAATGCGGGCTGATCGCCTTCCATCAGGCCGCCGATGTGATCGCCATGCAGATGGGTGAGCACCACCACGGTGACCTGCTCGGGCGTATAGCCCGACGCCTGGAGGTTGGCGAGCGTCTGGCCGACGCCGCCTTCGCGTCCGCCCTCGCCATTGCCGGTGTCGAACAGGATCAGATCCGAGCCGGTGTTGACCAGCGTCGGCGCGAAGGTGAACTGCATCTTGTCGACCGGCAGGTAATTGCTCTCGAGCAGGGCCGCGATCTCTTCCTGGGTCTGGTTGGTGCCGAAGATCTTCTGCGGATCGGGGACGACCCGGTGGCCATCCGACAGAACCGTGATTTCGAAGTCGCCGAGGGAGAAGCGCTTGTAGGCCGCGGGCATTGTGGCCGACATCGGCACCTCAGCCTGGGCGGCGCGGACCAGGATCTGCGGCGCGGCGAGCGTGGTGAGACCCGCGGCCGACAATTTGAACATGGAACGTCTGGAAAACTGCATGTCGAACTCCCTCTGATTTTTATGATATCCCCTCAGGTAGCGCGGCCCGGGCAGGCGGCAATGACTGCCCGGTCATTTCTGATTGACATAGTGTCAACCAAATCGGAACGCTGTTTGCCGCGGGGCGATTGCCAGAAGCTTGACCGGCGCGCCGAAAACGCCAAAAAGGCACCTACCCGCCGCATCGGATACGCATTGTGAATCGCCGCATCCCCCTCGTGCTTGCCATCGCCCTGTTCATGGAGCAGATGGATTCCACCGTTATCGCCACGGCGCTGCCGGCGATCGCCGCCGATATCCACACCAGCCCGATCGCCCTGAAGCTGGCGCTGACGGCCTATCTGGTGTCGCTGGCGGTGTTCATCCCGATTTCCGGATGGATGGCGGACCGGTTCGGCGCACGGCGTATCTTCGCCATCGCCATCGCCATCTTCCTGGTGGGCTCCATCGCCTGCGCGGTATCGGGAAGCCTGCTCGAATTCGTGCTGTCGCGGTTCCTGCAGGGCATGGGCGGCGCCATGATGACGCCGGTCGGGCGGCTGGTGCTGCTGCGGTCGACCAAAAAATCCGATCTCGTCAACGCCATGGCGTGGCTCACGATCCCCGCGCTGGTGGGTCCGCTGGTCGGCCCGCCGGTCGGCGGCTTTCTCACCACATTCCTGACCTGGCACTGGATCTTCCTGATCAACATCCCGATCGGGATCGCGGGCATCGTCTTTGCACTCACGGTCCTGCCCAAGGATGACGGGCGGGAAAGCGGCCGGGTCGACTGGGTCGGCTTTCTGCTGTCGGGCGCCGCCGCCTCCGGCGTCGTCTTCGGCCTGTCGGTGATCAGCCTTCCGGTCCTGCCCCCGGTCTGGGGGATCGCGGCGACGCTTGGCGGCATCCTGTGCTTTTTCGCCTATCTCGGGCATGCGCGGCGGCATCCACGGCCGCTGCTCGATCCGCGGCTGTTGCGCAACCGCACCTTTGCGCTGTCGCTGATGGGCGCCAACCTGTTCCGCATCGGCGCAGGCGCCGTTCCCTTCCTGCTTCCCTTGATGCTGCAACTCGCCTTCGGCATGACGCCGTTTCAGTCCGGCATGGTCACCTTCGCCTCGGCGGCAGGCGCGATCGTGATGAAGTTCATCATCCAGCGCGTGCTGAGATTCGGCGGCTTCCGCCGCACGCTGCTGTTTGCGGCGGGCGCATCGGCGCTGTCGATCGGGGTCAACGGGCTCTACACGCCGGCGACGCCGGTGGTGCTGATCATGGTGATCCTGTTTTTCGGCGGCCTCGTCCGCTCGATGTTCTTCACCTCGGCCAATGCGCTGACCTTCTCGGAAATCAGCGAGGAGACCGCGGCCCAGGCGACGTCGATCACCTCGGCGTTGCAGCAGGTGTCCATCGCCATCGGCGTGGCGCTGGCCGGCGGCGTGCTCGACATCGTCAGCGGCTTCAATGACGGTCAGTTGACGCTGGGCGCGTTCCATGCCGCCTTCTTCATCGTGGCCGTGATCACGGCGTTCGCGATCCTGCCGTTCCTGGCGCTGCCGCCCAATGCCGGGGAAGCCGTCTCCGGCCACGGGCTGACGCGCGCCGGGTCGCGCGCGGCGTCACCCGTGCGAAGCTGAGCCCGGATCGCCATTGGCGCCCGACGGCTGCTCGCGGCGGCCCTTGAAGCCCTTGGCGAGCACGAACATCTCGACCGATTCGGCGCGCGAGGACGGCGGCTTGATATGCGCCACCGATTTGAAATTCTGCTTGAGCAGGGTCAGCAACTCGTTCTCGGTGCCGCCCTGGAAGGTCTTGGCGAGGAAATGGCCTCCGGGCGCCAGCACCTCGATGGCGAAATGCGCCGCCACCTCGCACAGATGCATGGTCCTCAAATGATCGGTGCGCTGGTGGCCGGTGGTGGGCGCCGCCATGTCCGACAGCACCACGTCGGGCGCGCCGCCAAGCGCGTCCTTGAGCGCCTGCGGCGCCGCGTCGTCGAGAAAGTCCATCTTGAGGAATTTCACGCCAGCCAGGCCGTCCATGTCGAGAAAGTCGATCGCCACCACCTTCGGATCCTCGTCGGTGGAATCGGTCACCCGGGCGGAGATCTGCGACCAGCCGCCGGGGGCTGCGCCCAGATCGATGATCCGCTTCGCCTTGTCGAGGATGTGGTGCTTCTCGTCGATCTCGAGAAGCTTGTAGACGGCGCGCGAGCGATAGCCTTCCTGCTTGGCCTGCTGCACATAGGGATCGTTGAGATGCCGCTCGATCCAGCGCCGCGACGACGCCTTGAGCTTGCCCTTCTTGACCTTCTGCCCGAGCTTGCGGCCGGTGGGCCCGGAGGGTGGTCGGGTCATGGGTTGTCCCCCGGGCTGGACCGCTGCTGGATGCGGGTGCGGAAATTGCGCCCGGCCCGGCGCCAGGCGCCGTCGGAGGCCATCATCTCATTGAGCAGGCCTTCGCGCAGCCCCCTGTCGGCCACCCGCATGCGCTCGGACGGCCAGCGCTTGCGGATCGACTGCAGGATGGCGCAGCCGGCCAGCACCAGGTCGGCCCGGTCGGCGCCGATGCAGGGATTGGCGGCGCGGGCCTCGAAATCCCATGACAGCAGCCGCTCGAGCATGCGGTCGACCTCGCCATTGGTGAGCCACAGCCCGTCGACCTTGCGGCGATCATAGCGCGGCAGGTCGAGATGCAGGCCGGCGAGCGTGGTCACGGTTCCCGAGGTGCCCAGAAGATGGATCCGCCGCTCGCCGAGCCCGGAAAAGGCAGGCAGGGCCGGCGGGATGAAGGCGTCGAGCATGGCATCGACCTCCTCGACCATGGCGGCGAACACCTCGGGCGTGACCAGGCAGCCGCCATGGCGCTCGGACAGGGTGACGACGCCGACGGGCAGCGAGGTCCAGGCCTTGATGTGGTCGGCCAGCCGGTTGGATCGGTTCTCGGTCAGGTCGATCATAGCGATTTCCGAGGAGCCGCCGCCGATGTCGAACAGCACCAGCCCGTCGGTGTCGCGGCCGACCAGCGACGAGCAGCCCGCCACCGCCAGCCGCGCCTCGGTCTCGCGGGTGACGATCTCGAGCTTGAGCCCTGTTTCCGCCTCGACCCGCTCCAGGAAGGCCGCGCCGTTCCGGGCCTGGCGGCAGGCCTCGGTGGCGATCAGCCGGTGGCGGCGCACCGGGCGGTTCTTCAGTTTTCCGGCGCAGATCTTGAGCGCCTCGACCG
>NZ_JRJG01000069.1 GCF_000759435.1 Hoeflea sp. BAL378
AGCAGCGGCAAAGATCCCCTCGCTGAGCCGTTGACGGGACCAGCCGAGACCAGGACATGCGTATAGAAGCGTCACTCACCATGACGCACGAGCAGACTTGACGGGCAGGGAACGACCAGCTACCGGCAAGAGGAAAGCACGTTTGCCGATGCGTTTCGCGCC
The DNA here is from genome assembly GCF_000759435.1 of Hoeflea sp. BAL378. Taxonomy (GTDB): domain Bacteria; phylum Pseudomonadota; class Alphaproteobacteria; order Rhizobiales; family Rhizobiaceae; genus Hoeflea. The sequence continues at coordinate 163 of NZ_JRJG01000069.1, forward strand.
CCCGGTGCTCACCGGCGTCCGCACTGCTCGAGTCACGGTCGGAGTCTCTGCAAACTTGTCTGCCTGTGGATCGAGACCAATGGCCTCGCGGTCGTCACCGATCGCGGGGCTTTTTGCGTTCATGGCGCGGTGCTATGGTCGTCAACGGGATCGATGCGCTGCCAGGCCGATGCAACCAAAGCGGCCGGCGGGCATTGAGCAGCTGGGAGACGCGCATGACAGTGACACCACAGCAGCATCTGGACCGGATCCAGTTCATCACCGGGTCGATCGAAGGCCTCATCCGGCTGGCGGATGAGGGAGGATTCGAGATGCTGGCCTATCTGCTCACCATCGCCCGGCAGGAGGCCGACACGGTTCAGGCGAGACTGAAGGTGGCTGCGCGATGAAACCGCCCCGGTTTCCCGCCGATCATCCGGATTACGAACTCGAGATGCAGATGGCGCTTGAGCCCTTGTTGATCGCCGCCATCGACCAGGCGCGCGCGGCCGGCTGGTCCGACGCCGCAATCCTGCCCGCGCTTCGCAAGCTGGTGGCGAACCTCGACCAGGCGCGGACCGAGACCGGCTGATCCTGATGCACCGCAGTCTTCGGATTGGTGGGCATTGTTGTGTTGGCAGGGTTGAGAGACGTCGCGGCCAGGCGCATGATGCACCCTGTTGAATCTGGGCGTGGGCATGTCCGAGAGTCGTTTGCGGCGGTCCTGCTTTGGGACGTGAGGTGGGGATCGATGAAGATTTGGTCTGACGTTGCAATTCTACTCGTCATCATCGGAGCAATGAGTGTCACTGCCGGTACACAATCGGCGGCGCAGGCTGTCGATGCGGACGCCTATCATAAAGACTGGAGCGTGTTCGTTGACGGAGGGGATTGCTGGATCGCAACGGGTCCAGTGCTGAGCACCGACAGTCAGGTGGAGCCTTCCACGGAGCTCAGGCGCAGTGACGCCCGTCTCTTTGTGCGATACCTGGCCGACGGACGCCCGAGCGAAATAACATTCAAGCATCGCTATCTGTTCGAGGCAGGACAGCGGGTCTTTGCTACGATCGAAACTGATGCTTACGACTTCGCCTTCCTTTATGGAAATGAGGCATTCGGTGAAGACATGGCGTATCTCGAAAGTGAGGCCGCCCAATTCAGTTTGCTGCTGCAGATGATTAGGGGATCGGAAATGGAGTTGCGCGTATGGTCGCCGGACGAGTCGGTAACCACCGATCATTTCTCTCTGCAGGGATTTGCCGCCGCCATGCTGGATGTGGAGAGCCGGTGTAAGCAGTGATTGGATCGGCTTTTGATCAGCCTTTCGAATAGGTCGGAAAATGTGCAACCTCTACAACATCACGATCGGCCGTCAGTCCATCCGCGAGTTCACGCGCGCCGTGCTCGATGAGGTGGGCAACCAGGAGCCGGGGAAGATCTATCCCGATTACCCGGCCCCGATCGTGCGCAATGGCGCCGGCGGCGAGCGCGAGCTGGTGCGCGCCCGCTGGGGCATGCCGACGCCGCCCAAGTTCATCAAGGGCAAGGCTGATGGTGGCGTGACCAATGTGCGCAACGTCTCCTCGCCCCACTGGCGGCGCTGGCTCGGCGTCGAGAACCGCTGCGTGGTGCCGGCGACTGAGTTTTCGGAATACGGCAAGGTCCGCGACCCCGAGACGAAGCGGCTGCCGCTGCACTGGTTCGCCGTCGGAGAAGATCGGCCGCTCTTCGTGTTCGCCGGGATCTGGACCCGGTGGACCAGTGTGTGGAAGGTGAAGGAAGGCGAGATCGAGGCCGACATCTTTGCCTTCCTGACCACGGAGCCCAATGCCGTCGTGGCGCCGATCCACCCGAAGGCGATGCCGGTAATCCTCACCGCGCCGGAAGATGTCGACACCTGGCTCTCGGCACCCTGGGATGAAGCCAAGGAATTGCAGCGGCCGCTGCCGGATGACAAGCTGGTGATGGTGGATGCAGCCTAGCCGGCTACTTGTCACGCCTGACGGTGATCTCTGCCAGCACGTTTCGCTTCAGATGCTCCACTGTGTCCACGCCGTTACTATGATACCAGAGGATGCGCCCGGCGAGCTCGTCCCGCCGCTTCGAGTCGGTATGAGGGACATCTAACGCGGCGCAAATCTCCGCCAGTGCTCTTCTCAATACCGCCAATTGATCAGGGTCAGCTACATTCCGGAACGGCATCGGCTTTCTCCTGCTGGGCTTGCAAGCGGGGATTTCACGGCATAACTGTTTTTCTTACCATGCCGACCGTTTAGGTGCGAATCGGTCTGCCCGTCGAGAACCACCGCATGTCGCCCATCAACCTCTTCACCTTCGGCGATCTCCTCCGCCACGGCTACAAGCTCTCCGGCTTCTGCCGTGGCTGCAGCGTGCACAAGGATATCGACCTGGCACAATGCCCGGCCGGGCGCAGCTATATAGGCGCGCGGTTCAAATGCGCGGCGTGCGCGGGATCCGTGACCATCACATTGAGCCAGATAAGGACCGGAAACGACGCGCCGCTTCCGGCGCTCGAGCGGTGGCGCGGGAACAGCGAGTGAACAAAGTCCACGCGTTTTCCACGTCCGTTCCTGCCATGTTCTGCCATTCCGTGCCGAACAGCGCCTGATGCGCCGTCCAGTGGATCGGTGTAAGTCATTGATAATGTAGTAAAAAAATGGTGGGCGCGACAGGGATTGAACCTGTGACCCCTGCCGTGTGAAGGCAGTACCTGCTGCGGCAACGGGGGAAGCTCTAAAGCGGACAACAGCATACCGTTTTCGATGATACTCTCGGCCCATTGCCGCCGTTCGCGTCGCGCAGCGGATGGCCGGTCCCACCCTTTCACGGTCCTTGAGTCGAAGCGTAGCATGACGTACGGAGCCTGTACTGAAAGTGGGTAGCGTGCGTACGTTGGGAGACTCTCCAATGTGCGTTTCCGAAGCTCAGATCATGGTCGGGATGATTTCACGGAACCGCTAAGCAGCACTGACCAAGGAAAGGCCGACAATTTCTCACCGTCGCCTTCCGCTGATGCTCGGGCAGCTATCGCACCCTCAATCAGCTTTACGGTTTGCTTCCTCGGCTGCATCCATGAGCTCGATGCCATCCAGAAGACTATCGTCTCCCTCCCAGTCTTCATCGCCTGGAATCTTATACAACTTACGCCAATACTTGACGCTTCCCCAGTCGACATTTCCCGCTTTGGTTGCCTCTTGGGCTGAGTGCTTCGCATCCTTTTGTTCGCTTGCGTTGAAGATTTCTAAAAGGTGCGAGGTGCCTGTCGAAACTCCCTTTAGGTCAGCAAATTCTTGTATTAACAGTATTAAGCCCGATACGCATTCAAAAGCGCTGTCGAAAGTTACTGCCCCGCCCGTGTGGGCAAAATCATTCCTAGATTTCCGCGCGACGGTTAGCGTCTCGTATGCATCTTCTGAGATTATCTTGGCCAACGCCAAAAGCTCCAGCTTTGGCGCAACATTTCTCGTCGCTTTAAGGCCCTTCCTTCGCTTTTCCGTGCCGTAAACGTATTGATCTCCAATCAAGAATTCGTCCCATACTTGCTGGATGACTTGCTCGCAGGCCACCCAGCCAAAGACCAGAGCATTACGTGTTTCCGAGCGGCGCAGACTGGAATACGCCAAAGAGAGGTATGCGGCGTTAAGCTTGGTCAAATGGGTGAAGACCTTCTGGCCCTCGGCATATGCATCCTCAACTTCCTTCTGGGTAATCCGCCTTGGAGATAGCAACGAAATATTTAGCTGGCCGCCAGCGCCGCCTTCCTGGAGGGCTTGACTGATTTGGGCCTCGGAGCCCAATGCGCGAGTGTATCTGAAGTAGCCGGATGATTTTAACTCACCAAATCCCATCATCCCGTGGGTTGATGCATCCAGTGGCAGTCCTCCCAGCATCATCGCAGCCTTGACGCCGTTGAAACAATCCATTGCAGCGTCGGGCGAATTAACTGAAGGAGTTCGGGGGATTAGCATCGACCCATCGAAGCCAAAGCCCATGGGGCTCCCGCCTTCCAATCCAGCATCCAAGAAGAAAGACACACGATGAAGCTTTAGAGGACTATAGGTGCCGGAATTGACTTTCTCGATGTCGATGTCGAAGTCGTCATTTTCGGCTCTTGTAAAGAAATACAAAGGCGATGGTGCCGATATAAGGACAGGAAACAAGTTTCACCCGTTGGTTCAATTAGACAGCCAACCCGATTTAATCACCATTTCGGCAGGTTTGGGAAGGTCCTTCGCCTTCACTCATCTTCCTGCCGCTCCATTCCGCTAACTCTCTAAACAGGCCGGGAACGTCAGTTATGCTGCGCATCGCCGCCGTTCTTCCAGGATGCAGCGAACGACCGCTTTCCGCCTTTTGCGGACCTTGATCAGTCTACGGAGGGCGACCTAGGAGAAGTGCACTCAGAGCAACACGGAGGGTCGCGCCGGACCCAGAACGAGGCATGAACATCACGTGGGGATTCTGGTGGGGATATTTGCCCCCATTTCCCCACTAACCCGGCTTTCTTCGGTTTTTCCGCACGCTTGGTGATTTTGCCCTTGCCCCCAAAAACCTTATGTTCTAAGGCCTTCCACATGTCGGAGCGTAGCGCAGCCCGGTAGCGCACTTGTCTGGGGGACAAGGGGTCGTCGGTTCGAATCCGGCCGCTCCGACCATTTCACCTAATCCGGGATTTTTCAGCGGCGGGCCGGGGTCCGCCCTTTAGGCCGTTGGCGTGGCATGAGGTCAGGCGCGGTGCCAGCCGGCGGTCGCGGCCTGGGCGCGCAGGTTCGACTGCCAGCGCATTTCCAGCGCGATACATCCCCACACGATCCCCATCAGCAGATAGAAATGCCGCCAGTGGTCGGTGTCGATGACGTTGCCAATGATCGCGTGCCCGAGCAGCACGATGTAGGCGAGCATCAGATAGGGCTGCCATGGGCGATCGCGCAGCAGGTAGCGGAAGCCCAGCACCAGCGTCCACACGATCAGCGCCACGTAGCTCACGAATCCCAGCCAGCCATAGTCCATCAGCGCCTTCAGCCAGATATTGTGGGTATCCTCGCCCCACATCAGGCCGAATTCGAGCGGGCCGATGCCGAGCGGATGCTCGAGCGCCATCAGGAAGCCGATCGCGTGCCGCTCGAAGCGGCCGAGCCGCGCGCCGTCATAGGCCTGGACCAGCTTGGCCCGGTCGGAAAACAGATCGGCGATCTGGTCGAACTGCAGCGCGACGATGATCGCGCCCACCAGCAGCAGCGCGCCGATCAGGCTCATGACCAGGATCTTCAGCCGGAACGCGCCGGTGCGCTCCTTGATCAGCATGATCACCACCAGCAGCGCCATGGCGATTGCCAAGAGGCCCCAGGCGGCGCGGGAGAAGGAGAAGAACACGCCCAGGACCAGGATCATGAGCCCGAGGATCCGCAGCGGCGCGGCCTTCAGCGTTCCGGTGAGCAGCCCGTGCATGAGATAGAGCGCGGGCAGCACCAGGTAGGGGCCGAACACGTTCGGATCCTGGAACGCGCCCATGGCGCGACCGTAGCGGGTGAAGACGTCGCCGCCGGGCAGCACGCCGAGATAGCCCAGGATGCCGAGCAGCGAGGTGATGATCGCAGCCAGCAGATAGGCGCGGAAGATCAGCGTCAGGCGCCGCGGGTCGGCTTCGATGATGGCGGCGAAGAACATCGCGGTGAAGGCCAGGAACAGCGAGACCGCCATGTACATCGGCGTGTCCTTGACGTCCTCCATGGTCAGGATCGAGAACATGCCGCCGATGTTGAAGACGAGGTAGAGCACGATCAGCGGCGCGATGTGCCGCGACAGCTTGAGCCCGAAGATTGCCCAGATGCCGATCAGCACCGCCAGGAACAGCTCATAGGGTGCCGGCTCGTTGATGACGAAGCCCGACAGGAACACGCCGAAGGCCACGCACAGCGAGGCCAGCATCGAGATCGCCGCGCGCTGCGGCTGGAAGGCGGCGGGTGCGTGAAGGGTGGCGTCGGTCAATAGGCGTGTTCCGTATTGAGGAGCCGGATCGGGGTCAGGAACAGGATCTTGAGATCGAACAGCAGCGACCAGTTCTCGATGTAGTAGAGATCGCAGGCGGTGCGCTGCTTGATCTTCTCGTCATTGTCGATCTCGCCGCGCCAGCCATTGATCTGCGCCCAGCCGGTGACGCCGGGCTTGACCCGGTGACGGGCGAAATAGCCGTCGACGACTTCGGCGAACAGGCGGTCCTGCGCCACCGCGACCACGGCGTGCGGGCGCGGTCCGACCAGCGACAGGTCGCCCCGAAGCACGTTGAAGAACTGCGGCAGTTCGTCGATCGAGGTCTTGCGGATGAAGCGGCCCACCCGGGTCACGCGCGGATCGCCCTTGGTCACGACGACGCGGGCGGCGGGATCGCACTGGTCGGTGTACATCGAGCGGAACTTGAAGACCTCGATGACCTCGTTGTTGAAGCCGTGGCGCTTCTGCATGAACAGGACCGGCCCCTTGGAATCGAGCTTGATGGCGATGGCGGTGGCAACCATGATCGGCCAGAACAGCGCGATCGCCAGGAGCGAGAAGAACACGTCGAAGATCCGCTTGGCGACCGAATCCCAGTCGGTGATCGGCCGGTCGAAGATGTCGAGCATCGGCACGGCGCCGACATAGGAATAGGCGCGTGGCCGGAAGCGGAGCTTGTTGGCATGCGCCGCAAGGCGGATGTCGAGCGGCAGGATCCAGAGCTTCTTGAGAAGCTGCAGGACCCGGGATTCCGCGTTCAGCGGCATGGCGATGATCAGCATGTCGATCCGCGCCAGGCGGGCGAACTTGACCAGCGCATCGACATTGCCGAGCTTGGGGTAGCCGGCCACCACCGCCGGCGAGCGGCGCTCGTCGCGGTCGTCGAAGATGCCGCAGATGCGGATGTCGTTGTTGGGGTCCTGTTCGATGGAGCGGATCAGGGTCTTGGCGATGTCGCCGCCGCCGACGATCACCGCGCGGCGCTCCATCACGCCGTTGCGCGCCCAGCGGCGGATGCCGTAGGCAACGATGTTGCGCACCACCACCAGCGCGATCGCGCCGGTGATGAACCAGGCCGCGAACCAAACACGCGAGAACGCCAGGCCGTATTGCAGGAAGAACGCCGCCAGCGAAATCAGCGCGAAGGCGACGGCCCAGGCGGTGAGCACCCTGGGCAGGGTCCTCAGCGCGCTGCGGACGGCGGGCACCTGGTAGCCGTCGGCGATCTGGATCAGGAGCACCGCCAGCGCCGCGCCGGCGAAGGTCGCCGGGGCGTAGTAGAGCAAGGTGATTTCCCAGGTCATGCCGACATAGAGCGCATAGACCAGGAAGCCGAGCAGCGACAGCAGGGCGAATTCCACGAGCCGCAGCGTGCCGATGATCATGGTGGGGGAGAGGTTCTCTTCCGACAGCCGGCTGGCCGTCTGGCGGGCAAGACGGCTCAGTTCAACCGCCTCTTCGCCGTCCGCGCCCCGGAGGCTCGGCTTGACGTCAATCTCCGCCATCGCCTTGCGGATGGCCTTGGGATTGAATGCGCTGTCGCGGTCCATCTTGTTCACGGTCGATACCTCCCCGGAAACTGCTGCTACCGGGATATCACGCGCACCCTAAGAAAGGCTTGACACCGTGCGGGCGGATGTGTCCCGCGCCTTCCTGGAAAGACAGTCCTGGTAGAGCGCGGCCATGCGCTCGGCCATGGTGGCCGCGGAGAAGTGGCCGCGGAAGCGCTCCATGTCCGGCATCGCGGCAGCGAGCCATTCCGGCTGCAGGATATCCTGCGCCATCGCCCCGGCCAGCGCCTCGGCATCGCCCGCGGAAACGAAGCCGGCGAAATCCGGGCCCACGATCTCGGGGATGCCCCCGACCCGCGACGAGATCACCGGCTTGCCCGCCGCCACCGCCTCGAGCACGATGTAGGGCATCGATTCGGCGCGCGACGGGATCACCACCGTGCGGGCCATGGCGAAGGCCTCTCGGGCCGGCATCGCGTCATGCAGGGCGACCCGGGCGCCCATGCCGAGCGCCTCGATCCGCGCCTGGTAGCGCGGCTTGTCCTCGCCGTCGCCGACCATGACCGCACGGATCGGCCGTCCGGCAAGTTGTTCGGCGCGGCGCAGCGCCTCGATGAACACATCCGGTCCCTTGAGGTTGCGCATCATGCCGATATAGAGGAAATCCGCGGCTCCGGCGGCGGCCTGGACCGGCGCGAACTCGCTGTCCCGGAGGCCGTTGTGGATCAGCCGCCAGGGCGCCCGCGGTTCGCCGATCTTGCGGATATAGGTCTGCCGCTCGTAGTCGGAGACGAACACCAGGCTGTCGGTCCAGCGTTCGAGCATGCGCTCGATGGCGAAATAGGCATGGCCGCGCAGGGTGCGCTCGCTGTAGTGCAGGCTTCCGCCGTGGGGGGAATATAAACGGGCAACGCAATACCGGGATACCCGTAACTGTGAACCGACCAGCCGCACGAAGGCGCCGCCCTTGGCGCCGTGTCCGTGCAGCACGTCCGGCTGCAAACTCTTGATTTCGCGAAAGGTTCTGATCGCGGTGGTGATGTCGGAAGGCCCCAGCGACCGGCGCATCGGCAGCCGTGTGAGCCCGAGCGCCAGATGCGGCATGATGCTTTCGAACAGCGCGTCCTCATAGGCCCCGCCGGTGGTGGAATCGCACAGGATTCCGACCTGGTGGCCGGCCTTGGCGTGCTGTTCCGCCAGGTCCCGGACATGGCGGAAGATTCCGCCGACCGGCGACCGGAAGCAATGGAGAATCCGCAAGGGTCTTGTATCCGCCATGAGGTTAGAACAGCCGCTCGCGCACATAGATCGTGTCGCCGGCGAGGATCGGATCGGTAATCCGCACCCGGCCGGTGAGGATCTTGCCGTTGATCGTGCGGGTGATGTCGACATCGGGATGATGCGCTCTCGGCGTATAGCCGCCGCCGATGGCGATCGCCTTCTGCACGGTCATGCCCGGCACATAGGAATACTGGCCTGCCTGGCCGACCTCGCCCATGATGAAGAACGAGCGGTACCGGTCGATCTCGATCGCGACATCCGGGTCGCGCAGATAGCCCTGCCGCAGGCTCGCGGCGATGCTGCCTTCCAGCTCCTGCAGGGTGCGCCCGCGCGCAGGCACCGCGCCGATCAGCGGGAAGGCGATGTAGCCCGCCTGGTCCACGGAATAGGTTCCGGTGAGCCCGGTCTGTTCGAAGACGGTGATGCGCAGGCTGTCGCCCGCGTCGACCCGGTAGGGCTGCATCACCGCTTCGTGGAATGCCTTGGGCGCCGGATGATAGCCGGAGCAGCCCGCCAGCATGACCGATGTCATGGCGGCCGCCATCAGGAGTGTCGCCTTGGACGTGGCGGGGGACTTGCCGGGTTTCATACTTTTTCTTGCTCCACGCGAAACGTGCGATATTCGAGAACCGTTATCGATCCATTAGGGTTAACGGGCGGTAAAACTCGCAAGATTTATTGTGGAGGGCGCCCGAAAGCTCGCAGGCGGGCAGGGCGATGCAAAGGTAAAGGAAGCGTCACCACCGCTTTAACCCTTGCGTTACCATGTTCGTTTACTCTTCACGGCGAGTGTAAGTATGGAGTAACCCGCCGATGTCTGTCTCGCCAATGCCGCAACCCGATGTGGATATCGATCTCGGCCGCCTGCTCAAGGCTGTCTGGGAGAGGAAAGTGCTGGTCGCCAGCCTGACCGCCGCCGCCGCGGGCGCGGCCTTCGTGGTGACGGGCCTGATCAATCCGCTCTACAAGTCGGAGACAAGGCTGCTGATCGAGACCCGCGAGCCGGTTTACTCGAGCGACCAGACTTCGCAGACCGCCGATGTCGCGCTGGACGAGCGCGCGGTGACCAGCCAGGTCGAGATCCTCCGGTCGACAGATCTTCTCAAGCAGGTGGCCCGGGAACTCGACCTGTCGTCGCGCGAAGAATTCGATCCGGCCGCCAATCCGTCCGCGATCGGCGAAGTGCTGGTGATGCTGGGATTGAAGAAGAACCCGCTCGAAGTGCCGGCCGAAGAGCGCGTGCTCAAGCAGCTCAACAAGAAGCTCGAGGTCTATGCCGTGCCCGGCTCGCGGGTGATCGGCATCGAATTCTCGTCCGAGGACGCGGGCCTGGCGGCCAAGGTTCCGAACGCGCTGGTCGACGCCTATCTCGCCTTCCAGTCGGGGGCGAAGCTCGAAAACAACACCGACGCCAGCGCCTGGCTCGAGCCCGAGATCGCCAAGCTGCGCGACCGGGTGCGGGAATCGGAGGCCAAGGTCGCCGAGTACCGCTCGCAGACCGGGCTCCTGCTGGTCAACCAGCAGGACACGATCGCCGCCAAGCAGTTGTCGGACATCTCCACCGAACTCAGCCGCGTGCGCGCCGAACGCGCCGATTCGGAAGCCCGGGCGCAGTCGGTGCGCAACGCGCTCGAGAACGGCCAGGCCGTCGACGCGGTCTCCGATGTGCTGAGCTCGCCCGTGGTGCAGCGCCTGCGCGAAAGCGAGGGCAATATCCGCGCCCAGATCGCCGACCTGTCGACGACGCTGCTGGAGGCGCATCCGCGCATGAAGGGCCTGCGCGCGCAATTGACCGATGTCGAGACCCAGATCCTGGGCGAGATCCGCAAGGTGCTGTCGAGCCTCGAAAGCAATGCAAGGGTGGCGCGCCTGCGCGAGGAGGAACTGACCGCCCAGCTCAACGCGCTCAAGGCGGGCTCGGGTCGCGAAGGCGAGGAAGCGGTCGAACTGCGCTCGCTCGAGCGCGAAGCCGCGGCCCAGCGCGACCTGTTGGAGACCTATCTGAGCCGCTACCGGGAAGCCGCGTCGCGCTCCGAACCCAAGGCACTGCCGGCCGATGCAAGGGTGATTTCCCGCGCGGTGCCGGCGTCCGAATCCTATTATCCGAAGACCGGGCCGATCATCGTGGTCTCGGCGCTCGCCACCTTCCTGCTGGCCTCGATCGGCGTGATGCTGGGCGAATTGTTCTCCGGCCGGGCGCTGCGCCCGTCCTCGGGACTGATCCGCGAGCCCTATGAGGAGCGCTTGGAAATGGTGGCCCCTGTCTCCGAGGCCGCGCCGCAAGCGCAACCTTCTATCGACGAGCCGGACACCGCGCCCCTGGCCATGCCGGTCATTGCCAATGACGCCGACGACTTCAGCGTCGAGGCGGTCGCCGATCAGCTCATCACCGACAGGACCCCCGTGGCGGTCTGCGTCTCGCCGGAGGGCGACGAGGGATCGGCTGCCGCGGTCATGCTGGCGCGCACCGTGGCGGGCGAGGGCTTGCACACGCTGCTCATCGACCTCACCGGCTCGGGATGCCCGACCGAACTGATGGCCGACTCCATCCGCCTGCCGGGCCTCACCGACCTGATGTGCGGCGACATCTCCATCGCCGATTCGATCCACCCCGACCGGCTGTCCTCCGCCCACGTCATTCCGCACGGCAACGCCAACGCCCGCCGCGCCATGCGCGCCATCGACCGCCTGCCGATGGTGATCGATGCGCTGACGGAGGCCTATGATCTGGTGATCGTCGAATGCGGCGCCGCCGACGCGGCCTCGGTGGCCCGGATCGCGCGCGCCGAAGGCGGCGAGATCGTGCTGTCGATCCTGCGCTCCGACGAGGACGAGGTGGCGCGGCTGCTGTCCGACTTCAACGCCCATGGCTTCGAGAATGTGCTCTTGATGACGCCGGGCCAGCCGCTCAGCCCGCAGGGTCACCGCAGCTCCGTGGCGTAAGCCGCGGCGCACGCGTGGCCGGCACGTTCGGCCAGCGCCGGACAGCCTGTCCGTTCAGTCGGTTTCGGCCGCCGCCGCGGCGGGCTTGCGCACCGTAAGTCCTCTCAGCCAGGCAGCACCCCTGTGCAGCGTCGGCGAGGTCTTGATCGCCCGTTTCAGCCGGATCATTCCGACGATCAGCGGCGCGGCGAGGCGGCCCCTGAGATTGAGCGGCGCATAGCAATCCACCAGTTGGGTCTGGCACGGACACCAGGAGCGTTTGTAGAGCTGGTCGCCGACGCCGAAATCGAACACCGTGTTGCCCATGGCCGACGCGCGTTCGATCATCCGGTAGAACAGAAGCTCGCCGGCGCTCGCGTCCGCGGCGACCCTCTCGTCGATGGAACCGAACTGGCAGGTGACGTGTCGGTGCTTGATGGTGAGCCCGGCGACGGCGATGATCCGTCCGGCATGGCCTTCGCCCGTGAGCTCGATGCCGTGGAGTTCGAGCGCCGGGAGGCCCTCGGCCGTGCGTGACGTGGCGAGGCCGGTCAGGAATTCCCGGACTTCGGGACCGCCGAAGACATTGGGCAGCCCCTGCGAGGCGAGCCGCACCGGCTTCTGCGCCAGGAACGCATCGAGCAGGCGCAGCGCCTGCGCGTCATCGTCGCCGACAATGTGCCGGTAGCCGCCGATGGCCTCCAGCCGGCGTTCGGAGACCCGGAGCTTCTTGCGGCGGCGCTTGCCGTTGATCTGCGCCAGCACCGCGCCGAAATCGGCAAACAGCGGCAACTGGAAGCTCGGATTCTGGTGCAGCACGCGCGGCAGCGCAGAAAACGGCGGGCGGGCGGCGGCCTGCGGCGTCATCTTGTCGAAAAGCACGATGTCGGCGTCAAGGCCCGCCTGCGCCAGATGGGCGGCGAGGTCAGCCGGGGCAACCGGCGCGACGCCGCCGACCGCGGCCAGATCGATGAGGCCGGTGTTCTCGTTGGAAAAGGCGGTGCCGGCGAAGCGGGCGATCTTCAGGCCGCCGATGCGG
>NZ_JRJG01000070.1 GCF_000759435.1 Hoeflea sp. BAL378
CACATCGCGCGCCGGCTTGCGGAAATAGCGCCGCGAGGCGGCCTCCACGCCATAGGCGCCGGACCCGAAATAGACGCGGTTGAGGTACATTTCCAGGATCTGGTCCTTGGTGAAGCGGTGCTCGAGCCAGAAGGCCAGCAACACTTCCTGGACCTTGCGCTCGACCGTCCGCTCCGGCGACAGAAACAGGTTCTTGGCAAGCTGCTGGGTCAGGGTCGAGCCGCCCTGGACCATTCCGCCGGCGGTCACATTGGCCAGCATGGCGCGGGCCAGTCCGAACGGGTCGACACCGAAATGCGAATAGAAGCGGCGGTCCTCGATGGCGATCACGGCTTCCGGGATATAGGGCGACATGTCGCCCAGCAGCAGCGCCTCGCCGCCGGTGGCGCCGCGATTGGCCATGGTCTCGCCATTGACCGAGACGATCTTGACGTTGGGAGGCCGGTCGGGGATCGACCAGGTGGCCGCGCTCGGCATGCGGGCACCGTAATAGGCGACGATGCCGGCGAGCGCGATGCCGCCCCAGATCGCCAGCACGAAGCACCAGTAGACCATGCCGCGCACCGCTCCCACCAGGCGGCCGCGTGACGTCCGCGAGCGGGGCTTGCGGGCTTTCGGCTGGGCGGTCTTGCGGCGTTTGGCCGGGGTCGGCTTGCCGGCCACCCGCTCGTCGGCGATGGTCCGCGCATTTCCCCTGGACCGGCTGCCCTCGAAGGACGGCTCGATGCGGCTCGGGGTGGTTTTCTTGCGCGCCATGCGGGATCCGGATGCTGTTTGTCCCCGATCGGCTCGGCAATCACGACAATTGCGTCGGCGATCCGGGTATTGGGTTCACTGCACTTCCGCCCGGGACATGCGATGTCCCAATCCGAAACTGCCCGGCAATCGCAGAACACCCTAAATGCGACGATTTAAGGGGCGGTTAAGGAAACCGCCCCTTGTCGCGTCACGGCCCGGCTTTTTGGTTGGGGGACCGGAAGCGCGAGGCCTATCGCCGCGCCAGCGCATCCAGAATGCGGACCCAGGACCTGATTCCCTTGGCAAAGGAGGTGAGGTCGTATTTCTCGTTGGGGGAATGGATGCGGTCGTCGGTGAGGCCGAAGCCGCACAGCATCGACTGCAGCCCGAGAATGTTCTGGAAATCGCCGACGATCGGGATCGAACCGCCCATGCCGATCATCACCGCGGGCTTGGGCCATTCATCGGTCAATGCCGTGCGGGCCCTGGTGACCACCGGCGAATCGAAGGGAAGCTGGATCGCCGGCGAACCGCCATGCGGCGCGTAGCTCACCGTGCAGTCGGCTGGAAGACGGGCTTCGACATGGGCGCGGAAGGCGTCGCGGACCTGGTCGGGATCCTGTTTGCCCACGAGCCGGAACGACACTTTCGCCGAAGCCTGCGCCGCGATCACGGTCTTGAAGCCTTCGCCGGTGTAGCCTCCCCACATGCCGTTGACTTCCGCGGTCGGGCGCGCCCAGGTGAGCTCGAGCACCGAGCGGCCCTGTTCGCCCGAGGGGACGGACAGACCGACCTCGCCCAGGAACTGCTCGGCGCTCCGGCCCAGGCTCTCCCAGCTCGACAGGATCTGCGCCGGGGTTTCCTCGACGCCGTCATAGAATCCTTGAAGCGTCACCCGGCCGGTCTCGTCATGGAGATCCGCCAGGATCTTCGACAGGATGTGCAGTGGATTGGCCGCCGCCCCGCCGAACAGGCCCGAATGCAGGTCGCGGTCGGCGGCGTGGATGGTGATTTCCTCGCCGACCAGGCCGCGCAGCGCCACCGCGATCGCCGGCGTCTCGGAATCCCACATGCCGGTGTCGCAGACCAGCGCGCATTCGGCCTTGAGCTCCTCGGCATTGGCCTTGAGGAACGGCTTCAATGAGGGCGAGCCCGATTCCTCCTCGCCCTCGAACAGGATGGTGATGCGGCAGGGAAGCGATCCGCTCGCCGCCTTCCAGGCGCGGCAGGCCTCGACGAAGGTCATGAGCTGGCCCTTGTCGTCGGAGGATCCGCGGCCGGTGATGGCCTTGCGGCCGGGCGCGATCTCCTTGATCGCCGGCTCGAACGGCGGCTCGGTCCACAGATTGAGCGGATCGACGGGCTGGACGTCGTAATGGCCGTAGAACAGGTAATGCGGCGCATCGGGCGTGGCGCCTTCGTGATGGGCGACCACCATCGGATGGCCGGTGGTGTCGCGCAGGCTGGCGTCGAAGCCGAGCGAATTGAGCTCATCGACCAGCCACTGGCCGGCGCGGCGGCATTCGGGCGCATAGGCCGGATCGGTGGAGATCGACTGGATGCGCAGCAGCCCGAACAGGCGCTCGAGGCTCTGGTCGAGAGAGGAGTCTGCGGCGGAAAGGGCGGCGGTCAGGTCTGTCATCGAAAGCTCCGGAAGGAATCAGAAGCGGACAGACTACTGCATAAAATCGGCAAGCGGACCCGATCGGGCGGAAATTTGTGCCGCGGGCTGGCGTCGCGCAGGCGGCTGGCGCGCGCCGCAGAGGGGCGGCGTGGATCGGTCGGGGGAGGGAAAAAAGAAAAGCCGCCATGGCCAGAGGGGGAAGGCCATGGCGGCATGTTGGTAGGACAAGGGCCATTAGGGGGCGGGGCGGCCCTTGTCCTTGGTCTGGAGGCGGCGGGGGACGAGCCGTAGATCCAGACATCGGCTTATTCATTCGCCGGTAATGCTGATTTGGCCCCGGGAATGTGGCTTTTCAAGGACACGAACATTACAGTTTCGTAACGAATCCGTGATGGCCAAATCCGCCGCTGCTGCCATATGGTGTCGGCAATCGCATTTTTTCATCCGTCATCGCGCATCAAGCGCATGGACCTCGCGGCGGACGCGCGCTAATCCTTGCCCATGAAAAAAGGTGATCATCTCTTCCTCGTCGACGGGTCCGGCTATATTTTCCGGGCCTACCACGCGCTTCCGCCGCTGACGCGCAAATCCGACGGCCTGCCGGTCGGCGCGGTGTCAGGCTTCTGCAACATGCTGTGGAAGCTGATGGTGTCGGCGCGCGACACCTCGGTGGGCGTGACGCCCACGCATTTCGCCGTGATCTTCGACTATTCCTCCAAGACCTTCCGCAACGATCTCTATCCCGAGTACAAGGCCAACCGCTCGGCGCCGCCCGAGGACCTGATCCCGCAATTCTCGGTCATCCGCGAGGCGACGCGGGCCTTCGACCTGCCCTGCATCGAGATGGAGGGCTTCGAGGCCGACGACCTGATCGCCACCTATGCGCGGCTGGCGCGCGAGGCCGGCGCCGACGTGACGGTGATCTCGTCGGACAAGGACCTGATGCAACTCGTCGGCCCACAGGTGTCGATGTATGACAGCATGAAGGACAAGCAGATCGGCGTGGCTGAAGTCATCGAGAAATGGGGCGTGCCGCCCGAGAAGATGATCGACCTGCAGGCGCTGACGGGCGATTCGGTCGACAATGTGCCGGGCATTCCCGGCATCGGGCCCAAGACCGCGGCGCAGCTCATCGAGCAGTTCGGCGATCTCGACACGCTGCTTGCGCGCGCCGGCGAGATCCCGCAGACCAAGCGGCGCGAGAACATCCTCGAATATGCCGACAAGGCGCGGATCAGCCGCGAGCTGGTCAAGCTCAAGGACGATGTCGAGGTGCCCGCAAGCCTCGACGACCTGGTGCTCAACCCGCCGGACGGACCGAAGCTGGTGGCCTTCCTCAAGGCGATGGAATTCACCTCGCTCACGCGGCGCGTGGCCGAGGCCACCGAAACCGACGCCGGCGCGATCGACGCGGCCAGCGTGGCCGTCGCTTCGGCCGCCGAGATGCGCGGCCCCGACCTCGATCCGGACCAGACAACCCCCGGCGCCTCCGCTTTTTCGACCGGAGACGGCACCGGCGTCGACACGCCGCAGGGGCTTGCGAAAAGGCGCGCGGAAGCAGCGGTCGCCGCCAAGATCGACACCGACGGCTACCAGACGCTCGGCACGATCGAGGAGCTCAGGGCCTGGTGCGCGGCGGCGCGCGAGCGCGGCATCGTCGGCTTCGACACCGAGACCACGTCGCTCGATGCGATGCAGGCCGACCTCGTCGGGTTTTCGCTTTCCATTCCCGTGTCCGCGCCCGAGGCGGGAGACTTCCAGGTGATCGCCTGCTACGCGCCGCTGGCGCACTCCAACGGCGTGGGCGATCTGCTGGGCGGCGGCGGGGCGCAACCCGGGCAGATGCCGATCCGCGCCGCGCTCGATGAGCTCAAGGCGCTTCTGGAAGATCCCTCGGTCCTCAAGGTCGGGCAGAACCTGAAATACGACATGCTGGTGCTGGCGCGGTACGGCATCACCATCGAGAGCTTCGACGACACGATGCTGCTGTCCTATGTGCTCGACGCGGGCGCCGGCGGCCACGGCATGGATGCGCTTTCCGAGCGCTGGCTCGGCCACACGCCGATCAGCTACAAGGAGGTGGCGGGCTCGGGCAAGAGCTCGGTTCCCTTCGCGGAAGTGGCGATCGACAAGGCCACCGCCTATGCGGGCGAGGATGCCGAGGTGACGCTGAGGCTCTGGCACGTGCTCAAGCCGCGGCTCGCGGCCGACGGCATGGCGCGGGTCTACGAGCGGCTGGAGCGGCCGCTGGCGCCGGTGCTGATGCGCATGGAACGGCGCGGCATCCGCGTCGACCGGCAGATCCTGTCGCGGCTGTCGGGCGAACTGGCCCAGGGCGCTGCCGCACTCGAGGCGGAAATCCAGCAACTGGCCGGGGAAAACTTCAATGTAGGCTCGCCCAAGCAGCTTGGCGACATCCTGTTCGGCAAGATGGGCCTGCCGGGCGGCTCGAAGACCAAGTCGGGGCAATGGTCGACCTCGGCGCAGGTGCTCGAGGACCTGGCCGCCGCCGGCCACGAACTGCCGCGCAAGATCGTCGACTGGCGGCAGCTCACCAAGCTCAAATCCACCTACACCGACGCGCTGCCGGGCTATATCCATCCCGAAACGCAGCGCGTGCACACATCGTTCGCGATGGCGGCGACCACCACCGGGCGACTGTCCTCGTCGGACCCGAACATCCAGAACATCCCGGTGCGCACCGCCGAAGGCCGCAAGATCCGCACCGCCTTCATCGCCGAGCCCGGCAATGTGCTGATCTCGGCCGACTACAGCCAGATCGAACTGAGGGTGCTGGCGCATGTGGCGCATATCCCGCAGCTCACCCAGGCCTTCGCCGACGGCGTCGACATTCACGCCATGACGGCGTCGGAGATGTTCGGCGTGCCGGTCGAGGGCATGCCCTCGGAGGTGCGCCGCCGCGCCAAGGCGATCAATTTCGGCATCATCTACGGCATCTCGGCCTTCGGGCTCGCCAACCAGCTCGGCATCGAGCGCTCGGAGGCGGGCGACTATATCCGCAAATATTTCGAGCGCTTTCCCGGCATCAAGGACTTCATGGAGGCCACCAAGGCGGAGGCCCGTGAGCACGGCTACGTCACCACGATCTTCGGCCGCCGGGCGCATTACCCGGAAATCCGCTCCTCCAACCCGCAGGTCCGCGCCTTCAACGAGCGCGCCGCGATCAACGCGCCGATCCAGGGATCGGCCGCCGACATCATCCGCCGCGCCATGGTGCGCATGGAGCCGGCGCTGGAAAAGGCCGGGCTCGATGCGCGGATGCTGCTGCAGGTGCATGACGAACTGGTGTTCGAGGCGGCGGAGGCGGATGCCGAGAAGATCATCCCGGTCATCGTCGAGGTGATGGAGAACGCCGCCATGCCGGCTCTCGACATGGCGGTGCCGCTCAAGGTCGACGCGCGGGCGGCGAAGAACTGGGACGAGGCGCACTAGACCGCGCACACGCGCCCCTCACCAAATTGTGACGCTCGGCCGCGGCCGGCTTGATTGACGGCATCGCGACCCTGTGGTGTCTGGATCGAGGTCTTACATTGAATGAGGCCGGGTCCAGGAGGCCCGGTCCAAAGGGGAAAACCATGCTCAAGTCTCCCATCCTGCTTGCCGGCGCCCTGGGCGCGGCGCTTGTCCTTTCGCAAGCCGCCCGCGCCGCCGATCCCGATCCGCAGGACTGGGATGCGGTGCTGACCGAAGCCAAGGGCCAGACGGTCTATTTCAATGCCTGGGGCGGGTCCGAGAACATCAACGGCTATATCGACTGGGCCGGGGAGACGCTGAAAGAGCGGTTCGGCGTGAGCGTGGTTCACGTGAAACTCGATGACACCGCCAATGCGGTGGCAACGGTGCTGGCCGAAAAGGCCTCGGGCAAGAACGAGGGTGGCTCGGTCGACCTCATCTGGATCAATGGCGAGAATTTCGCCTCGATGAAGCGCCAGGATCTGCTGATGGCGCCGGACTGGACCACGCATCTGCCGAACTGGGCCTATGTCGACCATGAGACAAAGCCGACGATCCTCACCGATTTCACCATTCCGACCGACGGGCTCGAAAGCCCCTGGGGCGGCGCCAAGATGGTGTTCTTCCACGACACCGCGCGAACCCCCGCAGACGGCGTTCCGCGGTCGGCGGCGGACCTGCTGAACTGGGCCGAGCGCAATCCCGGCCGGTTCTCCTATCCGCAGCCGCCGGACTTCATCGGCTCGTCCTTCCTCAAGCAGGTGCTGATCGAAACCATCGCCGACAAGACCAGGCTCGGCCAGCCGGTCGACGAGGCACGCTTCACCGACGACGTGGCGCCGCTGTTTGCCTATCTCGACAGGCTTCACCCCAACCTGTGGCGCGGCGGCAAGGCCTATCCGCAGAACTATCCCGACATGAAGCAGAAACTGGCCGACGGCGAACTCGACATCATCTTCGCCTTCAATCCGTCGGAAGCCTCGGCGGGAATTGCCGCGGGCGAACTGCCCGACACGGTGCGCTCCTTCACGTTCACCGGCGGGACGCTCGGCAACACCCATTTCGTGGCGATCCCCTACAAT
Organism: Hoeflea sp. BAL378; assembly: GCF_000759435.1. Classification (GTDB taxonomy): domain Bacteria; phylum Pseudomonadota; class Alphaproteobacteria; order Rhizobiales; family Rhizobiaceae; genus Hoeflea. The sequence continues at coordinate 6,919 of NZ_JRJG01000070.1, forward strand.
GCGGCGTCGAAGGCCGGGGCGCTGGTGCTCGCCAATTTCCTGATCTCGCCGGAGGCGCAACTTCGCAAGCAGGACCCTGCGGTCTGGGGCGACCCGACGGTGCTGTCGATGGACAAATTGCCGGATGCGGACCGCGCCGCCTTCGATGCGCTCGATCTCGGCGTCGCCACGCTCCGGCCCGACGAACTCGGCCCCGCGCTCGACGAGCCGCACCCGGACTGGATGGAGCGGATCGAGGGCGAGTGGCTCAAGCGCTACGGCGCGGCCAACTGAGCGATGGCCCGGCCGGGCAGGACCTCGTGACATGACCGGCGGCGTGCGCCTGGCGCGCCTGGCGCCGCCGCTGACCCTTCTGACCCTGCTCGGCCCGCTGGCCTTCGGCCTGGCGGGGACGGCGCTGCCGGCCTTCGGCTATCTGCCCGATCTCGGCGGCACGCAACTGACCACAGCGCATTTTGCCGAGCTGGCGGCGGTTCCGGGGATCTGGCACTCGGCGCAGCTCGCGGTTCTGGTCGGCCTCGTGACCACGCTGGTCTCGCTCGGCGCGGTGGCGGGTTTCGTCGCCAGCGATCTGGGGAGCGCCGGTTTTGCCCGGATGCGGCGGATGATCTCGCCGCTGCTGTCGGTGCCGCATGCAGCGGCCGCCTTCGGGCTCGCCTTCCTGATCGCGCCCTCGGGCATGATCATGCGGCTCGTCTCGCCCTGGCTCACCGGGCTCGACCGGCCGCCGGACCTGCTCATCGTCAACGACCCGATGGCGCTGTCGATGATGGCGGGCCTGATCGTCAAGGAAATCCCGTTCCTGTTCCTGGTGACGCTCGCAGCCCTGCCGCAGACGCGGCATGCAGAGACGATGCGGCTCGGGCGCTCGCTCGGCTATGGCCGCATCGCCAGCTTCACCTACCTCCTGTGGCCGCCGCTCTACCGGCAGGTGCGGCTCGCGGTCTTCGCCGTGGTCGCCTACGCCACCTCGGTGGTCGACGTGGCCCTGATCCTCGGCCCGCATCTCCCGCCGACGCTGCCGGTGCGGCTCATCGACTGGATGAACGATCCGGATCTCGAGGCGCGATTCCTGGCCTCGGCCGGCGCGATCCTGCAGTTGGGGGCAACACTGGTCGCGCTGATCGCCTGGGTCGGGCTGGAAAAAGCCGGCGCCGTGCTGGTCCGCCACAGCCGCGCCGCCGGCCTGCGCTTCCGGCGCGACGGCGTGATCCGCAACGGAGCGCGCGCGGCGATGCTTGCCTCCTCGGCCATCGTCTTCGGCGGCATCGCCGTGCTGGCGCTGTGGTCGGTGTCGGGCCTGTGGCAATTCCCCGACGCGCTGCCGTCGAGCTTCACGCTGAAAAGCTGGATGCAGGCGCTGCCGCGCTTAGAGGGTCCGCTTGCCACCACGCTGGCGGTGGCCGGGCTGTCGACGCTGATCGCGCTGGCGCTCACCATCCTGTGCCTTGAGCGCGAATACGAGACCGGGCGCGGGCGCGGCGGCGGGGCGCTGCTGCTGATCTACCTGCCGCTGATCGTGCCGCAGATCTCCTTTATGTTCGGCCTGCAGGTGCTGTCGATCTGGCTCGGGATCGACGCCAGCTTCCCGGCGCTGGTGCTGGCGCATCTGGTGTTCGTGCTGCCCTATGTGTTCCTGTCGCTGAGCGATCCCTGGCGCGCGCATGACCGCCGCCATGACCTGATCGCGGCTGGCCTGGGGATGAACCGGACCCGCACGCTGGTCCGCATCCGGCTGCCGATGCTCACCCGCGCCATCCTGACGGCGCTCGCGGTGGGGTTCTCGGTCTCGGTCGGCCAGTATCTGCCCACCGTGCTGATCGGCGCGGGACGGCTGACCACGATCACCACCGAGGCGGTGGCGCTGGCCGCCGGCGGCAACCGCCGGGTCATCGGCGTCTATGCCTTCCTGCAGACGCTGCTGCCGTTTTTCGCATTTGCCATTGCCACCGGATTGCCGGGCTTGGTATTCCGCAACCGGCGAGGCTTGCGGGTGTGACATTGGACTTTGGAAGCGACACTCAGGGACTGAGGCTGGACGATGTGCGGATCCGCCTGGGCGAGCGTCTGCTGGTGGCGCTCGACGCCCGCGTCGGCCGCGGCGAGACGCTGACCGTGATGGGGCCTTCAGGGTCGGGGAAGTCAACGCTGCTTGCGTTTCTCGGCGGGTTTCTCGACCCGGCCTTCACCGCCAGCGGAAGGATCACGGTGGACGGCGTCGAACTCACGGCGCTGCCGGCGGAGCAGCGGCATGCCGGCATCCTGTTTCAGGACCCGCTGCTGTTTCCCCACCTGAGCGTCGTCGACAACATCGCCATCGCCATTCCCGAAGACATCCGCGGCCGCAGGCAGCGACGCAGCCTGGCCCAGGCGGCGCTCGCGGATGCCGATCTGGCGGAGTTCGGCGACCGCGATCCCGACACGCTGTCGGGCGGGCAGAAGGCGCGGGTCGCGCTGCAGCGGGTGCTGGCGTCGCGGCCGCGGATCCTGCTGCTCGACGAGCCGTTCTCCAAGCTCGACGCCCATCTGCGGGAGCAGACGCGGCAGCTCGTGTTCGATCGGGCGCGTCGGGCCGGGCTGCCGGTGGTGCTGGTGACCCATGACGAGGACGATGCGCGCGCCGCCGGCGGCCAGGTGCACCGGGTCGGGCTGCCGTGAGGGACATCGCCGCACGCCATTCCGACCTGCCGGTCTCCGATGTGCTCGCCCCCCTGCGCGATGCCCTTGCCCGGGGCCCCAACGCGGTGCTGGCGGCGCCGCCGGGCGCGGGCAAGACCACGCTGGTGCCGCTGGTGCTGATCGGAGAGGCCTGGCTCACCGGCAAGATCATCCTCATTGAGCCCAGGCGGCTCGCGGCGCGGGCGGCGGCGCGGCGGATGGCGGCGATGCTCGGCGAGGAGGTGGGCGGCACCGTCGGCTACCGCATGCGGCTCGATACAAAAGTTTCCGCCCGGACCCGGATCGAGGTGGTGACCGAAGGCGTGTTCACCCGCATGGCGCTGTCCTCGCCCGATCTCGAAGGCATCGGCTGCGTGATCTTCGACGAATTTCACGAGCGCGCGCTGGAGGCCGATTTCGGGCTTGCGCTGGCGCTCGACATCCAGTCCGGCCTGCGCGAGGACCTGCGCATCCTGGTGATGTCGGCGACGCTGGATACCGCGCGCGTGGCGGCGCTCATCGAGGAGTGCCCGGTGATCGAGAGCCGGGGCCGGAGCCATCCGGTCGAAATCCGCTATCTCGACCGGACCGCCGGCGACCGCATCGACGCTGCCATGGCCGGCGCCATCGAGACCCTGCACCGCAGCGAAACCGGCTCGATCCTCGCCTTCCTGCCCGGCCAAGGCGAAATCCGGCAGGTGGCAAGGCTGCTCGAAGGCCGGCTTGGTCCCGCAACCGATGTCCAGCCGCTCTATGGCGGCCTGACGTCGGCCGAGCAGGACGCCGCGATCCGGCCGGCGCCGGAGGGTCGGCGCAAGGTGGTGCTCAGCACCCCGGTGGCGGAAAGCTCGCTCACCATCGACGGCGTGCGCATCGTCATCGACAGTGGGCTGGTGCGCCAGCCGGTCTACGAACCCTCGACCGGCATCACCCGGCTCGAGACCATCCGCGCCTCGCAGGCGTCCGTCGACCAGCGCGCGGGCCGGGCCGGACGCACCGCGCCG
>NZ_JRJG01000071.1 GCF_000759435.1 Hoeflea sp. BAL378
AAGAGCGCGGTCGGGACCGGCATGGAGGCGGCCGGCGCGCCGTTCAGCGGCGACGTGGCCTTCGCCAGGGTCCGGCAGATGATCCCCGTCAACCACATGGTGGCGCCCGCCGACCAGGCGCTCTCGTGCCAATCCTGCCACGCATCGGACGGGCTGCTCGCCTCCCTGCCGGGCGGCTTCGTTCCCCGGCGCGACGGCTTTGCCCTGCTCGACTGGGCGGGACTGGCGATCCTGGCGGCGACGCTCGCCGCCTCGCTGCTGCACGCCATGGCCCGCATCGGCTTCGGCATCTTCTACAGGGGGTCGCGACATGGCTGACACTGCTGCACAGAAATCCAGGGGCGTCTACCTGTTCACCGGGTTCGAGCGGTTCTGGCACTGGTTCCAGGCGGCGCTGATCAGCTTCCTGCTGCTGACCGGTTTCGAGATTCACGGCTATTACGATCTTCTCGGCTTCGAGCGGGCTCTCGATCTCCATGTCCTGGCCGCCTTCACTTTGGTGGTGCTGTGGGTCTTCGCCATCTTCTGGCACCTCGTCACCGGCCAGTGGCGGCACTATGTGCCCACCACCGAGCGGCTGTGGACGATCGTGCTGTTCTATTCGATCGGCATCTTCCTGGGCGCGCCGCACCCGTTCCGGCCGAGCACCAAGCGCAAGCACAATCCGCTGCAGGCCATGGTCTATCTCGGCTTCCAGGTGGTGATGGCGCCGGCGATCTGGATCTCCGGCATCATCCTGTGGGTCTATGGCCGGTTTCCGGATCTCTATCCGGGCGATCTGCCGGTTCTGTGGGTGAACGCCATTCACGTTGGAACCGCCTTCCTGATCGGCTCCTTCCTGATCAGCCACCTGTATCTGATCACCACCGGCGAGACCGTGGGCGCACAATTGCGGGCGATGATCACCGGCTGGGACCGGCACGGCGAGCCCGACAAGGACTGAGCGCAGCTTGGCTCCGGCGGCCGGGTGGCCTTACGGGAAGAGCACCGGCGGATCGCCCTCCTGCCACGGGGCCTGTTTCGCCATGACCCGTTCGAAGCGCTCCGAGGCCATAAACCGCTCCAGCCAGCGCTGCAGGTCCGGCCACGGCCGGGCGTCGAACCAGGCCTTGTCGACAAAGGCGAACTGGCGGACGAAGGGAAGAATGGCGTAGTCGGCCAGGGTCGGCCGGCCGAAGATGAAGCCGTCGATCCGCCTGTCGAGATCAGCCAGGAAGTCCGCAGCAAGGCCGCGCTGCTCCTCCGGATCGGTTCCGGGATAGCGGTCGGCGTATTTGGTCCGGTCGAGCGCCGCCTTGAACGGGCCGTCGGTACGGGAAATCCACTCGAACCCTTCCTCGGGCATGGCGAGCCAGCCCTCCGGGTCGCGCTGCCGGAGCGCCCACAGCATGATGTCGAGGCTCTCGTCGATCACGCCGGTATCGGTGACGAGGCAGGGAACGGTGCCGCTCGGCGAGGCTGCGAGAAAGGTCTCCGGCTTGTGCCGCAACGCGACCTCGCGCAGTTCGACCTCTGCCGCCGCGGAGGCGAGCGCCAGCCGCGCGCGGATGGCGTAGGGGCAGCGGCGGAACGAATAGAGCAGGGGCAGGGTCACGACGCCAGTCTAGGACAGATGCGCGACGCTGCAAACCGGCGGCCGGCGGCGGCGCACCGCACGGCCCGGCTGCTGCGGAGAACCTTGTCCTTGCCGGATCGGTTCTCCGCCGCGGCGGCCCCGGTTCGCCCGCCCCGGATCAGGGCAGGGCGACGGTTCTAGATCGCCAGATAGTCGTGACGCAGTTGCTCGTTGTGCAGCACGTCGTCGGCTGTGCCGTCAAACACGACTTCTCCGGATTCGAGGATCACCGCGCGGTCGGCGAGCTTGAGCGCCCGCACCGCGTTCTGCTCGACCAGGATGGTGGTGATGCCCTGCTGCTTGATGATGTTGAGCGTCTTCTCGATCTCGTCGACGATCACCGGCGCCAGGCCCTCATAGGGCTCGTCGAGCAGCAGGACCTTGATGTCGCGGGCCAGTGCCCGGCCGATCGACAGCATCTGCTGCTCGCCGCCCGACAGCGTCACGCCTTCCTGCTTGCGGCGTTCGCCGAGCCGCGGGAACAGCTCGTAGATCCGCTCGATCGACCAGCCGATCGGCGGCGCGATCTGCGCAAGCTGCAGGTTTTCCTCCACCGTCAGCCCGGCGATGATGCGCCGGTCCTCGGGCACCAGCGACAGACCGGCGCGGGAGGCCTCGTGCGAGCTCATCCGGTGCAGCGGCTGGTGGTCGAGCCAGACCTCGCCATGGGTCATCAGCGGCGAGCCGATCTGGGCGATGGCGCGCAGGGTCGAGGTCTTGCCGGCGCCGTTGCGGCCGAGCAGGGCGAGGATCTCGCCCTCGTGCACGTTGAAGCTCACGCCCTGCACGATGTAGCTCTCGCCGTAATAGGCATGGATGTCGTGCACGGCCAGGAATGCCGGCGCGGTCGCCGCATGGTTGGCGTTCTTGGAAAAGTCGGGCCGCACATATGGCTGCCTGCCCGTGTCGCGTTCGATCTCGCTCATGCTGCGGCCTCTCCCAGGTAGGCTTCCTTCACTTTCGGATGCCCCTTGATGTTTTCGGGGGTGTCTTCGACCAGGGGCGTGCCCTGCGCCAGCACGGTGATGCGCTTGGCCAGCGAAAACACCACATGCATGTCATGCTCGATGATCACCATGGTGATCTCGCGGCTGTCGTGGATCTGGTTCAGGAGATCGATCGTGTTGTTGGTGTCGGCGCGGGCCATGCCGGCCGTCGGCTCGTCGAGCAGCAGAAGCTTCGGCTCCTGCACCAGGCACATGGCCATCTCCAGCCGCCGCTTGTCGCCGCGCGACAGCGAACTCGCCGTCATGTGCCGCTTGTCGATCATGTTGACCTCGGTGAGCATGTGTTCGGCGAGCTCGATCAGGCCCTTCTCCGCTGCGATGGATTCGAGCGCGTGCAGCCGGAACGACCCGTCGCGCTTGGCGAAGCAGGGAATCAGCATGTTTTCGAACACCGTGAGATCGCCGAAGATTTCCGGCGTCTGGAACACGCGGGAAATGCCAAGCTGGTTGATCTCGTAGGGCTTGCGGCCGAGCACCGAGACCCCGTCGAACAGCACCGTCCCGGTGTCCGGGATCAGCTTGCCGACCAGCACGTTGAGCAGCGTCGACTTGCCGGCGCCGTTCGGCCCGATGATCGCGTGGACGGTCCCCTGGGCGATGTCCAGGTTGACATTGCCGAGCGCCTGCAGACCGCCGAACCGCTTGTTGACGTTAGAGACTTCGAGAATTCCCATGTCTGATATCTCCGCCGGTCAGTTGACGTGTGCTGATGGTTTGGGGTGATGGTCGTTGTCCTTGACCGCCCGTTTCGATTTCCGGCCCTTGCCGGTGATCAGGCCCCAGATCCTGTTGCCGCCTTCGATCAGGCCGCCCGGCAGGAAGATGACGACCAGCATGAACAGAAGCCCCAGCGTCAGGTTCCAGCCCTTGCCGATGAAGGGATGCAGCATGAACACGAGCGCGTCCTCCAGCCCGTCCGGAAGCGCGGAAAACCACGTATGCAGGATGTTGTCATTGATCTTCGAGAAGATGTTTTCGAAGTATTTGATGAAGCCCGCGCCGAGCACCGGACCCATCAGCGTCCCGGCGCCGCCGAGAATGGTCATCAGCACCACTTCGCCCGAGGCCGTCCACTGCATGCGCTCGGCGCCCGCCAGCGGATCCATCGAGGCCAGCAGGCCGCCGGCGAGACCGGCATACATGCCGGAGATCACGAAGGCGGCGAGCGTGTAGGGCCGTGAGTTGAGGCCGGTGTAGCTCATCCGCGTCTGGTTGGTCTTGATGGCGCGCAGCATGATGCCGAACGGCGACCGGAAGATCCTGAGCGACAGGTAGAACACGATGATGGCGATGATGGCGCAGAAATAATAGCCGTTGGAGAAGGTGAACTGCCAGCCGCCGATATCGACCTTCGCGCTCTCGTTCATGACGATGCCGAAGAAGTGAGGGCTGGACGGGCTGCCGGGGCCCATCAGCACCTGCGGGTCGTTGGTGTAGACCTGCAGGCCGGTCTCGCCATTGGTCAGCGGCGTCAGCACCGAATAGGCCAGGTTGAACGACATCTGCGCGAACGCCAGCGTCAGGATCGAGAAGTAGATGCCCGAGCGCCTGAGCGAGATGAAGCCGATGAGCAGGGCGAACAGCGCCGACATGATCACCGCCAGGATGAGGCCGGGCAGCACGTTGTAGCTCAGGAGCTTGTACATCCAGACGACCGAGTAGGATCCGACGCCCAGGAAGGCGGCGTGGCCGAACGAGAGGTAGCCGGTCAGGCCGAAGAGAATGTTGAAGCCGATCGCGAAGATCCCGTAGATCGCGAAGCGCTGCATCAGATCCGGATATCCGGCGTTGAACTGTGCCAGCGCCGAGTTTTCCGGGAACGGCTGCAGCAAGATCGGTGTCGCCAAAGTCAGAAAAATGACGATCAGCAGAAAAGTCGTGTCTTTCTTACTCAGACCCAGCATGGATTATTCCTCCATCACGCCTTTGCGACCCATAAGACCGCGCGGGCGGGTCAAAAGGATGATGATTGCAACGAGATAAATGATGATTTGGTCGATCCCCGGGATCACCGACTTGACTTCGTTCATCGAGGCGAAGCTCTCGAGAATGCCAAGCAGGAAGCCGGCCAGAACGGCGCCGGGCAGCGAGCCCATGCCGCCCACGACCACGACGACGAAGCTGAGCACCAGGAAGTCCATGCCCATGTGGTAGTTGGGGGAGTTGATCGGCGCGTACATGACGCCGGCAAGTCCCGCCACCGCCGCGGCGATGCCGAACATGATGGTGAAGCGCTTGTCGATATTGATGCCGAGAAGGCCGACGGTCTCGCGGTCGGCCATGCCGGCGCGGACCACCATGCCGAAGGTGGTGAACCTGAGGAAGGCGAAGACTGCGCCGATGATCACCGCCGAGAACAGGAAGTACACCAGCCGCCAGTAGGGATAGATGATCTCGTTCTGGGCGAAGCCGATCATCACGCCGAAATCCACCGATCCTCTGAACATGTCGGGCGCCGGCGTCGGGATCGGGTTGGCGCCATAGAAATACTTGACGATTTCCTGGATGACGATGGCCAGTCCGAAGGTGACCAGGATCTGGTCGGCATGGGGGCGTTTGTAGAAATGCTTGATCAGGCCGCGTTCCATCACGTAGCCGATCAGGAGCATCACCGGAATGGCGAACAGGATGGCGAGCGGCACCGACCAGTTGACGATGGCGTTCCCGGCCGAATCGCCGAACCAGCTCACGATATAGGGCGTGTCCACCTTCAGCGGATTGCCCAGGAAGTCCTTCTGGGTCGGATCCTCGATCGTGTAGGACAGCGACAGCATCCGCTGCAGCGTGACCGCGCAGAAGGCGCCGAGCATGAACAGCGCGCCATGCGCGAAGTTCACCACGCCGAGCGTGCCGAAAATCAGGGTGAGTCCGAGGGCGATCATGGCATAGGCGCTGCCTTTGTCCAGACCGTTCAGAATTTGCAGAATGATTGCGTCCATGAATGAAGCCCGCATCAATTAATCCGCGCGCGCATCCGGCACAGCGGTTTTCGTCATCAAGTCAATGAGAAAGCCGCGCCGCCCGGAAGGCGACGCGGCAGGCAGGGTGCGTGGCTTATGCGCCGGAGTTGCACTGGCCGAGGTCGCCGCCGGCGAACATCGGATGATCCGGAGCATATTCGACCTGGGCACGCGGGGTCACTTCGACGATTTCCAGCGTGTCGTATTCGTTGGTCGGGTTCTCGGTGCCCTTCATGACCAGCACGTCCTTGAAGCACTGGTGGTCATCGGCGCGGTACAGCGTCGGGCCATTGCCCATGCCGTCGAACTCGAAGCCTTCGAGCGCCTCGACGACGCCGCAGGGATCAAAGGTGCCGGCGCGTTCGCAAGCATCTGCATAGAGCAGGGTCTGCACGTAGCAGGTGTGCGCGGAGTTCGAGGGCGGACGGCCGTATTTCTCGCCGAACGACTTCACGAAGGCCTTGGAGCCTTCGTCCTGCAACTGCCAGTTCCAGTTCATCGACCCGTAGACGCCGCGCACGTTCGCGCCGGCGCCTGCCGCCATCAGCTCGGAGTAGAGCGGAACGATGATCTCGAACTGCTTGCCGTTGACCTGCTTGTCGCGCAGGCCGAACTGCACCGCGTTGGTCAGCGAGTTGACCATGTTGCCGCCGTAATGGTTCAGGATCAGCACGTCGGCGCCGGAGTTCAGCACCGGGGCGATGTAGGACGAGAAGTCGGTCGCCGCCAGCGGGGTGAGCACGTTGTTGACGGTTTCCCAGCCCAGGTTCTCGGTCGCCTTGGCAATGGATTCCTGCTGCGTCCAGCCCCAGGTGTAGTCGGCTGTCAGGTGGTAGGCGCGGCGATCGGCGCCGTAGGCCTTCGCCAGCACCGGCGCCAGGGCTTCGCCCGACATGTAGGCGTTGAAGAAGTGACGGAAGCCGTTGCGCTTCTTGTCCTTGCCGGTGGTGTCGTTGGAGTGGGTGAGGCCGGCCATGAAGATCACGCCGGCTTCCTGGCAGAGGCCCTGCACGGCCACGGCCACGCCCGAGGACGAGCCGCCATTGATCATTACGGCGCCGTCCTTTTCGATCATCGACTTTGCCGCGGCGCGGGCTGCGTCCGACTTGGTCTGCGTGTCGCCCGACACGAAGGTCACCTTCTTGCCGAGGATGCCGTTGCCCTTCAGGGCCTTCGACGAGAAGGTGTTCAGCATGCCGCCGTCGCCTTCGCCGTTCAGGTGCTGAACCGCCAGTTCCTGGGCGCGCAATTCGTCCAGTCCTTCGTCGGCATAGGGGCCGGTCTGGGGAACGTTGAAGCCGAGGGTGACGGTGTCGCCCTTGGGTTCATTGAGATAAGCCCGGGCCGAGCTCGTGAAAATCGTCGGCAGCGCCAGACCTGCGCCGAACGCCGCACCTGACTTGATCAGCGTACGGCGATTCACTTGAAACTTCGTCATGTCATCCTCCCTGGAGTGGAACCGGCAAGACCTCCCAGTCTTGCCACCATAGCTACGGTGATAGCAGGCTTAAGACAAACATGGCCGTGGCTCCGATACTATTCGACTATTGTATATTCACGCGAAAATCTAAGCCCGGCGCCTGTTCGGTCCGCCCGCGACCGCCGCCGGACAGGGACCTGCCCTGGCCCGCTCCCGGGGAAAGCTTCGGCCGTAAACCGCTAAGACGCACCGCCGCCTTGACAATAGTCACTCAGGCGAAACGTCTTTCCAGGTCCGGCGCGGCGCAGGCGCCGAGCCAGAGGCGGTCAAGTCTTGCCAGCGCCGCCGCGTCGAAGCGGTCGGCGTGGCGCCAGTATTCACCGTCCTCGACCATGTATCCGAGCCGCGCTTCCTCGGCGAGCGCCGCGTTGACCGCGTCGGCGTTGATTCGCATCCCGGCCGGCCTCGCGCCGAGCTCGGCGAGCCGGGCGCGGGGAAAGCATAGCCGGCTATCGGGCTCTGCGGACAGATTGAGGCAAGCGCAGCCCTGCCGCGCCGCGAGCGCCATCAGCCGGACTGACTTCGCCTCCAGCGATTGCAGCGTCACATCCGGCCGCAGCGGATCGGCCGTTCCTGCGCCATAGAAATGCGTCACGCTGCCGGAATAGGTCATGTCGCAGGCGAAATAGGCAAGGATATCCGGCTTGAGCACGGCAAGGGCCCAGTAGCCGGCGGTGAAGGCCATGGTGCCGCCGCCATAGACGAATCCGCCATAGCTGTTCTGGGCGGGCACATAGCTTTCATGGCTGTGCACGCGCTGGCCCGGCTCGAGCCGGTCGGGCAGCCGGGAGGCGGGAAAATCGCCGGCGTGAACCAGGTGGTCCCAGTCGGGCCGCGCGCGCCAGGCATTGTTGATGACCACCAGCGCCAGATTGCGCGGCTTCGGCCAGTCGCGCAACAGCGGCGCGCTCGGGGCGCTCCCCACGATCAGCGCAATCGTCACAGGCGGCACGTCACTCATCGGCACAAGTCCCCAAACCCCAGCTCGCTGGCGAGCCCGCCCTGCAATCCAGAACATAGGCGGGGCGGGGCGTTCGGCAATGCGCCGGGCAGGCGGTTTTGATCGGCCGGATTCGGTGGTTGAGCGGGGCGCGCCCCGGCCCTCCAGCGGCGCCGCGGGCCGGTTCCCGGCCGTTCTTTGGAGTCATTCTAAACTATACAGTTTGACTCCACTTTCTAATTACAATACCAAAATTCTCATGTTTAAACGACATGGGGTCGGGACAGTGCGAGCACCACAGCACAGGGACGGGGATTGCCCGGCGGCAGCCTATCTGCGCCGGCAGCCGGAGAACCTGGTCGTCAACGGCTACCGCAATTGCGTCGCGGGCCTCGCGCACCAGGACATGCGTTATTGGGATGCGGCCCGCACCGCCCATGCCGCGGCGCTCGGCGCCATCGACGGCCAGTACGCACTCGACGTGATGGCCTCGCTGATCGGCCAGCTCGGGGTCTGCGCCACCTGTCCGCTCAGGTTCTACAAGCCCGGCACCGGCCATCTGTGCCGCGACGAATGCCTGGTGCTCGGCATGGTCGCCGGCGCGCAGCATGGCGACGAGGCGATGATGGTGCATTCGGCCAAGCTGCTCTCCTGCTCCGACGCCTGCATCGAGGTCGTCGACCGGGCGAGCGCCTATGCCGCGGTCCTGCTCGGCCACGGCCACAGGCTCACGCCGATTCCGCTCGGCGCCATCGCCGACATCGACTTCCGCTCGTCCTCGATCCCGGGATCGGGCGGCGTCTCCCTTCACTGAAAATACGCATAAGACAGGAGTACCACGAACCATGAACACCCTCGCGAAACTGATAGGGCTCGGCCTCCTGGCCTCCACGTCGCTGACGGCGATGGCTCGTGCGGACACCACGCCGGAAGCCGTGATCGAGCACTATGCGGATGTCGCGGAGGCGAAGTTCGCCGATTCGCTCTCGACCGCGAAGGCGCTCGACGCCGCCATCGAAGCCTTCCTCGAAACCCCGACCGAGGAAAAGCTCGACGCCGCCAAGGCCGCCTGGCTGGCCGCCCGCGTGCCCTACCAGCAGACCGAGGTCTACCGCTTCGGCAACGCCATCGTCGACGACTGGGAAGGCCGGGTCAACGCCTGGCCGCTCGACGAGGGCCTGATCGATTACGTCGATGCGAGCTACGGGTCGGAGAGCGACGAGAATTCGCTGTTCACCGCCAATGTCATCGCCAATCCGCAGATCGAGATCAACGGCAAGACGGTCGACGCCGGCAAGATCACGCCGGAGCTGATTTCCGGCACCCTGCAGGAAGCCGGCGGCATCGAGGCCAATGTCGCCTCGGGCTATCACGCCATCGAATTCCTGCTCTGGGGCCAGGACCTCAACGGCAACGGACCCGGCGCGGGCGCCCGTCCCGCCACCGACTACAGCCTTGAAAACTGCACCAATGGCAATTGCGACCGGCGCCGCGACTATCTCGCCGCGGCGAGCGACCTCTTGGTCGCCGATCTCGAGGAGATGGCCGCCAACTGGACCGACGGCGGCGCCGCGCGCGCCGCGCTCGAACAGGCCGGCGTCGCCGGCGGGCTCTCGACCATCCTCACCGGCATGGGGTCGCTGTCCTATGGCGAGCTCGCGGGCGAGCGCATGAAGCTCGGCCTGCTCCTGGGCGATCCGGAGGAGGAGCATGACTGCTTCTCCGACAACACCCACAATTCCCATCGCTACGATGCGGTCGGCATCCGTTCGGCCTTTACCGGATCCTACACCCGTCCCGACGGCACGGAACTCAACGGTCCCTCGCTCGCCGAGCTTGTCGGCCAGAAGGACCAGGCGATCGCCAGGGAAGTGTCGGCCGATCTCGACGCCACGGTCGCGGCCATGGACGCCATGGTCGCCCGCGCCGAGACCACCGAGGCCTATGACCAGATGATCGCCACCGGCAATGAAGAAGGCAACGCCACCGTGCAGGCGGCGATCGATGGGCTGATCAAGCAGACCCGTTCGATCGAACGCGCCATTGCCGCGCTGGAGCTGGGGACGATCGAGCTCGAAGGCTCCGACAGTCTCGACAGCCCCGATGCGGTGTTCAAGTAAGAGAAAGCGCCATGATAGTTTGCAGTTGCAACATCGTCACCAGCAAAGAGATCGAGGCCGTCATCCTTGAGTTCCTCATGGCTGACGAGTGGCAATTGATCACGCCCGGGCGGGTGTTCCAGGCCATGAGCGCCCGCGGCAAGTGCTGCGGGTGCTTTCCCGGGGTGATCAACATCATCGTCGAGACCACCCGCCGCTACCATGAGCTCATGGACAGTCCCGCGCCCAAGGTGGTCGATCTTCTCAACCGCATCGCCGCCCAGCGGACGCGGATCGAGAGGGCAAAAAAGAACGCAGTTGCAAAAAGGAGTTCCTCTCCCGTGACCGGATACTCTAGAGTGTAGCGCTGTCACACAAGGGAAAGAACACCATGAAAAAAAGCAAGAAAGTCGTCGAATGCCTGAACGAGGCGTTGTTTCTGGAGCTGGCCGCGGTCAATCAGTACTGGCTGCATTACCGCCTGCTGGAAGACTGGGGCTTCACCAAGCTCGCGGCCAAGGAGCGTGCCGAAAGCATCGAGGAGATGCAGCACGCCGACAAGCTGATCGAGCGCATCATCTTCCTCGACGGCTTCCCGAACCTGCAGAATGTGGCGCCGCTCAGGATCGGCCAGACGCTGAAAGAGGTTCTCGAAGCCGATCTCGCCGGCGAGCAGGATGCCTGGAACGCCTACACCAAATCCCGCGACATCTGCGAGCAGGAGGGAGACTACGTCAGCAAGAACCTCTTTGAATCGCTGATTGCCGACGAGGAGGGACACATCGATTTTCTCGAAACCCAGCTTCAGTTGCTCGGCAACCTCGGCGAACAGCAATACGGTCAGTTGAACGCCTCGTCCGCTGACTCGGAGTGAGCGCAAAGGGAGTGCAATGACTGTCACGACACTGTCGCCAAGTTGCTTTTTGATAGGCTTGGCGAATTGTTTTTTTGCGCCCACGCGGCTCCGGCCCGTGCGGCGCTTCATGACCGAAAAATTTTCAGCACCTGCCTTCACGGCGCCCCGTCCGCGCCCGTCCGGAACAGCCTTAATCGCCAGCCTCGCAGTCTGCCTCGGGCTCCTCGCCGGGGCGCCGGCCGCCGCCGGAGACCTGTCCGATTTGCCGACCGTCCGCGACGACCTGTCCCGGAAGGACCGCGACCGGGTCGGGCGCGTGGTCGCGCCTGCGGTCTCCTTCGCCGAGCCGGAACAGTTCGAGGCGATGCAGGGCGGCGCCGGCACCTCGACGAAGCTCGTCAACCGCGACGCGCTGTCCCATTTCAATGCCAATCTCACCTTCAAGGAGGAAGAGACCTTCAAGCTCGGCAACGCCCTGTTCCGCAAGCTGTGGGTGTCTTCGCCCTCCTCGACGCAGGCCTCCGACGGGCTGGGTCCGCTGTTCAACGCCCGGGCCTGCCAGAGCTGCCACATCAAGGACGGCCGCGGCCACCCGCCGGAAGGTGCCGCGGACGCCACGTCGATGTTCCTGCGGCTGGCGCGTCCGGCCAGGACCGACGAGGAACGCCAGGCGCTCAAGACCTATCTGGCGGCGTCGCTGCCCGACCCGGTCTACGGCGGACAGCTCCAGGATCTGGCGGTGCCGGGCCTCAAGGCCGAGGGCCGGATGGTGATCGCGTACCAGGACCTGCCGGTCGACCTTGCCGACGGCACGCGCGTGACACTGCGCAAGCCGAGCTACAGCGTCGCCGATCTCGGCTTCGGCCCGCTCGATCCGGAGACCACCCTGTCGCCGCGGATGACGCCGCCGATGACCGGCCTGGGACTGGTCGAGGCCATTCATCCCGCCGACATCCTGGCCCGCGCCGACCCCGACGACCGGGACGGCGACGGCGTGTCGGGCCGGGCGGCGCTCGCCCGCGATCCCGCCACCGGCCGGATCGCGCTGGGCCGGTTCGGCTGGAAAGCCCAGAATGCGACGGTAAGGCAGCAGTCGTCCGGGGCATTTTCCGGCGACATCGGCATTTCCACGCCCGACACCCCGGCCGGCCATGGCGATTGCACCCCGGCCCAGACGTCCTGCATGGACCTGCCCACCGGAGCCCAGGCCGGACTGGGCGACACCGAGGCGCCCGACCCGGTCATGGACCTGGTCACCTTCTACGCGCAGAACCTGGCCGTTCCCGCCCGCCGCAATGTGGGTGACAGGGCCGTGCTCGCTGGCAAGGAGCTGTTCTACACGCTCGGCTGCACCTCCTGCCACACGCCCAAATACGTGACCTCGCGCAAGGCGGAGAACCCGGCGCACCGTTTCCAGCTCATCTGGCCCTATTCGGATTTCCTGCTGCACGACATGGGCGAGGGACTGGCCGACGGACAAGCGGTGGGCGCGGCCAGCGGCCGCGAATGGCGCACGCCGCCGCTCTGGGGCGCGGGTCTCACGCAGGTGGTCAACGGCCACACGTTCTACCTCCATGACGGCCGGGCCCGCAATCTGACCGAAGCCATTCTCTGGCATGGCGGCGAGGCCCGGGCCGCGCGCGACGGCTTTGCCGGGCTGGACGAGGCCGACCGCGACAATCTCGTCAAATTTCTGGAAAGTCTCTGATGTCCCGTGTCCTGACACTGCTTCTCGCGCTGATGCTGGTGGGCGCCGCCGGCCCCGCCGGGGCGGAGACCGGCACGCCGCCTTCGATCGAGCCGGTGCTTGAGCGCATGGTCACCGACTACGTTCGCCCCCGTTACGCCACGGTCAACCAGGCCGCCGCCGGGCTCGAGGCGGGTTTCGACGCATTGTGCGCCACCCCGTCCGACGAGGCGCTTGCGGCAGCGCGGGAGGGTTTCCGCGAGGTCGCCGACGCCTGGTCGCGGATCGAATGGCTCCGGCTCGGCGCGGTGATGTCCGACAACCGGCTGGAGCGCATCCTGTTCTTCCCCGACCGCAAGGGCACCGGCCGGAAGCAGGTGCAGGCCGCCATCGCCACCGAGGACGAAAGCGTCACCGACGCCGCCGCGCTGTCAGGCAAGAGCGTCGCCATGCAGGGGCTCGGCGCGCTCGAATACATCCTGTTCGGCTCGGGCAGCGAGACACTCGCCACAGGCGGCGACAGCGGCGCCGGCCACCGCTGCCGGTTCGGCCGCGCGGCGGCGGCCAATATCACCCATGTGTCGGCCGAACTGATGGCCGAATGGGAGGAGGGAAGTCCGTATCTTACGGCCTTCCTGAAGCCCGGACCCGGCAATCCGCTGTTTCGCACCGACCAGGAAGCCGTCAGCGTTCTGTTGGGGCAGATGATCCACGGGCTCGAGGCCATCCGCGACACCCGCATCGGCGCCTTTCTCGACACCCAGAACCCGGATCGCGACCGGCCCAGATCGGCGCTCTACTGGCGCTCGGACATGACCCTGCCATCGATCAGCGCCGGCGTGTCGGGCCTGGAGGCGCTGTTTACCCGCAGCGGAATCGAGATCGTCGCCCAAGAGATGGCGCCACGGCTTGCAGACACCATCCGGTTCGAGTTCACCCAGGCGATCCGCACCGCCGACAGCCTCGACGCCCCGGTCGAGGACCTGCTCGCCGATCCGAAGACGCGCGACAGGCTGGCCTATCTCGCCTACGCGATCCGGATCATCATCGGCCGGCTCGACCAGGAGTTCGCCCAGGCCGGCGGGCTTGCCGTCGGCTTCTCGTTCGGAGACGGCGATTGACCCGGATCCTGCTTGAACGGCGCACATTCCTGGCCGGCGCCGGCCTCGCCTGGCTCTTTGGCCTGACGCCCGCCGGCGCGGAACGGCTGGCCCGGTCGGAGCTCCTGTTCGCCTCGGCCTACATGGACCCGCAGGGCGCCTATGGCGTGGCCATCCTCGACGATGGAGGCGCGCTCGTTTCGACCCATCTGCTGCCGGGGCGGGGCCACGGCTTTGCCACCTCTGCGGCCGCGCAATGGCTGGTGGCGTTTGCCCGGCGTCCGGGAAATTTCGCCGTCGCGCTCAACAAGGCCCGGGCCGCCGAACCGGTGCCGTTCCACACGCCCGGGGACCGGCACTTCTATGGCCACGGCGCGTTTTCGCCGGACGGCAAGCTGCTCTACGCCGCCGAGAACGCCTTCGACAGCGGCGACGGCGTCATCGGTGTCTACGACGCCACGAGCGGCTTCAGCCGGATCGGCGAATTCCCCTCGCACGGCATCGGCCCGCACGAGATCGTGCTCATGCCCGACGGCAAGACGCTGTGCGTGGCCAATGGCGGCATCCGCACCCATCCCGACCAGGGTCGCGAGAAGCTCAATCTGCCCACCATGGCGCCGTCCATCGCTCTCATCGACACGGCGACGGGATCGCTTCTGTCCTCGCACGCCCTGCCTGAACAGCTGCACCGGCTGTCCCTGCGCCACATGGCCGTGGATGCCGCAAGCCGGGTCTGGATCGGCGGCCAGTACGAGGGCGATGTGATGGACGACGTGCCGGTCCTGGCCAGGCTGGACCAGGAACTTGGCCTCGTCTCCGTCGACCTGCCCGGGGATGTCGCAGCAACCTTCGGCAAATATGCCGGCTCCGTCGCCATCGGCAATGACGGGGTCACGCTGGCCGTGGCCTCGCCCCAGAGCGGCGTGGTGCTGACGCTCGACACCAGGTCCGGCCGACCGCTCGATCTTGAAACCGCGCCCCGCACCTGCGGTATCCAGGCCCGGGCCGACGGCTTCATCAGCTCCAGCGAACTGGGCCGCTTCGGACCCTCCTCCCACGCCTGCGCCTGGGACAACCACATCGCCGCGCTCTGAACGGGCAGGGCGCCTGGATGGACCTTCGGCGTTGGGCGCACCCGGTCGGGATGCGGGCCTGGTCGATCGGAATTATGCGAAGTGTGTGACCTGTCAGAAAACCGGCATGTGCCGGATTCGCGCGCCGTGGGACCGCAACAGAATTGAAAAGCTTGCGAGGGTGGCGGTTGCGATGGCGAGAGCGCCAATTCCTAGAACAATCATTGCTCGAATCCTGGTGACATCATTGTCATCGATGGCCGGGACACTGCCTGACGCAACTTGTGCGAAACTGGCGCAGGCGATGCGCGGGTTATCCCCAACAACTGATTAACACTAGCCCTGCGGCGTTAACCTTCAGGCAAGGATTAGCACGTAAAAATCTGCTCAATCGTCGGATTGTGAAGGCTTCGGTAGTCCGCCCTCGCAAAGGCATGAAGCCGCTTCGCCGTACCGGAGTCAGTCCGGATCCAAAAAATTCCATGAGCCAGGCAGCGCTGCGCAATCGTGTCCCGTCATCTCAGCGTGGCGGCCGCGCAAATCGCACGGGGACGATTTCGGTACAAGCCAGGTTTGAATGCAGATGCGCGGCCGGGGGCCGCCGATTGGGGTGATGGCGTGGGGCAGGTTCAGGCAAGGGTGAGGGATGCGGCGGCGGCGGCCGACGGCCTGCGCGCGCGCCTTGACCTGACAGCGTTCGACGCCGAGGGCTGCGAACGTCTGCGCACGATCCGCCCGATGATCGAGGCCGAGGCCCGCATTGCGCTGTCCGCCTTCTTCGAACGCCTGCAGAACACCCCTGAAATCGCCTCTCTGTTCACCTCGGCCCGCCAGATCGACCGGCTGGAAGAGCTGGAAGTGGCGCACTGGTCGATCCTCGCCGACGGCCGTTTCGACGGGCTCTATGTAGACCGCTCGGTCATTCTCGGCGAAGTCCGCCAGCGCATCGGGCTTGACGCGGGCTGGTCGATCGGCGGCCATGCGCTCGTGCTCGAGCGCGTCATAAGGCGCCTGGTGGAGGAAAGCCGCACCGGCATTTTCAGCCTGTTTTCAAGCCGTTCGGACCACAGGCTGCTGGCCGATCGGCTGGTAGATGTCGTCAAGGCGGCGCTGATCGACATCGACATGCAGGTCTCCCATCGCCTGAGCGAACAGTCCAGGAGCCTGATCCGCCAGCGCGAGGAGGCGGTCGCTGGGGAGCGGGAGCTCGTCGAAACGACGCTTGGCACGGCGCTCGCCCGGCTGGCCGAGGGCGATCTGTCGGTGCGCGTCGAACCGGCCGGCATCGAGCCGCACCGCGAGGTCGCCGACAATTTCAACCGCGCCGTCAGCCGCCTTGAAGAGCTGGTGACGGGCGCGGCTGTGCGCCTGTCCGACGCCGAACGGCTTGCCGCGCGGCTGAGCGACGATCTCGACCAGGTCCGCGCCGACATCGAGAGCCACGGCGCGAGCCTGGGCGGCGAGCACGACACGCTGGCCGCCGTCGCCGGCCGCATCCGCCTCACCGCCGAAACCGCCCGCAAGGCCGAGACGCTGATTGCCGAGGCCCGCCAGAGCGCCGAGGCCGGCGACAGGGTCGTCGAGAACGCCATTGACGCGATGGCCGGTGTCGAGAAATCCGCCGAGCAGATCGGCAAGATCATCTCGGTGATCGATGAAATCGCCTTCCAGACCAATCTCCTGGCGCTCAATGCCGGCATCGAGGCCGCGCGCGCCGGCGACGCCGGCCGCGGCTTCGCCGTCGTCGCCACCGAAGTGCGCGCGCTGGCGCAACGCTCGGCGGGCGCCGCCAACGAGATCAAGGACCTCGTCTCCGACGCCAAGTCCCATGTCGGGCGCGGCGTCGAACTCGTCGACCGCACCCGCTCCGCCATCTCGGGACTGGTCGAGCAGGTCGGCAGGATCTCGCAATCGGTGGCGGGTGTCGGCGCGGCGGCGGAAAACGAAGCCGCGCAGCTTGCCGGCACGGCAGCCAGCCTCGGCCAGACGGCCGGCCTGATCGCCGCCGGCGCCGCCCGAATCTCGGGCGCGGCCGAAACCCAGGCGGATCTGCGCCTGGTGATCACCGAACTGGGCGAGAAGATCAGGATGCACCGGCAGGCCCACCATGCCGGCTTTCAAAGCGTGGAGCTGTCGGGTGGCGCACAGCCCGCCGGGCTCGCGCAAGACCGCTATGCGCAGCGGAGGTTGGCGCGATGACACGGCTTCTGGGTCACGCCGCGGCAAAGAACACAAGCCCTTTCACGAGCGAGGATATCTGGCATGTCGTCCACCGACGTAGCACCTAAAGTACTCAAACTGCCCGAGGTCCTGGACCTCAATGCGGCCAGCAGGCTGCATGAGCAAGTGCTCGCGCACAAGGGCGAAGACATCGATATCGACGCGACAGACGTGACCCGGGTTGGCGCCCAATGCGTTCAGGTCCTGCTGGCCGCGGCGCTGAGCTGGCGCGCCGAAGACCAGAGCCTGAGGGTCAATCAGGCCTCCGATGCATTCATTAAAACATTGCAATTGCTGGGAATTTCGGATGAAGCCCTGCTTCCAAAGGAGATGCTGAAATGAAGAAGAAGGTTCTTACGGTCGACGACTCGCGGACAATCCGCAACATGTTGCTGGTCACCCTCACCAATGCCGGCTTCGACACGGTGCAGGCGGAAGACGGTATCGAAGGGCTTGAAGTCCTGGAGGAATCCAATCCGGACGTCATCGTCACCGACATCAACATGCCCCGCCTTGACGGGTTCGGCTTCATCGAAGGCGTGCGCCAGAACGACCGCTTCCGGGCGATCCCGATCTTGGTGCTGACCACCGAAAGCGACGCCGAGAAGAAGAACCGCGCCCGTGAAGCCGGCGCAACGGGCTGGATCGTCAAACCCTTCGACCCGTCCAAGCTTATCGCAGCCATTGAGCGTGTAACCGCCTGACAGGACCTGTCCCATGGATATGAATGAAATCAAGGACATTTTTTTCCAGGAATGCGAGGAACAGCTCGCGGAACTGGAATCTGGTCTTCTCCGCATCAATGATGGCGACACCGATCCGGAAACGGTCAATGCGGTGTTTCGCGCCGTGCATTCGATCAAGGGCGGGGCGGGGGCTTTCGGCCTCGATGACCTCGTCGCCTTCGCCCATGTGTTCGAGACGACCCTTGATTGCGTTCGATCCAACAAGCTACAGACATCGTCGGAACTGCTCAAGGTGATGCTCAAGTCGGCCGACGTGCTTGCCGACCTCACCGCCGCGTCCCGCGACGGCGGCAGCATCGACAAATCCCGCACCTCGGTCCTGGTCAAGGAGCTCGACGCCTTCGCCAAGGGCACGCCGTTGCCGGCATCGGCGCCCGAGCCGGTCAAGCAGGAAGCGCCCGCCGAACCGGCGCCGCAGGCCACCGACGACAGCGGCTTCCAGCCGGTCCCGTTCAGCTTCGACGGCTTCGAGGATGAAGCCGAAGCGGCCGAATTGCCGGACGAGGCCATTGCCGGCCGGTCGGTGTTCACGGTGCGCTTCAAGCCCCGCTCCGATCTCTACGCCAAGGGCAACGAGGCGGTGCTGCTGCTGCGCGACCTCGCCAGGCTTGGCGATCTCCAGGTCCGTTGCGACATCGACACGCTGCCGCCCATCGACCAGCTCGATCCGGAAGGCGCCTATTTCTCATGGCTGATCCGGGTCGAGACCGACAAGGACGAGGAGGCCGTCCGCCACGTCTTCGAATTCGCCGAATGGGATTGCCTGATCGAGATCACGCCCGGCTCCGATGACGAGGCGTTCTCGGCCCCCACCGCGGCGGGCGAGGATCAGCCCATGGCGCCGGTGCCGTTCGATCTATCCATGCTCGAGGAAGAGCCGGTCGTCCCCGCCGAGACCGCCGCGGCGGTGGTCGTCCCCATTGCCGCCGCCCGTCCGGCGGCCGTCGCCGCCGTCGAGGAGGCGCCGCTCGCGCCGCCGAGCCTGCCGCGCGCCGAAAAGGCCCTTGCCGCGGAAGCGGAGAAGAAGGAAAGCGCGGTTGCCGCGGTTCCCGCCGCGCCGCAGACCATCCGCGTCGACCTCGACCGGGTCGACCGGCTCATCAACCTGGTGGGCGAACTGGTCATCAACCAGGCGATGCTCGCGCAAAGCGTGGTCGAGAACGAAACCGGCGGGTCGTCGGCGATCAATCTCGGCCTGGAAGAACTGCAGCAGCTCACCCGGGAAATCCAGGACAGCGTGATGGCCATCCGCGCCCAGCCGGTCAAGCCGGTGTTCCAGCGCATGGGCCGCATCGTCCGCGAAATCGCCGACATGACCGGCAAGAACGTCCGTCTGGTCACCGAGGGGGAGAACACCGAGGTCGACAAGACCGTCATCGACAAGCTCGCCGAGCCGCTGACGCACATGATCCGCAACGCGGTCGACCACGGGCTCGAAACGCCTGAAAAGCGCGCGGCGCTGGGCAAGAACCCCGAAGGCATCCTGCGCCTGACCGCCAAGCACCGTTCCGGCCGCATCGTCATCGAGATCGCCGACGACGGCGCCGGCATCAATCGCGAGCGGGTCCGCTCCAAGGCCATCGAGAACGGCCTGATTGCCGCCGATTCCAACCTCAGCGACGAGGAAATCGACAACCTGATCTTCCACCCGGGCTTCTCCACCGCCGAGAAGCTCTCCGACATCTCCGGTCGCGGCGTCGGCATGGACGTGGTCAAGCGCTCGATCCAGCAACTGGGCGGCCGCATCTCCATCACCTCCAAGCCGGGCAAGGGCTCGATCTTCACCATGAGCCTGCCGCTCACGCTCGCCGTTCTCGACGGCATGGTGGTGACGGTCGCCAACCAGACCCTGGTGGTGCCGCTCACGGCCATCGTCGAGACGCTGCAGCCGGAAAAGCAGGACATTCACGCCTTCGGCCCGACGCAGCGGCTCATCGCCATCCGCGACACCTTCTGCCCGCTCGTCGATGTCGGCCACATCCTCAATTTCCGCCCCGACCTCGCCAACCCGATCGACGGTGTGGCGCTGCTGGTGGAATCGGAAGGCGGCGGCCAGCGCGCGCTCATGGTCGATGCAATCCAGGGCCAGAGGCAGGTCGTCATCAAGAGCCTGGAGGCCAACTACACCAATGTTCCGGGCATCGCCGCGGCCACCATTCTCGGCGACGGCAGGGTGGCGCTCATCCTCGACGTCGATGCGGTGGTCACCGCCTCGCGCGGCCATGCGCTGAGCTCCGAAATGACGCTTTCGGCGACAGGGTGAGGGGAGCGGGCTGATGCGGGTATCGGGCAACGACATGTGCGAATTGATTGCATTCACCATCGGCGACCAGGAGTTCTGCGTCGAAGTGATGGCTGTGCGCGAAATTCGCGGATGGACGCCCGCAACCCCGCTGCCCCATTCCCCCGGCTATGTCCGCGGCGTGATCAATCTGCGCGGCGTGGTCCTTCCGGTCATGGACATGTCGCAAAGGCTCGGGATGGACAGGACGGATCCCTCCCAGCGCCATGTCATCATCGTCATCCAGACAGGCAGCCAGCTTGTCGGCCTTCTGGTGGACTCGGTCTCCGACATCCTCGCCGTTGCCGAAAGCGCCATCCAGCCGGCGCCGGACGTGAGCCGGGAAATGGGTCGCGACTTCGTCCAGGGCATCATCCCGATCGAAGGCAGAATGGTCTGTCTCATACAACTTAACGCCCTCTTCGGGTCCATTGAAAGCGAGGCCGCATGAGCGCCGCAGCCATACTCCAGGCAGGACGACCAGACGATTGCCTCGTCAACGGGGAATATCCCCTGACGCGCCGGGATCTCTCCGAGATCGCCGCGATGATCTACTCGGATGCGGGCATCGCGCTCAACGAGACCAAGGCATCGCTTGTCTATTCGCGCCTGTCCAAGCGGCTGCGCCAGACCGGCCTGGCGAGCTTCCGGGACTATTGCGCCCTGGTCGGCTCCTCCGAAGGCGCCGCCGAACGCCGCGAGATGCTGAGCTTCCTGACCACCAATTTCACCCGGTTCTTCCGCGAAAACCACCATTTCGACCATCTCCGCACCGAGGTTCTGCCGGGCCTGAGCGCCCGCGCCAAGGCCGGCGGCCGGGTCAGGATCTGGTCGGCGGGCTGCTCGGACGGACAGGAGCCCTATTCGATCGCGCTCACCGTGCTCGGCCTCGTGCCCAACGCGGCAAGCCTGGACATCCGCATTCTCGCCACCGACATCGACCCCAAGATCATCGCCCAGGCCAAGGCAGGGGTCTATGACGGCCAGTCGATCGAAACCGTTGATGCGGCCATGCGCAAGCAATGGTTCACCCAGACGCCCGAGAAGCGCTGGCAGGTGGGCGACCAGGTCAAGCAGCTCATCACCTTCCGCGAACTCAACCTGATGGCCCAGTGGCCGTTCCGCGGGCCCTTCGACGTGATCTTCTGCCGCAACGTGGTGATCTATTTCGACGAGCCGACCCAGGCCAAGATCTGGGTCCGCTACGCGGATCTGCTGCCGCCGGGCGGGCATCTCTACATCGGCCATTCCGAGCGCCTCTCCGGCGAGGGCAAGGACCGCTTCGACAACATCGCCATCACCACCTATCGGCTCAAGGGGAGGAACTGACCGTCATGACACCGCAAGCGCGCGTCCTTGTTGTCGACGATTCGCCCACCATGCGCGGCCTGATCAAGGCGGTGCTGCGGAGCGATCCGGGCATTGACGTTGTCGGCGAGGCCGGCGACGCCATGGAGGCCCGCAACGCCATCAAGCAGCTCAATCCCGATGTGATCACGCTCGATGTCGAGATGCCCAACATGAATGGCATCGATTTCCTCGAGAAGATCATGAAGCTCAGGCCGATGCCGGTGATCATGGTGTCGACGCTGACCAACCGCGGCGCGGAAGCCACGCTGGCCGCGCTGGAACTGGGCGCCTTCGACTGCGTCGGCAAGCCGCTGCCGGGCGATCCGGCGCCCTTTGCCCATCTCGCCGAAACGGTCAAGGCCGCCGCGCGCTCGCAGCGCCACCTGCCCGAAGCCGCCACGGTCGAGCATGCGCCCGCCGCCGCAACGCCCGCCTATGCGGCGCCCAGCGACTATCAGCCGTCGCGCAAGATCATCGCCATCGGCGCCTCCACCGGCGGCGTCGAGGCGCTGATCGCGGTGCTGACCAAGTTTCCGGTCAATTGTCCGCCGACCGTCATCACCCAGCACATGCCGGCGACCTTCACCAAGAGCTTCGCCGAACGGCTCAACCGGCTCTGCGCGCCGCAGGTCAAGGAAGCCGAGGACGGCGACCGGCTCGAGATCGGCCGCATCTATCTGGCGCCCGGCGGCAACCGCCACATGGAAATCTCCAACCAACTGGCGCCGCGCTGCATTCTGACCGACGGCGATCCCGTCAACGGCCACCGGCCGTCGGTCGATGTCCTGTTCAATTCCGTGTCCATTCTCGCCGGAGCGAAGGCCGTCGGCGTCATCCTGACCGGGATGGGCCGCGACGGCGCAGCCGGTCTTCTCAAGATGCGCCAGGCCGGCGCCACCACCATCGGTCAAAACGAAAAAACCTGCGTGGTCTACGGAATGCCGCGGGTGGCTCAGGAGATCGGCGCCGTCGGGATCCAGTTGCCGCTCAACCTCATTGGCGAGGAAATCCTCAAGTCCACAACCATAACCTCTCGCAAAGATAGGGTCGCATGATGTCCATTGCACAGAAGATCAAGGTTCTCATAGTTGATGATCAGGTGACCAGCCGGCTCCTGCTCGGCGATGCGCTTCAGCAACTCGGGTTCACCCAGATCACGGTGGCTGGGGATGGCGAACAGGGCGCCAAGATCATGAACCAGCAGCCCCACCACCTGGTGATTTCGGACTTCAACATGCCGAAGATGGATGGCCTGGGCCTGCTGCAGGCAGTCCGCAGCAATCCGGCGACCAAGCGGGCGGCCTTCATCATGCTGACCGCCCAGGGCGACCGGGCGCTGGTGCAGAAGGCCGCGGCGCTGGGCGCCAACAACGTTCTCGCTAAGCCCTTCACCATTGAAAAGATGAGAGCAGCCATCGAGGCCGTGTTTGGGGCGTTGAAGTGAGCGCAGACATTCAGTTTCGCAGAATTCATGTGATTCAGGGTGAGTACAAGGTCACCAATGACCCGGAAGTGGTGCTGTCGACCATTCTGGGCTCGTGCATTGCCGCATGCATGCGCGATCCGGTGGCCGGTGTCGGCGGCATGAATCACTTCCTGCTGCCCGGCCAGGGCACCGGCTCGGGGGGCGAGGCGACCCGCTACGGCGTCCATCTGATGGAGCTGCTGATCAACGGCCTGCTCAAGCAGGGCGCCCGTCGCGAGCGGCTGGAGGCCAAAATCATCGGCGGCGCCAAGACGATTTCCGGCTTCTCCAATGTCGGCGAGAAGAACGCGGAATTCGCGCACCAGTTCCTGAGCGACGAAGGCATCCGCGTCGTCGGCAGCAACACCGGCGGGGACGTCGGGCGCAAGCTCGAATATTATCCCGTCAGCGGCCGCGCCCGCCAGTATCCTCTCTCGGGCGCAGAGACGCAGAAGACGGTGGCCCTCGAGACCGCGCCGCCACGCATTGTTGTACCGAAGCCGGCGGACACGTCGATCGAGTTTTTCTAAGGAGTTCGCCCCATGACGAAATCGTCCATCGACGCCGGCGGCGATCTGCACGAACCCCTCTACGAGGTGATGTCGCGCATCAGCCTGGAAATCGTTGACGTCGCCGAACTGATCGAGCGGCTCGAGCCGCTCCTGTCCAATGGCCGCTCCACCGAATTCCTGGCCTCTCCCGATCACATGCGGGTGATGCAGGGCATCGATCTTGCCGTGCAGAAGGCCCGCGGCCTGGCGAACTTCATTGACGGCATCGGCGAGCGGCTCGATTCCGGGCAGCTCATCGACATCACCACCGCGCTCAACCTGATCACGCTCGAAGACATGAAGCGCCGCCTGAGGGCATCGATCCAGGCGCCCCATTCCGCCGAAGTCTACCAGAAGGCCTCGGGGGATCTCGATTTCTTCTGACGCCGCCGCGCCCGAAGGCGCCATGGGACGGTGCTGCCGGACCGCGCCGCGCGGCCTTTCCGGCCGTCGATCACTTTCGCGCAAGTTTCGCCGCCTAGGGTGAGCGTACCGGTCATCCTGGCCGGCCTGACCCTATTGAGCGCGGATACAGAATGAATCTGTTGAACCAGCTGTCCCTATTCACGAAGAACCTGGCTGGCCTGGGTCAGGCGAAACTGATGGGACTCGGCCTTGTCGGCGTCCTGTCGGTCATGCTGATCCTCGGCGCCGCCATCTTTCTCAACAAGCCCACCCGCGAGACGCTCTACATCGGTCTCACGGGCGAGGACGTCAACCAGATCAGCCTGGTGCTTGCCGAAGCCAATATCGATTTCGCCACCGGCTCCGACGGGACCTCGGTGACGGTGCCGGCCGGCCTCACCGGCCGGGCGCGGATGCTGCTGGCGGAACGCGGGCTGCCCTCGTCCAACACCGCCGGCTACGAGCTGTTCGACCAGGTGGGATCGCTCGGCCTGACGAGCTTCATGCAGGAAATCACACGGGTGCGCGCGCTCGAGGGCGAGATTGCCCGCACCGTCCAGTCGATCAACGGCATCTCGGCGGCGCGGGTTCACATCGTCATGGCCGACCGCGGCAATTTCCGCCGCGGCGACCAGCGCCCCTCGGCCTCGGTGATGGTGCGCACCGGCAACAATCTGGCGCCGCGCACCGCCGATTCGATCCGCCACCTGGTCGCAGCCTCCGTCCCGGGCCTCAATGTCGATGAAGTCACCGTTCTCGACGCCACCGGCAAACTGCTGGCCGCGGGCGACGACTTCTCCAATTCGAGCCTCAACAAGTCGCTCTCGATCGTGCAACTGGTCCAGAACGAGGTCGAGGCCAATATCGAAAAGGCGCTGGCGCCGTTCCTGGGCGTCGAGAATTTCCGCGCCAGCGTGAGCGCCGAAGTCAACACCGACAGCCAGCAGATCCAGGAAACCATCTACGATCCCGAATCCCGGGTCGAGCGCTCCACCCGCGTGACGCGGGAGAACCAGAAGTCCAACCAGTCGTCCACCGACGCGCCCGCCACCGTTCAGCAGAACATTCCCGACCAGCAGCCCGGGGCCGGCGAAGGCGCGGGTCCGCAGTCGAGCGAACTGGCCGAACGCAAGGAAGAGCAGACCAATTTCGAGATCAACTCGAAGACCGTCTCCACGGTCCGCAACAGCTACAGCGTCGAGGGCCTGTCGATCGCCGTCGTGGTCAACAAGGAGCGGATCAACGCCATGCTCGGCGGCACGCCGACGCCCGAACAGACCGCGGCCTACATCGCCGAGCTTGAAAAGGTCGTCGCCACCGCCGCGGGCGTCGATGCCGAGCGGGGCGATCGCGCCACCGTCACCATGATGGAATTCCTGGCCAACGAGCTGCTCGTCGACTCGGCGACCCAGCCCGGCTTCGTCGACACGCTGAAAACGCAGCTCGGCACCATCATCAACGCGGTCGCCTTCATCACCGTGGCCGTGCTGCTCATCCTGTTCGGCTTCCGCCCGCTGATGCGCAACAACCGGATGATCGCCGGCGGCGGAGCCGACGCGGAAGACGGCCTGGAAGACGGCCTGGAGCTGCCCGATTTCTCGCCGGCGGCGCTGGGCGGCGCCAACACCATGCCGATGGAAGGCTTCGGCGCTGACTTCGGTTTCGGCGAAGAGACCGATTCCGAGCTCGAGCTCGAGCAGTCAGGCACCTTCAACCGCCGCGTCAAGGAAGGCCCGGAACGGCGCCTGGCCCGCATGGTCGAGATCAACGAAGAGCGGGCGGCCAAGATCCTCCGCAGTTGGGCCTCCAGCGAAGCGGCGTGATCCGCGCCTGCGGCCGGGCCTCGGCAGGGCCCCGCCAGCATTTCCCGTCATCGGTCAGCAACTTCACGCCGGACGCCTTCGCCAGGGCGGCCGGCGTGCGCGCATCTGATTCGATTAGCTTCAGCTAAAAAGCAATCCGTAAAGTCCCAGATAATGGTTATATGTTTTTGGGGTCGCCTGGGTCACACTGCAACAATTGATGGATTGATTCGCTGATTCGTCATGCGGGGTAACCATGGCGGGGGCGTGGTTCCGGGGTGAAGTTCAGGGGCGGCCTTGCGGTCAGACTGAGGCATACCGGAGTCAGGGTTGTTCTTTGGAGGCGCGCATCGAATACGCGCCAACACCGGCGAAAGGGGACCGAATGATTGCGCGCGGTGCGTTTATACAGGATCTCGAATCCAAGGAAAGCTGCGGCCAGATTACAGGCGGCATGGATCTTGTCTGCGCTTATGCCGGCGCCCGGTGCTATCTTCTGGCCCGCACCGATCTCTTCCTCGACCGGCATCATGATTTCATCGTCACCTCGAACTGGCCCTTCGACCTGGTGCGCACCTTTGGCGCGGCGCTGGTCGACGGCCAGGCCCGGACCAGCGAGATCCGCCGCTGTCTGCAGGCCTTCGAGCCGGCCTTTCAGGACATCGACCGGTCGGTCGGCCTGCCGGAGGAGTTCTCCCAGCGCGTCTGCCTGATCCCGTACAATGCGGGCCATGCCCGGATGGTCCTGGCTCTGCTGTTCGCCAAGGACGCCTTCCTGTCGCATGACCGTCTTCGCGATGTCGCGCTCGCGGCGGCCTATTTCACCTCGCGCTTTCCGGAAGTGGTCTCAACCAACGACACGCTCTCCGATCTGACCGACCGGGAAGTCGAGTGTCTTTCCTGGATCGGCGAAGGCAAGACCAGCGACGAAATCGCGCTGATCATCGGAATCTCACGCAACACCGTCAACAATTACATCACCAGTATCATGAACAAAACTGGAGCAAAAACACGCTCAGAAGCGGTTGCCTTCGCTGTGCGGCAGCGAATTATATAACAAGGGAGCATTCATGATGGCATACGGAACATCACACCTTATTCCATCCGGCCAGGATCGGGTTCAGCATCTCTCCCAGGGCGGAGCGAGCGGAGGGGCGGGCTCCACGGCTGATCTGTTCCCCAAGCTCGTCATCATGCAGCGGCTCTGCGCCAGCGAGGGCTTTGCGGTGCTGACCGCCCAGGCGCAGACGCTGCTGACTCCGGGCCGCCTCGAATGCGGAATACAGAGCCCGGGAAGCGACGCCTTCGTCGACGGGCTGATGCAGGCCCAGGCGGCTTTCCTGCTGTCGCATCTCGCCCTGTCGCCACGGCCGGTGATTTTCACCCCGCACAAGACGCAGATGCACGACGTCTCGCCCGCGCTGACGGTTCATGTTCCCGACGGTCAGGGAATCGATCTGGCCCTGCCCGCGCAGTTGGGCGCCATGGGCAACGGCTATGTGATCTTCTTCTCGGTGCGGGCCGCCATGGACAATGACCTGCTCATCGACATGCACCGCAAATCGCTCGGCGTCATGCGCGAGAAGCTGAGGCTCGCCTTCGGCGGCGCCTCCCAGTCCGACAAGCTCAACGAGCGGGAAATCGAGTGCCTGCAGCTCGTCGGCAACGGCATGAAGAGCGAGGCGATCGGCGAGCGGCTCAATCTGTCGGTTCACACCGTCAACGCCTATCTGGGATCCGCCACCACGAAGCTCAATGCCGTCAACCGGATCCAGGCCATCGCCAAGGCGATCCGCCTCGGCATCATCGCCTGACCGGAGCCGGCTGACGCTCAGGCGAGTGTCGCGCATCCGGCCGGACCATCCGATCGGCGGTGCCGAAGCTTGCTTGGGATGGCGAGCGCCGCATCAGGATGCAGCAGCGCCCTGCACCGGGTCGGCGCAAGTCACCTCAAGCGGCGGGCCGGGCGATCTGGTGGGCCTGCAGGAACGGCCGGAACGCCGCGGCGCGCAGGCTGCTGGCCAGCAGCAGGGCGTTGTCATGGGGATTGTCGTGCGGCGCGTCAAAGTCGATATGATTGATCTCTACGCCGGCATAATCCTGCTCCAGCGTCAGGCGCGCATAGATCGTCACCCCCCGCGGCCGGATTTCCAGGTCGAGCACCACTTGCGGCGGGCCGCCCCAGTCCAGGTTGTAATCCCCGCCGATGCCGAGCTTGATGGTTCCGGGCAGGAAGAACATCTCGGCGGCCGAAGCCACCAGGTCGGCGAGATCCGCGTGCCGCTCGAAGCGCAGCATCGAGATCAGGTCGGCGACGTCGATCAGCCGCATTTCCGAGGCGACCGCGCAGATGGCGTCCGCGACGATCTTTTCCCATTCGGCCGAATACTCGTTCTGTCTCATGAAAGCGCGCCCGCAGGTTTGGATTTCGACTTGACGGCGTAGATCCGGTGCACCAGCTCGGCCACAGCCTTGTAGAACACCGCGGGAATGAAATTATCCACCGAGACTTGCGCAAACATGGAGCGTGCGAGCGGCGGATCCTCGAACACCGGAATGCCATGGGCTTCGGCCACTTCGCGGATCTTCAGCGCGATCAGGTCCTGGCCCTTGGCGATGACCACCGGCGCGCCGCCTTCTTCGCGGACATAGCGCAGGGCCACGGCATAGTGGGTCGGGTTGGCGATCACCAGCGTGGCGCGCGGCACCTCGGCGATCATCCGGCGGCGGGCGCGGTCGCGCGCCAGCGAGCGCTGCCGCGCCTTGAGGATCGGATCGCCGTCGGACTGCTTGAGTTCGTCCTTGATGTCCTGCTTGCTCATCCTGAGATCGGCGTTCCAGCTATAGCGGGTCCACAACAGATCGAGGATCGCCAGCGTCGCCGTGCAGATCAGCACCACCACGATCACCTTGCCGGCAAGGCGGGAGATGTCGGGCGCCACCAGGGTGGGGTCCATGAACATGTAGTCGAGCGAGCGGAAGAAATCCTCCCGCATCACCGCCGTGACGATCGCCGAGACGATGACGATCTTGGACATCGATTTGGCGAATTCCACCATGCCCTTGGCGCCGTAGATCCGGCCAAATCCCTTGGCGGGCGAGATCCGCTCGAGCTTGGGCTGGACCCGGTCGAACACCGGGCTCGGCATGTTCTGCAGCACGGAGGCGGCGATGCCGAAGCCGATCAGCAGCGCGAAGGCCGGCAGCAGCACCGCGCCCGCCTCGAAGAACAGCACCTGGAACAGCGCCAGCGCGTCGCCGCCGTTCTCCAGCCGCCATCCGTCGGCCTGTTCGAACAGATCCCTCAGCGCCTCAGTAAAATGCCCGGCGCGGCCGGGCAGGAAGAACACAAGATAGATCAGCATTCCCAGTACCGAGGCGAAGATCGGCACTTCCCGGCTGAAGGGCACATTGCCCTTGTCCACCGCGTCGCGGAGTTTTTTCTCTGTCGGTTCTTCAGTTTTGCTGTCTTTGTCCTCGCCGTCAGCCATCGGGGCTCAGACTCACGCCGCTTCGGCCTGGGCTTCGGCGGCGGCCGGCGCCGGCGCATTCGGATCGCGCAGCGTGAGCTGGTCGAGGCCGGCGAGCCGGATCGCCTCCTGCGCGATGGTGCGCCGGGCGACCGCGATCTCGCGCGTGCTGACGCCCGCATCGCCCGCGGCGAGGTCGGATTCGATCATCCGGCGCTGGCGGGCGCCGATCGCCGACAGCAGGGCTTCGCGCAGCGTGTTGTCGGCGCCGCGCAGGGCCGTGGTGATGATGTCGCCGGAGATGTCGTTGAGCAGGGTGACGCGGCTGCGCTGCGGCATCTGCACGATGTCGTCGAACAGGAAGATGCGCGGACGCACCTTGGCGACGGCGGTCTTGGACGCGGTCTCGAGCGCGCCCAGCAGCGATTCGACATCGGGCTTGGACAGCTCGTTCATGATTTCGGCGACCTTCACCGCCCCGGTGCTGGCCCGTTCGGCCTCCATCTCGGCGACAAGTTCCCGCACGCGCGTCTCGATGATCTCGGCGGCGCGCGGATTGACGTTCTTGAGCTCGACCGCGCGCCGGACGATGTCGACCCGGACCTGCTCGGGCAGCCGCATCAGCGTCCGCCCGGCAAAGCCCGTCGGCAGCATCGAAACGATGTAGGCGGCGGTCTGTGGGTGCTCGTTCTGCAGGAAGCGGCCCACCCGGTCGGGATCGGAATCCTGCAGCCGGTCCCAGACCGACGTCTCGTAGCTTTCGAACTGGGTGCGCCGCCCGAGAAGACCGTCCACCTCGTCGGGGGTCAGGCCTTCCTCGAGAATGCCTTCCATCGCCTTGGCGTTGTCCATCAGGCCGGTGCCTTCGCTGAACAGGTCCTCGAATTCGTTGACCAGCTCGACCAGTTCCTGCGGCTTGATGGTGCGCAGGTTCTGCGCCTTCTTGATGATTTCCTGCAGTTCCTCGTATTCGAAGAACTTCAGCAGCTTGCCGGCCACCGGCTTGCCCATGGCCAGCAGCACCGCCGCCGCCTTTTCCGACGGCGTCAGCGCGGTGTTTTCTGCGTTTGCCGTGTCGAACTCGCCGTAAATTGCCATGTCAGCTGGACTTCTTCCGTTCTTCGCCAATCACTTCGATGATGCGCACCGCAAACTTGGTGTCGTCGGAATCCAGCACCGTGATTTCGCCGCGGCCGATCAGCTTGCCGTTGACCATGATCTCGACCGGCTCGCCGATCTTCCGGTCGAGCGCGATGGTGGCGCCTTCCTGCAGGTTCATGAGCGAGGAGACCGCCATCCGGCTCGAGCCGAGGATGATCTGCACGTCGATGGGAATGCCCATCACGAGGTCTAGCCGGCTGGTGGTGCCGGTGGCGCCGGTCTTGACGCCGGCATGGGCGGCGGGTTCGGCGGCGAAATCATGGCCGAGTCCGGCATCGGCGCCGAAATCGCCGCCAAAGGCCGCGCCGCCGAGGCCCGGCATGCCGAGATCCGGCGCATCGCCGATGTTGAATGGGTCGTTGACGTCGCCCGCGGCGTCGCCGTCGGCGAAATCCGCGCCAAAATCAGAACCGAAGGCCGCTGAGCCACCCATGCCATCCACGCTTTCATTCGTGACAACCGGTTTCTCGCCGGCGTCTTTCTTCAATACTCCGCGAAGCTCATCGATGGCCCCGTCAATCGCGCCGTCGCCTTGCGCCATCGGATCGGCGTCACCATCAAATGCGTTTTCGCCCGCCATATGCCCTTATCCCGTTTCAAGCTTGCCCGGAGCCTGCCTCGACGCGCCCCGGGGTCCATCTTCATGCGAAATCTGTTTTCCAGTTTTCGTCCGGTCCCGCCGGCCCTTCGACCTTGACCATGTAGCGTGTTCCGGCCCGGCCGAGCGCGCAGGTGTAGAGCGGCTTGCCGTTGGCGCTGAGCGTCACGGCGATGTCGCCCGTGTCGGCGAAGGCGATCAGGTCGCCCGCCTGCAGACGGCTGATCTCGCCCAGCGGAAGCGGCGCCAGCGCCACCGCCGCCTGCAGGCTGATCTGCGACTGGGACACCCGGTCGCTCAGCCGTTCGGTCCAGTCGAGCGCGCTGGCGCTCGCCTTCTTGCCCTGCGCGGGCGCGGTGATTTTCGCCTTGAGCAGGAGCGCCTGGGGCAGGATCAGGATCAGCGGCGCGACGACGGCGCCGAAGCCGATCTCCAGCGTCATCGCCGCGGCGTGGAAATTCGGGAACGGGTCATCGATCTCTTCGCGCAGGTCGAGCTGCGGCCTGGCCACGCTGGCCTTGGCCTTCGGGTCGGCCGACACCAGCGTGCGCAGGCTGTCGTTGAGCTGCTCGAACACCACCAGCGACATGTCGAGCTCGATTCCCGAAAGCGGCCGCGCCACGATGTCGAGCTGGTCGGGGTCGTTGCCGCCGAGCAGGCATTCGACCAGGCCGATGATCAGCTTGGTCCCGCACAGGCTGGCGATCTCCTTCGACCAGCCGGCGATGGTGGTTTCGCAATAGACCGCGTCGGTGATCAGCTCCGAGAGCAGTTCGCGCCGCCGGCCCTGCCGGATCGCGCCCGGACGGGCGTCGATCTCGACGCCGGTCGCCTTTTCGAACGCCGTCGCCAGCATCGGGCCGAGCGCCTGCATCAGGGTCTGGCATTTGGCCTCGATCGTTGCGGCGCTGCCTTTCGCTCCGGTCATCAGATCGAGCAGTTGCGGATCGAACTGGGCCGGGCCTTGCGGGCTTTCGGGGGCTGCTTCTGCGCTCATTGTCTCACGCCGCCTTTGCGTCGCCGCCGCCGCCGGGGTTCATCATTTCCTGCTCCACCGCGTCGATGGAGGGACGCTCGTAGGACGAGATCGTCTTGCGTCCGTGCTCGAGCGCCACCTGCGGCACGGAGCCGTTCATGTAGGCGAGCAGGGTCTGCTTGACGATGGTGTAGAGCCGGTTCTGCTTGGTGCGAACGATCTTGATGTTGGTGGCGATCGGTCCGATCAGGCAGTAGGACAGGAAGATGCCGAGCATGGTTCCCACCAGCGCCGCGCCGATCAGGCCGCCGAGGATGGCAGGGGATTCGTTGATGGCCGCCATGGCCTTGATGACGCCGAGAACGGCGGCGATGATGCCGATCGCCGGAAAGGCGTCGCCCATCGTGCTCACCGCGTTGTAGGCCTTGAGACTGTCGGTCGAGATGGTCTCGATTTCCTCGTCCATCAGCGCCTCGATTTCATGCGGGCGGGCGTTGCCGATGATGATCAGCCGCACATAGTCGCAGATGAAGGAGGTCAGCTCCTTGTTCTTGAGAACAGTGGGGGCGGACTGGAACAGCTCCGATTCCTCGGGGTTGTCGATATGGCTTTCAATCTCGTTGCGGCTCTTGGTCCTGAGGTCGCGCATCAGCGAATAGAGAATGCTCAGCGTGTCCAGATAGTCGCGTTCCTTGGGGACCTTGTTCTTGAACGCCTCGCCCAGCGCCTTGAGCGTGTCCTTGATGGTCTTGACCGGGTTGGCCATGATGAAGCCGCCGACGCCCGCGCCGCCGATGATCATCAGCTCGAACGGCTGGTTGAGCACCTCCAGGTGTCCACCCATAGCCATGAAGCCGCCGAGGATACACCCGAGGGTAACCACAAAGCCGATAACCATATTCATGATGAACCACCGCGCGAATTGGACATGCTGTTTACTGCGTACGGCGTGAGCCTTGTGTGAAGCTGAATCTCTCCGTCTAATTAACGGTTTGTCCCCGCCCTACAGCTTCGCGCAAGCAAGATGGCCTAATCCGGGGCAAGCATGCGGGCGACTGCGCCCTGTCGCGACAAATGCGCCATGGCGGGCTTGAGCGATGCGCCCTGACGGATCGGAAAGGGTAACCCCGGTGACGACCACTTACACCAGCTACAATCTGATTGCGCGGGATTTGCCGCGCTCGCTCGACCGGATCGCCAGTCAGCCCGTGGTTGCGCGCGAGAGCGAATATTACCTTTCGCGGATCTCCGAGATCAAATCCGTCGACGAGTTCATGGCCGACACGCGCCTGTTCAACTACGCGATGAAGGCCCACGGGCTCGAGGACATGAGCTATGCCAAGGCGTTCATGCGCAAGGTCCTGACCGAAGGCGTCGACAACGAGGATGCCTTCGCCAACAAGCTCGCCGATTCCAAGTACAAGCAATTCGCCGAGACCTACAATTTCGCCCGCCATGGCGAAACCGCGACGATCTTCACCAAGGCGCAGCAGGGCACGGTCGACAAGTACCACCGCCTGTCGCTGGAGCAGGAGGCCGGCGAAGACAACACCGGCGTGCGCCTGGCGCTCTATTTCCAGCGCAACGCGCCCGAGATCACCTCGGCCTACGGCATCCTTGCCGACACCGCGCTCTACCAGGTCGTGCAGACCGCGCTCGGCTTCTCCTCCGAGCTCGCCGGAGCGGACATCGACCGCCAGGCCGACATGATCAATGCGCGCATCGATATCGAGGATTTCAAGGATCCCGAAAAGCTCGACAGCTTCATGCAACGCTTCACGGCGCTGTGGGAGATCGAAAACCCCTCCTTCAGTTCCGTCGATTCGAGCCTGTTGCTGAGCTCCTCGTCGGGCTTCGGCATCTCTCCGGAGCTGATGCTGACCATCAACAATCTCAAACTCGGAGGTCACTGATGCAGGGTTCGCTCTATGTCGCCATTTCATCGCAGATCGCGCTTGAGCGTCGCCTGACAACGCTGGCCGACAATGTCGCCAATGCCAACACCACCGGCTTCCGCGCCACCGAGGTCAAGTTCAACGAAGTGCTTGCCGACACCGGCGTGGCCGATGTCTCCTTCGTCGACCAGGGCCAGGACTTCCTCAAGACCTCCAATGGCGGCCTGAACGCCACCGGCAACCAGCTCGATTTCGCCATTCGCGGCGAGGCCTGGTTCATGATCGAGACGCCCACCGGCAACATGCTCACCCGCGACGGCCGTTTCTCGCTGACCGAGACCGGGCAACTGGTCAATATCAACGGCTATCCGGTCCTGGATCCCGGCGAGGCGCCGATCCAGCTCGATCCGGGCGGCCCGCCGCCGAAGGTCGGGCGCGACGGCGGCCTCGAGCAGGACGGCGTCCGGCTTGGCGCCATCGGCCTGTTCGAGGCGGACCTGTCGCAGGGGTTCCAGCGCAAGGCCGCGCTCGGAATCGTGCCGACGGTTCCGCCCGAACCTCTGCTCGACGCCAACAGCGCCGGCCTGCTGCAGGGCTATCTCGAGGAATCCAACGTCAATCCGGTCTCCGAGATGAGCCATCTGATCATGCTCTCGCGCGCGTTCGAAAGCGCATCCGCGATGATGAAGGCGACCGAGGACATCTTCAAGGAAGCGATCCAGACGCTGGGCAGCGGCAGATGAGTGCCGTGCAGGTGGGTCTGGGCGCTGACCGCTCATTTGTGCCGGAGGCCTTGCGATGAGCGGCCGCCAGGGCCTTGCCAGGCTCGCCGACAGCGTGCGCGAATTTTCCAGGCCCCACGGCGGCTGCGACATCTCCGGCACCGTCACCTCCGTCTCCCCGGGACGCTGCGTCATTTCCGGCCTGTCGCGCCATGTCCGCATCGGCGAGTTCCTGGGCTTCCGCCATGGCGATGCGGTCAAGCTGGCCGAGGTGGTGAGCCTCGGCCCCGACGAGGTCGTCGCCTGTCCGGTCGACGGTGCGTCTCAGGCCGGCATCGGCGAGCGCGTCTGGCGCCGCGGCGCGTTCCGCATCTCCCCGGACGCGGGATGGTGCGGGCGCACCATCAATTCGCTCGGCGAACCGGTCGACGGGCTCGGCCCGCTGCCGCAGGGGCCCGTGGCCCGCACCGTCACCGGCGCGCCGCCCGCCTCGATGCTGCGCCAGAGGGTCAGCGCGCCGCTGCGCACCGGCATCCGCGTGGTCGATGTCTTCGCGCCGATCTGCCAGGGCCAGCGGCTCGGGATCTTCGCCGGATCGGGCGTCGGCAAGTCGACGCTGCTGTCGATGTTCGCCAAGGCCTCCGATTTCGACCGCGCGGTGGTCGCCCTGGTCGGCGAGCGCGGCCGCGAGGTGCGCGAATTCATCGAGGACACGCTCGGCCCGAACATGAAGAAGACCGTCGCGGTGGTCGCCACCAGCGACGAAAGCCCGATGCAGCGCAAGCTCGCGCCGCTGACGGCCATGGCCGTTGCCGAGCATTTCCGCGACACCGGCGAAAACGTGCTGCTGATCGTCGACAGCCTGACGCGCTTCGCCCATGCGCTGCGCGAGATCGGCATGGCGGCGGGGGAGCCACCGGTGGCCCGCGGCTATCCGGCCTCGGTGTTCACCGCCTTGCCCGGCCTGCTCGAACGCGCCGGACCTGGCCCGGAAGGGTCGGGGGCGATCACGGCCATCGTCTCGATCCTGGTCGACGGCGACAATCACAACGACCCGGTCGCCGATTCCGCCCGCGGCATTCTCGACGGCCATCTCGTGCTCGACCGCGCGCTTGCCGACGAGGGCCGCTATCCGCCGGTCAATCCGCTGACCTCGATCTCGCGGCTGGCCCGCAAGGCCTGGCGCGGCGACGAGGAAAAGCTGGTGATGCGGCTCAAGGCGCTGATCCACCGCTACGAGGAAACGCGCGATCTCCGGCTGATCGGCGGCTACCGGGCCGGATCGGACGCCGAACTCGACATGGCCATAAAGCAGGCGCCGGTGATTTACGAGATCCTGCGCCAGACCCCCGAACAACCGCCCAGCGTCGACGCCTTCGCCGAGCTGGCCGAAGCAATGAAGGCCGCGGCCGGCATCCCCTCCGCGCCGCCCCCCAAGGAAAGGGCCAGACCGTGACCGACACGATCGATTTTGACGATGCTGATGACGACGCGCCCGGTCCCGTCGCCAAGCCGAAACGCACGGGCGATCGCGTCTTCGCGGTCTCCGGCTTCCTGCTCGCCACGGCGGCGGCGTTCTTTCCCTGGTATGTCTTCTTCAATCAGGAAAGCTTCGGCATCGCTCCCATGGGCTACAACGACACCAGGGACCTGCCCGAGACCCCCGGCCGCGCCGTGGTCAATGTCTCGCCGCTCGCAATCCCCGATGAGAAGGATGGATCGGCGCCGGCCTCGGCCTTCGACCCGATCGTCACCGCCACCGTCCCCAATGCCGAAGACCGGGCGGCCGGCGAGTCCGCTTCGCTGAGCGAGGATCCGAACCAGTCCTTCCCCGGCAAGCCGCAGTACCGGTTGCTGCACGTCGCCAACGGCCGCGCCCTCATCGAGGACCGGTCGGGCATGTACATCGTCCGCATCGGCTCGGTCCTGCCGGACAATTCGCGCCTCGCCACGCTCGAGCAGCGCAATGGCCAGTGGGTCATCGTCACCTCGAACGGCGACGTGATCCAGAACTGAGACCGGTCGCCGGCGTGATCCTGCGGCAATCGGCTCCTCGCAAGGCACGCACAAGATTGACCGCCTAGTTTCCGGACTTGCACAGGACGGAGACATGTCATGCAACCGATCCAGCTTTTCGATCTGACCTCCAAACAGGCGCACTGGCTGACCGTTCGCCAGAGCGTCGTCGCAGGCAACATCGCCAACGCCAACACGCCCGGCTACGCCACCCGCGAGGTCGCAGCCTTCGAGGCCGTGCTCCAGGAGACCGGGGCGCGGATGGCCGCGACCCATCCCGGACATATCCAGGAGGACGCGCTGCGCGGATCTGTCAGCAGCCGCGACAGCCGCGACGTCGAGGTCCAGCCCTCGGGCAATTCGGTCAATCTGCCTGATGAACTGAGCAAGACAGGGGAGATCAAGCGCATGTACGAGCTCAACACCGGCATGGTGAAGGCCTTTCACCGGATGATGCTTCTGACGGTGAGGCGCTGATGGTCATCGATCCGCTTTCGCTGGCCTCGCGCATCGCCTCCTCGGGTCTGGACGTCCAGGAAACCCGCATGCGCATCCTGTCGGAAAACCTGGCCAACGCCCAGTCCACCGGCGACACGCCCGGCGCCGACGCCTATCGCCGCAAGACCATCAGCTTCTCCTGGGAGCTCGACCGGTCGCTCGGCGCCTCGAGCGCCAAGATCTCCAAGATCGCCACCGATCCGGGGGAATTCACCATCGAATACGATCCGGGCAATCCCGCGGCCGACGACAAGGGCATGGTCAAGCTGCCCAATGTCAACGTGCTGATCGAGCTTGCCGACATGCGCGAGGCCAACCGGTCTTACGAAGCCAATCTCCAGACCGTCAAGCAGACCAGGGAACTGGTCTCGATGACGATCGATCTCCTGAGGGCCGGACAATGATTGACATGATCGGAGCAGCTTCCGCGCTGTCGCGCCTGGGTGGCGCGGGCGGAACCGAAGTCGCCAGCGCGGCCTCGATGTCGCAGACGGCGGCCACCGCGGCGTCGGCCATGCCCGGCGGGTCCTTCGCCGACGTCATGCAGTCGCTGGGCGAGGGCGTGATGGACAATCTGAAGGTTGCCGAGGGCCAGTCCTTCGCCGCCGTCCGCGGCGAGGCGGCCACCCGCGACGTCGTCGACGCGATCATGACCGCCGAACAGTCGCTGCAGACCGCCGTCGCCATCCGCGACAAGCTGGTCACCGCCTATCTCGAAATCGCCCGCATGCAAATTTAAGGATATCGCCATGAAGGCCTTGGCCATCGCAGCAACCGGCATGAATGCCCAGCAGCTCAATCTCGAAGTGATCGCCAACAACGTGGCGAACATCAACACCACCGGCTTCAAGCGCGCGCGCGCCGAATTTTCCGACCTTCTCTACCAGGTCGAGCGCAATGCCGGCGTCGCCAATGCCTCCAACCAGGCGATCGTGCCCGAAGGCGCGCATATCGGTCTCGGCGTGCAGACCTCCGCGGTGCGCAACCTGCACATCCAGGGAAGCCTGGTCGGCACCTCCAACAAGCTCGATCTCGCGCTTGTCGGCCGCGGCTGGTTCCAGATCGAGATGCCCGACGGCGCCACCACCTACACACGGGCCGGGGCCTTCAACACCAATGCCGACGGCCAGCTCGTCACCATCGACGGCTACACCGTCGTCCCCGGCATCACCTTTCCCGCCGACACCAGCGAGGTCGTGATCTCGGCCTCGGGCCAGGTCTTCGGGCGGATCGGCAACGAGACCGAAATGCAGGATCTGGGACAGTTGACGCTAGCGAGCTTCGTCAACGAGGCGGGCCTCGAGCCGATGGGCGACAACCTGTTCCGCGAGACCCCGGCCTCAGGCCCGGCGACGGTCGGCATCCCCAACGATCCCGGCTTCGCCAGCATCCAGCAGGGCTATCTTGAAGCCTCCAACGTCGATCCGGTCAAGGAAATCACCGACCTGATCTCGGCGCAGCGGGCTTACGAGATGAACTCCAAGATCATCCAGGCCGCCGATGAAATGGCCTCCGTCGTTTCGAAGAATCTCCGGTAACAAAGGACAAGGCAAACATGACGTTTGGCCACACATCAGCTTTGACACGGCTTTGCCGCGCAGCCTTCGTGCTGGCGTGCGCGCTCTGCGCCCTGGCGCCGGCGCAGGCCGGGCAGGGCACCGCTGTGGTGCCGGAACGGACCATCTATCCCGGCGAGGAACTCGTCGCCGGCCTGGTGCGCGAGGTCGAGGTCACCAACCCGAATCTCGCCAGCGGCTATGCCGAGATCACCGCCGACGTTGTGGGCAAGGTCACCACCCGCACGCTCCTGCCCGGACGGACCATTCCGGTCGGCGTGCTACGTGACGCCTGGGCGGTGGAGCGCGGCGCGACCGTCAAGCTGGTCTTCGCCGGCGGCGGCCTGACCATCACCGCCGAAGGCACGCCGCTCAAGAACGGCGCGGTCGGCGATTTCATCACCGTCCGCAACATCGAATCCGGCGTGGTTATTTCCGGCACCGTCATGGACGACGGCAGCGTGCGGGTGGCCTCGCAAT
This sequence comes from Hoeflea sp. BAL378, assembly GCF_000759435.1. Taxonomy (GTDB): domain Bacteria; phylum Pseudomonadota; class Alphaproteobacteria; order Rhizobiales; family Rhizobiaceae; genus Hoeflea. Next base: position 39,010 of record NZ_JRJG01000071.1, read on the forward strand.
GACCGGCAGGCTCGCACGCATCGCCGCGGTCTGGCTTGGCCTTGTGTGCCTCGCCGGCTCCGGGCTTGATCGCATCGTCGCGCCGGAGCTCGGCTGGGTGCGACCCGCCGCCGCCGCCTCGCGCATCAAGGACATCGCCTCGCTGCAGGCGGCGCGCGACAACCAGCTCATCGGCTACGGCCTGGTGGTGGGCCTCCAGGGCACCGGCGACGGGCTGCGCAACTCGCCCTTCACCGAGCAGTCGCTGCGCGCCATGCTGCAGAATCTCGGCATTTCCACCGAAGGCGGCGCCTCGCGCGCCAACAATGTCGCGGCGGTGATCGTCACCGCCAACCTGCCGCCCTTTGCCAGCCTCGGCTCGCGCATCGACGTCAGCGTCTCCTCGCTCGGCGACGCCACCTCGCTGCGCGGCGGCACGCTGGTGATGACCTCCATGTCCGGCGCCGACGGCCAGATCTACGCGGTCGCCCAGGGCTCCGTCGTGGTCTCCGCCGTCACCGCCCAGGGCGACGCGGCGAGCCTGCAGCAGGGCGTGGCCACGGCCGGCCGCCTGCCTGGCGGCGCCATCATCGAGCGCGAAATCCCCGCCACCTTCAAGCAGGTCGGCGGCCTGGTCTACCAGTTGCGCAATCCGGATTTCTCCACCGCCGTCGGCATGGCCGACGTGATCAACGCCTATTCGCAGGCGCGCTACGGCGCTGCCATCGCCGAGGCCCGCGATTCCACCACCATCGCCGTGCGCAAGCCGGAAAAGGCAGACCTTGCGCGGCTGACCGCGGAAATCGAGGGCCTGATCGTCGAGACCGACACGCCGGCCCGCGTCGTCATCAACGAGCGCACCGGCACCATCGTCATCGGCAATGACGTGCGCGTCTCCCGCGTCGCCGTCACCCATGGAACGCTCACGGTGCAGATCACCGAGACCCCCACCATCGTGCAGCCGGCCCCGTTCTCCAACGGCGTGACCGCGGTCGAGCCGCTCACCGACATCACCGCCGGCGTCGAGGGCGGGCAGGTCGCCATCATCGACGGGCCGGACCTGCGCACGCTGGTCGCCGGCCTCAACTCGATCGGCGTCAAGCCCGACGGCATCATCGCCATCCTGCAGGGCATCAAGTCGGCCGGCGCGCTGCATGCCGAACTGGTGCTGCAATGAGCGCCGCCCGTCGCAGCCTCCTTGGCAGGGCGGTCCGGGGCCTCGGCCCCGCGGCGGTCGTCGTGCTCGGGCTCGTCGCGCCGGGAGCGCTGGCGCAGCAGGCGCCGCCTCCGACCTCGGAAGAGGACGTCCGCGCCTTTTGCGGCAACATCGCCGATGCCGCGCGCGACCAGCGCTACCTTCTGCAGAAGAAGGAGCTCGAGGATCTGCAGGCCGGCGTCGACGAGCGGCTCAAGCGGCTCGAGGACCGGTCGGCGCAGTACCAGGACTGGCTCAAGAAGCGCGAGGAATTCATGCGCGTGGCCGAATCCCAGCTCGTCGACATCTACAAGAACATGAAGTCGGACGCGGCCGCCCAGCAGCTCGAGATCGTACGGCCCGAAGTCGCCGCGGCGATCATCATGAAACTCAGCCCGCGGCTTGCGAGCGCCATTCTCAACGAGATGGATTCGACCAAGGCCGCCGGCCTGACCGGCATCATTGCCAGCGCCGCGGCGCCCGACCAACCCGAGGACCCGTCATGATCAGGGCAATAGCCTTCACCGCTCTCGCCCTTTCGCTCGCCGGCTGCAACTCGCAGACCTTCAACGAGATCGGCAAGGCCCCGTCGATGAGCCCGGTAGGTTCCGGCCTCGCCTATGGCGAGACGCCACAGATGGCGGCCTACCCGAAACAGCCGCCCCAGCGCTCGGGCAGTTTTTCGTTGTGGGACGACCGCAGCTCGAAGCTGTTCCAGGATGCCCGCGCGGTCAGCGTCGGCGATATTCTCACCGTCGATCTCGCCATCAACGACAGGGCCAGCTTCGACAATGCCACCGACCGCAGCCGCACCAACGACAGCGCCATGAATCTCGGGGTCAACATTCCGGCCATCGGCGCGGTCGGCGCGGGCGACATCAATTACGGCTCGGACACGAAGACCAAGGGCCAGGGCACCACGGCGCGGTCCGAGAAGCTCAACCTGCGCATCGCCGCCGTCGTGACCGGCATCCTGCCCAACGGCAATCTGGTCATCAGCGGCAGCCAGGAGGTGCGGGTCAACCACGAACTGCGCATCCTCAACGTCGCGGGCATCGTCAGGCCGCTCGATGTCGATCACAACAACACCGTGGCCTACGACAAGATCGCCGAGGCGCGCGTCTCCTATGGCGGCCGCGGCAGGCTCACCGAAGTGCAGCAGCCGCCGGTCGGACAGCAATTCGTCGACATCTATTCCCCGATCTGACGGGCTGACCCATGGCTGACACCGAAGAAGAGACCGAGGGAGCAGGCAAGAAGAAGTCCGGCCTGATCGTCACGATCGCGATCGTCCTGGTTCTGAGCCTGCTCGCCGGCGGCGGCGGCTGGGTGCTGGGCGGCATCCTCGCGCCGAAGGTGGCCCAGCCCGAGGAGGAGGCGGCCGCGGCGGCCGCAGCGCCCCATGGCGGCGCCGAGGGCGAGAAGGAAGGCGAGGGCGAAATCAAAGCACGGGAAAACCTCGTTCAGCTTGAGCCGATCACCACGAATCTGTCATACCCTTCCGACAACTGGATTCGAATCGAGGTATCGCTCGTGTTCACCGGCGAGACCGATGACGAACTCGCCGATCAGATCCACCAGGACATTCTTGCCTACCTGCGGACCGTCTCGCTTCAGCAGATAGAGGGTCCCCGGGGATTTCAGTATTTGCGGGACGATTTGCGTGAACGGGTGAAGCTGCGGTCCGAGGGCCGCGTCAACGATCTCCTTTTGAGGACCTTTGTGATCGAATGATTCGATTTTTTTCGGCCCTTGCAGCCATGATGGCATTTGCAACGGCGGCCAACGCACAGGGCATAGACCCCAGCCTGCTGCAGCTCCCGGTCGACGGGTCGGTCGCAAGCTGGATCATCCGCACCTTCGGCCTTCTCACCGTGCTCTCGGTCGCTCCGGGCATCCTGATCATGGTGACCAGCTTCCCGCGCTTCATCATCGCGTTTGCGATCCTGCGCTCGGGCATGGGGCTGGCCACGACGCCGGCCAACATGATCCTGGTCAGCCTGGCGCTGTTCATGACCTTCTATGTCATGGCGCCGACCTTCGACCGGGCCTGGGAGACGGGCGTCACGCCGCTGCTCGAAAACCAGATCACCGAGGCGCAGGCGATTCCGCTGATCGCCGATCCGTTCCGCGAGTTCATGCTGGCCAACACCCGGCCCAAGGATCTCGCCCTGTTCATCGACATCGCCACCGAACGCAACCAGTCCACCGAGACCGCCGGCAAGATCGACCTGCGCGTTCTGGTGCCGGCCTTCATGATCTCCGAAATCCGGCGCGGCTTCGAGATCGGCTTTCTCGTCGTGCTGCCGTTCCTCGTCATCGACCTCGTCGTGGCCACCATCACCATGTCGATGGGCATGATGATGCTGCCGCCGACGGCGATCTCGCTGCCGTTCAAGATCCTGTTCTTCGTCCTGATCGACGGCTGGAACCTGCTCGTGGGCAGTCTGGTCCGCTCTTTCGTCTGAAACGGTCCGCCACGGCGGATAAGTCAGCGCCGGCGTCCGCGCGGGCGGGCAAGCGCTGTCCCGTTCCTTCGAAGTGCACCCGCCCTGCCGGCACCGGTCGGACCCCGGCGACGCGTTGCCCGCGCGCGATTCCCGCATTCTTTCATCAGTCGTTAACCATATAGTAATTCCTGGTCTTTTTGCCTTTCGATTAATCACTTCGAAAGTCGGAACTGTGATTATGGTGCCAACACGACGGGAAGGAACTCCTTCGTGAAGCAAAAGAGTTCCGACAGGCATGACGCCGAACTGCCGTGACCGGTAAATACATAAGCCCGGTATGTCCCTCTCCAGTATCTCGTAATAACAAGGGACAACCCTATGACAAGCATCATGACCAATGCCTCGGCGATGTCTGCCCTGCAGACCCTTCGTTCGATCAACTCCGATATGGAATCCACCCAGAACCGTATCTCTTCGGGCTACAGGGTCCAAAGCGCTGCCGACAACTCCGCCTATTGGTCGATCGCGACCACCATGCGTTCCGACAACAAGGCGCTCGGCACCGTGCAGG
>NZ_JRJG01000072.1 GCF_000759435.1 Hoeflea sp. BAL378
GGCAGCGGCCTGGCCGCCGCCGAAGGCGCTGGCGATCTTCCGGCCGAGCGCCCGGGCGGGCGAGGGGGCGGGCTGCGCGCCGTGCGTCGCTGCGGCGGGAGCGTGGCCGGCGCGGGAGCCGCCGCCGGAGGCGAGCCGGAAGCGGCTGACCAGCCCCTCCAGCTTGACGGCTTCGCCCGACAGGCCCTGCGTCGCCGCATTGGTCTGTTCCACCATCGCCGCGTTCTGCTGGGTCATCTGGTCCATCTGGTTGATTGCCGCATTGATCTCGGCCAGCGCGTTGGACTGCTCGCGCGAGGCGGTGACGATCGACTGGATGTGGTCGTTGATCCGGGTGACCTCCACCTCGATCTCGCCCAGCGACTGGCCGGTCTCGTTGACCAACGCCACGCCGCTGCTGACCTGGGACGAGGAGGTCTCGATCAGCGTCTTGATCTCCTTGGCGGCATTGGCCGAGCGGCCGGCGAGTTCGCGCACTTCCTGGGCGACGACGGCGAAGCCCCGTCCGGCCTCCCCGGCGCGGGCGGCTTCGACGCCGGCATTGAGCGCCAGCAGGTTGGTCTGGAAGGCGATGTCGTCGATCACCGAGATGATCTGGCTGATCTTGTGCGACGATTCCTCGATCTTCTCCATGGCGCCGATGGCGTTGCGCACCACGGTGCCGGATTTCTCCGCGCCCTTCTGGGCGTTGGAGGCCATGATGCTGGCCTCGTCGGCACGCTGCGAGGAGTTCTTCACCGTCGAGGTGATCTCGTCGAGCGCCGCGGCGGTCTCTTCGAGCGAGGCCGCCTGCTGCTCGGTGCGGCGCGACAGGTCGTCCGACGCCGAGCCGATTTCGGTCGAGGACAGGTGCACCGATCGGGTCCCCGCCGAAATCTCCTCCATGGTGGAGTTCAGCGCGTCGAGCGAGGCGTTGAACTCGGTGCGCAGCTTCTCGAATTCCGGCGCGAAGGCATCGCGGATGCGATAGGTAAGGTCTCCGGACGACAGCCGCTCGAGGCCGGTGGTCAAAGCGTCGATGACGCGGCTGCGCTCGGCTTCGGTCTGGGCGCGGTCGGCCGCGTCCGACGCGTCGCGCTGTTCTTTCTCGCTGCGGGCCTGGCCCACTTCCTGGTCGACGCGGAGCTTGTCGATCGCCGCGGCGCGGAAGGCAACGAGCGACTGCGCCATCAGGCCGATTTCATCATTGCGGTCGGCGTCCTGGATCTCGCGGTCGAGTTCGCCCCCAGCCACGCGCTGCATGTCGTCGCGCAATCCCGCCAGCGAGCGGACGATGCCGCGGCCGATCAGCCAGGCCATCGCGCCCACCAGCAAGAGGAAGACCAGCGCCGACATCGACTGCTTGATCTTCGAGGATTCGGCGGCCGCGGCGACTGTCGCCATCTGCGCGCTGACATGGTCATTGCCGACCCGGGCGAGCGCGGTCAGGTTCTCGTTCAGGCGCGCGCCGCCGCCATCGATGGCGTCGTCGAGCGCTGCGAATTCCTCCGTCGCGGCATTGGCCTCGATCAGCGCCGGAAGCCGGACCTGGATGGCATCGGCCACCTCGGCCACATCGGCGTCAAAGCCCTCCATCAGCCCGGGCTGGCCCACCTGGCCGGCGACCTTGCGGGCGGCCTCGGCGCCTGAACGGATGATGGCAAGCGAATTGGCGATGATCTCGGCCCGCTCGGGAAGGATCACGCCCTCGTCGCGGTCGATGATCGAATCCATCGCCGCCAGCGTCATTTCGATATTGGCCAACCGCATGCCGTTGATGGTCACCAGCTCCTGGTTCATCTGATCGGCGAGCGTCACGGAATTCTGGGTCCGGGTGCCCTGGATCCAGCCGATGCCGGCAAGGCAGGCAAAGCCGATGGCGGCGGCGGCGCCGATGGCAACCAGTTTTGTGCGTATGGTGATGGTGTTTTTCATCGTTCCGTCCGTGGGAAAGTGTCTCATGTAAGGTGGCTGACCGCAGCAGCGACCGACGGCCTGGGCCTGAGTAGAGGGGCTGGCACTCGAAGATTGTTTACTTAAAGGGACTGTCCGACAGATCGCATCATGCTTGGCCGGAGCGTATTGCCTGGCCACTGTCTCTCGTCACACTCTGCCCCGGTAACCTTAATTAAGAATGAAACCTGTAGCGCCCCTTGGCCGGGCGGCTGCGGGCCGTGGCAGCGGAGCGTGCGGTCAAGAATCCCGCTGCGGCGGCCTATGGCCGGGCAAGGATGAAGTCAGGCGCGATACCGGACCTTGCGATCGCCTCGGCCGGGTCGCCGCCGTCGAAAAAGCCGTAGCCCTGGATCAGCGCCGTCCTGAAACCGGCGGCGCTGCCGCCAAGAATGTCGGTGTGCAGCGTGTCGCCCACCATCACCACCCGGTGGTCGGGAACGCCGGGCCGGATGCGGGTGCGGGCCATGTCGAAGATCGCCGGGAACGGCTTGCCGTAGAACACCGGCGCGATGCCGGTGGCATCGGCGAGCCGGTGGGCGTAGTGGCCCGGTTCGCGCGACAGGCCGGCCTCGACCGGGGCGACCAGGTCGGGATTGCCCACGAGCAGCTCGCGCGGCCTGGCGCGGAGCGCGCCCTCGAGAAGCGCCTGCCGGGTCTCGGTCCAGGCCGAGGCGCCGAACATCAGGAAGCCTTCGGCCTCGGCATAGGCCTCCCTGTCGTCCTCGAGGAAGAAGGCGCCGTCGGGAAGTTCCTCGCGCCCGAATGCGGAGGCGGCCACCAGGCCCCATCGGCGGTGGGGCAGGGCGTCGAGAGCGGCCAGCAGCGCCATGCGGCTCGAGACCACGTCGGCGGTCGCGAAACTGTAGCCCAGCCGTTGGTAGCGGGCGTGCAGCGCCGAGGAGGGATAGCCCGCCGCGTTTGTGACGACCAGCACCTGCTTGCCCAAGCGCCTGAGCCCGTCGATGCGCTCGACCACGCCCGGAATCGCGGTCTCGCCGATGTTGAGCACGCCGAAAGCGTCGAGCAGGAAGACATCGAACTCATCGGCGATGGCGTCGAGGTTCTCGGCGCGCAGGCTGGCCGCGGCCGGGCGCGGGGCGGGCAGGCGGTGGCGCACCGCATGGTACTCGTTGAAGGCCCAGGCCGCGTCCTGGCCGGTGATCACCGCCGCGCCCGTGCTCATAGGGAGGCTCCGCGCATCATGGCCGACACCCGCGCGCCCGAAGCCGTCTGCGGTGCGGTTCGCTCCTCGCGCCCCGTCACAGCATCTGCGCCTTGTCGACCAGGTCCTGCTTGGTCGGATAGAGCGCGGTGTCGACGCCGCGCTCGGCGAGCGCCTGGCGCAGCTCTTCCTCGTCCAGCGCCTCGATCGCCTCCGCGCTCATGGCCATGAAGTTGAGCTTGCGCCTGAGCGGCGGGTTGATCTCGCCGAAGACGCTCGCATTGGCGAAGCCGAACTCGCGGGCGTATTTCTCCATGAAATGGTGCAGGAAGGTGTTGAGCGCCGGGCGCACCCTGGCGTCGTCGGTCATGTGACGGCCGCAGGCGTCGAGCGTGTCGACCATCAGCCGGGTCCAGCGCGCCGCGCCCCGCTCGGTCATCACCTCCATGGCGTTGTGGGTGTGGTGGAAGTTCAGCCGGAACTCGGCGCCGTGATAGGCCGGCCCTCCGCCCATCACGTCGACCCACATCTGCGCCTGGGTCATGACGTGATGCTCGAGGGGGCCAACGCGGGCGAAGGGAGCGACGAACCACGGCTCGTCGGCGAAGACGCGCTCGTAGAAATTCCTCACAATGGCGACGATCCGATCGGGGCCGAGCACGGAATAGAGCTGCCAGAACTGGATCGGCTTGGACGGGTCGTTCGGCGCGTCGAGCGAAATCACCTGCGCCATCCGGTGGGCCTCGGCGGGCAGAAGCTTCCTGTCGATCGCCGCTGCGATATAGGCGCGCTGGATGGCCTGGGTCATGTAGCCCTGACGCGTCGGATAGGTCGGATAGGCGTATGTGCTCACGCGGATGCCTTCTCGGAATCGGGAATCGGATCGTGCCATATGTGAGCATCCGTGCGCGCCAGCGCAAGTTCCGGCGGTTCCGCGTGTTTTCGCTTGAACCTCCAGCCGCTAGAGGGATTAAACCCTCATACACTTCCGATTCGAACCCCGGGGCGCGAGACCATGGCTCACCATCACCACCATCCTGTCGATCCCGGAGCGGGCGATTCCCGTGTCGGCTGGGCGGTCGCTGTCAATTTCGGGCTCACCATCGCGCAGATCGTCGGCGGCATCTTCTCGGGAAGCCTGGCGATGATCGCCGACGCCATCCACAATCTGTCGGACGCGCTGTCGCTGGCGATCGCCTTCTTCGCCCGCAAGATCGCCCGGCGGCCGGCCGACCAGGCGATGACCTTCGGCTACGGCCGCGCCGAGGTGGTGGCGGCGCTGATCAACTACACGACGCTGGTCCTGATCGGGCTCTATCTCGTCTACGAGGCGGTGATGCGCTTCCTCACGCCCGAGGGCGTCGACGGCTGGCTGGTGGTGATCATCGCCGGCGTGGCGCTCCTGGTCGACCTCGTCACCGCGATGCTCACCTACAGCCTGTCGAAAGACAGCGTCAACATCCGCGCGGCCTTCATGCACAATGTCGCCGACGCGCTGGGCTCGGTGGCCGTGATCGTCGCGGGCACGCTGATCATCCTCTATGACTGGCTCTGGATCGACCCGGCCGTGACGCTGATGATCGCCGGCTACATCCTGTGGATGTCGTTCAATGAAATCGGCGGCGTCGTCCGCATCCTCATGCTCGGCAGCCCGCCGGAGCTGAGCGCCGTCAGGGTGATCGCCGCCATCGAGGCCATCGACGGCGTCACCGGCGTGCACCATGTCCACCTGTGGCAGATGCAGGAGCACGACGCCGCGCTCGACGCGCATCTCGTCATCGCCGCCGGCCGCTGGACGGAGGCCGACGCGATCAAGCAGGCGGTCAAGGACCGGCTCAAGCACGAGTTCGGCCTCGGCCACACGACGCTGGAGCTCGAATGCGCGGCGCATGCCTGCGTCGGCGCCAGGGTGATCGGCTAAGCCGTCGTCAGGCCATGAACTGGATGTGCGGGCGGCTGTGGAACGGCGACGGGCTGACACCCGCCTCAACCCGGAACACCTCGCGCAGGAGCGGCTCCGTCAGCACCGCCTCGGGAGAGCCGCAGGCGTAGACGCGGCCTTCCTGCAAGACGACGATCCGGTCGCAGAACATGGACGCGAGATTGAGGTCATGCAGCGCCACCACGCTGGTCAGGTCGAGATCGCGCACCAGCCGCAGGATCTCGATCTGGTGGTGGATGTCGAGATGGTTGGTCGGCTCGTCGAGGAACAGGATCTTCGGCGACTGGGCGAGCGCGCGGGCGATGTGGACGCGCTGGCGCTCGCCGCCCGAGAGCGTCTGCCAGGCCTGTCCCTTGCGCGAGGTCATGTCGACCCGTTCGAGCGCGGTCGTTACCGCCTCCTGGTCTTCGGCCGACCAGCCCGCCAGCGCCGAGCGGTGCGGCGTGCGGCCGAGCCGGACCACGTCGAGCACGCTGACATTGGTGTCGGTGGCGGCGTTCTGCTGCACGAAGGCCACCTCCTGCGACAGGGCGCGGCGCGGCACATGGGCGATGTCCCGGCCCTGGATCTCCACACGCCCGGAACTGGGGCGCCTGAGACCGGCGAGCAGCCTGAGCAGGGAGGATTTGCCCGAGCCGTTGGGGCCGATCAGGCCCAGGGTCTCGCCCGGCGCCACCGTCAGCGAGACATCGGAGACGATGGTCCTGCGCTTGACGCCCCAGACCAGGTTTTCGGCTTCGATGATCATGACTGGGGTCTCGCGCGGTACAGGATGATGGCGAAGAAGGGCACGCCGACCAGCGCGGTGACGACGCCGATCGGCACCGTCTGCTGCGCCACGATTACCCGCGAGGCGATGTCGGCGCACACCATGAAGATGGCGCCCACCGCGGCGCAGGCGGGAAGCAGCCTGAGATGCAGCGGCCCGACCACGTAGCGCGCGGCGTGCGGCACCACCAGGCCGACGAAGCCGATGGCGCCCACCATGCTGACGATGGTGGCCGTCAGGATGGCGGTGACGGCGAACATGATCAGCCGGATCCGCGCCACCGGCACGCCCAGCGCCGCGGCGTCCTCGTCGCCGAAGGTGAAGGCGTCGAGCGCCCGGGCCATGAAGATGCAGACCGCAAGCGACACCACGACCACGATGAGGAGAAGCTGGAAATCCGGCCAGCGCACGCCGCCGAAGCTGCCCAGAAGCCAGAACATGACGTCGCGCGCCTGCTGGGCGTTGCCGGAGGTGGTGACGATGTAGGAGGTGAGCGCGTTGAAGAGCTGCGCGGCGGCGACGCCGGCCAGGATCGTGTGGTTGGGGCCGCTGGTGGCGCCGTTCGACAGGATGGCGACGAAGGCGAAGGCCGAGAAGGCGCCGACGAAGGCGCCCAGCGACAGCGACAGGCTGCCTGCGCCCACGCCCAGCACGATCACCGAGACCGCGCCGGTGGATGCGCCGGCGGAGACCCCCAGGACGAAGGGTTCCGCCAGCGCGTTGCGCAGCAGGGCCTGAAGGATCGCGCCGCTGATCGCGAGGCCCGCGCCCGCGAGCGCCGCCACCAGCGTCCGGCTCAGGCGCAGGTTCCAGACCACGCTCTGCTCGATCGGCGGGATCTCGGCCCCGGTGAGGCCGAGACCGTTGGTGATGGCGAGCGCCACCGTCCCGAGGCCGATGCTGTAGTCGCCGATGGCGGTCGCCACGGCGATCGCCAGGGCGAGCAGGCCGAGGCAGGCCACCAGCAGCAGGACCAGCCGGAAGGCCCCCGCGTCGGAATGCTCGGGTGTCATCGCGACAGGTCGAAACCCTTGAGCTGCCCGGCGAGCTGCTCGGCGCCGTAGAGCACGCGCAGGCCGGCATTCATCGCCGCCCCGTCGATGACGGCGATGCGTCCCTTGCTTACGGCCGGCATGCGGCTGACGGTCGGATCGGTGGAGAGGAAGGCGATCTTGTTTTCGGCCTTGTCGAGATCCCAGCGGTTGCGGTCGACCTGGGCCACGACCATCACCGTCGGGTCGGCGGCCATGATGCCTTCCCAGCCGAGCGTCGGCCATTCCGATTCGGTGGTGAGTGCGTTTGCGCCGCCGAGAATGTCGGCGAGATAGGCCGAAGGTCCGTTGCCGCCGGCGAGATAGGCGTCGTCGGAGGGCGAGGGGCTCGAGAACCAGAACAGGAAGGTGAGGTCCTCATTGTCCGCGAAGTTCGCCCGGAGTGCGGCCTCGCGCGCCTTGAACCCGTCGATCAACCCCTGACCGCGGTCGGCCACGTCGAAGATCCGCGCGATGTCCTCGATCTCCTTGTAGACCAGGTCCATGGTCCACAGCTCGTGGCGGCTGCCATAGACGTCGGTGGCGCTCTTGGTGGTCGAGCAGGCGCTGGGCGACAGGTAGGTGGGGATGCCGAGATCGTCGAAATCCTTGCGCTTGGCGACCTTGCTGTCATCGCCCATCAGCGTGACCAGCATCGCCGCGACGAAGTCCGGCTGCTTGGCCAGCACCGATTCGAGCGTCGGGAACTCGACGGTCAGCACCTCGACCTTGCCATTGGCCTCTTCCAGTTCCGGCAGCACCTTGTTGGGCCAGAAGGCGGTGGCGGCCATCCTGTCCTCGAGGCCGAGCAGGAACATGATCTCCGCGCTGTTCTGCCCCAGCGCCACGGCCTTCTCCGGCGCCTGATCGAAGGTGACCGACTGGCCGCAATTCTCGATCGTCAGCGGGTAGGCGGTCGGCTCCGCGCGGAGCGCGGTGCAGGCCAGGGTGGCTGCAACCGTCCCCAGCACAAAAAGGCTCTTGTTCAACATCCGGCACTCTCCATTACCTGACTAAAATTGTCATGTTTCCCTACAGAGCCGGCCTGGAAGAATCAAGAGTGATTTACTCATGTTTTTAGGAGGATCCCCAAGGCAGCGCGACCCGTGGGGTCGCTGCCTCGAAGGGTCCCGGCGCGGCCGCGCAACCCGGGACATTTATCCAGCGGGCAGGGTCAAACCGACAGGCCCATCAGGCACGTGATTCCGGCCCCGGGCGGCGGAACCTTCGCACCGCTGCCACGTTCTTCCCTCGAACGACCCCGTCGCCCATTTCGCGCGACACAGACCCTCACGAGATGGAGAGCCCCATGGCGAAGAAGACCGACGACAGCCGCACGAAAGCCGTGCTGGGAGACCAGACATTCGAGCGCGGCGCAGGCGGGGAGACCCATCAGACCGCGAAAGGCGACATCCCCACGCTCACCACCCAGGTGGGTACGCCGGTGGCCGACGACCAGAATTCGCTGCGCGCCGGACGGCGCGGGCCGACGCTGGTCGAGGACCAGCATTTCCGCGAGAAGATCTTCCACTTCGACCACGAGCGCATTCCCGAGCGCGTGGTCCATGCCCGCGGCTTCGGCGCGCACGGCTATTTCGAGGCCTACGAGTCGCTCGCGGACCTCACCCGCGCCGACATCTTTCAGCGCCCCGGCGAGAAGACCGAGCTGTTCGTCCGCTTCTCCACCGTCGCCGGCAGCAAGGGCTCGGCTGACGTGGCGCGCGACGTCCGCGGCTTCGCGGTCAAGTTCTACACCAAGGAGGGAAACTGGGACCTCGTCGGCAACAACATCCCGGTCTTCTTCATCCAGGACGCGATCAAGTTCCCCGATCTCATCCACGCCGCCAAGCCCGAGCCCGACCGGGACTTCCCGCAGGCGCAGACCGCGCATGACAATTTCTGGGATTTCATCTCGCTCACCCCGGAATCGATCAACATGGCGCTGTGGATCATGTCCGACCGCACCATCCCGCGCTCCTTCCGCTTCATGGAAGGCTTTGGCGTCCACACCTTCCGGCTGATCAACGCCGAAGGCAAGTCGAGCTTCGTCAAGTTCCACTGGAAGCCCAAGCAGGGCCTGCAGTCTGTCGCTTGGAACGAGGCGGTCAAGCTCAACGGAGCCGATCCCGACTTCCACCGCCGTGACCTCTGGTCGGCGATCAAGTCGGGCGATTTCCCCGAATGGGAGCTCGGCCTGCAGGTGTTCGACGAGAAATTCGCCGAAGAATTCGAGTTCGACGTGCTCGACGCCACCAAGATCATCCCCGAGGAACAGGTGCCGGTGCGCATCGTCGGCCGCATGGTGCTTAATCGCTGCGTCGACAATTTCTTCGCCGAGACCGAGCAGGTGGCGTTCCAGACCGGCAATATTGTGCCCGGCATCGATTTCACCAACGACCCGCTACTGCAGGGCCGCAACTTCTCCTATCTCGACACCCAGTTGAGCCGGCTCGGCTCGACCAATTTCAACCATCTGCCGGTGAATGCGCCGCGCTGCCCGTTCCACCACTTCCAGCAGGACGGCCACATGGCCTTCCACAATCCCACCGGGCGGGCCAATTACGAGCCCAATTCCTGGGGCGACGAGGGCGGCCCGCGCGAGAACCCTCAGACCGGCTTCACGAGCCACCCCGAGGAGTTCGACGGACCCAAGGGCCGCCACCGCTCGGAGACCTTCGCCGACCATTACAGCCAGGCGCGCCAGTTCTACCTGTCGCAGACCGGGGTCGAGCAGGCCCACATCACTGATGCCTTCGTGTTCGAACTGTCCAAGGTCGAGCGGCTCGCGATCCGCGAGCGGATGGTGGCGCATCTCCTCAATGTCGACGAGGATCTCGCCAAGCAGGTCGGCAAGGGCCTGCGACTGAAGTCCATGCCCAAGCCCGCCGATGCGGCGCGGCCGACGCTCACCGGTCTCAAGCCGTCGCCGAAACTGTCGATCGTCGCCAACGGCCCCGAAAGCTTCAAGGGCCGCAAGATGGGCGTGCTCGTCACCGATGGCGTCGACATCGCCCTGGTCAAGGCGCTTGAGGCGGCGCTGAAGAAGGAAGGCGCGATGATCGAGTTCGTGGCGCCCCATGTCGGCGGCGTGGAAGCCAGCGACGGCACCTGGATCGAGGCGCAGCAGAAGATCGACGGCGGCCCTTCGGTGCTTTACGACGCGGTCGCCGTGCTGGTCTCGGAGGCGGGCGTCAAGGAGCTTGCCAAGATGCCGCCGGCGCGCGACTTCGTCGCCGATGCCTTCGCCCACTGCAAGTTCATCGCCTATTCGGCCTCCGCCCAGCCGCTGCTCGAGAAGGCCGGCATCTGGGCCGATCTCGACGATGGCTGCCGTGAACTCGACAAGAAGGCCGATGTCACGGGCTTCATCGACCTTTGCGGCGCGCTGCGCTTCTGGGACCGGGAAAAGGCGCTCAAATAGAGCGGTCGCGAAAAGGGTCCGCGTCGTCCGGCGCGGGCCCGCTCACCTGGCCGCGTCGCGCCACAGCGTCGCGATCCGGCTTTGCACCACCTTCCTGTCGTCCATCAGCAGGTTCTTGAGGATCGCGCGGACCTGGGCGTGCAGCGCGGCAGAGCGGGCGGCCATGCAGGTGCGCAGCGTGGCGATCTCGGCGGCGTTTCCGAGCGCCCCGGTGTCTTCGGCGATCAGGGCTTCGAGGTTGGCGAGATCGTGGTCGTCGCCCAGCGCCTCGCCGGCGAGATCGGCCACCTCGGCGCGCAGGCCCATCTGGCCGGGCCATGCCTTGCGCATCAGTTCCACATGCATGCGGTGATATTTGATGCGCTTGCGCAGCTCGTGCCAGTCGGCCGCCGCGCCGGTTTCGGCCGCGGTGGCGCATGCCGTCAGCGCCCGGCCGTAGGTCTGGGCGAACCCCCTGGCCAGCGTCCTGCCGGCCTTGCCGGGCTTGTCGGGCAGGCTCAGGTCGCCGAGCGCGGCCATGCCCGCCTCGCAAGCGGCGATCGCCGCGGCGATGGCCTCTTCGAGGCCTGCCTCTTCGGCGGCCATCCGGTCGCGGCGCTCGACCAGGCGGGCGCGGACGGAAAACAGCGCATCGTGATTCTCCGCCGTCGCCTCGCTTTCGATCAGCCGTTCGAGCACCTCGACCAGCGCCGTCGCGTCGCGCACGGAGGACAGCGTCGCGGCGATGTCGCGCACCTGGGCGTTCTCGCGGGCGCAGAAGCCGGGCGCCGCGGAGCGGATCAGGCGGAACAGGCCGCGCAGCTTCTTGAAGCGCTTGCGCGCGTCGTGGATAGCCTGGTCGCGGCCGTCGGGCTGATCGCGCAAGACCTCGATGGCGCGCGCGTACTGGATCCGGGCGATGCGCGTCACTTCGCCGGTCAGCGGCTTTGCAGGCTCGATGCGGTAGCTCACGGCCGCGCTCCCTCGGGCCAGCCGTGGGTGGCGAGCATGGCGTTGCTCCAGGCCGCCTCGCCGGTCACCTCGCGGCCGAGCCAGGCGGGCAGGGCGGGGGTCTCGTCCTCTGAGCCCATCTCCACCTCGGCGATCACCAGGCCCGCGAGCCGGCCCTCGAACACGTCGACCTCCCAGAGATAGCCGCCCGAGCGGAGGATATGGCGGGTCTTCTCGATCCGCCGCGCCGGGTTCGCCGCCACCATCTGGCGCGCGTCCTCGAGCGGCACGGGATATTCGAATTCGTCGCGGGTCATGTCCGACACGCCGAACTTGACGGCAAGCCGCGCCTCGGCGTCGCAGGAAATGCGCACCCGCACCGAGGTGTCGCCGTCAATCGCCAGATAGGCCTGGACGATGGCGCGCGAGGTCTCCACCCCGGCCCGCCAGGCGTCGCTGTCGACGATGAATTTGCGCTCGATTTCCCGGGCCATGCGCCAGTGTTGACCCAAAACCGTGTCATGTTCAATGGCATAGAGTGTGCGGACTGTTGGCAACCCGTCCCTGCCGCCACCCCCGCCGGCGCGGCGCTAGAGGCAGCGGTAAAGCCGCACCGGCCTGGCATTGCCCCGCGCGATGATGCCCTTGGCCTCGAGATCAAGCTGCACCGCCTTGAGCCACCAGCCGGCCTTCTCGCCGCCGGGGAACAGGTCCTGCGACAAATGGTCGAGCAGCGCCGCTTTCGCCTCGGCCACCGTTATCCCAGGCGGCGCCTCGGGCAGCACAGGCAGGAGCGCGTCGCGCATGGCCATGTATTTGGCGCGGTCGACCCGTTGCCTGTGGTGCGGGGACGTGATGCTCTCGATCTCGATCCGGTCATCGGCATCAGACATGTAGCTCTCCCTGAACCGGGAATTTCGGGGTGCGGAACCCCATCCGGATCCAGGCTCCCAGCAGCCGGGCGTAGAACCGCAGCGAATGGCTCTTCAGGTTGGGCACGTCGCCGGGCAGGGCGGCTGGATCGGGGGCGTCTCCGGCCATCGTGCGCATCTCCAGCGGCGGCCGTTCATCCTCCTTCCACAGCCCGGCATAGAGGCTCAGCCAATGGCCGCCGGCGAAATCCAGCCAGATCGGCGTGTTGCAGCAGGCGGCGACGACCCGCCGCGTGCCCGCCCCGGGCGAGAGGCGGAAGGCACGCAGATGCCCGGCGCCCTCGACGATCGCGGCGCGGTCCTTGCGCTGCATGACGAAAGCGGTGGCGCCCTTGGCGTCAACGATCTTCGGCGCGCCGGGCAGGGTCTCGAGCAGGCCGCCCGCCTTGCGGCAGCTCGTGCAGAGGCATTCGACGCTGGCGATCGGCGGCCCCTCCAGCCGCAGGCCAACCTGTCCGCAAGCGCAGGAAAGTGTGTGTCGATGGGTCATGATCGCCTCCGGTCTCGTTATCAATTAGACTGGACAGTCCAGTTTGATTTGTCAAGACGGAGTGCTATGGTCGCAGGCGAAAACCAGAAGGGCCGGGACATGAGCAACGGGGCAGCCACGCGGGTCCAGCGCAGCCGGGAGAAGATCCTCGCGGCGGCGGAGCGCCTTTTCCTGCAGGAGGGTTTTCTCGGCGCCAGCATGGATGCGCTCGCCGAGCAGGCTTCGGTCTCCAAGCAGACCGTCTATGCCCATTTCCAGTCCAAGGAGGCGCTGTTTCTGGAAGTGATCGCGGCCATGACCGGCGGTGCGGCGCGCGCCATCGGCGAGGATGTCGAGGAGCCGCTCGACGACCGGCCGGTGCGGGAGTACCTCACCGCGATCGCCATCGACCAGCTCGACATCGTCATGACGCCGCGGCTGATGCAGCTCAGGCGCATGGTCATCGGCGAGGTCGGCCGGTTTCCGGAGCTGGGCCGGTCACTCTATGAAAACGGCCCGCTGGTCTCGATCCGGCGGATCGCCCGGGCGCTTGCCCACTACATCGCCATCGGCCAGATCCGCGATTGTGATCCGGCCCGGGCGGCGGCGCAATTCAACTGGCTGGTGATGGGCGCGCCCACCAATGCCGCCATGCTGCTGGGGGACGAAGCCATCCCCTCGCGCGCCGAGCTGCACGCGCATGCCGGGGAGGCTGTGCGGATATTCCTCTGCGCCCATGCGGTTGCAGTCGATCGCGACTGACCCTGCGGGCCAAAAAAAACCTCCGGCCCTGGGAGCCGGAGGTGCGGGGCGCGCTTGATGCGCCTTTGAACCTGAATGCGTGGCGAAGGCCGTCAGGCAGCCTTCATGGCCTGCGGCTTTTCGCCGGCGAGCGACTTTCCGACGGCTTCCACCGCCCAGGCCTTGATCTGCGCCTCGAGCTCCTCGTTGCGCAGCCGCAGCGCCTCGATCTGGCTGTCCACCTTGTCGCGTTCGGCCTGGTGGATGGCGTCGAGGGCGGCCTGCAGTTCCTTGTTGCGGGCCTTGAGCGTTTCGTTGTCATGGCCGCTGAGCGCATCGATCTTGCTCTGCAGCGTCAGGATCTGCGAGGTCGCCTTGGACTGGAATTCGACGAGGTCGGCGATCCTGGCGCTGTTGGCGATCGCCGCGGCGTCGGCGCCGGATTTGGGCGTGAGGAACAGGGCGGCGATGGCGAAGACCGCGAACAGCGGCACCAGCGCGATGCTCGCGCCCGCCAGCATGTGCTGCAGACCAAGATGGCCGACATCGAAGGCCGCGGCGAAGAACACGGTCGCCAGCAGCATCGCGGTGACCGCGAGGCCCTTCGACACCAGGCCCATCATGCCGCCGGGCGCGCTTTCGGCCGTGCCTTTGTTGGTTTTGGGGGCTGCCACATCTCACTCCTTACGCGATACAAACGATCTGGTCCTGATCGGCGCCGCAAAAGCGGGCGACCCCGCACCGAAGCGGACGTCCGGACGCGCCGTCTCAAGGGAATTTGAACATTGCCGGGATCACAGCCGATCCGACCGGCGCCGCGGGCCCGCATCATGCTTCCCCGAAAGGACGCCCGCATGCCGACCTTACCCATACGGCTTTAAGGAAAGGTGAAAAGCGCCGGCGTTTTGTTGCCGCCCGCGGCGGCGCGAGGACAGGGCGCCGCGGTCCGCGCCCGGCCATGGGGCGCGGCCGGCGTGCGCCCGGCTTCAGGTCCGGTCGAGCTTGCCGGGCTTGTCGAGCTCGTCCGCATCGGCGCCCGGCGTTTCGAAACGGGCCTGCACCTCCATCCTCGCCATCTTGATCAGGTAGGAGAGAAACTTGTTGTCGGTGTGCCGCGACATGTCATAGGCGGCGGCAAGCAGGCCCTGGATCTTCAGGAGCGCGAGAGTCTGGTCGGTGGTGGTGGGTTGGTCGCTCATGAATTTGCCTCGATCGCGGGACGGCGGGAAGGTTCGATGAAGGGCAGTTGCTCGCCCCGGCGCACGACCAGCGGCCGGGTGACGGAGGCATGCTCGCGGCCTGTCCGCAGCGCCTTC
Source organism: Hoeflea sp. BAL378 (assembly GCF_000759435.1). Classification (GTDB taxonomy): domain Bacteria; phylum Pseudomonadota; class Alphaproteobacteria; order Rhizobiales; family Rhizobiaceae; genus Hoeflea. The sequence goes on from NZ_JRJG01000072.1 coordinate 14,649, forward strand.
TCGTTGACCTCGATATAGGCCACCAGGCACCAGTCGCCCGACAGCACGCGCGGCAGGCCGGCCGGGATCACGTTCCAGCCCATGTCGAGCCAGCGCTTGAGCAGATATTGCTGCAGCACCCCGCCGATATGGCTGATGCCTTCCTCGACGCAGTACTCCATCACCGCGCAGAACATCTGCCCCAGGATCCCGGTCGAGCCGACGCCGCGGTATTCCGGCAGCACATAGGTGCGGGTCCAGTCGGCCCAGTCCTCGCGGCGGGGCAGGCCGATGTTCTCGCACATGTGCGGGAACTCCTCCGACACCAGGTTGGGCAGGTTCGTCGGCATCAGCCGCGCCGAGGTGACGACCCGGTCGCCCAGGATTCCCAGCATGTAGGTGGCGTGCGGCGTGTCGAAGGGATCGAGTTCGAGGCCGTCGTCGCTGATCGGCACCCAGCGGTTGGCCACCGCGTAATATTCGTGGCGGCGGCGAAGGAATTCCTCGAATTCGCGTTCATAGAGATGCTTGTTGCGCGTGGTGACGACGTGTGCCTCGATCATCCTCGTTCCCCTTTGTTCCCGAGGAGAGAGGATACGGGGCGCCGTTAGCGGATGTCGCCTAGCCGATCCGCCAGTTGACCGAGCGTGATCTCGCCGTGTTGAAGTGCCCGGACCACGGCGTGAGTGGTGTTGGAGGCGTTGAGCTTGGCCCGGATCTGCGCGGTGTGAAACCGCACCGTCTGCTCGCTCACATTGAGGATGACGGAGATCTCCCAGCAGGATTTGCCGGCCGAGGTCCACAGCAGCACTTCCCGCTCGCGCCCGGTCAGCCGGCCGCGCTCGGGCTGCTTGCGCTGGCGGCGCTCGATCGTCGAGGAGGTGTAGATCGCCATCAGGTTGATGGCGCCGCGGTCGCGCGGACTGAGCATGAGCTTGTCCGGCCCGCCGAAGGACATCACCGAGAGCCATTCGTCGCGGGAGAACAGCGGCACCACATAGCCGTCGACCAGGCCGTGCTCGGCGGCTTCGCCGGCGACCCGGGCGGCGCCCTCCATCGCCGAGAAGCCCGGATCCACGTCGCTCCAGACGAAGGGCTCGACCTTGGCGAACACCTGCTGGCAGACCGCGTCGGTCCGGGCGTAATCACGCTCGACATAGAGGTCCCACCAGTCCTGCGGGAAGCGGTTGGTCTTGACCAGCGGCGCGATCGAGCTGTCTCCGGCGGGCAGGCCGGTGTAGATCATGTGCTGGAAGCCGAAATTGGCCACCACCTGCAACAGGTCGTCGAGCAGGTCGTCGATCAGCACATGGGCGTCCACGCGCTCGATGAATTCGAACACGGCCGCGTCCTGCGCGCTCATGGGCAGGCTCGGTATTGAATTGGCCTCAGACCAGTCAAGATGCCCCCATAAAAAACAAGATCCTAACCCATAAAATTACATGGTGCAATTCTGGCGGCCGCACCCCCTGCGCCCGCCGGCGGATCATCCGTGCCCGCCCGCCCACGCTAGAGTGTTTCACTGTGAAAAACGAGAGGCGCCGGGGAGAATTCGCGCGGAGAGGGCGGCTATCCCCTGCGGCATCGTGTCTGGGCGTCAGCGGCCCCGGGCCCCATGCCCGGCGGCCCGGTCAGGGGTAGGTGCGCTCGGCGATCGGCGTGGTGTCGATCAGATCCTCGATGGCCGCGACCAGCACGCTTTCGGCCGGATTGAGGCTGCGGCGCGGGTTCTTGACGAAGTAGATATCCGCCGTGGGCAGACCGGCATAGGGCGGCAGCGGCCAGAGCAGCCCGGCCTCGACGTCGCGGCCGGCGACATGGACGGGCAGGGCGCCGACGCCGATGCCGGCCACGATCATGCGGCGCACCTCGGGCAGGTTGGCGGAGATCCCCTTGATCTCGGGGTTGAGCAGGGCGCGCTCGCGCAATTGCGCCAGCAGGAACAGCGGGCCGCTCTCGACTTCCGTCTGGAACGAGACCGAGTTTTCGCCCTGGAGTTCCGAGAGCTTGATCTGGGTCTTGCCGAACAGCCGGTGCCGCGGGCCGCAATAGAGCGCGAACCGCTCGCGGTACAGGGGTTTGGCCACCAGCGCCGGATCGGGATCGCGCATCAGGCAGACGCCGAACGTGGCCCGGTTCTGCCTGACCCGGCTCAGCACTTCCGAGCTTTCGGCCACCGACAGCGAATAGGTCACGCCCGGATGGTCGGCGTTGAAATCGAACAGCACCCGGTCGAGATGCTCGGAGACGACATGGCTGGTCATGACGATGTTGATGTGGCCGCTCACCCGCCGCTGCGCCTTGGTGATCAGACCCGGGATCTGCGAGACGGCGCCGAACAGCGCGTTGCACTCCTGGTAGAGAACCTGGCCCGCCTCGGTCACGGCGAAATTGCCCGGCCGCCGGTCGACCAGCGACACGCCGACGGTGGTCTCGAGCCGCTTGAGCGCACTTGAGATGGTCGGCTGGGTCACCCCCAGGAAGTCCGCGGCGCGGGTCAGCCCCTTCTGGTCGACGACGATCATGAAGGTGCGGAGCAGGTTCCAGTCGAGGTTCCAGGGGAAGCGCTGTTCGTAAGGCTGCATCATAAATCCTGTCTATAGTTGGGATAGATAATATTTGTTTGATCCATAGTAAACCGGCATGCGACAAAAACCGTCGAGGACTGATGCGGCCTAGGCCACTCCCAGCGCACGGCAGTCCGTGAGATCATCCAACCAGTGGAACAGAAAAGGGCGTCACATGAACGCGTTTACCAAGATCATCGGGACCGTGCTTGCAGCAGGCTCGCTTGCATTCATCTCGGCCGGCAGCGTCGCCGCCGACGAACTCGCCACCATCAAGGAAAAGGGCACGATGCGCATCGCCATGAGCGGCGCCTATCCTCCCTTCAACTTCGTCAACGAGCAGAACGAAGTGGTGGGCTTCGACGCCGCCATCGGCACCGAGATCGCCAAGCGCATGGGACTCGAGACCGAAATCGTCACCACCGCCTGGGACGGCATCATCGGCGGGCTGCTCGCCAACAAGTATGACGCCATCGTCGGCTCGATGTCGATCACCGAGGAGCGCCAGAAGGTGGTCGATTTCGTCGGCCCCTATTACACCACCAAGCGCGCGGTGTTCACCATGGCCGGCTCGCCGATCACCAGCGTCGCCCAGCTTTCCGACGCCACCGTCGGCGTGACGCTCGGCGAGACCCACGAGCAGTGGGCCCGCGAGCAGGGCTATGACGTCAAGACCTACAAGGGCCTTCCCGAGCTGCTGCTCGAGCTCGAGAACGGTCGCGTCGACGCCATCATCGCCGATTCGGTCGCCGTGATCCTCGCCGCCAAGGAAAGCGGCCGCGATCTGGTCGCGCTCAACGATCTCGAGACCGAGGCCGTCGGCGCGGGCATCGCCATCCGCCAGGGCAATCCCGAGCTCAAGGCGGCGATGCAGAAGGCGCTCGACGAGATCCAGGCGGACGGCACCTATGTCGAAATCGCCAACAAATGGGTCGGCGGCGACATCCGCTGAGTTTTCAGAAACTCTCCCCCTCGCGCGGCGATCAGGTCCCTGCGCGGGGGCTTTTTTCAGAGCAGGATGGCCTAACGGGGCCACGAGGAACAAGCCACAATGAAGACCCATTACGGCCAGCTCACGATCGATGAAGTCCGCGAGGCGGACAAGGACCGGGTGGTCATCCTCTCGGTCTCGGCCACCGAGGACCACGGCTCGCACATGCCGCTCGACACCGACACGGTGCTGGGCATGGCGGTGGCGGAAGGGGCGGCGAAACTCGCGCCCGAGGACATCCTGGTGATGCCGCCGATTCCCTATGGCTTCAACGAGCACCACAAGGATTTCCCGGGCGTCATCTGGATCGAGCCGGAGACGCTGATCGCCTTCATCACCGACGTCACCAAGTCGCTCGCCCATCACGGCTTCCGCCGTATCCTGCTTCTGAATTCGCACGGCTCGAACCATCCGGTGCTCGATCTCGCCGCGCGCAAGACCGTCATCCAGTCCGAGGTCCTCTGCGTCTCGTGCTCCTACTGGAACCTGATCTCCAAAGAGATCAACGAGATCCGCAAGTCCGAGCTCGGCGGCATCGCGCATGCCGGCGAATTCGAGGCCTCGATCTACATGCACCTGCATCCGGATCTGGTCGATCTCTCCAAGGCGACCAGGCAGATCGCCCACAATCCGGGCTCGAAGTTCTTCAATCTCGACCTCGCCGGCGGCGGCGGCAAAGCGATGCTGATGCGCTGGTGGTCGTCGGTCTCCGAGGACGGCACCATGGGCGATCCGACGGTCGCCACCGCCGAGAACGGCAAGCTGTTCCTCGACGCCGCCATCAACGCGACCGTCGAGCTGGTGCGCGAGATCCGCGCGCTGCCGCTGCTGCCGCGCAAGGACCATCACTGAGCATTGCCCGGCATCGCGGCTGAACGGGGAGGAGACGCGCCTTGGACACAGATTTGATGATTCGCGTCTTCCCGTTCTTCCTCGAGGCGGCCTGGGTGACGATCCAGCTTGCCGTGCTGTCGGGGGCGATGGGGCTCGCCTGTGGCGCGCTGGGGGCGGCGGCGCGGCTGTCGCGCTCGCCGGCGCTGCGCTTTGCCGGCGCTGCCTATGTCAGCGTCATCCGCGGCACCCCGGCGCTGATCCAGGTCTTCATCCTCTATTTCGGCGGGCCGCAGGTGGGCATCCAGCTCGATGCCTTCGAGGCGGGGGTGCTGGCGCTCGGCTTCAACATCGGCGCCTACATGACCGAGACCATGCGCGGCGCCATCATCTCGGTCGACCGCGGCCAGACCGAGGCCGCGCGCACGCTGGGGCTGAGCCGCTTCGAGACCTTCCGCTCGGTCACCCTGCCGCAGGCGCTACGGCTGATGATCCGGCCGCTCGGCGTCAACATCAACGCGCTCATCAAGGGCACGGCGCTGGTCGCCGCCATCTCGGTGGTCGAGCTCACCTACACCGCCCAGCGCTATATCGGCTCCACCTACAAGCCGTTCGAGATGTTCCTGCTCGCCGGCGTCCTCTACATGGCGATCATCTATGTGACGGGGCTCGGCGTGAACTGGCTCGATCGCCGCGCGGCGCTCAGATGACAGTGCTTTTGACCAGGTCCGGAGGCTGTCATGGGTCTTGATTTCACCGTCGTTCCCCCGTTTGCCGGGGCCTTGCTCACCGGCGCGCTGTGGACCATCGCCATCACCGTCTCGGGGGCGGTGCTGAGCTTCTTCGGCGGCATCGTCTTCGCCGTCATCGCGCTCTACGCGCCGCTCGTCGTCAGGCTGCCGTTCCGGCTGTTCGCCTGGCTGTTCATGGGCACGCCGCTCTTGCTGCAACTGTTCCTGATCTATTTCGGCCTGATCCAGATCGGCGTCGACCTGCCGGCCTTCGTCGCCGGCGTCATCGGGCTCGGGCTGCATTTCGCGGTCTACAATTCCGACATCATCCAGGCCGGCATCCGCGCCGTCGACATCGGCCAGTACGAGGGCGCGCGCACGCTGGGGCTGAGCCGCCTGCAGACGCTGCGCAAGGTCGTCGTGCCGCAGGCCATCCGCTCGGTGGTGCCGCCGATCGGCAACAACATGATCGCGCTCCTCAAGGATTCGGCGCTGGTCTCGGTGATCGGCGTGGCGGAACTCACGCTGTCGTCGCAGATGGCGATCTCGCGCACCTTCCGGCCGTTCGAATTCTATGTCGCGGCGGCCGCCTGCTACTACGTCATCAACCTTGGCCTCGAGGCCGGACTGCGCCGCATCGAGCGGCGCATCCAGATCGCCCGCTGAGGCAGGGAGGGACATCCATGACCGACAGACCCATCATCGACATCAGGCACGCGGCCAAGAGCTACGGCACGCTCGAAGTGCTCAAGGACATCAGCCTGCAGGTGAAGAAAGGCCAGATCGTCGCCATCATCGGCCCCAGCGGCTCGGGGAAATCCACACTGCTGCGCGCCATCAACGATCTGGATCCACTGACCTCGGGCGAGGTGTGGCTCGAGGATGCCCAGGTCAACAAGAAGCTGCCCACCCGCCAGTACGAGGCGCACATCAATTCCGTGCGCCAGAACATCGGCATGGTGTTCCAGCACTTCAACCTTTTTCCCCATCTCAATGTCCGCGACAACATCACGCTGGCGCCGAAGATGCTCAAGGGCATCTCCAAGGCCGAGGCCGATCAGCTCGCCGTCGAGCAGTTGAACAAGGTCGGGCTCCTCGACCGGATCGACTATTATCCCTCGCAGCTCTCGGGCGGGCAGAAGCAGCGCGTGGCCATCGCCCGGGCGCTCGCCATGAAGCCCAAGGTGATGCTGTTCGACGAGGCAACGTCCGCGCTCGACCCGGAACTGGTCGAGGAGGTCAACCTGGTCATGAAGCAGCTTGCCGAAGAGCACATGACCATGATCATCGTCACCCACGAGATGGGCTTCGCCCAGGACGTCTGCGACCGGGTGCTGTTCATGGACCAGGGCGTGGTGGTCGAGGAAGGACCGCCGGAGGTGATCTTCAAGACCCCCGCCAACGAACGCACCAAGAATTTCCTGCGCAAACACCTCAAAGGACAGAATTAACGTGAAGACCAGCGGCAGAGACCTCACATCCAACCTGTTCTACCAGTCCCGCCTGACCCGGCCGATGCTCGACCGGTCGGAGGGCATCTATCTCTACGACACCACCGGCAAACGCTATCTCGACGGATCGAGCGGCGCCATGGTGTCCAATATCGGCCATTCCAACGCCAATGTTCTGGCGGCGATGAAGAGGCAGATGGACAAGGCCACCTTCGGCTACCGGCTGCATTTCCAGAACGAGGCCGCGGAAAAGCTCGCGAAAATGACCGCCGAGCGCATGCCCGAGGAACTCGACCGGGTGTTCTTCGTCTCGGGCGGGTCGGAGGCGGTGGAAAGCACCATCAAGCTCGCCCGGCAGTATGCGCTGGCGGTCGGCGAAGCGAGCCGCTGGAAGGTGATCTCGCGCTTCCCCTCCTATCACGGCGGCACGCTCGGCGCGGTGGCGCTCACCGGCTACGATCCGCTGACCAAGCCGTTCGAGCCGATGTTCCGGCCGATGCCGAAGATCGCGGCGCCGCTCTGCTATCTCGACCGCGACAATCTTTCGGATGAGGAGCGCGGGCTCAAATATGCCGACCTGCTGCGCGATGAGATCCTCGCCCAGGGGCCGGAGACGGTGCTCGCCTTCATCATGGAGCCGGTCGGCGGCGCCTCCACCGGCGCGCTGGTGGCGCCCGACAGCTATTACGGCCGCATCCGCGAGATCTGCAACGAGTTCGGCATCCTGCTGATCTACGACGAGGTCATGACCGGGGCAGGGCGCACCGGAAAATTCGTGGCGTCGGAGCACTGGGGCGTGATCCCCGACATCGTCGCCCTGTCGAAGGGCTTTGCCGCGGGCTATGCGCCGCTCGGCGCGATGGTGGCCAAGAACGCGATCGTCGACAAGGTTCTCGACGCCGGCGGCTTCATGCACGGCTTCACCTATGCCGGCAATCCGCTCGCCTGCGCCGCGGGCTGCGCGGTGCTGGAAGAAATGGACCGCCTGAACCTCGTCGACAATGCAAGGGTGATGGGCGACCTGCTGAAGGCGGAACTGACCCAGTTGATGGACCGCTATCCCTTTATCGGCGACGTGCGCGGCAAGGGCCTGCTGCTCGCCTTCGAGCTCGTCTCCGACCGCGAGACCATGACGCCCTTGCCCAAGGGGCTCAACGCCTACAACCGGCTGGTCGATCTCGCCTATGAGCGCGGGCTGATCATCTATTCGCGCCGCACCCGCGGCGGCCATGAGGGCGACCATTTCCTGGTCTGCCCGCCGCTGATCATCACCGAGGCTCAGATCGGCGAGATCATCGCCACGCTGACCGAATGCCTCGACGCCATGGCCGCGGAAATGAACCTGCCGGTGACCGGATAATGCCGCTCCTCGACAAATCGACAGACCTCGCCGAGGCGATCGGCCGGATCGGCGACGGCGCGCGGATCATGATCGGCGGCTTCGGCGTGCCCGGAACGCCGTTCACGCTGATTGCGGAACTGGTCCGGCACGGGCCCAAGAACCTCACCATCATCAAGAACGACGCCAACGAGCCTGGCATGGGCGTCGACTGGCTGCTCGGAGCGGGCATGGTCAGCCGGCTGATCACCAGCCATGTCGGGCTCAACGGCAATGCCGTCCGGATGATGAATGCGGGCGAGATCGAGGTCGAGTTCGTCGCGCAAGGCATCCTCGCCGAGCGCATCCGCACCGCCGGCGCGGGCCTCAAGGGCTTCGTCAGCGACATCGGCATCGGCACGCTTCTGGCCGAGGGCAAGCAGCGTGTCGAGATGGACGGCGCGACCTACCTGATCGAGCCCGCGCTCGAGGCCGATTTCGCGCTCGTCCACGCCGCCCGCGCCGACACCTTCGGCAATCTCGCCTATGCGGCGACGGCGCGGAACTTCAACCCGCTGATGGCGATGGCGGCGAACTGCACCATCGCCGAGGCCGAGGTCATCGTCGGGACCGGCGGCATCGATCCAGACATGGTCCATACGCCGGCGCCCTTTGTCGATCACCTGGTCGCCCTGCCGGAAAAGCTGATGGAGGTCTACGGTGTCGTCCACCGCTAAGCAAAGAATGCTCGCCCGCGCCGCGCGCGACATTACCCCCGGCATGACCGTCAATCTCGGCATCGGCCTGCCGACCCAGGTGATGGCCCATGTCGGCGCCGATTGCCCGGTCTGCCTGCATTCCGAAAACGGCATCGCCGGCGTCGGCGGGCTTGCCGCCCCCGGCCATGAGGACCGCAACCTGATCGACGCCGGCGGCGGCTACATCACCTGTGCGCCCGGCGGATCGTTCTTCGACAGCGCCGTGTCCTTCGCGTTGGTGCGGGGAGGGCGGCTCGATCTCACTTTGCTCGGCGCCTTCGAGGTCGCCGCCAATGGCGATCTCGCCAACTGGATCATTCCCGGAAAATCCGCGGCCGGCGTCGGCGGCGCCATCGAGCTCGCGCAGAAGGCGCGGCGCGTCGGCGTGCTCACCAGCCATACCGACAAGCACGGCAATCCCAAGATCCTCGAGCGCTGCACCCTGCCGCTGACGGCCGTGGGCTGCGTCAACCGCATCTACACCGACATGGCGGTCTGCGACGTGCAGCCCGACGGCCTGCATCTGGTCGAACTGGCCGAGGGCGTGACGCTGGCCGAGGTGCGCGCGGCGACCGGCGCGCCGCTGATCGTGCCCGCAGGACCGATCCCGACATTCTAGGAGCCATGCCCAAATGATCACCCCGCAGGACGAAACCCGCATTCTCCACGCCGTCGACGCCGTGTTCGACCGCGAGATCGAGTTCCTCGCCGAACTCGTCTCGCATCCGTCGACGCGGGGCAACGAGCAGTCGGCGCAGGACTTCATGGCCGCCGAATTTTCCGCGCGCGGCTACGCCGTCGACCGCTGGCAGATCGATGTCGCCGAGATCGCCCATCTGCCGGGCTTCTCGCCGGTGATCGGCGCCTATGACGACGCGGTCAATGTCGTCGCCACGCACCGGGGCCGGAGCGGCGCCGGCCGGAGCCTGATCCTCAACGGCCATGTCGACGTGGTGCCGGAAGGCCCGCTCGACATGTGGCACACGCCGCCCTACGCGCCGCGCGTCGAGGACGGCTGGATGTATGGCCGCGGCGCGGGCGACATGAAGGCGGGGCTTGCCTCCAACCTGTTCGCGCTCGATGCGCTCCGGCATCTGGGCTTGGCGCCGGCCGCGGATGTGTTCGTCCAGTCGGTGGTGGAGGAGGAATGCACCGGCAACGGCGCGCTCGCCTGCCTGCAGCGCGGCTATCGCGCCGATGCGGCGCTGATCCCCGAACCGTTCGCCGAAAAGCTGGTCACCGCGCAACTGGGCGTGCTGTGGTTCCAGGTGCATCTCAAGGGCATCCCGGTCCATGTCGCCTATGCCGGCAGCGGCTCGAACGCGATCGAGGCGGCGATCCCGCTGATCGCCGCGCTGCACGAGATGGAGCACCGCTGGAACGCGGCGGAGCGGCGCCACGGCGATTATGCCGGGCACAATCACGCGCTCAATCTCAATATCGGCAAGATTGCGGGCGGCGACTGGACCAGTTCGGTGCCGGCCTGGTGCGTCTTCGACGTGCGCATGGGCCTGTTTCCCGGCCAGGACCTCGAGGAGGCCAGGCGCGAGATCGAGGCGGTGCTCCACGACGCGGCGCAGGCCCACCCGTTTCTGAAGAAGCATGCGCCCGAGATCGTCTATCACGGCTTTCATGCCGAAGGCTACGCGCTGTCGCAGGACAGCTCCGCCGGCGCCGCGCAGGCGATCGCGGTGCTGGAAAACGCCCATCACACCGTCAACGGCTCGGCGCTCGACCGGATCGCCATCACCGCCACCACCGACGCCCGCTTCTTCGGGCTCTACGCCGACACGCCGGCGCTGGTCTACGGGCCGCGGGCGGAGGCCATTCACGGATTCAACGAGCAGGTGGAGCTCGAATCGGTGCGCCGCGTGACGCAGGCCACCGCCGTGTTCATCGCCAACTGGTGCGGTCTCGAACGACACTGAGAAGGAATACCCCATGCGCGACGCCGTCATTGTCTCCACCGCCCGCACGCCGATCGGCAAAGCCTATCGCGGCGCCTTCAACGCCACCCAGGCCCCGGTGCTGATGGCGCACGCGATCAGGGCTGCGGTCGCCCGCGCCGGCCTCGAGGGCGGCGAGATCGAGGATCTCACCATGGGCTCGGCGCTCACCCAGGGCACCGCCGGCGTCAACGCCGCGCGCCATGCGGTGATCGCGGCCGGCCTCCCGGACACGGTCGCCGGCGCCACCATCGACCGGCAATGCGCCTCGGGCCTGTCGGCGCTCGCCCACGCCGCCTATCAGGTGATGCATGAGGGCGTCGCCGTCGCCATGGCCGGCGGCGTCGATTCGATCTCGCTGGTGCAGAACGCGCACTGGAACGCCCATGCCTACCGCGTCGCCTGCGTGCCCGACAGCTACTACATGAGCATGCTCGACACCGCGGAGCTCGTGGCCGCGCGCTATGGCGTGAGCCGCGAGGCGCAGGATCTTTATGCCTTCGAAAGCCAACGCTGCACGGCCGAAGCGCAGGCCGCCGGCCGCTACGACGCCGAGATTGTCGCCATGGAGACGGTCAAGTCCGTCACCGACAAGGCGACCGGAGAGACCTCCGAGCAACAGGTCAGGCTCACCCGCGACGAATGCAACCGCCCCGACACGACGCTTGAAGGGCTTGCGTCGCTCCAGCCGGTGAGGGGCGAGGGCAAGGTGGTGACCGCCGGCAATGCCAGCCAGTTGTCCGACGGCGCCTCGGCGCTGGTCGTCATGTCGGGCGAGGAGGCGGCACGGCGCAAGCTCGCGCCGCTCGGCATTTTCCGCGGCATGGCGGTCGCCGGCTGCGCGCCCGAGGAAATGGGCATCGGGCCCGTGGTCGCCATCCCGCGCCTGCTCGCCCGCCACGGGCTCAAGCCCGACGACATCGACCTGTGGGAAATCAACGAGGCCTTCGCCGCCCAGCTTCTCTACTGTCGCGACAAGCTCGGCATCGATCCGGAAAAACTCAACGTCAATGGCGGCGCCATCTCCATCGGCCACCCCTACGGCATGAGCGGCGCCCGCATGGCGGGCCATGTGCTGATCGAGGGCCGCCGGCGCGGCGCCAGGCTCGCCGTCGTCTCGATGTGCGTCGGCGGCGGCATGGGCGCCGCGGGCCTGTTCGAAATCTGCGGGTGAGGCGGGCGCTCAGGCGCCGCAACTTTTTGACAAGATCCTCCGCGGAATGGCCGGTCCCCATC
>NZ_JRJG01000073.1 GCF_000759435.1 Hoeflea sp. BAL378
GCATGGTCGACCTCAGCGCAGTTGTCGGCTTCGACACCCGCGACGACGTTCCCGGCGCGACCTTCGACGTTGGCGGCTGGGCTGCCAAGGTTCGTGCAGACGTGACCCTCTCCGAGCAGGCTTCGGTCTTCATCATGGGCATGTACGGCGAAGGCTCTTCGGCTTACGCAACCTGGGCACCCTACGGCTCCGACGACGCATGGTCGGTCATCGGTGGCGGTTCGTTCAAGGCAACCGACAAGGTTACCCTCAACGCACAGGTCCAGTGGACCGAATCCACTGTTGCCGTCAACTCCGACTCGTGGGCTGTCGTTGGCAACCTGAACTACGAAGTTGTTCCGGGCCTCGTGGTCACTCCGGAATTCGTCTACGCCGACTCGGGCGTTGTCGGTACCGACGGTGCATTCGGCTTCTACGGTCGCGTTCAGCGCTCGTTCTAATCAAACCTTGGTTTGATGAAAAGAACCCGGCAGCTCAGGCTGCCGGGTTCCAATATAAGGGAACAACACGAATTCTGCTGCGCTTGGGAGGAGTTGCTTAATAAATTAAACCAATCTTATTTTGGCGGACCTGAAATTGGAACACGTTAGAGTGGATACCAACTCCGTCGTATTGAGCGAGATGGTCGATCTCGCAATAGAAGCGCCGCGCCTTGCCCATCTATGGGAACAGCATGCCGGTTCTCTTTGGGAAAACGGATCCCATCGAAACAATTGCCAAGCCTTTATTTACGAAATAGACGAATTCATGTTGCTGCACCGCACTGCAACCTATGATGATGTCTTGATTGACCGTCTGATAGATCATTTTCGGGGTATCGGAAATAGAAACTCGACGATCAATCGCAAACTTTCTGCACTTTACCGCTTGTTGAAAAAGGCCGAGAGGAGCGGACAGATAGCTAGGCTTCCAACCTATATTCGTTTGAGGGAACGCAATTCCCGCGTGCGGTTTTTGACTGCCGAGGAGGAGGCTTTGATGTTCTCCGCCGTCGGTGTTCACAACCCCCATCACGAGCTTCTGTGCAGGTTCCTGGTCGACACCGGCGCCCGCGTCGGCGAAGCGCTGGCGCTCAAATGGGGCGACATCCACAACAACGTCGCGACCTTCTGGATCACCAAATCCGGCAAGAGCCGTTCGGTCCCGCTGACCGATCGCGCCGCCCAGGCGCTTGAATTGGCCCGCCCTTTTGGCGGCAGCGGACCGTTTTCCACAATTTCCTATCCGAATTTCAAATATAATTGGAACCGCGCGCGCAAGGAAAACCGCTTCTCCGACGATCCGCACATGGTGCCGCATATCCTGCGCCACACCTGCGCGTCGCGCCTGGTCCAGGCCGGCATCGACCTGAGGCGCGTGCAGACCTTCCTGGGCCACCAGACCATCCAGATGACGCTGCGCTACGCCCATCTTGCCACCAACGACCTTGATCAGTGCGCCATCGCGCTCAACGCCGCCAACATGATCGCCGCCGGCAAGGTCAAATCCGCCGCGGCGCCGCAGCCGCCGCATCCGGACAAAACCAAGGCCAAGCCGCGCAAACCGGCCCGCAAGCCCGCCACCAAAGGCGCCCGGCCCGGGCGCAACCCGGCTTCGGCGCAGGCCTGACGCGCACCCGCCGGGCGCCGCGCCCGCAGGCCATGATCACCATGATGATTTCCTCAATGGAATGAGGTTGATTACGGGTTGCCGCTAAGGTAACAGACGGGCAACGGAGAGGTGGCCGAGTGGTCGAAGGCGCTCCCCTGCTAAGGGAGTATACCTCAAAAGGGTATCGTGGGTTCGAATCCCATCCTCTCCGCCATTCCGGCTTCACGCAGCCGCCCCGCCAGATCAGCGCGCGTGGCTTAAGCTTCGGACTTCGTCCCTCCCCTCCGCCCCCTCTCGAATCCGACGGACCGCTAGCCTTGCCGGCTTCTCATCTGCATCGCCGGGGCCGGGCGGGCTTCACCGGAATTGCTGCAGGGCCGCCAGCGTGCGCGCAGCCCCTTCAGCCAGGTCCCTGATGATCGCCTCGGCGCTCTCCTCTGTGCGCAGGAGGCCGATCGCCTCGCCCACGAACGGGGCGACGATGGAGGGATCGGCCGCGGCGACGGCGGCGGTCCAGCGCTGTTGCTGCGCGTCGATCTCGGCCGAAAGCCCGGCCTCGTCGCCATGCCAGCGCTCCACGAACGCAGTTTGGAGGACCCGGCCCGAATAGCCCTCCGGCCAGTCGATACCGCGCAGCCGGTCGACGACCCTGGTGCGGACGGTGGAGTCGCCGTCGCGCGCGAGCGTCGAGGGAACCAGCCGGCGGTCGGCGAGCGATTCGACCGCGCCCCAGAAGCGGGTGCCGATCACCACGCCCTCGGCCCCGAGCGCAAGCGCGGCCACAAGGCCGCGTCCGTCGGCGATGCCGCCCGCGGCGCAGAGGATGGAGGGCGACCCGCGCCGGGATATCTCGTCAGCAACTTCGGCGACGAGGGCCATCGTTCCGCGGCTGCGCCCGTGGCCGCCGGCGTCGCCGCCCTGCGCAACCACGACCTCGATGCCGAGATCCAGAACCCTGCAGGCATCCCTGTAGCTCTGGATCTGGACGATGACCGGCACGCCCGCGGCGCGGATCGCTGGAAGAAACGGCGCTGGATCGGCGAAGGACAGGAACAGGGCGCGCGGCTGGCGCGCCAGCGCGAGTTCCAGAAGCTCCGGCTTTTCGGCCAGCGCGAAGGAGATGAAGCCGCAGCCCACGGGCGTATTGCCGGCCAGCGCGAACTGGGCGTCAAGCCAGTCGGCATCGCCATAGCCGCCGCCGATCATGCCGAGCCCGCCGGCGCGCGACACCGCGGCGGCAAGGGCGCCGCCGGCGACGAAGGCCATCGGCGCCTGGATCACCGGCGTCGACAGCCCGAACAGCTCCGTGAGCCGGGTCTTCATGGCAGGACCCGACAGGCGGGCGCAGGCAGGCCGGCGATCAGCCGCGCCGTCTGCGCGGGCCTGGGCCCGGCGCCCTGCGGCGCTGCTTCGCGCGTGACCTCGAGGTTGACATAGGGCATGGGTTCACTCCTTGCGTGGATTCCGAGGCCAGTTCGGCCGCTCGCGCACCGGGGTCAGGTAAGCGAGATGATCCCGCCCATCATGCCCATCCGCGCGGTGGCGGGCAAGGTGGGACGCGCCGAAGGCGATCCCGAGGATCGCCTCGCGGCCTTCGGTGGCCGAGGCAGAGGCGAGAGGCTGTTGAAAGGCTCGGCGTGGCGCTGGAGCCGTGGCGCAGGCCCTCTTGCCGGGCTCGCAGTCGCTGCGACCGCACGATGGTCGCAGCCGCCAGGCCGGGCTACGGCGCGGCACAGGACATTCGCCTGACGTCCCCCGGCGGAGAGGATCCGCCCCAAGCCGTGCGGGAAAAAACCGCTACAGGGTGACCATGCCGATGCTGGTGCCGCCGCAGACATAGAGCGTCTGGCCGGTGACGAAGCTGCTGGCGGGGTCGCAGAAGAACAGGAAGGCGTTGCTGACATCGTCGACGGAGCCCAGCCGCCCGACCGGGATCCTGGTGGCGAGTTCGGCCTCGCGGGCGCTGCCCTTGGGGATGATGCCCCAGAAATTGTCGGTCTGGATCGGTCCCGGCGCCACCACGTTGACGGTGATGCCGTGCGGCGCCAGTTCCAGCGCCCAGGTCCGCGCCATGCCGATCATCCCGGCCTTGGTGGCGGAATAGGCGGTGCGCGTCGGCACGCCCAAGGCCGCGCGCGACCCGTTGAACATCACCCGGCCAAACTTCCTTGCCTTCATCGCAGGCAGGAACGCCTGCAGCAGCGTCAGCGCCGAACCCAGATGCAATTGCGCGAGCCCGGTGATGTCTTCGGGCTTGGCCTCCTCCACCAGGTTCGCCCAGATCAGCCCGGCATTGTGGACGAAATGGGTGACCTCATGCTCGGCCGCGATCCGCTGCGCCGCGTCCTTGACGGCGCCGGCGTCGAGCAGGTCACAGTCGATGCTCATCAGCCGCGCGTCGCCCCGCTCGGGCGCACTGCGCGACAGGTTGATGACCCGGTAGCCGCGCTCGAGCAGCTTGTCGGCCAGGTCGGCGCCGATCCCCTTCGAAGCGCCGGTGATGACGGCGGTAAAGTCGGTCATGGTCTCTCTCCCTCGGCGGTCCGCGCCGGCACCAGCGCCAGCACCCTGAGCGGGCTGCCGGTGCCGCCCTTGATCTTCAATGGCGGCGCGACCAGCATCGCGCCCGTGGGCGGCAGTTTGTCTAGGTTCCTCAGGCACTGCAGCCCGAACTTGCCCGCGCCGTGCAGCAGGTAATGCGCCGGATAGGGCGGCGAATAATGCGTGCCCTGCCCCGCATCGGTGCCGACGGTCTCGGTGCCGAAGCCGCGGATGTCGCGCGCGAGCAGCAGCTCGATCGCCGCGGGCGTCGGCCCCGGCGAATGCGGGCCGTCGTCCCTCATGTTGAGATACGCCGCGCCGCGCCGCTTCGACCAGTCGGTGCGCATCAGCACCCAGCTATCGGCCGGAATGACACCGTGCCGGGCTTCCCAGGCGTGGATGATCTCCGGCGTCAGCTCGAAATCGTCATCCGTCGCAGCCCCCTCGGAGCAGTCGATCACCACCACCGGCCCGACAAACACCGACGGGTCGATCTCGTCGACGGCGCCGTTGGCGACATCCTTGCCCGAGACCCAGTGGATCGGCGCATCGAAATGCGTGCCGGTATGCTCGTTCATCGAGATGTTGTGCCATTTCCAGGCCGGGCCGCGGCCGTCATAGGCCGAGACCTCCTCCATCCGGAACCGGGCGCACTGGCCGAATTCCGGCGGCAGCACGATCACCGGAAAATCCGGGTCCAGCGTGTGGGTGAGGTCGACCACCTCGACCGAGCCGTCGCCGAGCGCACGGGCGAGATCGATAAGAGCGTCCGTCATGCGCCGCCTCCGGATAGTTCGCGTTCCAGCACCTTGGGATCGCTCCGCCAGCGCGCCTCGAGGTCGCGGGCGACATCGCCGCAGAACACCTCTTCCAGCCCCTCGCAGAGAGCTTCGACGACCGATCTGGCCAGCGCCGCGGCCGGCACCTTCGGCGGCGGCAGCGGCTGGTGCCATTCATCGTCGGTCGGACCGGCAAAGACGTTGATCATCCTGAGGCCTGAGGCGCGGAACTCGGCCCTCAGCGTCTGGCTGATCGACAGCGCCGCAGCCTGGCTCGCCGAGAACGCGCCGTAATGGGGGTCTGCGGACAGCGCGTGCACCGACAGCAGGTTGACGAAGGCTACGGATGAATTGACGCCGTCGGCGGTGCGCGAGGCCATCGCCGGCCCGAAGGCCTGCGCCAGCCGCATCAGCCCGAGCGCGTTGATCTCGAATTCCTCGCGCGCGAACACCGTGTCCGCGCCCAGCACCCCGCCGGGCCGCACATGACGCGCGGTGTTGATCAGGATGTCGGTCTTGCCGCCGATCTCGGCCGCCAGCCGGCTCACCGAGGCCGCATCGGACACATCGAGCGGCAGGACCGAGACCCGGTCGAGCGCGGCGATCGCCGCGTGATCGGAGCCGCGCCGCCAGCTTTCCGATTCGCCCACGAAGATCTGCGCCGCGCCGGCCCGGAAAAGCCCCTCGATCAGCGGCCGGGTGACCGGCGAGCGGATATCGGTGATCAGCACCCGCCGGTGCTTGGGATGCGCCGTGAGCGCGCGCAACTGCCCATCGTCCGCCATATCGGCACTCCTTGTTGCGGGCAGCGCGATCATCACGCCCTGTCCGGCCTTGTCGAGCTTGAGATCCATGCGCACCGCATCGCCCCGGCCGATGTCGCCATGCAGGTGGCACAGCACCGTCGGCCCGGCGGTGAGCTGCACCAGGCCGGTGCGCCAGGGCAGCCGTTCGCGATAATAGGGATCCGGCGAGGCGTGGATGCGGGTTTCGGCGATCACCCGTCCGTCCCGCGACGTCTCGCGCCAGTCAAGCTCGACCGAAAGACAGGCCGAGCAGGCGTCGCGCGGCGGATACTGCACCGCGCCGCATTCGGCGCAATGCTGCAGCAGGAACGCCCCGCGCGCCGCCGCCGCCGTGAGCCCGAGCGCCGCACGCGAGCGCATCTGCGGCGGCAGGGTGGGCACCACCTGGCGCAGTTGCGGGTTTTTCTTCTTGGGGGGCGGAAGCGCGCCGGTCATCGCCCGTCCCCCGTGATGATGGCCGCCGAGGAACACAGGCCGCGGTCGTAATTGATCATGCCGAAGCCCGAGACCATGGCTGTGCGGGCACTGGTGACCTGGGTCGGGCCCGCCTGGCCGGTCACCTGCCGGATGGCCTCGACCAGGCCGAGATAGCCGCCCGCGGCCCCGGCCTGGCCGGCGGACAACTGGCCGCCGGAGGTATTGTGCGGAAAATCGCCGGCGATCGTCAGGTCGTGGTCGCGCACGAAGCGCGCCCCCTCGCCCTTGGCGCAAAACCCCAGGTCCTCGAACTGCATCATCGAAATCACCGGATAGTCGTCATAGGTCTGCAGCAGGTCGATGTCGCCCGGCCCGCAGCCAGCCATCTCGTAGAGTTCGTCGACATCCACCGCCCAGCCGCCGCGCAACTGCACCGGGTCTTCCGGAAAGGCGTTGTGGCGCTCGATCGTGGCCGAGATCCGGGCAAAGGCCAGGCCGCGGGCCTGCGCCTCGTCCTCGCGCATCACCAGAAACCCTTCCGCGCCGGCGCAAGGCATGACGCAGTCATAGAGCCCGAACGGCTCGGAGATCGGCCGGGCGGCGAGATATTGCTCCAGCGTCAGCGGCGATGTCATGATGGCGTTGGGATAGTTCAGCGCATTGGCCCGCTGGGCCACGGCGATGCGGCCGAAATCCTCGCGCGTGACCCCGTACTCGGCCATATAGGCGTCGGCGATCAGCGCGAAACTGGCGTTCGGCCCGCCCGAGCCATAGGGGTAGGAGGCGTCCATCGCGAACCGTGAGAACGACGACAGCAGTTGCCTGAAACTGTCGATCCGGTTGGCGTCGCCGGCAATGCAGGCGACCACGTCGACATCGCCGGCCTGCACCGCGCGCGCCGCGCGCCGGAGCGCCACCACGCCGCTGGCGCCGCCCATCGGAATGCTGTCGAGCCATCTCGGGCTCAGCCCCAGATGCTGGGTCAGCCCCACCGGCGTATCGGGAAACAGCGTGAAGCTCGACACCGAGAAGCCGTCGAGGTCGCGCGGCTTCAGTCCCGCGGCGGCAAGCACCTGCTTCAGCGCGCGGGCGATCCACCAATGCGCGGTCTCGCGGGAATAGCGGACATAGGGAACCGACACCGGCGCTGTCACCACGACGCCGCTGTAGTCCTGCCGCTTCACGCCGCCGTCCGCTTCTTCATCGCGCGAGTGTCCACGGTTGCCGGGTCCTGCACAAGCCTGTCGGCGAGCGCCTTGAGCTCCCGCCGCTGGATCTTCTGGGTCGATGTCAGCGGCAGGGCGTCGACGAAGGCAATGTAGCCCGGCGCCTTGTAATAGGCGAGCTGGGTCAGGCACCAGCCGGCGATCTCGGCGGCCAGCGCCTCGCCGGCCTCGCCCTTGACCTTGAGGCAGGCGAACACCTCGTCGCCGCGCACCGGGTCGGCG
>NZ_JRJG01000074.1 GCF_000759435.1 Hoeflea sp. BAL378
TGCCGTTGCTGGCAAGTGGCCGGCTGACAGAAATCCCGGCGCCGCAAAGCGGCGCCGGGAGACGATGGCTAGGGACTGCCGACCCGGCGTTATTCGGCCGCTGCCGGGGCCATGAACGCCGTGACTTCAGGCACGGTGCCGGTGAACTTCTCTATCTCGACCATGCAGGTGTGGGCGGAGGTCGCCTGGGCCAGCCTGGACGTGCCGATATCGATGGTGAGAACGTTCGGGTCGCCGTATTTGCACAGCGTGTTCGGATCGGTGATATCCTCCGGATCGTACCAGGCGCCTTCCTGGACCTGAATGACGCTGGCGCGGATGTCGTCGGTCACCTTGGCGCCGGCGAGGATCTGGCCGCGGCCGTTGAAGACGCGAACGATGTCGCCGTCGACGATACCGCGGTCGGCCGCATCCTTGGTGTTGAGCCAGCACGGCTCGCGACCCTTGACCGCATAGAGTTCGCGGGCACTGGAACCGCACAACTGCGAGTGCATCCGGTAGTCCGGGTGACTGGAGTTGAGATGCAGCGGATAGGTCTTGTCCTTCTGGCCGAGCCATTCGACCGGCTCCATCCAGGAGGCATGCGGCGGGCAATCGTCATAGCCGAATTTCTCGATCTCGTTGGAGAAGATCTCGATCTTGCCCGTTGCCGTCGGCATCATGTTCATCAGCGGGTCTTCCCTGAAGTCCGCATATTTCACACGAAGCTGGTTGGCTTCCGGCGTCTCGAATTCGACGATGCCCTGTTCCCAGAATTCCTCGAATTCCGGCATGGCGACGTCCTTCTTGGCGGCCAGGTCCCGGGCCTGGTTGTAGAGGTCGGCGATCATGTCCTCGGGCGTCTTGCCTTCGGTGAACTCCTTTTCCACGCCGAGCCGCTTGGCGAGTTCGACGAAGATCGCCCAGTCGTCGCGGGCCTCGAACACCGGTTCGACGATCTTGGCCATCTTGACGAAGGCCTGGTTGGCGACGACGCCGACGCGTTCGATGTCGTTGCGCTCGCACGATGTCGTGGCCGGCAGGACGATGTCGGCAAAGCGCGCCGATGCGGTCCACTGGATGTCCTGGATGACGACGGTTTCGAACTTCTTCCAGGCCTTGCGCATGCGGTTGCGGTCCTGGTGGTGGTGGAACGGATTGCCGCCGACCCAGTAGGTCATCTTCACATCCGGATAGCGATGCTTGCCGCCATTGTGCTCGAACTCGCCGCCGGGATTTTCCAGCATGTCGACGATCCGGGCGCATGGGATGGTGACGTGGCCCTTGTCTTCAGGCCAGGCCTTGATTTCGTTCCGCTTTCCGGGGCTGATGGCGCTGCCGAGCGCCGGGCCGTTCGATTGTGCGACGCCGGCGTTGTCGAGATGGTAACGCTGGCAGAAGCCGCCGCCCGGCAGGCCGATCTGACCGATCATCGATGCCATGGTGATGAACATCCAGGGCCACTGTTCGCCGTGCTGCTGGCGCTGCGGCGTCCAGCCGGTGACCAGCATGGTGCGGCCGGCAACGAACTGGCGGGCCAGTTCGCGGATCTTTTCAGCCGGGACTTCGCACTGTTCTGCGGCCCATTCCGCGGTCTTTTCGATCTTGTCCCAGCCCGCGCCCTTCAGGTAGTCGGCGAATTTCTCGAAACCGAAGGTGTAGTTCTCGATGAAATCCTTGTCATAGAGGTCTTCGGTCAAAAGCGTGTGGCAGATGCCCAGCGCCAGCGGAATGTCGGCATGCGGCCGGGCCGGCAGCCATTCGCCGTCAACCTGCTTGCACAGGTCGATATTGACGGGGTTGATGAAGATCTTCTTCAGCTCCGTCTTGGCCTTCATGCTGTCGAACCAGTTCTTTTCGCCATGGTCGGGAATGGCGGCGGAAATCCGGTTGTCCTTCAGCGGGTCGGAGGCCCAGAAGACGATCAGGTCGCTGTTTTCCATGATCGAGCGATGGCTGGTCTGCGGGCCTTCGGCGTCGATCTGGCCGAGAATATAGGGCATGATGCCCTCGAGCGCGCCCTTGGAATAGTCACCGGTGCTGAACACGGCGCCGCCGTTCAGGTTCATCAGCTTCTTCAGCATGTTCTGCGGATTCTGGACGCGGCCGGAGCTGCGCCATCCATAGGTGCCGGTGTAGATCGCCCAGGGACCTTCCTCGTCGTGCAGGCGCTTGACTTCATTGGCGACCAGATCGAGGGCCTGCTCCCAGGAGACGCGGACAAAATCACCCGAGCCGCGGCTGTCGCGTTCGGCCTTCGGTCCGTTTTCGAGATAGGCGCGGCGAACCATCGGATATTTGATGCGCGCCGAATTGTAGACGGTGTCCTGGACGCCGATCAGGGCCGGATTGGGATTTGTATCCTTTTCCCACGGGCGCAGGCTGACGAAGCGGCCGTCTTCGACGGCGCCCCAGAAGGCGCCCCAGTGCGAGCCGCTGAAGATTTCCTTCTTGCCGTCCGCGGCGAAGGCACGCGCCACGGCGCCCGGCAGGATCGCGCCGGCAGCGCCGATGACCGCAAGCGAGGATGTCGCCGTCAGGAACCTCCTGCGCGACAGCGAACCGGACATCAGATTTTGGACAGACATAATATTCTCCTTTATCTTTCGAAGCTTAAGCTTGTCTGGCAATTTGGGTTTGCGCGTTCTTGCCAGGGGAACGACGGGCGGCGATGGTTTCGCCTTTGCCCCTTGGTCCTTTCTTCACTGCCCCGCGCTAGCGCGGGCTTGGATCGAGTTCGGCCGGGCGAAAAGCCAGGTCAGGCGGCAACCGGGCGCCGGGGCAAGGCAGCGGCTCGCTGAGCAGCCGGTTGAGCAGGCGGGCCGCGCCGGCATAGAAGCCGGTCTTGTCGAAGTCGCCGCAGGCCTTTGCGAAGGCGGGAACCCAGCTCCTGAGCCGTTCGTGCAGCGACCGGACCGTGGCGATATCGCCCTGGTCCTCCGACACGCCGGCCAGCCGCAATGTTTCCTCCAGCAGCGACAGTTCGATCACCAGGTGATCGGGCGCTTCGGGAAAACCCTCGACCGGCTGCATGCTTTGCTCGCGCAGCAGCCTGGCCATCTGGCCGGCCGGTTCCTGGAACAGGCGGCCGGTGCCGACATAGGCCGATTCATAGGGAGGCGCCGACATCGGGCCGCCGGCCCCGAGGAAAAGCAGGCAGAAAGCCTTGTTGAGCTCGGTGACGCCGGCCTTCGGGGTGCCGAAGGCGCGGGCGATCCCGACGAGTTCGGCCACGTCATCCTGAAGCAACGGGATCCGCGACAGCAGTGCGAGCGGGCCGGTATCAGCGGGAAGCGTCATAGCCTCGAGCTCGGCGAGCTCCAGCGGGGTGCCGAACAGGCCGCTCAAGGTGGCGACGGCATCGGCATAATGCGGTCCGGAAATCCTTAGATGGGCATTCATGGTCTTGAACCTTCGTTTGAGGGGGAACCCGTGCCCGGCCGATGCCGGGCAGAGCCGGTGATCAGGCGTCCGGCGAGTCCTTCGGCATGTCCTTGGCGTGCAGTTGCAGATAGCTCTGCAGGAAGCGGACCTCCTCGACGCTGAGCGACGTGTTGGCCTTCATGTCCTTGAGGATGCCGGCCCACTGGTTGGCGAGGAAATGGTCGGGACCGGGCGCGCTGTGGCAGGTGCCGCAGGCTGCGTTGTACATTTCGTCGCCATAGCCGACGATGCCGTCGCGGTCGGCGGTGAAGGTATCGATCCTGGCCCAGGCGGTGAGCGTCCCTTCCATCCAGTTGAGACCGGTCTCGGCATCGTTCTGGATTTCCTTGACGTCAGCGCCCTTGGCCATGTCGGCGGACAGGGTGGCCAGGAAAAGCCGGCGTCCCATTTCCTTGACGAGGACGCGCTCCATGCCTTCCTGCATCCAGCCCTCGATGCCGATCTTGATCCAGTCGCCATCGCGCTCCAGAACGGTGACCTGTGTCATCGGCAGGATGCTGCCGTCGCCCTTGCCGGCGTCATCGGCGGGTTTTGCCGCGTACAGCTTGGCCGACGTGAGCGCATAGAGGATATCGGCGCTCTGGTTGTCCTTGGCGGCGCCGGAAAGCGTTGCGAAGATCGACTTGTAGCCGCTCGACATGTCCGGCAGCTCGTGGGCGATGCCCTTGTGGCAATCGATGCAGGTGCCGCCGTCAATGGCTGCCTGCTTCATCTTTACGGCCTTCGGCTTCTGGTGCTCGAAGTCCATGGCGTCAAAGGAGTGGCAGGTGCGGCACTGCGCGGAATCGTTGGCCTTCATCGTGTCCCAGACCGTCTGGGCCATGCGCAGGCGCTCATGCGTGAACTTCTCGCGCGTGTCGATCGTGCCGGCGAGCTCGCTCCAGAGATCCTTCGCAGCCATCAGCTTGGCCTCGTAGAGCTCGAGGCCGCTCTTGGGGACGTGGCAATCCGGACAGCCGGCGCGGACGCCGGAGGGGTTCTTGTAATGGACGGTTTTCTTGTATTCTTCAAAATTGTTGTCGGCCATGCTATGGCAACTGACGCAGAATTCGGTCGTCGTCGTCATTTCCAGGGCACTGTGGAAACCGACGAAGCCGACAACGCCGATGATCACGCCGGCGCCGCCGACAATCCCCATCGTCGCGGGACGCGTGAGGAAGCGGAACGCCGCTTTGAAAGGATTGGTCATTCTGTCACCCGGAATATCGTTAGCCCACTGGAATTTGGTAGGTTCAGGATGGCCGGATGGTGTAAAGGAACGCCGCTGCGATGTTTAATGAACGAAACTCAATTGTAAACGAAATGAGACCGAGGGCATGAAGAGCGGGCTTTCCGTCAGTCCACAGGATATCAGGATCGCCGTCGTCGACGACGAACCGGTCATCCAGCAGACCCTGCGCGCCTATTTCGAAGCGGCCGGTTTCAGGGTTTCGAGCGCCGACAGCGCCATCGCCCTCCGGCGCCTGATGGACCGCGAGCAGATCGATCTGCTGCTGCTCGACATCCGCCTGCCCGACTGCGACGGACTGACGCTGATGCGCGAGATCCGTGCGAAGTCGAACGTGCCGGTGATCCTGGTCACCTCGTGCGCGGAAGAGGCCGACCGGGTGGTCGGACTGGAACTCGGCGCCGACGACTATGTGACAAAACCGTTCTCCTCGCGCGAACTGCTGGCAAGGGTCAACACCGTGCTGCGCCGGACGATGAGCTCGCAGAAGGCGGTCAAACAGGGCCAGCGCCGCTTTCACGGCTGGACGCTCGAGCTGGATGCCCACAGGCTGACCTCGCCGCAGGGGGAGACGAGCCGCCTGACCCACGGCGAATTCGACATCTTGACCGCCCTTACCCGCAATCCCGGACGGATCATGAGCCGCGACGACCTGATCGCGGCGGTGACCGACCGGGAATGGAACCCGAACGATCGCACCATCGACGTGCTGATCAGCCGGCTGCGCCGCAAGATCGAACCCGATCCGGCCAAGCCGACGATCATCGTCACCGAATACGGCCTAGGCTACATCTTCACCGAGCGCGTGACCTGAAGCCCTCGCGACCGTGCGGGATATTGCCCCTCAGCCAGGGGCACGGGCCGAAGGCCTTATAAAGCCTCCATCGCCGCTTCACGCTCTTGAACGCCCAGCTCCCTGGCCGCGCGGGCGGCGAGCGCTTTGAGTTCGCCCTCCAGCCCATCCAGCAGCGCGTCCACGGCAGTAGCGGCCGCAGCGTAATCGTCTTCATCGGCGGCGCATTCGGCCTGCCCGGCAAGCCGTGCGATGGTCGCGGCCCCGACATGGCTCGCCCCTCCCCGCATCCGGTGGGCGATGCGCGACACCACCTCGAGCTTGCCGCCCGCCATCGCAACCCTCAGTCCGGCGGCCATGCCGGGCGTTTCCGAGATATAGAGCTCGACGATCTTGCGGGCCCATTCGAGCCCGAGATCGCGCGCATGCTGGGCCAGGATGCTGCTGTCCCCCGGCAGGGTCTGTGCTGCCGGCGGACGCGGCGCCATGCCGATTGCCACGGCCATCGCCGCTTCGAGATCGGCCCAGCGGTAGGGCTTGCCGACGAAACCATCGAACAGGGTCCGCTCCTCGCCCAGACGCTGGTCGGCCGACAGGTCGGCGGTCAGGGCGACGATCGGAACCGTGGCCCGCGTCTCGTGGCCGAGCTCGCGGATCCGCCGCGTCGCCTCGATTCCGTCGAGGTCCGGCATCGACAGATCCATCAGCAGGATATCGAAATCGTTCTCCGCTGCCGCGTCGATCGCCGAGTATCCGTCGCTCACCACCGTCACGTCGTGGCCGGCGCGCACCAGCAGCGCCTTGGCGATCATCGCGTTCACCTGGTTGTCCTCGGCGACCAGCACCTTCAGCTCCGGCAGCGCCACGCCATCGTCCGGGTCCGGCGCCTCGGGCATGGAGTCGTCCGACGGCGCGAACGGCATGCGCACCGTGAAGACGGTGCCGCCGCCGGGCGGGCAAACGAAGTCAATCTCTCCCCCGACCTGCGCTAGAAAGCCCTTGCAGATCGCAAGCCCCAGCCCGGAGCCGCCGAAGCGGCGCGACACGCTGCCATCGGCCTGGATGAAGGGTTCGAAAAGCGTGGCGCGGCTGGCTTCGGGAATGCCCATGCCGGTATCCGCGACGACGAAACGAAGCCAGAGCAGGTCTTGCGTCGTGGCTGCCGGATCGAGGTCGACGCTCAGGCTGACGGACCCGGTTGCCGTGAACTTGACCGCATTGCCGAGAATGTTGAGCAGGACCTGGTCGAGCTTGCCGGGGTCCCCGACCAGGCGGTCGGGGACGTCCTTCGCGATGGTCGAGCGGTAGTCGAGGCCCCTTTGCAGGGCGGTGGAGCGGATTGTCGCCTCGACCACGGCGATCTGCTCGGCCAGCGAAAAGGCGATCTTCTCGATGGTGGAGCGGCCGCTCTCGATGCGGGAATAGTCGAGGATATCGTTGACGATGTCGCGCAGCAGATGGCCCGACTTGGCGAGCCCGTCGATCCAGATCCGCTGCTCGTCCGACAGGGTGCTGCCCTCGAGCAACTGGACCGAGCCTAAAATGCCGTTGAGAGGCGTGCGGATCTCGTGACTCATCATCGCCATGAACTGGGATTTCGCCCGGTTGGCGCGGCTGGCATGGGCGACCAGATCGTCGCGCAGCTTGTCGATCCGTCCTTGCAGGCGCTCGTTGGACACGGCCTTGCGCCGCAGGCCCTCCAGCGTGGCGGCGATGGCGCCGGGCTCGTCGGGCCAGCGCGAGGCCGGGACCGGCACCTGGTAATTTCCGCTTTCCAGTCGCGCCAGCGACACGGCGAGCGAGGCGAGCGGCACCGACAGCCGCGTCCGGATGAAGCGCAGGGTCAGAAAGCTGAAGGCGAGCGCCGCAAGCAGAACGAGCGTCGAAACGGCGAGGCCGGACAGGGCGGCCTGCTGTTCGACTTCGGCGCGCTGAAAGGCGATATCGAGCGCCATATGCCCGGTCGAGAGGATCGGCTCATAGGCGTCGCTGCAGTTTTCGGACCAGGCCTTCGGCGCGTCAACGGGTTCACCGCTGCCTGACAGGCCGTTCAGGATGTCCGACATCACTTGCTGGGTCTCGGCCGTCTTCAGGCGGCCCCGGCGGATGGCGTCGAGCAGGTCAGAGCGGTAGGGCAGATGCGAGGCGGTCCGCTCCATCTGCACCCACAGCTCCCGATAGGCGCCGATATCCTGCTGCCAGCCGTCGCGTTCGTCGCGGGTAAGCGGAATGTCGTGTTGCACCTGGCGGCGGAAGCCGGAGCATTGCAGCGCGTAGCGGTCGCGAATGGAATAGGAGAGCTCGCGGATGGCGACCAGTTCGCCGAGCTCGGGGTTGAGCGCCCTGAGCCGCGTGCCGACGGTGGTGGCCGTTTGTGCGAAGGCGGCGGCAAGGCCGTAGATCGCCTGGCGCCAAGGCTCGATGGCCGCGACATCGCGCTGGTCGCGCGGAAGCTGCGTTTGCGCCAAGACAAGGGAACGCGTCCGGGAGACGCGATCAAAGGCCTGGTCCATTGCAGCAAGCTGGCCGGAATTGCCGTCGGCATCGTGGTCTTCCAACGTCCTGCGGGTGGAATCGAAGATATCGTCGACCCTTGCCATCATCGCCTGGATCGGGGTCGCGGCATCGTCTTCCTGCAGCAGGCTGACGCCCGCGGTGCCGATGCCGCGCCTGACCTCCGTCGCACCAATGAACAGCATCCGGTCCATGGCGACGAGGGCGACGACATTGCGGGCATCGACGAAACCGCGCCAGGAAACCCCGGCGCCGGCCAGGGCCGCCACGATGATGATCGCCACCGTGGTGGCGTAGAGCAGCTTCACTCCCTGGGTGACGGACTTTCTGAACATGACGCTTTCCTCGGCCACGGCAGAACGGCGGCCTGACGGGATTCCGGGCGCCTGGCCCGCTGATCAGGCCAGGGCTATCGCATTTGACAAGGTTTCCTCCCGGCCCGCCCGACCAGCGGGAGGACCCCACCCGGTTTAGCCTCTCGGGGATCGAAAAGAGGCGGGGACGATCGTCATGCTACCCTCCAAGCACCGACATGTGACGGCCGATACCCTGGACATCCTGCGCGCCGATGGTGAACGTATGGCCGCGCGGCTTGCGGGCGATCGCCCCGAAGATCAGCGACGAGACCTGTTCGTCACTGGAATCGCGGCGCAGCGCCTCGCGCAGATCGACGGATCCTTCCTTGCCCATGCAGGTGTATAGCTCGCCTGTGCAGGCGACCCGGATGCGGTTGCAACTGGCGCAGAAATCGCAGGAAAGCGGCGTGATGAAGCCGAGCTTGCCGCCGGTTTCCTCGATCCGGACATAACGCGCCGGCCCGCCGCTCCGATCGGCAAGCGGCGTCAGCGTGTAGCGTTTTTCCAGATCCTGCTTCAGTGTGTCGAGCCGCAGATGGCTTTCCTTGCGGTCGTGGCAGACATTGCCGAGCGGCATCTCCTCGATCAGGGTCAGATCCATGCCGCGCCCGTGGGCGAAGCGGATCAGGCCGTCGAGCTCCTCCTCGAAAGCGCCCTTCATGGCCACGGCGTTGAGCTTGACCTTGAGGCCTGCGGCAAGCGCGCTGTCGATGCCGTCAAGCACCTTGGCCAGATCTCCCCAGCGGGTAATGGCGCGGAAGCGGACGGGATCGAGACTGTCGAGCGAGACGTTGACGCGGCGCACGCCGGCCTCGTAGAGCGGCTTGGCGTGGTGGGAGAGCTGCGAGCCGTTGGTGGTGACCACCACCTCGTCGAGTTCGCCGTTGCGCAAATGGTCCGACAGCATGTCGAACAGGCTCATGATGTTCTTGCGCACCAACGGCTCGCCGCCGGTGATGCGGATCTTGCGCACGCCATGGCGCATGAACACCGCAGACAGCCGGTAGAGTTCCTCGAGCGTCAGCACCTCGCGGCGCGGCAGGAAGGTCATGCGCTCGGACATGCAATAGGTGCAGCGCAGGTCGCAGCGGTCGGTGACGGAGAGCCGGAGATAGGTGATCTGACGGCCAAAGCCGTCGGTCAGGGATGCGCCGGCGGCGGGAAGGAGGGAGTGAATGTCTGCCATGATGATCTCAGTTACTTTGCCGGGCAGGCGCCGCCTGTCCCTTGATGACCGCTTGCACGAGCGGTTGAGCGCCAAAAGGCGCGGCAGGGCGTGCAATCAGGCCCGTTGCGACCGGCTGTGCGCTGCCCTCCGCATCGGCTATGCACCTGGCCTTCGGTTTCTCATGCATTCGACGTCTCCCGGCACTCAAAGGCATTGCCCGAGGATCTCTCTGCGGGAGGAGACGACCGGTGTCCTTGATCTATCGCAAGGTCCGCTGCCGACGCGCCGGCATTCCCCAAACAAACGGCGGTGCTGGAGGACCTGACGGGAGAGGCCGCGGTTTCCGGCGCCCGGAAAGGCAAAGAGCCCCGCGGAGGGGCTCTTTGTTATCGTTTGGATTTTTGGGGCCTGATTGAGCGGAGGCGTGTGATTTCGGTCTGGATCACACCCGCGATTCCGGGCCAGGGGCGCCGGCGTGGGAGCCCGGCGTGCCGGCTTGTCGCCGGTCAGATCGCCCAGTAGAGGCTTTTGGCCTGCTGGTAGGCGCGCATGCCCTGCAACCCTTTTTCGCGACCCAGGCCCGACAGCTTGTAGCCGCCAAACGGCGCTGCGATGGAGAGCTGCTTGTAGGTGTTGATCCAGACAGTGCCTGCTTCGAGCGCCCGCGCCACCCGCCAGGCGCGGCGGTAATCATTGGTCCAGATACCGGCTGCGAGACCAAAGACGCTGTCATTGGCTGCCGCGATGAGATCTTCTTCCTCGTCAAAGAGCATGAAGCACAGGACAGGACCAAAAATTTCCTCCTGCGCAATCGGCGACGAATTCTCAATTCCACCAATGATGGTGGGAAGATAATAGGCGCCTTCGGCGAAAGCATCCCCCTCGGGGCGCTTGCCGCCAAGCAGGATCTCGCCTCCTGCGTCGACGCCCCGTTTGACGAAACCTTCCACGCGGTCACGGTGCGCAAACGACGCCAGCGGACCCAGCACGCTGTCGGGATCGGTGGGCGGGCCGACGCGCATCGCCATGGCTGCGGAGATCAGCAACTCGCGGAACCTGTCCGCCACGGCACGTTGCACAAACAGCCGCGATCCGGCGACACAGGATTGCCCGGTGCCCCCGAAAATGCCCGACGCAACGGATTTCGCCGCGGCCTCCAGATCGGAATCGGCAAAGACGATGTGCGGGGACTTGCCGCCCAGTTCGAGGATCATCGGCACGAGCCGGGCTGACGCCCCGCGTGCAATGCTCTGTCCGGTGGAGGTGCCGCCGGTGAAGGATATGAGACCGATGCCGGGATCCTCGACCAGCGCAACGGCGGTGTCGACCCGGCCCGCTATAACCGAAACAAGGCCTTCCGGCACCCCTGCCGTCACCGCGCATTGCCCCAGGGCAAGCGACACGAAGGAGGTTGTTTCAGCAGCCTTCAGGACCACGGCATTTCCCGCCGCGAGCGCGGGCGCAATCTTCTGCGCCCCCATGGTCAAGGGCGAATTCCACGGCGTCAGCGCCGCCACCACGCCCACAGGTTCGTGAACCGTCATCGTGAAGTAGTCGCCCCGCGCAGGCGGCATGGCGTCTTCGCTGCATTCGCACACCGCGGCGTAGTAGCGGAAGATGCCGGCGGCCATCATCGCCTGCGCCCGGCTTTCCTTGCGCGTCTTGCCGTTTTCCAGCATCTGCAATTCAGCCAGATGATCCGCCTGGCGTTCGATCTCGTCGGCGGTCCGGCTCAGGAACCGCGCCCGTTCGTGCGGCGGCCGATGCCGCCAGGCCGTTTCCCGCAGTGCGCTCTCGGCCTTGGCAATGGTTTCCCTCACCTGCGCCGCGCTCGATGTGGCAACCCGGCCGATAAGGCTTCCATTGGCGGGATTGACCACATCCAGGACAGGCCCGTCTCCTGCGACCGGCCTGCCGCAAATCAGCAAGGGCTGCACCTCATCCTTCACTGGCAGCCGGGCGGGTACGTCTAGCAATGACATCGACTATTCCTTTAAATGCCCAGGTAAGCGGCACGGATCTCGGGGCTGGCAAGCAATTCCCGCCCCGAGCCGCTCATGGTGACGCGCCCCGTTTCCAGGACAATTCCGGTTTCTGCGAGGGAAAGCGCCATGTTGGCGTTCTGTTCGACAAGCAGCACGGTCATCCCCAGATCACGGTTGATTTCGGTGATGATCTTGCCGAGCTCGGCCACGATGATCGGCGCAATTCCCAGCGACGGCTCGTCCAGGAGAAGCAGCTTGGGTTGCGCCATCAGCGCACGGCCGATGGCCGCCATCTGCTGTTCCCCGCCCGAGAGAGACCCCGCCATCTGGCGACGGCGTTCCTTGAGCCTGGGAAAGTAGCCGAAGACACGGCTGAGCATGTCGCGTGACGCGGCCCCGTCGGAGACCGTGTAGGCCCCCATGAGCAGGTTTTCCTCGACGCTGAGCCGCGGGAAAAGGCGACGCCCTTCAGGGGACATGGCCACGCCGAGCTTCAAGGCATCGCCGGGCCGTGGCGTGACGATCTCGCCACCCACCCGGATCTCTCCGCCGGACGGCGCCACAAGGCCGCAGATCGTTTTCAGCACAGTGCTCTTGCCCGCGCCGTTGGAACCGACAAGCGCCGCGATTTGTCCCCTGGGCACGTCGAAGCTCACATCGTACAGCGCCTCCACGGGTCCGTAATTAACGCTCAGCCCGTTGATCGAAAGATCACTCGACATGGTGTTCTGCCCCCAGATACGCCTCGATGACCCGCGGGTCCTTCTGAACCATGCCCGGGCTGCCCTCCGCTATCTTTTCACCGTGGTGGAGAACGACGATATGATCGCAGATCCGCATGATCAGGCGCATGTGATGTTCCACGATCAGAACGGACAGGTGGAAACGCTGCTGGAGAGTGGTCAGCATCGAACCGAAGCGGTCCACCTCCTCCGGATTGAGCCCTGCCGCCGGTTCGTCGAGCAACAGGAGGGCCGGGCGGGTGGCCAATCCGATTGCCACCCCGAGCCGCTTCTGATGGCCATAGGCAAGGGTCCCCGCCTCGCGGTCCGCATAGGCCGTGAGCTCCAGCGCATCCATCACATCGACCACGGTTTCTTCCGCGGCCCTCACCGCATCACGCGCGGAACCACCGCCGATGATGGAGGCAAGCGTTCCGACCTGGTGGCGCAACAACGCGCCGCGGACAATGTTCTCCCGCACGCTTGCGGTGGGAAACGTCGTCGCCGACTGGAATGTTCGCGCAAGGCCCCGCTCCACCACCCTGTGGGGCGGCAGACCGGCGATGTTCTCGCCTCGAAACATGACCCTCCCGGCGCTGGCGGCCAGGGTTCCGGTAATCAGGTTGAAGCAGGTGGTCTTGCCCGCTCCGTTCGGTCCGATCAAGCCGGTGATCTGGCCTTCCTCGGCCTCGAAATGGACGTCGGAGAGCGCTGCGAGACCGCCAAAACGCTTGCCCAGGCCTTCGACTTTCAAGATCGCGCTCATTCGCCTGACCTCCGCCATTGAGAAAGCTTGCCGGGCAGCGCGGTCAGTCCCGCCGGCAGGAACCGCAGGACGATGATCAGCACCACGCCATAGATGATGTGCTGGTATTCCTGGGCGCTTCTGAGAAATTCAGGCAGCGGAACCAGGAATAGGGCGCCGACGAGCGGTCCTGCCAGCGCCAGCCGTCCACCGACCACGAGGATGATGACGTAGGAAACGGACAACTGGAATGCGAAGGTGACCGGTGAAATGAACCCTATGTAGTGGGCCATTATGGCGCCGGTGAACCCGGCGATGCCGCTGCCGATCACAAAGGCCATGTTCTGGGTTCGCGCGGTGGGAATCCCCGAGGATTCCGCAAGCGCCATGTTCTCCTCGACGGCCGAAAACCAGCGCCCCAGCGGGCCGCGCCTGATGGTCCACAACAGCGCCATCACGGCAGCGAGCATCAAGAGGGTGAACACATAGACCTGTGACTGGTCGCGCAACTCCCACCCGAAGAGTGAAATCTTGGGAATTCCCGCAATGCCGCTTGATCCTCCGGAAACGGAGGGAAACTCGAGCATCACGAGCCGGAACAACTCGTTGAGCGCAAAGGTGATGAGAACGAAATAGACGCCCCGCAGCCGCAACAAAGGCGTGCCGATGATGTAGGCGACCGCTCCGGAGAACACTGCGGCGGCCGGAAGGCCAACGAGAAACGGCATGTCCAGTCGCGTCACCAGAAGCACGCAGGTGTAAGCGCCAATTCCGACAAAGGCGCCATGCGCCAAAGAAAGCTGGCCGACCCAGGCAATTGTCGCCAGGCCTGCGGCAGCCATCGCCCCCAGGCAGACCATGATGGCAATGTGGAAATGAAACACGCTGCCGGTGAACCAGGGAACAAGGGCAAGCAGCGCCACGCACAGGGCAAAGCCCAGGCTGCCCAGGCCGGCCCGCTTGGGCGGCGACGTAACGGATGTATCACTCATGCTTCGCCCCGTCCGAGTATGCCCGAGGGGCGAATGAGCAAGACTGCAACCACCAGGGCGAATGTGACGATGTCGGCCGCCGAGGCGCTGACAAAGGAACTGGTGAAGCTCTCGATGAGCCCCAGGAGCAAGGCCGCCAGGGCAGCGCCCGGGATGGATCCGAGCCCGCCGAGAATCACGACGATGAAGGCCTTGAGCAGCGGGGCAGCGCCGATGAAGGGCGAAACGCCGAAGAGCGGCGCCATCAGCGCGCCCGCGACGGCTGCGAGCGCAATCCCCAGGCCCAGACCCAGCGGGTACATGATTTCAAGCCGCACGCCATAAAGCGCAGCCACCTGCTGATCCTGAACCAGCGCGCGCAAACCGCGTCCGAAACGGGTGTGCATCAGCAGAACGTAAAAGCCTATCAGCACGACCACGCCGATCCCGAGCGTGAGGGCACGGGATTTCGGAATGATCAGGTCTCCGAACCGCAACACGCCGGAGACCATTGCCGGAAAGGCCTGCGGGTCAGGACCGAAAAAGATCAGCGCGCCATTCTGCAGGATCATTGCCAGGCCCAACGACGCGATCATTCCGGACAATTCGTCCGATCGGAAAGGCCGGAACACCACCCTTTCCACAAGCGCGCCCAGCAAGACGGCAAAGACCACCGTCAGCGCCAGCGTCGCCGCATAGGGAAGGCCGAGCCAGGTTACACCGATCAGCGCCATGAAGGCCCCGATCATATAGAATTCGCCGTGGGCGAAATTCACGATCCGCATTATCCCGAAGACCAGCGTGAAGCCGATGGCCATCATCAGATAGAGCGTGCCCAGAATGACGCCGTTGATCAGCGATTGCGCGATTAGGAAACTCACGAGGCAAGCCTTTCGTTACAGTAGCCGCGCGATGTTTCCATCGCGCGGCAGTGCTGTGGTTACTTGCATCCAGCGGTGGTGCAGCTTGCAACAATCACTTCATTGCCGTCTTCGACGCGGGCAATGTAGAAGGGGGAGTCGAGCTGGTGCGCGATCCCGTAGGCGTCCTTGCCGGTCCAGTTGAGGGTGCCCAGAACGCCTTCGTAGCCGCTGATGTTCTCGAGCGCCGTCTTGACCGCGGCGGTGTCTTCGACCGTGCCCGCATCCTTCATGGCCTGGAACAGCATCTTAGTGCCATCGTAGAAGAAGGGGGAGAAGCCGTTCATTGCTTCGCCATAGGTGTCGCTGTAGCGCTTCTGGTAGGCAGCGGCCGTTTCGACCGCGGGGTTGAAGGCCGAGTGCACGAACATGCCTTCCGTCGCCTGCTTGCCAGCCACATTGACGATTTCCTGCGTGGCCGGGCCACCGGTGCGGATGATCACGCCTTCGAAGCCGATGTCGCGGGCCTGCTGGACGATCTGGCCGGCGGTGACGGGCGAGTTGCCGTCAAGTTCGATCGCATCCACGCCTTGCGCCACGATCCGGGTCAGCAACGGAATGAAGTCGACGCGATCGCGCTCGAAGAATTCCGTCGCGGTCAATTCCGCACCGGCCTTCTTGTAGGCAGCGCCGATGTCCTTGGCGATCGCTTCGCCGGTTTCATCGTTGGGGAACAGCGCGCCGACCGTCTTGATCTTCTGGCTTGCCACCAGCCAGTCGATCTGCGGCTGCGCAACCTCGGCCGTCGTGGGATTGGGGCGAAAGGTGTAGGGCTTGTCGGCCGACAGCGCCTTCGCGGTAAAGCCCAGCGTCAGGGTGATCACGCCGGCTTCCTCGGTGATCGGCTGGATGGCCAGGATAGGCGCGGAACCGACCGTTCCGATGATGTATTTCACCTTGTCCTCGAAGACGAGGCGATTGGCTGCGGTCACGGCCTCATTGGCCTTGTAGGCGTCATCATAGGCGATGACCTCGACCTTGTACTTGGTGCCGGCGACCTCAAGCCCGCCGTCCTTGTTGGCGTCTTCAGCAGCCAGTTCAGCCGCGCGAAGCATGCCGTTGCCCCAGCTCGCGCCGGCGCCCGACTGTGTCACCAGGGCGCCGATCTTCAGCGTCTGTTCCTGTGCGGCGGCGTTGCCGGCCAGGAGCGCGAGCACCGATGCGGCGGCAAGAATTGTTCTCGATTTCATTACTGAACCTCCCATTCAATCAGATCGTTAAAGTGCCGAAGGATCCGGCGTATTGACCGCTATCTGCTCCAGCACGGGATGCAGATAGGCGGTGAATTGCGCGTAGTTTTCACTCATCGGAAAATGCCCCAGACGCTCCATGACCACGGCCTCGCAGCCGGCGATGGCGCGGGCGGTGGCGAGCGTGTCGGCGGGGCGGCAGGAAAAGTCATATTCGCCGGTGAGCAGCCAGAGCGGGCATCGCGACGTGTCGATCCGGGCGATTGTCTCGCGCAGATCGCCGTCGACGCGGTAGAACCAGAGGTCGCCCTTGAAGATGCCGGGCCCGCCCTGCATGTAGTGCCAGAGCGTCTCGTGCCTGTCGGCTTCCGGCCCGCCCGGGGCAATCAGTCCGGATATCAGCCCGGCGCAGACTTCGCCGCCATGCACATCGGGGCGATG
Source organism: Hoeflea sp. BAL378 (assembly GCF_000759435.1). Classification (GTDB taxonomy): domain Bacteria; phylum Pseudomonadota; class Alphaproteobacteria; order Rhizobiales; family Rhizobiaceae; genus Hoeflea. The sequence continues at coordinate 16,457 of NZ_JRJG01000074.1, forward strand.
GAGCCAGTCGGTGTGATACCAGGGCGCCTGCCATGCCGCCCCCTGCGCACCGATCAGGGCCGAGAACCGATCCGGATGGTCAGCGGCGAGCTGCAGGACAATGCGTCCGCCGATCGAGCAGCCCTGCACCGCGGGACGCTCCAATTCCAGCCCGTCGCAGACTGCCAGGATCGTGTCGACATAGGCTTGGGTTGAAAGCCTGTATTCCTCGTCCTGATAGCCCTCCGGCGGGCTGGATTTCCCATGCCAAGGCATGTCGAACGCAATGACGCGGAACCTGGAGGTGATCGCCTCGTCCAGCATCAGGCCCCGGTACTGGCGCGCATCCGCGCCCGCCGTGTGCAGGCACAGAAGCGGCAGTCCGCTGCCCGCCTCCTCGACATAGATGCGGTGCGCACGCCCGCCGATGTCGAGACGAAGATAGCGACCCAGGATCGGATCAAATTTCGCACTCATGCCTGGCCCCTTGGCAAGGCGAGAATGTCCTTGATCACCTGCAGATGGCGCATCAGCGGCAGGAAATTGCCCTCGATCACCATGCGGCCATGACGGCTCATTCCGAAAATATCCGCGGCATCAGGCGGCGGCATCCTGCGCCAGTGATCCCCCCAGACGGAAGCGTCGCCACGCAACGCGATGTCCCAGCCGTCCATTGGTCCCTCGGCGTTCCCGACCTTCAACGTCCCGTCATGAAGCATCAGCCGGCACCGCGCGGCGCCCGCGCAGAGCAGCATGGTGATCCGGGCGCGCGCCGCACGGCGCGGCAGCGAAGGATGCGCGTCGAAAAGCACCGGGAGTTGCGAGAAATCTGCAGGCATATCCGTCATTCGCCCCTCCTCCAAGGTCTGCTGTGCGGAACTGTCGTTCTATTTAATAGGCATTTTTGAAACGGCTTGGCAATCGCTTTTTTGTAGAACGGTCCCCGCCGACGCATTTGGCGCGAAACAATCTGTTGCGTCTAGCGGAATTATCGGTCTATTTTAAGCCGCAACGGAGGATGATCATGGCAGACGGAAAATACAGCGCGGACCTGTCGAACGCGGATGTGCGAAGGGTCGGAACCGGTCTCGTGCGCCCCGAATCGGTCCATGTGCTGGGCAACGGAACACTCGCGGTATCTCACCGCGGCAGGGGTGTCAGCTTTATTTCAGCCGATGGCAAGACAACCACGCTTGGCCCGTCTCCGGCACTGGCCGGCGGCGAAGAACTGATTCCCAACGGCATTGCGCCGCAGGCCGACGGAAGTTTCCTGATCGCCAATATCGGTGAAGGCGGCGGCATCTGGCGCTTGTCGCCGCGGGGGGAACTGACGCCCTTCCTCATGGAGGTCGACGGTGTTTTTCTCGCCGCTGCGAATTTCGTCATGACCGATGCGCTTGGCCGGACCTTCGTGACGGTCAGCACGGTCAGTCGCCCGCGCTTTGCCGCCTATTCGGACAAGGTCAGGGACGGCCTCATCGTGATGATCGATGAAAAGGGCCCGCGCCTGCTGGCCGACGACATCTGCTTTTCCAACGAATGCCGCCTGACCCCGGATGGAGCCTCGCTCGTGATCTCGGAAACGTTCTCCCGCAAAGTCACGCAGTTCAGCCTGGGGGCAAACGGGCTGAGCAATCGCCGCACATTCGCACAGTTCGGCCGTGGCGATTTCCCCGACGGCATCCGCTACGATGCGAAGGGCAACCTCTGGGTGACCTGCATCGTCAGCAACCGTCTCTGGAAAGTGGCGCCGGATGGCGCCAAGTCCCTCCATCTTGAAGACTGCGACGACACCTGGGTCGAGACCGTGGAAACCGCTCTGGCCGCAGGGAAAATGGGCCGCGAGCATTTCTACGAAACCGGCGAAAGCCAACTGGGCAACATCGCCAGCATCGATTTTTCCGCCGACGGCGGCACGGCCTATCTCGGCTCCCTGTGCGGCACATCGATCCTTTCCATACCAACATCCAAGGGAGACGCCGCATGACCACATCCGTGATCGGATTTGCCGGCCTCGGCGTGATGGGCGAGCCCATCTGCCAGAACATCCTCACGAAATCAGGCGCCAGGCTCCATGTGTTCGACATCAATCCCGAGCCGGTCGAAAGGCTGAAGGACCTGGGCGCGATCCCGACCGGCAGCATTGCCGAACTGGCGGCGAAAGTGGATGTCCTCTTCCTGTCTCTGCCAGGCGGGCCGCAGGTCGAAGCCGTGATTCGCGGTCCGGGCGGCGTCTTGGAAAATGCCCGCCCCGGTCTTCTGCTCGTCGACACCTCCACGGCTCCCGTCAGCCTGACGCGGGAACTGGCGGGCGAACTTGCCGCCCGTGGCGTCGACTATGCCGATGCGCCAGTTGCCCGGACAAGACAGGCGGCGCAGGACGGCACCCTCTCCATCATGGTGGGCGCCAGCCCCGAAATCTTCGAACGGGTGCGGCCGCTGCTCGCCCATGCAGCCACCGACATCACCCATTGTGGTCCCGTCGGCTGCGGCCAGGTGGTGAAAATACTCAACAATATGGTGCTGTTTGAAACGGTGGTCGCGTTGTCCGAAGCGCTGACACTGGGCAAGGCGGCGGGCGTTGATCCCACCTTGCTGTTTGAAACCCTGTCCAAGGGCTCCGCGGACAGTTTCGCCCTGCGCAATCACGGCATGAAGTCCATGCTGCCGGGCCATTTCCCGACCGGCGCCTTCCCGACGGACTACGCCCTCAAGGATGTGAGCTACGCGATCGACCTCGCCTCGCTGACGGGCTTCAAGGTCCCCGGCGCCGAACTGGCGCAGGCGCGGATGGAGAAGGCGCGGGCTCAAGGCTACCAGAACAATTACTTCCCCGCGCTGGTGCAGGTCACGGACAAGGTCTAGCCCATGGCGGACTGCAGATCGGCGTCCATGCGCCTAGCGCTGCATTCGGGTGCGGTGCCGACATTCTTTCCCGGCATGCCCTATGGTAGATTCGTCCACGGGCTTCATCCGCATCCGGTCCTGGCACGACAGGCGCGACCGCGCGTCATGCATCCTTGAGGATGCGGCCTTCGAAGAGGCTTGGCGCCCGAGGTTAATGGGTGCAGATTTCGCATTGAAGTGGAGACTTCGTTCTGCTTAACAGAACAAGTACGAAGACAACCTAACCCAGGGGCGATTCTTGAGCGTACAGATCGACACCGACACCGAAATCGACAAGGAGCATCGCGGAGTGGCTGCGGTCGATCGTGCCTTTTCGATCATTGCTGCCCTTGAATCGTCGAGCATGCCCCGCAACCTCTCCGAGATCTCCCGGACGACGGGCCTCTACAAGAGCACCATCCTGCGCATCCTTCAGTCGCTCCAGGGCGCAGGCTATGTGGTGCGGGTCGAGGAATCCAAATACGCGCTTGGTCCGACCATCATGCAACTGGGGCTTGCCTATGAGCGCGCCAATCCGCTGCGGCATCTGTTCCTGCCCATCATGCAGCGGCTGGTGGACGCAGGCTCGGAAAGCCCCTCGTTCCATGTCCGCCAGACCAAGGATGAGCGGCTGTGCCTGTTTCGGCTGAACTCGAACCATTCCACGCTCGATCGCGTGCACACGGGTGACCGCTTGCCGATGCATCGCGGCGCTGCCGGCAAGGTTCTGCTGGCCTTCGATGAAGAGCCGGCGGACGGCGCCGACATGGACGAGATCAGACGGACCTTTGTGGCCGTTTCGCTGGGCGAACGCGACAAGTTCTGCGCCGGCGTGGCGGCGCCTGTCTTTTCCCAACGCAACCGGCTGCTGGGCGCGCTGTCCTTTTCCGGCCCGAAGGAGCGCTTCACGCCGCCAGATGTCGAACAGATGAAGGTCACCATCCTGGCTGCCGTTCGGGAGCTGACCAAGGAACTCGGCGGCACCTTCCCGATCTGAACCGGCCCCGGCGGTCCCGCCCGCAGCCGCCATGATTCTCCCAGGATATCCGGCAGGATCAGCGATGATCCCCGAGGAAGGGAGCCGCCTTGTCAGGGCCTGACCTGCGCTTCAATGGCTGTCTTGTCGATGAGCGAGAAGACTTCTGCGATCCTGCCTTCTCTCACCGTGTAGAAAACATGTTCGTGGAAGACGACGCGCCGTCCATTGACCGGAACGCCAAGGAAGTCCTGGACAGGCGTGCAGTCGAACCGAAGCCGTGCGGCGACATGACTTTCATTCGCCACGACGAGATCGGCGTTGAAATGAAGGTCCGGGATGTTCCGGAAATCCTCTTCGAGCATGGCCCGGTAGCCATCCACCCCGAGCAGGCGCCCATTGTGGACCACATCGGCGGCCACGAATTCGCCAAGCTCGTTCCAGGCACGGGCATTCAGGCAGGCGATGTATTTCCTGTACATGCTGGCTGTCGCTGTTTCCTGTGATGACCCAGTCATTGTCAGACCCTCCTAACGTCACTGTTCTGCAAGGATAACGCGCGAGGCGCAGGCCACGGCAGGAAGAAGTCATGACCTGTATGATGCGGTTGAAGGTCGCGCGGGACATGTGGGCGCGTCCGGGTCTCGTACCGAGACGGAAGCACATATCGGGAGTTGCCGGCACAGGTGGACGTTGCGCGGCTTCGCCGTGACGGTACTTTCGATTTTCCGGATGATCAATGGGGGCGAGGCCCGTGAGCGTGTCCGCCAGACGCGTCCCATGGGATAGGCTGTTTTCTCAGTGTGTTGCGTCGTACCGAAGCATACTTCCGTATAGCTTCGGACGGGCAAAAATCATTCCCATTCGATGGTGCCGGGCGGTTTCGAGGTGACGTCGTAGACGACGCGGTTGATGCCCTTGACCTCGTTGATGATCCGCGTGGCGGTGCGCCCGAGGAAATCCATGTCGTAGGGGTAGAAATCGGCTGTCATGCCGTCGACCGAGGTGACGGCGCGCAGCGCGCAGACGAATTCATAGGTGCGGCCGTCTCCCATCACGCCGACGGTCTGCACAGGCAGCAGCACGGCGAAGGCCTGCCAGATCGTGTCGTAGAGGCCGGCCTTGCGGATCTCGTCGAGATAGATGGCGTCGGCCTGGCGCAGGATCTCGAGCTTTTCCCGGGTGATGCCGCCGGGGCAGCGGATGGCGAGGCCCGGTCCGGGGAACGGGTGGCGGCCGATGAAGCTGTCGGGCAGGCCGAGCTCGCGGCCCAGCACCCGGACTTCGTCCTTGAACAGTTCGCGCAAGGGTTCGACAAGCTGCATGTTCATGCGCGCGGGCAGGCCGCCGACATTGTGGTGCGACTTGATGGTGACCGACGGGCCGCCGGAGAAGGAGACGCTTTCGATGACGTCGGGATAGAGCGTGCCCTGGGCGAGGTAATCGGCGCCGCCGATCTTCTTCGCCTCTTCCTCGAACACTTCGATGAACAGCCGGCCGATGGTCTTGCGCTTGGTCTCGGGGTCGGCCTCGCCCTCGAGCGCCGAGATGAAGCGGTCGGACGCATCCACCATTTTCAGGTTGAGATTGTAATGGTCGCGGAACATGGCGACCACGTCGCGCGCCTCGTTCATGCGCATCAAGCCGTGATCGACCAGGATGCAGGAGAGCTGGTCGCCGATCGCCTCGTGGATCAGGAGCGCCGCCACCGAGGAATCCACCCCGCCCGAGAGCGCACAGATGACCTTGCCGTCGCCCACCTGGTCGCGGATCTTCTGCACCATCTCGGCCCGGTAGGCCGCCATCGACCAGTCGGCCTTGAGGCCGACGATCTTGTGGACGAAATTGGACAGGAGCTTCGCGCCGTCGGGCGTGTGCACCACCTCGGGGTGGAACATGGTTGTGTAGTAGCGCTTGTCCTCGTTGACCGAGATGGCGAAGGGGGCGTTGGGCGAGGTGCCGATCACCTCGAAGCCTTCCGGCAGACGCGTGACCCGGTCGCCATGGCTCATCCACACCGGATATTTCTTGCCCACTTCCCAGAAGCCCTCGAACAGCGGCGAGGACTTGAGGATCTCGACATCGGCGCGGCCGAACTCGCGGTGATGGCCGCCCTCGACATGGCCGCCGATCTGTTGGCACAGCGTCTGCTGGCCGTAACAGATGGCGAGGATCGGCACGCCTGAATCGAACACCGCCTGCGGGGCGCGGGGCGAGCCCTCGCGGGTCACCGAATCGGGCCCGCCGGAAAAGATCACGCCCTTGGGCCGCATCCGCTCGAAGCCGTCCTCGGCCAGCTGGAACGGGACGATCTCGCAATAGACGCCGGCCTCGCGCACGCGCCGGGCGATGAGCTGCGTCACCTGACTGCCGAAGTCGATGATCAGGATGGAATCGGGATGGGTGGTGTGGAGGATATCGTTCATGGCGAGCCGTTAAGCCAAAACCGCTCCGGATGCAATCGCCGCCTCGACGCGATCCACCGCATCGGCCAGTTTTTCGTCGATGACGTGGAGATACTCGGTCCAGTCGTCGATGTGGCTGAGCTCGGCCTTGCCGTCGGAAATGCCGCGCAGGCCGATGACCGGAACCGAGAACAGGTGGGCCGCGCGCACCACCGCGAAGGTCTCCATGTCGACCATGTCGGCATCGATCGCATCATAGGCCGCGCCCGAGACGATGTTGGCCCCGGTCGACAGGCTCGCCTGCGGCACGCCCTCGGCGATCACCGGCAGGGGCAGCGTGGCGGGCAGGTCGAGAAACGGGGTGCGGCCCTTCTCGAAGCCGAGCGGGCTTGCATCCATGTCGCGATAACTCACCGAGGAGACCTGGTAGACATGGGTCTGCTCCAGGAGCCGCGAACCGGCGGAGCCGAGGCAGACGAGGCAGTCGGGTCCGCCGGCGGCGAGGCCGGACAGCCGGGCAGCCACCGCGGCGGCGGCCTCGACCGGGCCGACGCCAGTCATCAGCGGCTCAAACCTCGCCTTGAGGTGCGGGCCGTATTCCGGCTCCGCGGCCATGACGTAGAGAATGCGGCGGCGGCCCACGGTCTTGATCTCGCCCCTCATCCGGCAATCCCCTCCCGCCCGCGCACCACCATCATGGTGCCGGTCATCGAGGCGATCAGCTTGGCCGGCCCGTCGGCGATGGCGTAGGCGCGGCCGTCGCTGACGATGATGGTGTTGCCGGGCTTGGTGACCTCGCCGCGAAACAGGAAGCGGTCGCCACGCCCGGGTGACAGCAGGTTGATCTTGAACTCGATGGTCAGCACCGCCGCCTCTTCCGGCATCACCGAAAGCGCCGCGTAGCCGCAGGCCGAATCGAGCGCGGCGGAGAGAATGCCCGCATGCAGGAACCCATGCTGCTGGGTGAGATCCTCGCGGAACGGCATCTCGATCTCGACCACGCCGTACTCGACCTTGGTCAGGTCCGCGCCAATGGTCCGCATGGCCTTCTGGCGCGCGAAGCTCGCGGTCACGCGTTCGCGGAAATTCTGATCGGGTATTTCATCCATGCGGCAATCCGCTCCCTGGCTTTTCGCAGGTGCGAAGGTGCCAAGCGGTCCGGCAAACAGCAAGCGGTTTTTGCGGGATCGGCGGCTCAGACCGGATTGAGCCACCAGATTGTTGCGTTGAGCAGGCCCGCGAAGCTGACCCAGAGCGCATAGGGCAGGAACATCAGCGCCGAGGGACGGTCGCGCCGCCAGGCCAGCGCGATGAAGGCGAGGATCGAAACCAGCATGCCGGCCAGCACGACCAGCGCCAGGTCCGGGCGCCGAGCCGTGAAGAAGACCAGCGGCCAGAGGAAGTTGAGCGCGATCTGTGTGAACCAGAGCCTGGGCAGGGGGCCATGCCGGTCGCGGATCCACACGCGCGCGCCGGAAATGCCGATGAGGATGTAGAGGGCGGTCCAGACCGGCCCGAAGATCCAGTTGGGCGGATTGAACCAGGGCTTTGTGAGCGCCGCGTACCAGGGCCCGGGCATCGAGAAGAAGCCGACCAGGCTGCCGCCGGCCACGGTCAGGACCACGAACAGGATCAGTGTCACGGCGTTCGATTTGCTCATGCCTTCGCCTTTTAAAGATCATCCGCTCGCGGGCCCGGGAGCCGGCTTGCCTCAACCATCAGAGCTTGCGCCGGAACGCCATGAAATAGAACCCGTCGGTTCCGGTGCGCCGCGGCGACAGCACCAGGCCGAGATTGGCGGTCGCATAGGGGACCGGCGCCTCGGCATCCGCCACCGCCGACTTCCAACGCTGCTTGAGGCCGATGGTTTCAAATTCCGGATGCCGCTGCAGGAAGGCCTTGGTGCGGTCGGTGTTTTCCTCGGGCAGCAGCGAGCAGGTGACATAGGCAATCTCGCCGCCGGGGCGGACATAGTTGACCGCCTCGTCAAGCACCTTGTCCTGGTCGGCGATGCGGTCGGCGATGTTCTTTTCCGAGATGCGCCACTTGGCGTCGGGACGGCGCCGCCATGTGCCGGTGCCGGTGCAGGGCGCGTCGATCAGCACCCGGTCCATGCGCGCCTCCAGCCCCGCCAGATTGTGGGCGCGCTCCTTGATGTAGATGTTCTCGGCGCCGGCGCGGCGGATGCGCTCGACCATCGGAGCGAGCCTCCGGCGATCGGAATCATAGGCGTTGATGCTGCCCTCGTTGTTCATCATCGCCGCGAAGGCCAGCGACTTGCCGCCGCCGCCGGCGCAATAGTCGAGCACCATCTCTCCCGCCGCGGCGCCGGCAAGGCCGGCAGCGAGCTGCGAGCCCTCGTCCTGGATCTCGAACCAGCCGCGGGCGAAACTCACTTCGCTGGTGGCGGCGATCTGGCGCTGCGGTCCCTCGCCGGCCTCGATGCGGATGCCGTTGGGCGCGAGCCTTGTGGGCCTGGCGCCCTGGCCGGCAAAGGCCTCCAGCACCTCGTCACGGGTGGTCACGAGCGTGTTGACCCTGAGATCGAGCGGCGGGCGCGCGGTCATGGCCTGGGCCTCGGCTTCCCAGTCCTCGCCGAAGGCGCGTTCGAAGGACGGCGCCAGCCATTCGGGAATGTCGGCGCGGACATGGGCCGGGGCCTTCGACAGGTCGCGGGCCAGGCAGTCCGTGAGCGTTTCGACCGAGGGGATCTCGGGGGCGAACTTGTCGCCGTCGAGGCTGGCCGCCAGTTCTTCTGGGCTCACCTTCCACTGCCGCAACAGCGTCGCCACCGCGAGCGCCTCCGGCTGGTCACTGTCCATGACGAAGCCATGCGACAGTTTCATCCTCAGCGCATCGTGCACAAGGTTGGAAATCGCCGCGCGATCGCCGGATCCGGCGAAGCGGTGCGACAGGCCCCAGTCCTTGAGCGCGTCGGGGACCGGGCGGTGCCTGGTCTCGATATCGGTCAGGACTTCTATGGCTGCTTGCAGGCGTCCGCCGAGGCGCATGGTCTGGTCTCCCGATGCATGTCGCGCTCAGAGGGTCGGGGTCGAACGTCAGCGCATATGCAGGATTGCTAAGGTGCACTGCGCCATGAGCGCGGTCCCATCGGGCGCGCGGGCGCTTGTGCTCGCCCCCTGCTAGCCGGTCACCTCGTCCATAGCAAGCGATTCGGCCCGGTCCCGGCCTAGATGCAGCGGCCGCCGTCGACTTCCATGGCGACGCCGGTGATCATCGAGGCCTCGTCGGAGCAGAGGAAACAGGCGGCGTTGCCCATGTCCTCGGGCGTCGAGAAGCGCCCCAGCGGAATGGTCGAGAGGAACTTCGCCCGGATCTCCGGCGTGTCCTCGCCCATGAAGGATTTGAGCAGCGGCGTTTCGCCGGCTACCGGATTGATGGCGTTGACGCGGATGCCCGAGGGCGCGAGTTCCACCGCCATGGTCCGGGTCGCGGTGATCATCCAGCCCTTGGAGCAATTGTACCAGTTGAGCCGCGGCCGCGGGCTGACGCCCGCCGTCGAGGCGACGTTGAGAATCGCGCCTGCGCCCCTTTGCTTCATGCCCGGCACGAAGTGCCGCGCGGTGAGGAAGACCGACTTGGCGTTGACCGCGAGCACCCGGTCGAAATCCTCTTCGCTCACATCCTCGAGCGGCGTGGGCAGGTGGGTGATGCCGGCATTGTTGACGAGGATATCGAGATGGCCAAAGCGGCCGAGCACGGAAGCGGCCATGGCGCCGACGCTGTCGTTCTTCGAGACATCCACCGTGATGGCGATGGCGCGGTCGCCCAGACCGGAGGCGAATTCGCTGGCGGCCTCGGCATTGATGTCGGCGATGGCGACGCGGGCGCCCTCGTCCAGGAACTTGCGGACGATGCCCGCGCCAAATCCGGATGCGCCGCCGGTCACCAGCGCGGTCTTGCCTTCAAGTCTCATCGGTCTCTCCATGGAAAAATCTACTTGCCGTGCCAGACGGCGACGGTCTTGAGCGCCGAGAAGCCGTAGAGCGCCTCGAAGCCCTTCTCGCGGCCGTGGCCGGACTTGCCGACACCGCCGAATGGCAGCTCGACGCCGCCGCCGGCGCCGTAATTGTTGACGAAGACCTGGCCGGAGCGGATGGCGCGGGCGAGCCGCATCTGCCGGCCGCCGTCGCGGGTCCAGACGCCGGCCACCAGGCCGTAGTCGGTGCCGTTGGCGATCGCCACGGCCTCCTCCTCGTCGCGGAACGGAATGATCACCTGCACCGGGCCGAAGATCTCGTCACGCGCCAGCGCATGGCCGGGATCGACGTCGCCATAGAGCGTCGGGCGGACGTAATGGCCGCCCATCGGCGCGGATTTGGGCATCTGGCCCTCGGCCACCGGGGCCAGGCCATCCTCGTCGGCCTCGGCGAGAAAGCCCTGGACAATGTTCTTCTGCCGCGCCGAGATCAGCGGGCCGACCGACTGGTCCTCCATCGCCGCACCCACGGTCAGCGCCTTGTAGCGCTCGCTCATCAGGCGGACGATGTCCTTGTGCAGCGAGGCTTCCACGAGGATGCGCGAGGACGCCGAGCAGGTCTGGCCGGCGTTCTGGATGCCGGCATTGACGAGGAACGGCAAGGCGCGGTCGAGATCGGCGTCGGCGAAGACGATCTGCGGCGACTTGCCGCCGAGCTCGAGCGTCACCGGAACCACGTTCAGCGCCGCCGCCGTCTGCACCTTGCGGCCGGTCTCGAGCGAGCCGGTGAAAGAAAGATGATTGACGCCGGGATGCGAACAGAGCGCGGCCCCCGCCTCCTCGCCCAGCCCCGGCACCACATTGAGCGCACCGGCGGGCAGGCCGCACTCAACCGCGATGCGGGCGAAGGCCAACGCCGTGAGCGAGGCTTCCTCGGCCGGCTTCAGGACCGCGGCGTTGCCCATCGTCAGTGCCGCGCCCACCGAGCGGCCGAGGATCTGCATCGGGTAGTTCCAGGGAATGATGTGGCCGGTCACGCCATGCGGCTCGCGCAGGGTGAAGACCGTGTAGTCGTTGAGATAGGGAATGGTCTCGCCATGGATCTTGTCGGCCGCGCCGCCATAGAATTCGAGATAGCGCGCCAGCGCGCGGGCATCGGCGCGGGCCTGGCTGAGCGGCTTGCCGACATCATGGGCCTCGAGCTTGGCCAGCCACTCGACATTCTCCTCCACCGCGCGGCCGATTTTGGCGAGCAGCCGGCCCCGTTCGGCGGCGGGCATCGCGCCCCATTCGCCGGCGAGTGCCAATTGCGCCGCATCGACGGCCGCCTCGATCTCGGCCTTGCCGCCGCGGGCGATGCGGCCGATCTCCAGGCCGGTCGAGGGGTCCTCGACCGGCAGGGTGCGGCCGCCGCTGGCGCCGATCCATCGCCCGCCGATCAGGCATTGGCTGGTGTCAAATCCGGCGTCGAGGGTGTCGGTCACGGTCATTCCTTTCGTCCAGTCAGGTCGCGGGCGCGGCAAGCGCCGCTTCGAGCGACGGGGTCGCGGCCACCAGCTCCCTCGTATAGGGATGTTGCGGGTTGCGGAACACGCTTTCGGTCTCGCCCTGCTCGACAATGCGGCCGTCCTTCATCACCAGCACCCGGTCGGTGATGGCGCGGACGACCGACAGGTCATGGGAGATGAACAGATAGGAGAGGTCGAGCCGGTCGGAAAGCTCGGCCAGCAGGTCGAGGATCTGGGCGCGGATCGAGACGTCGAGCGCGGAAACCGCCTCGTCGAGCACGATCAGCGCCGGCTCGATGATCAGCGCCCGGGCGATGGCGATGCGCTGGCGCTGGCCGCCGGAGAATTCATGGATGTATTTGGAGGCGTCGCCCGGCGACAGGCCGACTTCGGTGAGGGCGCGGTCGATGCGGCGGTCGAGCTCGGCGCCGGTGGGCGGCGACTTGATGAGGTGGAACGGCTCGGTCACCAGCCTGCGCACCCGGTGGCGCGGATTGAAGGAGCCGTAGGGATCCTGGAACACCACCTGCATCCTGGCCCTTAGCTCCGGATGCGGACCCTCGCCGGCGCTCGAGACAAGCTGGCCGCCCAGCCGGATCTCGCCGCCCTGCAGCGCGTCGAGCGCCAGGATGGCGCGGGCGAGCGTGGACTTGCCGCAGCCCGATTCGCCCACCAGCCCGACATTCTCGCCGTGGGAAATGGTGAAGCCGACCTTGTCGACGGCGCGGAACGGCGGCCGCCTGACGAAGAGGTTGCGGCGCGGCTGCGGATAGTCGCGCACCACGTCCGAAACCGACAGGACCGGCACGGCCGAGGGCTCGGGCTTGCGGCCGCGGTCGGGCACATGGGCTGAGGCCGAGAACAGGGCGCGTGTATAGGGGTGGCGCATCTCGCGAAAGACCTCGCGCGTCGGCCCGGATTCCACCACTTCGCCTTTCCTGAGGATGGCGATGGTGTCAGCCATGCCGGCGACGACGGCGAGGTCATGGGTGATCAGCATCAGCCCCATGTCCTCCTCGCGCACAAGCTCCCGGAGCAGGTCGAGGATCTGCGCCTGGGTGGTCACGTCCAGCGCCGTGGTCGGCTCGTCGGCGATTAGCACCTTGGGGCGAAGCGCGATCGCCTGGGCGATGACGACGCGTTGGCGCTGGCCGCCCGACAGGTCGTGCGGATAGCGGTCGAGCGGGAAGCGGCTTTCCGGCAGGCCGACGCGGTCGAGCATCTCGCGGGCGACGCCGAGCGCCTCGCGGCGGCTCGCGCCGGTGTGGACGCGAACGGTCTCGGCCACCTGGTCGCCAATGGTGCGCACCGGGTTGAGCGCGGTCATCGGCTCCTGGAAGATCATGCCGACGTCGCGGCCGCGCATCTGGCAGAGCGCCGCCTCGTCCTTGCCGGACAGGCTGACGCCGCCGACAAGAATCTCACCGCTCCAGTTGCTGCCGCGCGGCAGAAGCTGCATCACCGACAGCGCGGTCATGGACTTGCCCGATCCCGATTCGCCGACGACGCCCAGCACCTTGCCGGGCTCGAGCGTGAGATCGATGTCGTGCAGCACGGGGTGGCCGTGGATGTCGAGCCTCAGATTGGAGATGGACAGCGCGCTCATCACCGCTCCCGTCTCAGCTTCGGGTCGAACAGGTCGCGCAGGCCGTCGCCCATCAGGTTCAGGCCGAGCACGGTGATGATGATGGCGAAGCCCGGGAACAGCGCCATGTGCGGGGCCAGCGAAATCAGCGTCTGGGCGTCGGCCAGCATCCGCCCCCAGCTCGGCAGCGGCGGCTGAGCGCCCAGGCCCACATAGGCGAGCGCCGCTTCGGCGAGGATGGCGAGCGAGAACTGGATGGTGCCCTGCACGATCAGCAGATTGGCGATGTTGGGCAGGATGTGCTCGGCCGAGATGCGGGCCGCTCCCTTGCCCGCGACCCGGGCGGCGAGGATGAAGTCCCGGGTCCACAGGGACAGGGCAGCCCCGCGCGACAGCCGCGCGAACACAGGCACGTTGAAGATGCCGATGGCGATGATGGCGTTGACCGCGCCGGGGCCGAAGACGGCGGTGATCATGATGGCGAGCAGCAGCGACGGGAAGGCGAAGACCAGATCGTTGCCGCGCATGATGATCTCGTCGATGAAGCTGCCGCGGCGGGCGGCGGCATAGAGGCCGAGCGGAACGCCGACGATCATGCCGATGCCGACAGCTATGAAGGCGACCGCGATCGATACCCGCGCGCCGACCATGATCATGGAAAACATGTCGCGGCCGAAATGATCCGTGCCGAACCAATGGTGGAGCGACGGGGTCTGGAGTTTGGTGGCGATCGAGAGCCTGGTCGGGTCGAACGGCGTCCAGACGAAGGAGATCAGCGCGAGCGCCACGAAGACGGCGGACAGAACGAAGCCGATGACGAAGGCCGGATGGCCCAGCGCCATGCGCAGGAAGGTTCTTTCGGTGGACCCGGCCCCGCTCATCGGCGGTGCCTTCTGAGCCGCGGATCGGCCGCGGCATAGGCGAGATCGACCAGGAAGGTCACCACGATGACGGCGAAGACCAGCAGGATCACCACCGAGCGGACGACGATCAGATCGCGCTGGGTGATGGCCTGGAACACCAGCCGGCCGAGGCCCGGCAGGTAGAAGACGTTCTCGATGATGATGCCGCCGGCAAGCAGGAAGGAGAATTGCAGGCCGATGATGGTCAGCACCGGGATCAGCGCGTTGCGCAGCGCGTGCCGCCACAGGGCCTGGCCCCGGCTCAGGCCCTTGGCGCGGGCCGTGCGCATGAAATCCTCGTCGAGCGTGTCGATCAGCGACGAGCGCATGACGCGGGCGAGAATCGAGGCCTGCGGCAGGGCGAGCGCGATGGCCGGAAGCGTCAGCGCCTTCAGCGCCGGTACGAAGCCGGCGTCCCATCCGGGAAAGCCGCCGGCCGAGACCCAGCGCAAATTGACCGCGAAGATCAGCACCAGGATCATCGCGAACCAGAAATTGGGGATCGCCACGCCCAGCTGGGTGGCGCCCATCACCGACAGGTCGGCGGCCGAATTGCGCCTTGCGGCAGCGATGATGCCGGCCGGGAAGGCGATCAGGGTCGACAGCGCCAGGGCATAGAGCGTCAGCGGCAGGGAGATCATCACCCGCTCGGAGATGAGCTCGGACACCGGCACCCGGTAGGTGTAGGAGACGCCGAAATCGCCCTGCAGCAGGCCCGCGACCCAGCCGAGATATCGGAGCGGCAGCGGCTCATCGAGACCCATCTGCAATCTCAGCGCCGCCACGGCCTCAGGGTCGGCGTTGATGCCCATCATGAAGGAGGCGGGATCGCCCGGCACCACTTCCATGACCAGGAAGATCACGAGGCTCGCCGCCACCAGGCTGAGCGACAGCGACACGAAGCGCCGGAGCAGATAGGCGGTCATCTTGCATGGTCCAGGAGCATGGGTGAACCGGGGCCGGACGTCGCGCCGGCCCCGGCGCTTGCATCAGGTATCACTCTTCCCAGTAGACGCCGGTCATGTCGTTGGCCTGGGTGGGCGAGTTGGGCCACAGGCCCTTGAGCTTGACATTGGTCACGCCGGTGCGGGGAAGCTGGAACAGGTAGGCGTTGACATAGTCGTCAGCGATCTTCTTCTGCGCCGCCTGCATCAGTTCGGTGCGCTTTGCCGGATCGGTGGCGTTGGCGAGATCGTCCATGATTTTCTTGAAGTCCGGATCGGCGTACTGGAAGTAATAGTCGTCGCGGGCATAGATGCCGATGTCCATTGGCTCGGTGTGCGAGATCACGGTGAGATCGAAGTTCTTGCCCTTGAACACGTCCTCGAGCCACTGCGCCCATTCGACATTGGTGATCTCGGTGTTGATGCCGACCTCGCGCAGCTGCGCCGCGATGATCTCGCCGCCACGGCGGGCATAGCTCGGCGGCGGCAGCTTGAGGCTCAGCGTCAGGTCGCTGACGCCGGCCTCGGCCAGGAGCGCCTTGGACTTTTCCGGATCATAGGCCGACTGGGCGGTCAGATCGACATAGGCCGGGTTGTGCGGGGCGAAATGCGTGCCGATCGGCGTGCCGTAGCCGAACAGCGCGCCGTCGATGATCGCCTGGCGGTCGATCGCGTGCGTGATCGCCTGGCGCACCCTGATGTCGTCGAGCGGCGGCTTCTTGTTGTTCATGGCGAGAATGGTCTCGCCTTCCGACGAGCCGATGATCACCGCAAAGCGCGGATCGGCCTCGAACTGGGTGAGGTTCTCGGGCGCCGGGAAGGCCGGATAGGCGTCGAGGTCGCCGGCCATCATGGCGGCGAAGGCCGCGGTCGGATCGGAAATGAACTTGAAGGTCACTTTCTCGAGCTTGACCGGTTCGCCCCAGTAGTCGGGGTTGCGGACGAGGTCGACGCGGTCGCCCTTGACCCATTCACCGAAGGCGAAGGGACCGGTGCCGACCGGCTTGGCGGCGTTGTCGGCCGCCGTTTCCGGCGCGACGATCACCGCATCGCCCCAGGCCATGTTGAACAGGAACGATCCGTTCGGCTTGGACAGCGTCACCTTGACGGTCGCCGGATCGACCACCTCGACCGAGGCGATGTCGGCGAACAGCGCCTTCTGGGCATTGGTCGAATCGTCCGCGCGGGCGCGGTTGAGCGAGAACTTCACGTCCTCGGCGTCGAAGGCCGAGCCGTCGTGGAACTTGGCGCCGGAGCGGAGCTTGAACGTGTAGGTGAGGCCATCCTCGGAGATCTCCCAGCTTTCGGCCAGCGCCGGAAGAATCGAGCCGTCGGCGCCGAAGCGGGTGAGGCCCTCGAAGACATTGGCGTAGACCACCTCGTCGATCGCCGCGGCCGCGCCGCCGGTCGGATCGAGATTTGGCGGCTCCAGCTGCATGCCGATGGAGGCGTCCGTCCTGGCGGCCAGCGCCGGCGCCGGCCCGAATGCCAGACCCAGCGCCAGTATCGAAACGGCCGCGGCCGCGATCGAAGTCCTTGTCATGTGTTCTCCCCTTGCTCCCGTTGGACGGCCCGCGGTCAACCGCGTCCGTGCAGAAGATCGTCCAGGGCGAAGGCCATCACCTTCGCCGAATCGACCATGTCGTCAATGCCCACATATTCATCCGGCTGGTGCGCCAGATCGAGGATGCCGGGGCCATAGGCGATACAGTCTTTCAAGCGGCCAATCCGGTCAATATGTTTCTGGTCGTAGGTGCCCGGCGAGACGACATGCACCGGCTCGCAGGAAAGTGCTGCGCGGATGGCGCGCTCCACCGCCTTGACCACGGGGGCATCCACGGAAGTCATGGTCGGGCTCACCTGCCAGAGTTCCTCGAAATCATAGCGGAAGCCGGGCCGCTCCGCCTTCACCCGCTCGAGCAGGGCGACGATTTCCTCGCGCACCTCGGAGCCCTGCTCCTCAATCAGGTAGCGCCGGTCGATCACCATGCTGGCCTGGTCGGGCACGCAGGCCGAGGGGAAGCCGGTGTAGCCGGCTTCGGGCTCGGCCTGGCCGCCATGCAGCGAATTGATGTTCATGGTCGACTGGCGCGCGCCGTCGGGCACGACCGGCATGGCGGTGCGCCGCGCCGCCAGCGCCGGAAACAGCGAAGTCTCCATTTCCGACAGGACTGCGCCCATGTGTCGCACCGCGCAATCGCCCAGGAACGGCATCGAGCCGTGGGCGATGCGGCCGTGGGTGCGGATCTGCGCCCACATGACACCGCGGTGACCGAGACAGATGCGGTCCTTGTTGAGCGGCTCGGGGATGATGACGTGCTGCACGCGCTCGGGCGAGAAATAGCCCTGCTCGGCAAGCCAGGCCACGCCGCCATAGCCGCCGGTCTCCTCGTCGGCCGTGCCGGAGATTTCGACGGCGCCCGGATGATCGGGCCAGAGCGTCACATAGGCCTCGGCTGCGACGATGGAGGCAGCGAGCCCGCCCTTCATGTCGCAGGCGCCGCGGCCATACACCTTGCCGTCGGACACGGTTCCGCCAAAGGGATCGAAGGTCCAGCCCAAGCCGGTCTCGACGACGTCGATGTGGGAGTTGAAATGCACGCAGGGGCCCGGCCGGCCGCCTTCGCGGCGGGCGATGACGTTCCAGCGCGGATGCCGCTCGCTGTCGCCCGGGGTTCCCTCGGCGCGCAGCAGCTTGACGTCAAAGCCGGATTTTTCCATGCGCCGGGCGAGATAGTCGCAGATGTCGCGGTAGAACTCGCCGGGCGGGTTGATCGTCGGAATCCGGATCAGGTCCTGGGTCAGGGCGACGAGGTCGTCGCGCCGGGCGGCGATTTCCCGCGCAAGGGCCTGGTGTCTGTCCGGCGAATGGTCGGCCTGCGCCATGTGATGTCTCCATGCTGTCGCGCCACAATAGCGCGGCAGCCGGATCTGGCAAGCCGGCCGGGTTCAGGAAACCACGTGAAAACAAACCTTTGCGACGCCGGAATTGATCATGCCCAATTGACCGGCGGCGGCCTTGGAGACATCGATGATGCGACCCTTGACGAAGGGCCCGCGGTCGTTGATGCGCACGACGACGGTCTTGCCGTTGCGGGGGTTGGTCACCTTGACGCGGGTGCCGAAGCTCAGGCGCGGATGCGCGGCGGTGAGCTTGGCCGGGTCCATGCGTTCGCCCGAGGCGGTTTTCGACGTCAGCGCATACCAGGAGGCGCGGCCGCAGGAGGGATTGGCGGCAAAGGCCGGGCTGGCGACGCTCGCGGCCAGAATCGAAGACAGGATCAGGGCTCCGGCGCGGGCGCGGGCTCGGGTGGATGTCATGAGGCGGTTCCTTGAATCGGTTGAACCGGCGTGGTGCGGGGAGAACCGGGCAGGAAAGAGACCGCTCAAATCACTTGTTGTTGCCGAATGTTGCGACGCGGCAGGAGTCCGCCGGTCAGGCCCCGTCGCGGAGCAGGCCCTCGAGGCCCGACACATAGTCGGGAAAACGGAATTCGTACCCCGCCGCCTTGATCTTCGCGTTGGCGACCCGCTTGTTCTCGCCGTAGAAGGAGCGCGCCATCGGCGACAGGTCGGCGGTTTCGAAATCGCTCTCCGGCGGCGGCTCGACGCCCATCAGCCGGGCGGCGAATTCGACGACGTCCTGCGGCGGCGCGGGCCTGTCGTCGGTGACGTTGAAGATCCCGCCCAGACGCTCGCGGGCTAGCAGCGCCGTCGCCCCGCCGATGTCGGCGACATGGATGCGGTTGAACACCTGGCCGGGCTTAACCAGCCGCCGCGCCTTGCCCTCCTGCACCGTTCTCAGCGCATTGCGCCCGGGGCCGTAGATGCCCGACAGGCGGATGACGGCCAGCGGCACGCCGGCCCGGTCCGCCAGCCCGGCCCAGCCCTCTTCGGCCGCCAGCCGCGCCACTGAGCGTTTCGACACCGGGCGGCAGGGCGTCTCCTCGTCGACCCAGTCGCCGCCATGGTCGCCATAGACGCCGACGGTGGAGAGGTAGCCGATCCATTCGAGCGCAGGCAGGGCTTCGCCAAACCCGGCAGGGAAGGCGTCGAGCAGCGGATCGCCGCCCGAATCCGGTGCGATCGACATCACCAGATGGGTGGTTCGGGAGAGCTCTGCGGCGAGATCCGGCGAGGGGCGTCCGCCGTCATAGACGAAGGGGCTGAGGCCGGCGGCCCGGAGATCGCCGAACCGGGCGGGTCCGCGGGTCGTGCCGGCCAGGCGGTCGGCCTCCGCCGCCAGGGCCCGGGCAATCGCGAGGCCGGAAAACCCGGCCCCGAAGATCGTCACATTCATCGACATGTTTATCCCCCATTCGAAGTGTTCGCCGCTGCAGCGGCGGTCAGCCGGCTTCGGCCAGGGCCAGCCGCCATTCCTCGCGGACCTGGCCGTCGGCGTCGCCGCCCTGGCCTTGCGCCAGACCCTGCATATAGGCCGGTCCGGTCAAGACCGACAGGGCCCAGACCGCGGCGCCGCGCACCAGAGGCGACGCATCCGGCAGCAGCGCCCGGCAGGCCGGGACCAGAGCGGGATCGCCGCTGTTGCCGGCGGCGATCAGCACATTGCGCAGGAACCGGTCGCGGCCGATGCGCTTGACCGGCGAGCCCGAGAAGAACGCCCGGAACGCCTGATCATCCATCGAAAGGAACTGGGCCAGCGGCGGCGAGCGCAGATCGTCGCGCGCCACGAGCTTGGCTTCGCTGGCCGCCGCGGCGTATTTGTTCCAGGGGCAGGCCGCCAGGCAGTCGTCGCAGCCATAGATGCGGTTGCCCATGGCGCGACGGAACTCACGCGGCACCGGGCCCTTGTTCTCGATGGTGAGATAGGAGATGCAGCGCCGCGCGTCGATCTGGTAGGGCGCGGGAAAGGCATCGGTCGGGCAGATGTCGAGGCAGGCCCGGCAGGAGCCGCAATGATCGGTTTCGGCCGCGTCCGGCGCAAGCTCGATCGTCGTGAAGATCGAGCCCAGGAACAGCCAGGAGCCGCGGCTGCGGCTGACAAGATTGGTGTGCTTGCCGATCCAGCCCAGCCCCGCCGCCTGGGCCAGCGGCTTTTCCATCACCGGCGCCGTGTCGACGAAGACCTTGACGTCGCCGCCGGCGCGCGCGGCGAACTGGCCGGCGAGCTGCTTGAGCCGGCCCTTGATGATGTCGTGGTAATCGCGGTTCCTGGCGTAGACCGAGATGCTGGCGTTGGACCTGTGCTCGAGGTTCTCCAGCGGATCGACGTCGGGGCCGTAATTCATCGCCAGCATGATCACCGAGCGGACCTCGGGCCAGAGGACGAGCGGATTGCTGCGCCGGTCCAGGGTCTCGGCCAGCCATTGCATCGAGCCGTGCCGCTTGAGGGCGACGAACTGTTCAAGCCGCCGGTGCAGGTCGGAGCCGGGATCTGGCCTTGTCACGGCGAGATCGCAGAAGCCGAGCGCCCGGGCTTCGACCTTGAGAAACTTCTTGAGACGGTCGGCTCCGGCGTCGGTCATGGCCGCCGTCGGATCTGGGCCGGACCGGCTCATGGCCTAGAAATCGAGATCGGCGTAATGGGCAACCGGCGGCATGTTGCGGATCCGGTCGGCCAGAAGCGGCCTGAAGGAGGGGCGGGACTTGACGCGCTGGTACCAGTCCTTCGCCTGCGGATACTCGCTCCAGTCGATCTCGCCCAGATAGTCCATCACCGACAGCGCGCTGGCCGCGGCAAGATCGGCATAGCTCAGCCGGTCGCCGGCGAGCCAGGTGCGGGATCCGGCGAGCCAGGAGAGATATTTCATGTGCTGGCGGATATTGGCCCGGCCGGTGCGCAGCATCTTCGGGTCCGGCGCGCCCGCGCCGTTGCTCGCAGGCATCAGCAATTTGACGATGCGCTCGCGCACCAGCGGCCGCGCCACATCCTGCTCGAACTTGATCAGGAACCATTCCACCAGCCGCCGGATCTCGGCGCGCTTGAACGGGTCCTCGGCCAGCAGGCGGCGGTCGCGCTTGAAGACGCCGAAGGATTCGTCGAGCCATTCGGCGATGACATGCGGGCCGCACAGGGCATGCCCGTTGTCGGTCACCAGCACCGGCAGGGTTCCCGCCGGATTGATCTTCAGGAAGGCCGGCCGCTTTTCCCAGGGCAGTTCCTCCGTGAGATCCGTCACGAAATCGACCTCGCTGAAACAGACCCGAACAAAGCGGGACGCGGCCGAGATTGTGTGATGATAGAGATCTGGCATGGTTATGCTGAACGTGTTTGCGTTGGCGCCGGCGCGCGGGACTGGTCAGTTTCCGGAAAATAGAGCTATAGGGATTGGCCAACCGCAAGACAAGCGAATCACTCCACCGATCTTGGCGAACCCTTGTGGCGAAAATGAGCGATGCAACCGCGGGTCGCGGATATCAGTCGAGACAGGGATAAGTCCGGGATGAATGACACAACGCTTGTGGGGGCCCTTCTCGGCCTCATCGAAGGCCTCACCGAATTCGTGCCGGTCTCCTCGACCGCCCATCTTCTGCTGGCGGGCCATTTCCTGGGGTTCAAGTCTCCCGGCAACAGCTTCGAGGTGCTGGTCCAGTTGGGCGCGATCCTGGCGATCCTGTCGGTCTATTTCGCCCGGCTCTGGAAGCTCGCCATGGATCTTCCCTCGAGCGCCAAGGCGCGGCGGTTCGTCGGCGCCGTGGTGCTGGCCTTCCTGCCGGCAGCGGTGATCGGGGCGCTGGCGCACGGCTTCATCAAGTCGGTGCTGTTCGAATCCCCCGCGCTGATCTGCTGGGTGCTGATCGGCGGCGGCATCATTCTGCTCCTGATCGACAGGATGAAGCTGACGCCCAAATACACCAATGTCATGGATTACCCGCTGTCGCTGGCGTTCAAGATCGGGCTCTGCCAGTGCCTGGCGATGATCCCCGGCACCTCGCGCTCGGGCGCGACCATCGCCGGCGCGCTGCTGATGGGAGCCGACAAGCGCTCGGCGGCGGAATTCTCGTTCTTTCTCGCCATGCCGACCATGGTCGGCGCCTTCACCCTCGATCTGTACAAGAACCACGACAAGCTGGCCTATGACGACGTCGTCACCATCGTGGTGGGCTTCATCATGGCGTTCATCGCCGGCGTGATCGTGGTGCGCAGCCTGCTGGATTTCGTCTCGCGGCACGGATTTGCGCTGTTTGCCTGGTGGCGCATCCTGGTCGGCGGGCTCGGGCTTGTCGGCCTGTGGCTGATGAGCTAGGGCGCCGCGCGTTCAGGCGAGCCGCCTGGTGTATGCAGGGTGCTCGGGTATCTTAGAGGAAGTGGGCGTCCCGGTTGGTCGCGGGGCGCGCTCAGGGGGCCGAACGCTATTCGGTGATCGCCTGCATGGCGCAGGGATCGACGCCATAGGCGGGCGTGCAGCCCTTGGACGAATGGGCAACGCTGCGTGGCGCGAAGGCGGACGCGGACAGAATCACCACAATTGCAAATGCGAATGCGGATACGACTGTTTTACCCATAACTGATCTTCATCCCGACTTGTTCGCCGCCGAGCCCTGGTGACCGAGGCGCGCGGCAGTGTGTTGTGTTGAAGGCATGCGTTTCGATGCTGCGCATCGAGACCTGTGTGGTGAGGCATGCCGCCGCGAAGATCCGTCTCCGCGCGAAGCAGGGGGCGATCTACGCGGCCCTGCCGGTTCGTTCAAGTCCGATTGGCCCGCGGTCTCCAATAAACCCCAAGAAACTTAAATCATTGCTAAGCATGCGCCATTCCTGCAACACCGCGGCGGACCAGATCCAGCGCCAGAACGGTGAGGCAGATCCTGAAGATCATCTGAAAGTGGCTCTCGGGCATTCGCCGCAGGATGTTGGCGCCGACCCAGGTCCCGGCCAGCCCGGTGAGGATCATCGCCGCCATCAGCGGCAGCCAGGGCGCGAAGGCGAAACCGGCGAGCGCGAAGGCCAGCGTCTTGACGACATGCTGCAGGCTCATCACCGCGGCCGTGGTGGCCTGGAACCGCAACCGGTCGGGAAAGGTCTTGGACAGCACCACCGCATTGAACGGGCCGGTGGCGCCGAAGATCATGGTCAGAAAGGTGGTGACCGCGCCGGTGAGCACGAAGCCCGGCAGCTTAATCGCGGCGAGCCGCGGCAGCCGCATCCAGGTGATGATCAGGATGAATCCGCCCAGCGCCGCCTTGAGCGCGGGTTCGGGCAAGGCCCCGACGGCGATGCCGCCGGTCCAGGCTCCGGGAATGGCGCCGGCCAGGAAGGCCGCCAGGCAGGCCCAGGCGACATGACTGCGGAGGACCGCCGCCCGGCCGACATTGGAGCCGAGCTGCACCACCCCGTGAACCGGAATGATGGCCGCGACCGGTACCAGATAGCCCATCAGCGCCAGCATGGCGACACCGCCGCCGATGCCGACCGAGACGGTCAGCGCCGAGGTGAAGAAACTCATGATGATCAAGATCAGCGCCGCCCAGGATTCAACCCCGGGGGGCGCGAGCAGCGAGAGCAGCGAAGCCGGGTCGGCGCTCAGGCTTCCCGCCCCGTGCCGCTGTACTGGCCATGGACGCGGTAGCGGGTGAGATAGGAGGGCAGGATCGCCTCGACCGTGGTCTGCGGAATCCCGATTCCGGCGAGCGTCCGGCCCTCGCCTTCCGCCTTGTCCGAAACGACGTTGTCGGTTTTCAGAAGCACCACCTGATCGGCCGTGAGCGGCGGCTCGACGAAGGGAATCAGGCCGCCGATCGTGCCGATGAGGGAGGCCAGGCTCCAGGGCAACGGGACCAGGCTGCGCTTGCGCTGGGTGATCTCCAGGATCTCCTCGAGGCACTCCCTGAAACTCATCACCCGGGGTCCGCCCAGTTCGTAGATCACGCCGCCCTTGAGCCTGCCGTCGACGCTGCGGGCGACGGCCTCGGCCACATCGCCAACATAGACCGGCTGGAACCTCGTCCTGCCGCCGCCAACCAGCGGCAGCGCCGGGAAGAACCGCGCCATCTCGGCGAATTTGTTGAAGAAGCCGTCCTCCGGCCCGAAGATGATCGAAGGCCGCAGGATCACCGCGTCGGGCAGGATCTTGAAGACCGCGGCTTCGGCGCGGCCCTTGGAGCTGGCATAGACCGATGCGGAGTCCGGATCGGCGCCGATGGCGGAAATGTGGGTCAGGCCGGCGCCGGAGGCGCGGGCTGCCTCGGCCACGGCGCGCGCGCCGAATTCCTGCACCGATTCGAAGGTGTTGCGGCCGGATTCGAACAGGATGCCGACGCAGTTGACGACGTGATCGGCGCCCATGACCGCCCGGTCGACCGAGGCGCGGTTCCTCAGATTGGCCTGGACGGCCACGATCTGGCCGACGCCGCCCAGCGGCTGAAGATGGACGGCGAGGTCGGGACGGCGAACGGCCACCCGGACGCGGTAGCCGCGGCGGGCGAGCGCGCGGACGATATAGCGGCCGACGAAGCCGGACCCGCCGAATACCGTCACGAGCTTGGGTTGGGTCAGCGATGTCATCTAGGCACTCCCTCGCAGGGTGAATATCAGTGTTGATCCCGCAGGAGCAACCGGATCGGGTCAATGTCCACCCAAGCTCTTAGTCAAAAACGGCGGCGAGGTGAAGAGCCAGACTGTGCGCCAAATGGACCATCGGCGGGTTCAGGCCTCATGGCCTTTGACAATCAGCAATTCGCCCTCGGAAAACTGCTGGCGGATCGCCCGGGCCTTCTGGTAGGTCGCGGAGTTGTAGCAGGCGAGCGCCGCTTCGTAGCTCGGGAACTCGATGACGACGTTGCGCGACCTGGAATGGCCTTCGACCGGATCGAACTCCCCGCCGCGCACCAGGAAGGTCCCGCCAAACTCCCTGTAGGCCGGGGTCGCGGTCTCGACATAGGCCTTGTAGGCCTCCGGGTCCCGCACGTCGACGCGTCCGATCCAGTATCCCTTCGCCATGATCTGCTCCTTCAGGGCTGTGATGAGCTTTGCGCCATTTCCAGACGGATGGCGCGGGCCGCGGCGGCCGGATCGGCGGCGGCGGCGATCGGCCGGCCGACCACCAGGTGCGACGCGCCGGCGGCGAGCGCCTCGGCCGGCGTCATCACCCGCTTCTGGTCGCCGTGATCGGCGCCCGCCGGCCGGATGCCGGGCGTAACGATCGCCATGCCGGGGCCGACGATGGCGCGTACCTCCGCAGCCTCATTGGCGGCGCAGACGATGCCGCCCATTCCGGCGTCGCGGGCTTGGGCGGCGCGGCGCCTGACCAGGTCCTCGGGCGACATGGCGTAGCCGGCTTCAGCGAGGTCGCCGCCGTCCATCGAGGTCAGCACGGTGACGCCCAGCAGGCAGAGGTCGCTGCCGCGCGCGGCTTCGACCGCGGCGCGCATGGCCTTGGGATAGGCATGCAGGGTGAGCATGTCGACGCCCATGCGCAGCACATTCTCCACGCCCTTGGCGATGGTGTTGTCGATGTCGAGAAGCTTCATGTCGAGGAACACCTTGCGCCCCGAGGCCTTGAGGTCGCGGGCAAGAGGCAGGCCGCCGGCGAAGGCGAGCTGGTAGCCGATCTTGAAGAACACCGCCTCGTCGCCGATCCGCGCCACCAGCGCCTCGGCTTCAGCCACCGTCGGCACATCAAGCGCCACGATCAGACGCGGGTCGGCGGCCTCCGGGGCCGGCATGGACACATCAAGCGCAGCATTGGGCATCATGCATTCCCTTCGTGTTTGTCCGCTCCTCGCATGAAGCCGCGGCGATCGCAAGAGGGCTCAGGCGCGCGTCACCGGCCGTTCATCAGCACGCAATGGGTGAGCAGCGACTTGCAGGCATTGACCAGCATAGTCTGGGCCCGCTCTTCCTTGAGCCGTCCGTCCTCGTCGAAGGCGCTCGCCGCAAAGCCGACCGAACATTGCTCGCTGATGACCTGGGTCCCGACATTCATCAGCACGGAGCGGACATGGTAGAGCCCGCGAATGCCCGCGAACCTGCCGTCGGAGGCCGAGCCCAGGGCCACGAAGCGGCCGGCCCAGGGCTTGAACGGCCGGTCGCCGTCCCTGGAAATCAGGCTGACCCAGTCGATCATGTTCTTGAGCAGCGGCGGGATGGAGGAATTGTATTCCGGGCAGCACAGGAACACGCCGTCCTGCGCGGCGATCAGCCGGCCGAGCTTCATGGCGTTGTCGGGAATGCCGGAGCGGCTCTTCAGATCCTCGTCGACAATCGGCAGCGGGTAATCGATGAGCGAGATGCGGGTGACGTCGGCGCCCTGCCGGGCCAGTTCGACCGAGGCGGCGGCCGCCAGCGCGGCGTTGAACGAACCGCTCCGGTTCGAGCCGGGGAAAACGAGGATCTTGGGATTCATGGGCTGCTCCGCTCGGTGTCGGCCGGGTCTGCTAACCCGACGGTTGGCCGATCCATATAGGCTCGCGCGGGCCGGAGCAAATGGCACGGGGGACGGGAAGGCGCAGGAAATCCGCCACGCGGGGCGAAGCACCGGGCGCGGATCGGGTCGAGACGCCGGGCCTTTCGGGACGCGGGGCCCGCCTCAGACCGGGCGGCGGTAGATCCACAACCGCGCCGGCGGCACGTTGCGCATGACGAAATCATGGTGAACCACGGCGAAGCTTGTTCCGCGCGCGGCCACCGGCGAGATCGGACCATAGGAGAACTGCACCACCGGGCGGCCCGGCGGCAGGTGGTCGAGAAGCGTCTCGACCAGGCCGACACGCTGCGCCATGGGGAAGTTGAGCAGGGGAATGCCGGAGATGACGCTGTCGAACAGGCTGGTGCTGAGCTCGCCCAGCGTCGCATCGAGATCGAAGGCGTCGCCGCGAATGAAGCGGACCTCGGGGAAATCCAGTTTGAGGCGGGTGTGGAAATCCTCGGAATACTCGATGGACACGAGATTGGAGGGCGCGACGCCGCGCGCCAGGATCGCCCGCGTGATCACGCCGGTGCCGGGGCCGAGTTCCAGCACCGGAAGCCCGGAGGCCGGATCGATCACCGAGGCCATCGACCGGGCGGTGACGCTCGAGGTCGGCATGATCGCGCCCACGGCCTTCGGCCCGTCTATCCAGCCCTTGAAGAAGCGGATCTCGTCATCGAAACGCCTGACGATCCGCGCTGAAAAATTCATGCCCATATCCTGCACCTTTCGAAGGCCACGCCCGATCCAGAACGCAACCCGCCGATACGATCTGGACAAAGAACATGGTTTCTCTTGGGCGACGCCAGTCCGGGCCGCAAGATCAGTCCGTCAATGTATCAAAAAAGCCCTTCATCCGCGAGAAGAAACCGGTCGATTCGGGGCTGGTCTCCTTGGAGGACAGTTCCTGGAATTCGGTGAGCAGTTCGCGCTGCCGCTTGGACAGCTTCTGCGGCGTTTCGATCGAGATGCGGATATAAAGGTCGCCGAACTGCGCCGAGCGCAGAACCGGCATGCCCTTGCCGCGCAACCGCAGCTCCTTGCCGGGCTGGGTGCCTTCGGGCACCGAGACGCGCGAGCGGGCGCCATCCATGGTGGTGATGTCGAACTTGCCGCCGAGCGCGGCGGTGGTCATCGAGATCGGCACGGTGCAATAGAGATCGGCGCCCTCGCGCTGGAACACCGCATGCGGACGCACCGACAGGAAGATGTAGAGGTCGCCCGCCGGACCGCCGCGCATGCCGGCCTCGCCCTCGCCGGCAAGGCGGATCCGGGTGCCGTCCTCGATGCCGGCCGGGATGTTGACCGACAGCGAGCGTTCCTCGGTGACGCGGCCCTGGCCGCCGCATTTGCCGCAGGGATCGGTGATGGTCTGGCCGCGGCCATGGCAGGTCGGGCAGGTGCGTTCGACCGAGAAGAAGCCTTGCGAGGCGCGCACGCGGCCGGCGCCGCCGCAGGTGGAGCAGGTGGTGGGCTGCGTGCCGGGCTTGGCGCCGGAGCCCGAGCAGACATCGCAGGTGATGGAGGTGGGAACCCTGATCTGCGCGGTCTTGCCGGAATAGGCCTCCTCGAGCGAGATTTCCATGTTGTAGCGCAGATCGGCGCCGCGTTCGCGGCCGCC
>NZ_JRJG01000075.1 GCF_000759435.1 Hoeflea sp. BAL378
CCCCCACCCCTAACCCCTCCCCTCAAGGGGGAGGGGGACGGATCGCGCAGGCCGCCATCCCTCACGGGCGAGGCGAAAGGAACTGACATGACCAAGACCACCCGCGACTGGCTCGAGCTCGCCAGCAAGGATCTCAGGGGCAAGCCCGTCGAGAGCCTCAACACCGAGACGCCGGAAGGCATCACGCTGAAGCCGCTCTACACGGCGCAAGACCTGCCCGAGGGCGTGGCCGGCGACCTGCCGGGCTTCGCCCCCTTCACCCGCGGCGTGCGCTCGACCATGTATGCCGGCCAGCCCTGGACCATCCGGCAATATGCCGGCTTCTCCACCGCCGAGGAGAGCAACGCCTTCTACCGCAGGAACCTCGCCGCCGGGCAGAAGGGCCTGTCGGTGGCCTTCGACCTTGCCACCCACCGCGGCTACGATTCAGATCATCCGCGGGTGACCGGCGATGTCGGCAAGGCGGGCGTGGCGATCGATTCGGTCGAGGACATGAAGATCCTGTTCGACGGCATCCCGCTCGGCGAGATGAGCGTGTCGATGACCATGAACGGCGCCATCATCCCGGTGCTGGCGATGTTCATCGTCGCCGGCGAGGAACAGGGCGTGAAACGCGCCGACCTCACCGGCACGGTGCAGAACGACATCCTCAAGGAGTTCATGGTCCGCAACACCTATATCTATCCGCCCGAGCCCTCGATGCGGATCGTGGCCGACATCATCGCCTTCACGGCGGCCGAAATGCCGAAGTTCAACTCGATCTCGATCTCCGGCTACCACATGCAGGAAGCCGGCGCGACGCTCGCCCAGGAGCTCGCCTATACGCTCGCCGACGGCATGGAATATGTCCGCGCCGCCCAGGCCAAGGGGCTCGACGTCGACGCCTTTGCCGGCCGGCTGTCGTTCTTCTTCTGCATCGGCATGAACGTGTTCATGGAGGCGGCGAAGCTGCGCGCCGCGCGTGCCATGTGGTCGAAGATCATGAGTGATTTCGGCGCCAAGTCCGAGCGCTCCAAGATGCTCCGCACCCATTGCCAGACCTCGGGCGTGTCGCTGACCGAGCAGGACCCCTACAACAACATCGTCCGCACCGCTTTCGAGGCCATGGCCGCGGTGCTTGGCGGCACCCAGTCGCTGCACACGAATTCCTTCGACGAGGCGATCGCGCTGCCCACCGAATTCTCCGCCCGCATCGCCCGCAACACCCAGCTGATCCTGGCCCACGAGACCGGCATCACCAATGTCGTCGATCCGCTCGGCGGCTCCTATTATGTGGAAAAGCTCACCGCCGAGCTGATGGACAAGGCCTGGGAGCTGATCGCCGAGGTGGAGGCGCTGGGCGGCATGACCAAGGCGGTGGAAACCGGCCTGCCGAAGATGCGCATAGAGGAGGCGGCCGCCCGCCGCCAGGCGCGGATCGACCGCGGCGAGGACGTCATTGTCGGCGTCAACCGCTTCCGCCTCAACGACGAGCCGCAGGTCGACATCCTCAACATCGACACCGACAAGGTGCGCGCGGGCCAGGTGGCGCGGCTCAACAAGATGCGCGAGACGCGCGATTCCAAGGCCTATCTCGCCGCCATCGCCACGCTGGAACAGGTGGCGGCCTCCGGCGAAGGCAACCTGCTTGCCGCGGCGATCGACGCCGCCCGGGCCCGCGCCTCGCTGGGCGAGATCTCCGACGCCATGGAGCGCGGCTTCGGCGGCCGCCACCACGCCGTCACCAAGGTGATCGGCGGCGTCTACGAGGATGTCTATCACGACGATCCCGAATACAAGGCGATCCGCGCGCGCATCGCCGACTACACCACCGACAAGGGCCGCGCGCCTTACGTGCTGGTCGCCAAGATGGGCCAGGACGGCCACGACCGCGGCGCCAAGGTGATCGCCACGGCATTCGCCGACATGGGCTTCAAGGTGGAGATGACCGACATGTTCGAGACGCCCGAGGAAGTGGCGGTCAAGGCGGTGACGCTTGGCGTCGACGTCGTCGGCGTCTCCTCGCTGGCCGCCGGCCACAGATCGCTCGTCCCCGACCTGATCGCCCGGCTCCGGGACAAGGGCGGCGAAGCCATCCAGGTCGTCGTCGGCGGCGTCATCCCCGAACAGGACTACGCCTTTTTGCGCGAGGCCGGCGTGGCCGAGATCTTCGGCCCTGGGTCGAATGTGCTGGATGCCGCGAATGCCGTGCTGGCGCGGATTTCGGGGGTGCTGCGCAACGTGTGAGGAAAGCCCCCTCATCCGGCCCTTCGGGCCACCTTCTCCCACAAGGGGAGAAGGGAGGATGGTGCCAGATTGGACGCCTTGGTTCCAGATTGAAACGGGAAGGATGTTCACCGTGCCCCCGGCGGCCGGGCTCCTCCCCTCCTGCCCCTGTAAGAAAGCAAGATTCGCGGCGGGGACTACGCTTATCTAATCCGGTTAGCTGGCTCCCCGCCGCCTCTCGATACACGGCGCCGGGCCCGCCGCAGGCGGCCCTCCCTTCTCCCCTCGTGGGAGAAGGTGGATCCGGACGTTCCGTGAACGCCCGGAGACGGATGAGGGGTGGGCGGGCGACATGGATGCCGGGTCAAGCCCGGCATGACGGCATCGAAAGCCTAGGCGCTTCGCCTCACGCCCCCCAGGTCCGCTCCAGAAGCCGCACCCAGTTCCCCCGGGCGATCTTCTCGATCAGCGCCTCGCCATACTGCCGCTGCCGCATCTCGGCGATCAGCGCCGGCACGCCGGTGACGTCGCCGATCACGTCGGGGAGTTCGGCGCCGTCGAAATCGGAGCCGAGGCCCAGATGGTCCTCGCCGAGCTGCTCGAGCAGGTGGTCGAGATGGCGCATCACCGGGTCCCAGCCGCAATCGGTGGCCTTGCGGCCGTCCTCGCGCAGGAACACGGTGGCGTAGTTGAGGCCGACCATGCCGCCCGACTCGCGGATCATCCTGAGCTGCAGGTCGGTCAGGTTGCGGGTGGAGGGGGTGACCGCGTGCGCATTGGAATGGGTGGCGACCAGCGGCGCGTCGGAAATCCTTGCGACGTCGTCGAAGCCCTTTTCATTGAGGTGCGACAGGTCGATCATGATCCTGAGCTCGTTGCAGGCGCGGATCAGCGCCTTGCCGGCATCGGTCAGGCCCGGGCCGGTGTCGGGGTCGCCCGGAAAGCGGAACGGCACGCCGTGGCCGAACACCGTCGGGCGGCTCCAGACCGGGCCGAGCGAGCGCAGGCCCATGGCGTGGAAGGCATAGAGCGCGTCGAGATCGGGGCCGATGGCCTCGGCGCCCTCCATGTGCATGATCGCGGCGATGGTGCCGGTGTCGAGGCAGGCGCGAAGATCGGCCATGCTGCGGCAGATCCTGAGCGCGCCCTGGGACGACCGCTCCATCCACATCAGGTGCCCGGCCATGGCCAGCGCCGTGGCCTGGGTCTGGTCTGCGCTCATCAGCTTGGGCAGCGGCAGGTCGTAGGGCGGGCTGTCCATCATCGCCTGGTAATCGGGCGCGTCCTCCTCGTGCGGCGAGGAGATGTAGATGGCGAAAAAGCCGCCGGCGAAGCCCGCCTGCCGCATGCGCTTCAGGTCGAGATGGCCGGCGCCGTCGCCTTCAAGCCAGATCCGCTCGCGCTCCCCGGGCGCCCGCAGCAGCCTCAGCAGAAAGTCGTTGTGCCCATCGAAAAACGGCATGTCGGCCATGGTGTGCTCTTTCATAGCGCGCCCCTCCTGGCGACGCCGGGTCCCGGCGCCTCGGGGCAAGGTCAGGAATGGGGGACCGGACTGCGGGTAAAGCCCTCGCTCGCGGTCAGCAGGTTGCGTGTGTAGTCCTTGGTCGTGGCGTGATCCTGAAGCGCCTGCCGCGTCAGTTGCTCGACCACCTGGCCGTTCTGCATCACCATCAGCCGCTCGCACATGTGCGAGACCACGGCCAGATCGTGGCTGACCAGCACATAGGTGAGCCCGCGCTCGGCGCGCAGCCGGTCGAGAAGATTGAGCACCTCGGCCTGGATCGAGGCATCGAGCGCCGAGGTCGGCTCGTCGAGCAGGATCACCTTGGGCTCCAGGATCAACGCGCGGGCGATGGCGACGCGCTGGCGCTGGCCACCCGAAAGCTGGTGCGGGTAGCGGAAGCGGAAGCCCGCGCCGAGCCCGACCTCGACCAGCGCCTGCTCGACGCGCGCCTCGCGCCGGTCGAAGCCGTGGATGGCGAGCGGCTCGGAGAGCACCCGGTCGATGGTGTGGCGCGGGTGCAGCGAGGCGTAGGGATCCTGGAACACCATCTGCACCCGGCGGTAGAAGGCCGCGTCGCGCGGGGTCGCCACCGGAACGCCGTCGATGAGGATGCGGCCGCCGCTGACCGGCGCCAGGCCGCAGGCGGCGCGCAGCACGGTAGACTTGCCCGAGCCGCTTTCGCCGACGATGCCGAAGCTCTCGCCCTCCTCCACCGACAGCGACACGCCGCGCAGCGCATGCACCACGTGGCCGCGGGATCCGAAGGTGACTTCCAGGTTCTCGATGTCGATCAGCGCCATCCGGGTCTACTCCAGCCAGGCCGCGTCGCGGGCCAGCACCGGCAGCGGGCGGACGTCGCCGACAATCTTGGGCAGGCAGCCGAGCAGGCCTCTTGTGTAGGGATGTTTCGCCTCGTTCATCTTCGCTGCGTCGAGCTCCTCGACCACCCGGCCGGCATACATCACCAGCACGCGGTCGCAGAAGGTCGAGACCAGTTCGAGATCGTGGCTGATGAAGATCAGCCCCATGCCGCGCTCGCTCACCAGCCGGTCGAGAATGCGCAGCACCTCGATCTGCACGGTGACGTCGAGCGCCGAGGTCGGTTCGTCGGCGATCAGCAGGTCGGGCTCGGTCACCAGCATCATGGCGATCATGGCGCGCTGGCCCATGCCGCCGGAGAGTTCGTGCGGATAGGCCGCCATCACCCGGCCGGGGTCGCGGATCTGCACGGCCTCGAGCATGGCGACCGACTTGTCGCGGGCCTCGGATGCGCCGCCATGCAACTTGACCGCCTCCATCAACTGCTTGCCGATGGTCATCACCGGGTTGAGCGAGAATTTCGGATCCTGCATCACCATCGACATGCGCGCGCCGCGCAGGCTCCGCCATTTCGCCGGCGTGGCATTGCGCAGGTCGATGCCGTCGAACTCCAGCCGGTCGGCGGTGGCCTTGCCCGAGACCGGGGTGAGGCCGAGGATGGCGCGGCCGGTCTGCGACTTGCCGGACCCGCTCTCGCCGACGATGCCGAGCCGCTCGCGGCCGAGGGTGAAGGAGACGCCGCGCACCACCTCGACCGGCCCCTGCCGCGAGGGAAACGAGATGCGCAGGTTTTCGACGGAAAGAAGCGGGCTCATTTCTGCGCCTTCGGATCGAGCACGTCGCGCAGGCCGTCGCCGAGGAAATTGAACCCCAGCGAGACTATGAAAATTGCGAGCCCCGGCATGGTGGCGACCCACCAGTAGTCGATCAGGAACTTGCGTCCCGCGGCAATCATCGCGCCCCATTCGGGCTGCGGCGGCTGCGCGCCAAGGCCGAGGAAGCCAAGGCCCGCCGCGGTCAGGATGATGCCCGCCATGTCGAGCGTCACCCTGATGATCACCGAGGAGAGGCACAGCGGCACCACATGGCCCCAGATGATGCGGCCCGAGGAGGCGCCCTGCAGGCGGATCGCGTCGATGTGCTCGGCGTTGCGGATGGTGAGCGTCTCGGCGCGCGCCAGCCGCGCGTAAGGCGGCCAGGAGGTGATGGCGATGGCGATGATGGCGTTCTCGATGCCGGGTCCGAGCGCCGCCACGAAGGCGAGCGCCAGGATCAGCCGCGGGAAGGCGAGGAAGATGTCGGTGACGCGCATCAGCACGGTGTCGACCCAGCCGCCGAAATAGCCCGCCGTGGTGCCGACCAGCAGACCCACCGGCGTGGCGATGATCGCCACCAGCCCCACGACCAGCAGCGTTACCCGCGAGCCGTGGACGACGCGGCTGAAGATGTCGCGGGCGAGATCGTCGGTGCCCATCAGATGGTCCCAGGACGGCGGCAGCAGCCGCTCGGTCCTCAGGTCGCCGCCCAGCAGCGGGTCGTAGGGGGCGATGAAGCCGGCGAAGATCGCCACCAGCACCAGTGCCAGCACGATGCCAAGGCCGAGCATGCCGAGCCTGTTGGCGCGGAAGGCCAGCCAGGCGCGATAGGCCTGGCCCGAGCGGGCCTGGCGGCGCGAGGCCGGTTGCTCGCTGAGCAGCCATTGCCGCAAGCCCTGGTTGGCATGGTCTGCATCAAGCTCTGTCACAGGCGGCTCCTCACGCGCGGATCCAGCAGCGTGTAGAGCAGGTCCGAGAGAATATTGAGGCCGACGAACACCATGCCGATCAGGAGCGTGCTGCCAAGCACGGCGTTCATGTCGGCGTTCTGCAGCGAATTCGTCAGGTACTGGCCGAGCCCCGGCCAGGCGAACACGGTTTCGGTCAGCACCGAGCCTTCAAGCAGATGGGCATAGGACAGCGCGATCACGGTGACCAGCGGCACGGCGGCGTTCCTGAGCGCGTGCACCCAGATGATGCGCCACTCGGCCACGCCCTTGACGCGCGCGGTGACGATGTATTCCTGCGCCAGTTCGTTCAACATGAAGCTGCGCGTCATCCGCGCGATATAGGCCATCGACAGGTAGCCGAGCAGCGCGCCGGGCAGGGCGATGTGCGAGACCACGTTGCGGAAGGCGGCCCACTGGCCCTGCATGGCGGTGTCGAGCAGCATCAGCCCGGTCTTCGAGGTGAAGGCATATTCATAGGAAATGTCGATGCGGCCGGGACCGGCGACCAGCCCCCATTTGGCGTAGAACAGCAACAGTCCCATCAGGCCGAGCCAGAAGATCGGCGCAGAGTAGCCGACAAGGCCGAAGATCCGGACGAGTTGATCGATCAGCCGGCCCTGCCGCACGGCGGCCCAGACGCCGGCGGGAATGCCCAGCAGCGTACCGATGATGATGCCCACCGTGGCAAGCTCCAGCGTCGCCGGAAAGGCGCGGGCGATGTCGGAAATGATCGGCTTCTTGGTCAGCAGGCTTTCGCCGAAATCGCCGGTGACGGCCTTCTTGGCGTAAAGATAGAATTGCTCGTACAGCGGCCGGTCGAGCCCGAGTTCCAGATAGACCCGATCGTAGGTCGAGGGCGAGGCGCGGTCGCCGACCACGGAGAGCACCGGATCAACGGGAACCACGCGGCCGATCAGGAACGTGACCAGCAGCAGGCCGAAAAGGGTAACGGCCACGGTCGATGCCAATTTGCCGAACTTGATGATCCAGCCAGGAAGGGCGCTCGCGCGCCCTTCCGATTGAATGGTGATGTCAGTCACTTACTTCGTCACTGCCTTGAACGAGTTGTCGTTGAACGACGGTCCGACAACGAAGCCCTCGACGTTCTTGCGACGGGCAATGACTTCGATTTCCTGGAACATGATGACGAAGGGCGAGGTCTCCTGCGATTCCTTCTGCAATTCAATGTACATTTCCGCGCGCTTGGCGGCATCGGCTTCCAGCACCGCGGCATCGGCCTTCTTGGTCATTTCCGGAATGTCCCAGGCGTTGCGCCATGCCAGCGGCTTGGACTTCGCGTCGTCGGAATTGTCCGGGTTGCGCGCAAACGTATCGGCATTGGTGTGCGGATCCTGATAGTCGGGACCCCAGCGGCCGATATAGATGTCGTGCGTGCGGGCGCGATACTTGGTGAGCGTCTGGCCGCCGTCGCCGGGGATGATCTCGAGCTTGATGCCGGCCTCGGCGAAGGTTTGCTGCATGGCCTGCGCCATCGCGGTGATGTCGGCCGTGTTGCGGGTGTCCATGGTCACCGAGAAGCCATCGGGCAGGCCGGCCGCGGCCAGCAGTTCCTTGGCCTTTTCGACATTGAGCGAGAAGGGGTTGTCTTCCAGAACACCGAGGAAGCCCAACGGCAGGAAGGCCTGGTGCTTGACGACCATGCCTTTCATGATCGTGTCGGCGATGGTGTCGTAGTCGACCAGGTACTTGATCGCCTGGCGGACTTCCGGCTTGGAGAGATACTCGTTCTTCTGGTTGAGGCCGAGATAGTAGATCGAGCCCTTGACGCCCTTGTCGATGGCGATGTCCGGGTTGCTCGAAAGCGCCGTGATGTCTTCCGGGGTCAGCTTGCGGGCGATGTCGATGTCGCCCTTCTCAAGCAGCAGGCGTTCGGTGGCGCCCTCGGGGATGTGACGGTAGATGGCATGCGCCATGGGCGCTGGGTCACCGGAATAATTGTCGTTGCGGTCCATGGCGACCACTTCATTGGCGCGCCATTCGCGGATCGAGAAGGCGCCCGAGCCGGCATAGTTGGTCTTGAGCCAGTTGTAGCCGAAATCGCCGTCAACCTCATGGCTCTTGACCAACTCGCTGTCGACGATGAAGCCCACCGTCGCCGTCAGGCAGTAGAGCACCAGCGTCGGCGCGTAATTGTTGTCCATCTCGAATTCGAAGGTCATGTCGCCGGTCTTGCGGATCTTTTCATCCACATTGTCGGCCGAGAAGCCGAACTGGGTGAGGATGAAGGCCGGCGACTTGTCGAGCTTGACGGCGCGCTGCAGCGTGTAGACGGCGTCCTCGGCGGTGATCGGGTTGCCGGACGCGAATTTCATGCCCGGGCGGATCGTGAAGGTGAAGGTCTTGCCGTCTTCGGAGATCTCCCATTTCTCGGCGATCACGCCGAAGATCTTCGACACGTCCTTGACGTCATAGCCGATCAGGCCCTGATAGGTGTTGCCGAGCAGTTCCGAGGCGGTGAATTCGAACACTTCGGCCGGATCGAGCGAAATGATGTCGTCGATGGCCCAGGCCTGAATGAGGGTGTCGGCCGGCGTCTCGGCCTGCGCCTTGACCGGCGCGAAGGCGGCGGCGGTGCACATCAGCGCCACGGCCACGAATTTTTGAACGTGCTTCACAACAAAAGCTCCCAGTTAGAATGTTCCCGATACCATGCTTGCAGGCGCGGGACATTTTCCCCTGTCGCACTGCCGAAGCGACAATCAGGTCACAGGCCTATTGCACTGTCAAGCACGGCTTCCGCGCAGGTTCGCTCCGGAAGCAGGCGCCGCCGCAGGGACCGGATCGAAAAGCCGGGTTTTCCGGCGCGATCCATGAAATTGACGCGATCAACCCATGGAATTTTTTGATGGATTAGCCGCTCTTAACGGACCTTTCTGCGGTCAAACGCCAGCGAGGCCGGTGGACACCGCAACCCAGGCGAGCGCCAGCAGGAACACCGTCTCCAGGACGATCACCGCCACGTGCCGCCAGCCGAGATCGAGCATGGCCTTCATGTTGGTGCGCACGCCCAGCGCCGCGATGGCGATGACCAGCAACCAGGAGGAGGCGTCGACCAGGAGGGCTGCGAGGGCCGCGGGAATGAGGCCGAAGCTGTTGGCGAGCGTCACCGCGCCGAAGCCCACGACGAAGAGCGGCAGCCTGACCTGCGAGAAGCCGCTTTCGCGGCGGGCGAGCGCCAGGGCGAGGATGATCAGCACCGCCGGCAGCAGCGTCACGCGCAGCAGCTTGACGATGGTGGCCATGTCGCCGGCCTCGGTCGAGATCGAGTAGCCGGCGCCCACCACCTGCGCCACGTCGTGCACGGTGGCGCCGATGAGGAAGCCGCTCTGCGCGTCGGTGAGGCCGCCCAGCGCCGAGAGCACCGGATAGATGATCATGGCGATGGTCGAGAGCGTGGTGACGGCGACCACGGTGAACAGCACGTTGCGCTCGGTCTTGTCGTTGTGGGGGATGATCGCGGCCAGCGCCAGCGCGGCCGAGGCCCCGCAGATCGCCACCGCGCCGCCGGTGAGCACGGCGAAGCGCCAGCCGCGCGAGAACAATCGGGCGCAGATGAAGCCGAAGCCGATGGTGAGCGCCATCAGGCTCGCGACGGTCACCAGCCCCGAGGCGCCGATGCCGGCGATGTCGCCCAGCGTGATGCGGGCGCCGAGCAGCACGATGCCGGTCCGGAGCAGGGTCTTGGAGGCAAAGACCACGCCCTTGCCGGTGCTGTTCTCATCGGCCATGAAATTGAAGGCCATGCCGATCAGCAGCGCGAACAGCATCACCGGCGCGGCGTAGTGCTCGGACAGGAACTTCGCCGCCGCGGCGATTGTCACGGCCAGCAGCAGGCCCGGAAACAGGGTGCGCGTACGCGTCCGCAGGTCGGAAAACGAGGCCATGATCGAAGGCTCCAGGAAAGTCATGTGCTTAAAACAATCGCCCGGACTCTGATGCCCGGGCGATCACTGTCAAACATCACACGGGCTTACGCCGAGCGATAGAGCTTTGTCATGGAGAACTCGCGGTGGCCGAGCGCCTCGGCGGCGGTGGCGCGGCCGTTGGAGGTGCGCAGGATCATCTCGATCAGCGCGTCGCCGGCCTCGTCGATGGTCATCTCGCGCCTGAGGATCCCGGACACGTCGACGTCCACATGCTCGCCCATGGTGCGGACCGTGCGCGGGTTGGCGGTGATCTTGATCACCGGCACGATCGGGTTGCCGATCACGTTGCCCTGCCCGGTCGGGAAGGTGTGCACCACATAGCCGCCCGCGGCCATCAGCGTCACGCATTCCGCCGCCGCCGATGACGAGTCCATGAAGTACAGGCCCT
>NZ_JRJG01000076.1 GCF_000759435.1 Hoeflea sp. BAL378
TGTTCGCGGCCGGCCTCGGCGTGGCGCGCAGCATGGACGACGCCGCCTTCTGGTACGCCCAGGCGGCCGAGGGCGGCGATCCCTCGGCCCAGTTCAAATATGGCGTCATGCTGATCGAAGGCAGGCATGTCGCGGCCGACCCCGCCAAGGCCGAGGAGCTGATGAAGAAGGCCGCCGACGCGGGCAATGCCTTCGCCCAGTTCAACCACGCCCAGTCGCTGGTCTCGAAGACGCCGGGCGACGCGGGGGTGCTGGAGGCGCTGCCCTATTTCGAGAAGGCGGCCGAGCAGGGCGTTCCGGATGCGCAATACGCGCTGGCGCAGATCTACAGCCACACGGTGGGCGTCCCCGAGGAGAAGCGGGCGCGGGCGCGGGAATACATGGAAAAGGCGGCGCGCGGCGGTTTCGACACCGCGCAACTCGACTACGCCATCTGGCTGATCGACGGGATCGGCGGCCCCAAGGACTATGCAAGCGGGTTCCGCTGGATGCAGGTCGCCGCCACCCGCGGCAATGTCGTGGCGCAGAACCGCATGGCGGTGCTGCACATCAACGCCATCGGCACCAGCGGCGACCCGGTGGAGGCGGCGAAATGGTACATCCTGTCGCGCCGCGCCGGCTATGACGACCGGTCGCTCGACGATTTCTACCAGGGACTGACCGCGGAAGAGCAAAAACGCGCGATCGACGCGGCAAACCAGTTCGGCAAGCGTTGAACCGGGGCATCGCGGCGTCCCGATCATGCGCCAGACTTGAAAAGCTCGGTTATTTGTGGTCTTGAGGCCGCCAAGCGGCGCCGAAAACCGGGCCGGATCAAGCTGACGCGGAATGTTCCCATGAAAATCAACGGAAATGAAATTCGTCCCGGCAACGTGCTCGAGCACAATGGCGGCCTGTGGGCCGTGGTCAGGACCAATGCGGTCAAGCCCGGCAAGGGCGGCGCCTTCAACCAGGTCGAGCTGAAGAACCTCATCGACGGCACCAAGCTCAACGAGCGTTTCCGGGCCTCCGAAACGGTCGAGCGCATCCGCCTCGAGCAGAAGGATTTCCAGTTCCTCTACGAGCAGGGCGAGGCGCTGGTGTTCATGGATCTGGAAAGCTACGAGCAGCTCGAGCTGCAGAAGGACTTCGTCGGCGACCGCCGCGCCTTCCTGCAGGACGGCATGATGGTGACGGTGGAGCTCTATGACGAGCGTCCGATCGGCATCGCGCTGCCCGACCACGTGACGCTGGCGATCGCCGAAGCCGATCCGGTGGTCAAGGGCCAGACGGCGGCCTCGTCCTACAAGCCGGCGATCCTGGAAAACGGCGTGCGCATTCTCGTGCCGCCGTTCATCGGGGCCGGCGAGCGAGTGGTGGTCGACACCAATGAACTGACCTATCTGCGCCGCGCCGACTGACACTGACGCCGACCGAAACTGACCAGGGGCGCGACCGACGTCGCGCGCCGACACCAAGGATAGATACCAGATGGCGCGTTCAGCCCTTCTCAACGTGATGGTCCAGTCGGCGCTCAAGGCCGGTCGCTCGCTTGCGCGCGATTTCGGCGAGGTCCAGAACCTGCAGGTCTCGCTCAAGGGACCGGGCGACTATGTCAGCCAGGCCGACCGCAAGGCCGAGACCATCATCAAGACCGAGCTGCTCAGGGCGCGCCCGACCTACGGCTTCATGGGCGAGGAGAGCGAAGAGCTGACCGGCACCGACGGCGCTCATCGCTGGATCGTCGATCCGCTCGACGGCACCACCAACTTCCTGCACGGCATGCCGCATTTCGCCGTCTCCATCGCGCTCGAGCGCAATGGCGAGATCGTCGCCGGGGTGATCTACAATCCCGCCACCGACGAGCTCTACACCGCCGAACGCGGCGGCGGCGCCTTCCTCAACGACCGGCGGCTGCGCGTGGCGGCCCGCAAGGCGATGTCGGACGCGGTGATCGGCACCGGCGTGCCGCATCTCGGACGCGGCCATCACGGCAAGTTCCTGGTGGAGCTGCGCCATGTCATGGGCGAATGCGCGGGCATCCGCCGCATGGGCGCGGCGGCGCTGGATCTCGCCTATGTGGCGGCCGGCCGGCTCGACGGGTTCTGGGAGAAGCCTCTCGAACCCTGGGACATGGCCGCGGGGCTTATCCTGATCCGGGAAGCGGGCGGGTTCGTCGCCGACATGACCGGCGGCACCGACATGTTCGGAACCAAGTCCGTCGCGGCCGGCAACGAATATGTGCTCAAGGGCCTTCTCGACCTGATCCAGCGGCCCGTCCCGGCGGCCTGAGCCGCGCCGTCATAGCTTTGTTTTGAAAGCATGCTTTCATTTCCGCCATAATATCGGCTAGTCTTGAACCGATCTTGTGATTTGAGACAAAGGCCAGGACGGATAACGCATGGCAAAACTGACATTGTCAGGATGGGGCATCTCGGAAGACGGTAGCGGGGCCGACCCTTACAAGCTTTCCAGTCCGCTTGTCTTCTTCTGGAGCATGATGATCTTTCTCATCCTCTCCGGTTTCGTGGCGGCAATCCTCTACCGGCAGATCCAGACGGCGTTCCTGGCCAATCCCGGGCTGAACGGGCTGATCCTCGGCGTGCTCGCGGTCGGCATATTGCTGGTCTTCACCCATGTGCTCAGGCTTCGCCCGGAAGTGCGCTGGGTCAATTCGCTGCGCGCCACCGGCGACGCGGAGAAGGTCGGTCGCGACCCGGTGCTCTTGGCGCCGATGCGGGCGCTGATCGGCCGCCGCCAGTCGATGGCCCTGTCCACCTCCTCGCTGCGGTCGATCCTCGATTCCATCGCCACGCGGCTCGATGAATCGCGCGACACCTCGCGCTATCTGATCGGCCTGCTGGTGTTTCTCGGCCTGCTCGGCACCTTCTGGGGCCTGCTCGGCACCATCGGCTCGATCAACCAGGTGATCCAGTCGCTGGACCCCGGCACCGGCGGCACCGGCGACGTGCTCTCCACCCTCAAGAGCGGCCTGTCGGCGCCGCTCGACGGCATGGGCACGGCGTTTTCCTCGTCGCTGTTCGGCCTGGCCGGATCGCTGGTGCTTGGCTTTCTCGACCTGCAGGCGGGACGCGCCCAAAACCGGTTCTACACCGAGCTCGAGAACTGGCTGTCGACCATGACCGATCTCGATTCCGGGATGAGCATGCCGACCGACAGCGCCGGCACGACGGAAGAAATCCGGATGCTGACCGAGCGGATGCAGAAGATGTCGCAGGACGCGGGCATTACGCCGCGCACGACGGCGGCCATGGCGAGCCTGGCCGAAGGCATCCAGGGACTGGTCAAGAACATGCGCAACGAGCAGCAGATGCTCAGGGACTGGATCGAGGCGCAGCAGGTGGAATCGCGGCGGATGCGCGAGACGCTCGACAAGCTTGCCGACAAGATCGGGGACAAGTAGGCCATGGCGCTGGCGCGAAACCGGCGGCGGGAGCAAGGCGTCGACTACTGGCCCGGCTTCGTCGACGCCCTGTCGACCCTGCTGCTCGCCATCATGTTCCTGCTCACCGTGTTCGTGCTGGCGCAGTTCTTCTTGAGCCGCGAGATTTCCGGCCGGGACGAGGTGCTCAACCGGCTCAACAGCCAGATCAACGAACTGACCCAGCTTCTGGCGCTGGAGCGCTCGGGAAACCAGGATCTGCAGGATACGCTCGCCAATCTGCAGGCCTCGCTGTCGGAATCGGAATCCGACCGGTCGCGCCTGCAGGAACTGCTGGCCAGCGGCTCGGGCGCCAGCGAAGCGGCGGAAGCCCGGATCGGCACGCTCACAGAGACGCTCGACGCCGAAAAGCAG
Source organism: Hoeflea sp. BAL378 (assembly GCF_000759435.1). Lineage (GTDB taxonomy): Bacteria > Pseudomonadota > Alphaproteobacteria > Rhizobiales > Rhizobiaceae > Hoeflea. The sequence goes on from NZ_JRJG01000076.1 coordinate 3,797, forward strand.
GTCTCGCAGCGGGCGCTCAACCAGGTCGACCTGCTCAACCAGCAGATCGCGGCGCTGAGGACCCAGCTCGGCGCTCTCGAGGATGCGCTCGAGGCGTCGGAAAGCAAGGACCGGGAGACCCAGACCAAGATCGCCGATCTCGGCCGGCGGCTCAATGTCGCGCTGGCGCAGCGGGTGCAGGAGCTCAACCGCTACCGCTCCGACTTCTTCGGGCGGCTCAGGGAAATCCTCGCCAGCCGCGAGGACGTGCGCGTGGTGGGCGACCGCTTCGTGTTCCAGTCGGAAGTGCTGTTCCCCTCTGGCGGCAACGAGCTCAATCCGGCCGGCCAGGAGCAGATGGCCAAGCTCGCCAGCGCCATCATCGAGCTCGCCCGCGAGATCCCCGAGGAAATCAACTGGGTGCTGCGCGTCGACGGCCATACCGACAATGTGCCGCTGTCGGGCAGCGGCCGCTATGCCGACAACTGGGAACTCTCCACCGCCCGCGCCACTTCGGTGGTCAAATATCTGATCGCCAATGGTGTACCGGCCAACCGGCTGGTGGCCGCCGGCTTCGGCGAGTTCCAGCCGATCGCCGAAGGCGACACCGACGAGGACCGCGCCACCAACCGCCGCATCGAGCTCAAGCTCACCGAGCGCTAATCCCGCAGCGGTGTGCCCTCAGGCGCCGAGCCCGGGAAGGCACGGCGCCGGGTCGAAGGGCGCCGCCAGCGGGGCGTAGTCGCGCGGCGTTAGCCGCACCAGACCCGTCAGCAACACCTGATCGCGAATCTCCGGTTCAAGCTCTTCGATCGCGGCCTCGACCGCGTCGGCGATCATCGGAGCCCGGCCGGCGAGGCCGGGACCGGCGATCAGCGGCAATCCCGGCGTTTCGGGCGTGGCGGCGAAGACGGTGAGACCGGCAGCCGCCGGCTCATGGCGTTTGGCCAGTTCCCAGGTCACGGCGTCGATCGCGGCCCAGTCGGCCTCGCCCGTGGCCACGGCGCGGATCGATGCCCGGTGTGCCCCGGTTTCCAGCGGTGGCGGCAGCGAGGCGTGTCCGCCCGCGGCAAGCAGCCGCACCGGGGCGGCGAAGCCCGATTGCGAGTGGACCATGTTGAAGGCAAAGCGCCTGCCGGCGAGATCGGCGAGCGTGTCGGGCGCATCGCCGCCGCGCGCGACTAGCACGCTGAAATAATGCCCGGGCCTGGCGCCGGTCGCCGCATGGGCGGGGGTTGCGACGAGCGCCACCTTGCCCGCGAGCCGTGTGGCGTAGGGATAGCCGCAGGTCTGCGACAGCACGAGATCGGGGCGCAGCCAGAGCGGCTCCGGATCGGCGCTCCGGTCGAGCGCCGCGGGGGCGTCCATGCCGCGCCTGGACAAGTGCGAGCGGATCCCGGCCCAGACCGCGTCGGTGGCCTGGCGGATCTCCGGCCAGTCATACATCGGCAGGGAGGCGATGCCGGTCATGGCGCCGCCTCCGGTGATTGCGATGGGGTCACTGGGCTTCGCCGCGGCGTCTGCGCTGGCGCTCGATCGGCCAGGCGACCGGCTCCTTGGGCCTGAAGCCGAAGCGGCGGAACACTTCCCAGTAGCTCTCGTAGCGGTAGCCGCCGTTCATGCGCAGGAACCGTTCCCTGTTCTCGCGGAAGAATTCGGGAATGCGGTACCAGGCCAGCGACGGATAGGCGTGGTGCACCGAGTGGAAATTGTTGTTGAGGAACAACAGGCTCAGCGGCCCCCTGGTCTCGATGATCACCGAGCGCTGGTTGGTCTTCTCGACCGCCTGGTGCTCCAGGAACGAACGCACCATCAGAAGGCCCATGCCGAAATAGGCGGCGGCGAAATAGGCGAGCGGCGACAGGCTCCCATAGAGGCCGATCAGCCCGAACAGCACCGCTACTGACAGAATGTGACGCAGCCATATCGTAAGGATGACCCTGTCGCCGGACTTGGCGCGAACGAACTCGCTGCGCAGGAAGCCGATGGTGGCCAGCGCCGGGCCGAGCGTCATCCGTCCGATGAGCGTGTTGTTGGCGACGAGCACGCTCCTGAACCAGGCCGGCAGCGACGCCCAGACCTGCCGGTCGAGATAATAGCTCTCCGGATCGTCGTAGGGGTCGGTGATGTTTTCGTTGATGTGATGGGTGAGGTGGCAGGATTTGAAGCGCAGGTAGGGCACCAGCACTCCGATTGGCGGGGCGATCAGCAGATCGTTGATTTTCTGGTTCCTGAAAGGATGACCGTGTAAGAATTCGTGTTGAAGCGAGGAATGCAGCGTGATCGTGGGGATCAGCAAGAGGACACGCACCGTGTCCGGCAAGTCAGCCCACCCAAACGCCAGCAACAACCACACAGCATAGCAAACGCCTGCCAAAAGCAGGGTCCGCCACTCCGCGTCATTCCGCATCGTGGATACACCTTCTGAAGGTTCCTGTTATAGCCCGCGGACAGGCGTCCCGTCCCCCGCGTGGCTTCCAGACGAACGCCGGATGATTATCCTGATTTGGGACCTTTCACAAGATTGTGACAGGCGTTTTTCAAATTTGTTTGACGGCAAGGGCTTCAAGATCGACCGGCGCTTCGAAAGTCAGAGCCTCGGCGCCATGCTCGAATTGCAGCCGGGCGAGGCGGGCATAGAGCCCGCCGCGCGCCACCAGTTCGGCATGGCTGCCTTCCTCGACGATCCGGCCCTTGTCCATGACCAGAATGCGGTCGGCGCGCAGCACGGTCGCCAGCCGGTGGGCGATGACGATGGTCGTGCGGTTTTCCATCAGGCCTTCCAGCGCCTTCTGCACCAGCTTCTCGTTTTCCGCGTCCAGCGCCGATGTCGCCTCGTCGAGCAGCAGGATCGGCGCGTCCCTGAGGATTGCCCGGGCGATCGCCACGCGCTGGCGCTGCCCGCCCGACAGGGTGATGCCGCGTTCGCCGACCGGCGTGTCGTAGCCCTTGTCCAGCGCCATGATGAACTCATGCGCCTGCGCCGCCTTGGCGGCGGCCTCGATGTCGGCCTGGCTTGCGCCGGGTTGTCCGAAGGCGATGTTGCTGCCGACGCTGCCGGCGAAGATGGTGACGTCCTGCGGCACAAGCGCGATGCGGGCGCGCACCTCCGCCGGATCGGCGTCGCGGACATCGACATGGTCGATCAGCACCGCCCCGGTGGTGACGTCGTAGAACCGCAGGATCAGCGAGAACAGGGTCGATTTGCCGGCGCCCGAGGCGCCGACCACGGCCACGGTCTCGCCGGGCCGGACATGAAAGCTGGTGCCCGTGAGCGCCGAGGTGTCGGGCCGCGCCGGATAGGCGAAATGCACATCCTCGAAGCGGATGTCGCCGACGGCGGGCACCGGAAGCGGCCTGGGCGATGCCGGCGCGCGAATTTCGGGCACTTCGTCGAGCAGTTCGCTCAACCGCTCGGCGGCGCCGGCGGCCTGGGAGAGTTCGCCCCAGACTTCCGACAGCGCGCCGAGGCTGCCCGCGGCAAAGACCGAATAGAGCAGGAACTGGCCGAGCGTGCCGGGGGACAACTCCCCCGACAGCACCGATTGGGCGCCGTACCAGAGCACCGCGACGATCGAGCCGAACGCCATGGCGATGGCGAAACCGGTCAGCACGGAGCGGGCGAGGATCGACTTCCTGACGGCGGCGAAGGCGGTCTCGACCGCCTGGCTGAAGCGCGCCTGGGAGGCTTTTTCGGTGTTGAAGGCTTGCACCGTGCGGGTGGCGCCGATCGCCTCTCCGGCGAAGGTCATGGCCTCGGCCAGGCTGTCCTGGGCTTCGCGCGAGCGCTTGCGCACCTTGCGGCCGAAGCCGACGATCGGAAAGACGATCAGCGGAATGGCGCCGAGAACCAAGCCCGAAAGCTGGGGCGAGGTGATGAACATCATCGCGCCCGCGCCCAGGCACAGGATCGTGTTGCGCAGCGCCAGCGAGGCGGTGGCGCCGACGGTCGACTTGATCTGGGTGGTGTCGGCGGTCAGCCGGGAGACGATCTCGCCCGACCGGTTGGCGTCGTAGAAGGCGGCCGAGAGTTGCGTGACGTGATCGAAGACATCGCGGCGGATGTCGGAGACCACGCGCTCGCCCAGCGTGATGACGAAATAATAGCGGCAGGCCGAGGCGAAGGCGAGCAGGATGGCAATCGCCGCGAGCATCGAGAAGTAGCTGTTGATGAAGCCTGCGTCCTGGGCGGAAAAGCCATGGTCGATCATCCGGCGGATCGCCATCGGCAGCGTCAGCGTGGTGACCGCCGCCAGCAGCAGGAAGGCCAGTGCGCCCAGCACCAGATGCGGATAGCGCCTGACATAGGGAAAAAGACGGGTGAGCGGGCGCACCGAGGGGCGCGCCGTTTTGGGGGTGTCAGATTGTTCAGCCACGTCGTCTCCCGATATGCGTATGCGGCAATTCCGCGGACCTGCAAAAACGGATGCGGCCCTTGTTATCGATTGAGGCTTCCTGTATAGGCTCGCCATCGAATTGGGAAGTCGTTGTCCTGACGGACCCGGCTTCATATATGTGTTTGGCCAATATGCCGCAAGCAATGTTGCGCAGGGGCCTCCCAACGGCAGGACAAAGAAGATGAAGTCGAACATCCATCCCGAGTACCACATGATCAAGGTGGTCATGACCGACGGCACCGAATACATGACCCGGTCGACCTGGGGCGCCGAAGGCGACACCATGAACCTCGAAATCGATCCGAAGTCGCACCCGGCCTGGACCGGCGGCAACCAGCAGATGCTGGACCGTGGCGGCCGCCTGTCGAAGTTCAAGAAGCGCTTCGAAGGCCTCAACATGTAATCACTCCGGCCTGGTCCGGATGCCAAGCCCGCCGGATACGCTCCGGCGGGCTTTTCCGTGCTTCAAGCCGGCTTGCGGGCGAAGCCGGCCTCTCGCAAGTCCGTGAAAGCCTTCGGCGACCGGGCCTCCCTGGCCCCGGTCCCGAAATGCGACACTGCGGGCAGTAGACGCAAAAAAGCCCGCGATTGCCGCGGGCCTGTGCCGGTTTGGATCGCGGGAGCGGGTCTCAGCGCTTGCTGAAGACCGTCTGCAACAATTGCTGCTGGGCCTGGACCGAGTTCTCGTTGTCCGGCTTCAGGGCCGCGGCCTCGGCCGGGCGGTAGATCTCGCGGTCGAGCATCGCCACGCGGTTTTGGATGCGCAGCGAGCGTTCGACCAGATCGCGGAAGCTGTCCGGCAGATCGGCCCAGCCCTGAGCCGACTTGTCGCAATTGAAGCTGTCGAGGCGCACCTTGTTCTTCTCGGCCATCACCTGGTCGCGGTTCATCTCGCCATTGTTGACGGCGCGCTGCAGCAGCAGCCACGACGCCATCTGCATCAGGCGCGTGGTCAGGCGCATGGATTCGGCGGCGTAGAGCACGCCGGCCATGCGCGGCAGCGCCTTGGAGGCGACCCGTCCGGGACCGTCGAGATAGTTGGCGGTCTCCTCAACCAGTCCCATGCCCTCGGCATAGAGCGCCTTGAACTGGGCGGAATTGGCCATGCGGTCGGCGAGATTGACGGTGTTGAGGCGGGTTTCAGACATTGGCCGAAATTCCTGATTACAAAATACTGAGGTAGGCGGCTGTTGCTTGGCGTCAACTGTCTCCGCCAGCCCCTGTATCCTGAACCGTTGTGCCTTTTCCGGCAAGCTTATTCTTAAGAAAGGGTTAACGTGCCCGGCGGCCCGGAACCGCCCGTTTCCGGGGGTTTTGCGGCGGAAAGGACGGCTTCCTGCCGGTCGCTTCGGCTCCCTGGCTCCGACCGGGGCGTGGCGCCGCCGACGGCTGCGGGCAGCACGCGCGGGCATAAAAAAAGAGCCGCATCAGCGGCTCTCAAGAGTTTAACAGGGAGGCGTCAGACACTCCGACCCGAAGTCAAAATGTCAAATCCAGGAAACCCGGATGTTCATAGTAAAGACTTGTAAAGCTTAACCGAAGCTTAACGCAGTCCAAGAATTTCATATATCGCTGAAAATCTTGGATTATTTCGGTTTGAATAGGTTCTCCGCCACGCTGCGGCTCGATGTTTTCGACACCTTGTCTGCTTCCAGCCGCGCGATTTCCTCGCGCAACAGGGCGATTCGCTCGTCGAGTTCGCCGGCGGACAGGAATGTCAGGTCGCATCCGATCTCGTGCAGCTTCTTCGGTTTGGGGCGGTCGTCATCTGCGAACATGGGCTGTCTCCCTTCAGGCCTGGGCTTGGCCGGTCAAATCGCCGGCCGGCATTGCCGTCACCCTAGCCCGGGCCTAAGTTGGGGAAAAGTGCCAGCAGAGGAATGACATGATGCGTGCAATCGAGATCCGCGAACCCGGTGGGCCTGAAGTTCTCCAGCTCGCGACGCGCGACAGGCCGGTTCCGGCGGAATCCGAACTGCTGGTCAAGGTCTTCGCGGCCGGCATCAACCGGCCCGACTGCCTGCAGCGCCAGGGCGCCTATCCGCCGCCGCCCGGCGCGTCCGACATTCCCGGGCTCGAGATCGCCGGCGAAGTGAGCGCGGTGGGCGCCGCGGTCACGCGCTTCAAGCCGGGCGACCGGGTCTGTGCGCTGGTGCCGGGCGGCGGCTATGCGGAGTTCTGCTGCGTGGATGAAACCAATGCGCTGCCCGCGCCGGGCAGCCTGACCATGACCGAGGCGGCGGCCATTCCCGAGACCTTCTTCACCGTCTGGCACAATGTGTTCAAGCGCGGCGGGCTCAAGGCCGGCGAGACCTTCCTGGTCCACGGCGGAACCTCGGGCATCGGCACCACCGCCATCCAGCTTGCTAAGGCGTTCGGCGCGAAGGTGTTCGCCACGGCGGGCTCGGAGGCCAAATGCGAAGCGATGCGGGAGCTCGGCGCGGATGTGGCGATCAACTACCGCGACGCGGATTTCGTCGAGGCGGTCAAGGAGGCGACAAAGGGCAGGGGCGTCGACCTGATCCTCGACATGGTGGGCGGCGACTACATCACGCGGAACTACCAGGCCGCGGCGGTGGAGGGCCGGATCGTGCAGATCGCCTTCCTCAGGGGCCGCAAGGCGGAGGTGGATTTCTCGCTGCTGATGATGAAGCGGCTCAGCCACACCGGATCGACGCTCAGGGCCCGCGACATCGCCTTCAAGGCGGGGATCGCCGACGAGCTGCGCCAGCATGTCTGGCCACTGCTGAGCGAGCGCAAGGTGCTGCCGGTGATGGATTCGATCTTTCCGATGGAACAGGCATCCGCCGCGCACCAGCGCATGGAGGACGGCGATCACATCGGCAAGATCGTGCTCGACATGACCTGACCCGCCCGCGCGGGCGGAGGCTGCATCAGTCCTCGTGCACCACGGCGCGGGGGTCGAGATTGATCGATTCCGGCGTCGCCGACCGCACCGAGGGCGTGGAACTGAAGCTCTCGCGCTCCTCGGCGGGAATGGCCGCGCGCCTGCGGGTGCGGAACAGGGCGTAGACGGCGATGGCGATATGGGCGACGGCCGTCACCGCGAACAGGAGATAGGTGTTCTGGCCCATGGCGAGGCCGCCGATCAGCGGCCCGATGATGGTGCCGATGCCGTAGAGCAGCAGCAGGCCGCCCGAGACGGTGACGAACTTGTCGCTGGCGGCGAAGTCGTTGGCATGCGCCACCGTGATCGAATAGAGCGTGTAGGACATCGCGCCATAGAGCGAGATCAGCCCGAACAGCACGCCGATGCCCGAGGGCTGGATCACCGCGATGGCGAGGCCCGACACGCCGGCGATCGCCGCCAGTCCCGCCAGCACGTAGCGCCGGTCCATGCGGTCCGACATCCGGCCCGCGGGCAGTTGCATCACCGCGCCCGAGAAGATGGTGATCGACATCATGGTGGCGATGGTGAGCGTGGTCAGCCCGACATTGGCGCCGAACACCGGGGCGAGCGTGCCGAAGGCGCCGTTGGCGATGCCGATCAGCAGGATGGCAATGAAGGAGACCGGCGAATTCCGGTAGATCATCCTGAGGTCGAGCTTGACCTCCTTGAGCGGCGCCGGGCTCGACGCGGTCGACACGGCCGTGGGCAGCAGCGCCAGGCAATAGAGGATGCCGGCGATGATGAAGAAGGTCGACTGGTTGATGTCGCCCAGCGCGATCGCCATCTGCCCGGCGACGATGGCCACATAGGTGATCGTCATGTAGAGCGAGAAGATCAGCCCGCGGGTCTCGTTGGTGGCCCGCTCGTTGAGCCAGCTCTCGATGATCATGAAGGCGGCGGCGATCGAGAAGCCGGTGATCACCCTGAGCAGGATCCAGGAGACGGGATCGACCAGCAGGCCGGTCAGCAGCGCGATGATGGCGATCATCGCCGAGAACGCCGAAAACGCCCGGATATGGCCGATCCGCCGCACCAGCCGCTGCGAGAAGATGCAGCCGAGCACGAAGCCCGTCGCCCAGGAGGTGCCCAGAAGGCCGAGCGAGGTGGGCGAGAAGCCCTCGGCGGTGCCGCGCATCGGCAGCAGCAAGCCGTGCAGGCCGTTGCCCGCCAGCAGGAATGCGGTGCCCAAAAGCAAAGACAAAACGGGAAGAAGATTGCGGCGCATGAGAATCCGGTGTGTAAAGCGTTTCAGATATCGAGCGAACCGGGAATCAATGGCCCGACACTAAGCCTAGCTGATCGACGCTGATCATGACAGGTTTATGGCCCGATCGGAAAAGGCGTGGCTGATGGCGACAAAAATACTGCTTGTTCTGGTGCTGGTCGCCATGGGGCTGCATCTGATCAAGCCTTTCGGGATCTGGGGCCTGCGCAAACGGGCCGATGTCTGGAAGATCGCGCTGGTTCTCATCTTTGCGATGATGATGACGCTGGTCATCCGTCCGGGGTGAGCGATCGGTCGTTCTGGATGAACCGCGCCACATGCTCGGCCCAGTGCCGGTAGCCGTTCGCGTCGGCGTGAAATCCGTCGACGGCGAAGCCTCCCGGACCCTCCACCGGAAGCGGATCCAGCGCCGCGCCGTAGCGTTCCCTGCACAATTGCCTGCCTGTCGCGTTGATGATGGCGACGCGCAGGCCGAGGATATAGGCGAGCGACGGCGTGAGCGCTGGCACGTCCGCCATGGAAATGACCGGCGACCAGTAGACCCTGGCTTCCGGCCAGCGGGCATGGATGGCGTAGAGCAGGCCGCCGAAGCCCTTCTTGAAGCCGGATTTCGTCACGTAGTTCTTGGCGTCGTTGGTGCCCACGGTCACCACCACATGGGTGAAATCGCGCTCCTCGATATGGGGCACCACATGGTCGCGGACCTGGGCTGCGATCGCCGAATTGGCGCCGGCGTTGCGCCAGGACACCGTCTTGCCGGTCATCCGGTGCAGGCAAAGGCCGAGCTGCGGCCCGAGCGTGTCCTCGACCCGGTCGGCGCCGACGCCTGCGGCCGAGGAATCGCCGATCACCAGCAGCCGGATACTAGGCGCGCCCCCGCCGATCTGGCCCCTGGGGCGGCCGCGCGGCGGCGGAAGCCGGGGCGCGGTCCGGCGCACGCCCATGCCCTTGACCACGGCGACGGGAACAAGCACCCAGCTTACCAGGCCGGCAAGGAAAATATTCATGATCGGTCTCGCCCCCTCGTGTCGCCTTCGCCCCATCCTGCGCAATCCGGCGACACTAAAAGGAAACCCGCCGCGTGGCCACGGCGGGTTCGAACAAATCGCCTGTCGCGGCTGCGGGTCAGGCCTTGCGGGAGGCCTCGAAGATGCTGTCGATCGTGGCGGACAGCGCCGCGTCGAACTCGGCATCGCTCTGGCCGTGGGACAGGCCCTCGGTGAGCGCCCGCGAGAAGGAGGCGATCACGCCGTCGTTCGCGCTCAGCAGCCGGTTGGCCTCGTCGCGGGAATAGCCGCCCGACAGGGCGACGACGCGCATGACGCGCGGATGCTCGACCAGCGGCTTGTAGAGATTGGCCTTTGTCGGCAGCGACAGCTTGAGCATGACGCGCTGACCTGCGGGCAGGGCGTCGAGATGGCGGCGGATCGAGGCCAGCAGCAGGTCCTCGGCCTCGGCCTTGTCGGCGATCTTGATGTTGACCTCGGGCTCGATGATCGGCATCAGCCCGTGGCCGAGGATCTGCTTGCCGATCTCGAACTGCTGGGCGACGATCGCCTCGATGCCGGCCTTGTCGGCGGCGTTGACGACGGAGCGCATCTTGGTGCCGAAGATGTTCTTGGCCACGGCGCGCTCGAGAAGCTGATCGAGACCATCGATCGGCTTCATCAACTGCACGCCGTTGGCTTCGTCCGCCAGGCCCTTGTCGACCTTCAGGAACGGCACGATGCCGCGCTTGTCCCAGAGATAATCGGCTGTGGGGATGCCGTCGATGTCGCTGTCCATGGTGCGCTCGAACAGGATCGCGCCGATCACCTTCTCGCCGGTGAAGGCGGGCGACTTGATGATGCGGGCGCGCATCTCGTGGATCAGCGCATACATTTCCGCATCATTCGCATAGGCGCTTTCGTCGACGCCGTAGAGTTTGAGCGCCTTGGGCGTCGATCCGCCGGACTGGTCGAGCGCGGCGATGAAGCCGTCCTTTTCCGTCATCTGCTGCGCCATGGTTGCATTCATCATGCTCTATCCCCTGTTCATCTCGGTCTGGGCTGTTCCTGTATCAGATGCCGCGACGGGGAGAAAATAGGCCCGGGCGGCTTGAATCGATTGAAAATGTTTCAATCGATTGAAAATACAGATGTTTTGGCGCGGCCCGCGGCGGCCTTTTGCCGCTCGGGGCCGCAGCCTGCTGCGTCAGGCCTTGAGAACGTCGACGCCGGGCAAGGGCTTGCCTTCCATCCATTCCAGGAAGGCGCCGCCGGCAGTGGAGACATAGGAGAAATCGTCGGCGACGCCGGCATGGTTGAGCGCGGAGACGGTGTCGCCGCCGCCGGCGACGGAGACCAGCAGCCCCTCAGCCGTGCGGCTCGCCGCATGCCGGGCGGCCGAGACGGTGGCGGCGTCGAAGGGCGGGATCTCGAAGGCGCCGAGCGGGCCGTTCCAGACCAGCGTGTCGGCCTTCGAAATCCAGGCGTTGACGGAGGCCACCGATTTCGGCCCGACATCGAGCATCATCGCGTCGGCGGGAATCGCGGTCACGTCGACGATCTGGCTTTCGGCATTGGCCTTGAACTCGCGCGCCACCACGCCGTCCACCGGCAGCACCAGCGCGCAGCCGGCAGCGGTGGCCTCCGCCTCGATCTCGTTGACGGTAGCGGCAAGCTCGTGCTCGCACAGCGACTTGCCGACATCGATGCCGCGGGCGGCGAGGAAGGTGTTGGCCATGCCGCCGCCGATCACCAGCGCGTCAACCTTCTTGACCAGGTTCTTGAGCAGATCGATCTTGGACGAGACCTTGGCTCCGCCGACGATCGCCACCACCGGCCGCGCCGGCTTGCCCAGGCCCTTCTCGAGCGCGATCAGTTCGGCCTGCATGGTGCGGCCGGCATAGGCGGGCAGGAGATGCGCGAGGCCTTCGGTGGAGGCATGGGCGCGGTGCGCCGCGGAAAAGGCGTCGTTGACATAGATGTCGCCGTTTGCCGCCAGCGCTTCGGTGAAGTCGCGGTCGTTCTTTTCCTCGCCCTTGTGGAAACGGGTGTTCTCCAGAAGCAGCACGTCGCCGTCGGACATGGCGTCCACGGCCTCCCGCGCGGCCTCGCCGATGCAATCGGAGGCGAAATAGACGCGATGGTCGAGAACGGTTTCGACGACGCCGGCGATCGGGCCAAGCGACATCGAGGGCTCGGGCTGGCCCTTGGGGCGGCCGAAATGGGCCAGCAGGATCACCCGCGCGCCCTTGGAGGACAGTTCCAGGATGGTGGGCGCGACGCGCTCGATGCGGGTCAGGTCGGTGACCTTGCCATCCTTGACCGGAACATTGAGATCGACGCGCAGCAGCACGCGCTTGCCGGAAAGGTCGGTCAGATCATCGAGGGTCTTGAAAGCGGGCATGGCACGGTCCGTTCGTCGGGTTGGCGGGTTTTGGCGCGAGATTACACCGCCCGGATGACGACGCAAGGCGGCGGGACAAGATTCCCGCCCGGGATCGGCCCTGCTAGCCGCGACGTTTGCGCGCGTTGTCCCGCACCGTCTGGATGATCTCGCGCAGGTTCAGGAACAGAGGCAGCCGGGTGACGGGCGCCACCGGCTCGAGCGAGATGCCGATCGATGTGATCTGGCCGTGTTCGTCGGTCTGGCGCACGATCAGCACGATCCGCCCGACCTTGACCCGGTCGGCGTAGTCCGGCGTGTCGCCCAGGCGGTGTTTCATCAGCTCGGCGATAGTCATCTCCCGCTCGGCGGCGCTGAGCAGCCCCGGCCCATAGGCGAGATCGAGATCCTCTCCGGTCCGGGACGGATCGATGGTGAAGGTGCCGAAGAATTCGGAATCGTCCTCGCGCACCTCGACCTTGGAGGCGAACAGGCGGTCGAGCAGGCGGGAGAAGCCCGGCGCGATGAACAGGTAGACATGGTCGTTCTCCTGCAGCCGGCCGGCATACTGGTAGCGCATCGACTTGCCGTCGCGGATGACCAGCGACGGCCGCGCCCAGCGCGGAATGCGCTCGCCGCGCAGCACCGGGCTGTCGGCGACGACACGGTAGGCGAGAAGCTCGTGATTGGCGGTGCCGGGCAGGTCGAGCTCGAGCTTGTCGATGGCGCCGATCTGCGGCGGGATGATCAGCCCGAGGCGGCGGGCCATCGGCTTGACCGTCCATCCCTGGATGGCGAGCGAGACCATCACCACGATGAAGGTGGTGTTGAAATAGAGCTGGCCGTTCTCGAGATTGCCGAGAATGGGCAGGATGGCGAGCAGGATGGAGACCGCGCCGCGCAGGCCCACCCAGGCCACGAAACCGGTCTCGCGCTGGGTGTATTCAAACGGCAGCAGGCACAGCCAGACCGCCAGCGGCCGGGCGATGAAGACCAGGAACACCGCCAGCGCGATCGCCGGCAGGGCGATCTGCGGAAACTGCGACGGCGTCGCCAGCAGGCCCAGCACCAGGAACATGATGATCTGCGCGAGCCATGTCATGCCTTCCTGGAAGCGCAGGATCGAGGTCTTCGGCCGGATCTTCTTGTTGCCGGTGTAGATGCCGGCCACATAGACGGCGAGAAAGCCGCTGCCGCCGATCGCCGAGGTGTAGGCGAACACCAGGAGCGCCAGGGCCAGCACGAAGATCGGCGCCAGGCCGCGCTCGACCGGCACCCGGCGCATGATCTGCACGATCAGGAAGCCGCCGGCGAGACCCAACACCAGCCCCAGGCCGATCTGCTTGACGAACAGAAGCAGCAGGTCGAGGCCCGCGCTTTCCAGCCCGTCGCCGCTGGCGATGACGCCGACCAGGGCGGCGGTGAGGAAGATCGCCATCGGGTCGTTGGTGCCGGATTCCACCTCCAGCGTCGAGCGGACCTTGTCGCGGATGTTGATGCCGCCGGTGCGCAGCAGGAAGAACACCGCGGCGGCATCGGTGGAGGCGACGATCGAGCCCAGCAGCAGCCCTTCGAGCCAGGAGAAACCCAGCAGGAAGGAGGCGGCGACGCCGAACAGGACGGCGGTCAGGAACACGCCGAGCGTCGCCAGCGTCAGCGCCGGCACCGCCGCCTGGCGGAAGGAATGGAACGAGGTGCCGTAGCCCGAATCAAACAGGATGATCGCCAGCGCGATCGAGCCCAGCATGAAGGCCGCGGAATTGTTGGAGAAATCGATCCCCAGCCCGTCGACGCCGGCCATGAGCCCGATCAGCAGGAACAGCAGCAGCAGCGGAGCGCCGAACCGCTCCGCGAGAAGACTGGAGAAAGCCGCAATGAGAATGAGTGACATCGAGGCCAATGTCACGATGTAGAATGTGTCCAACCGTCGTCCCTTGTTCCGACGCCGCAAATGGTTCGCAATCGGTGTGTCGCGCCGAGTATGAAAGATGCCCGCCACTGGAGCAATGTCCGGAAACGGAAGAAGCGACACTGGCCTGCAATAAAGGTGAAATTTGGGGCGGTCCGGCGGGCGCGATGCGGGCGTCCCGGTTTCCGGTTTTCAGCGCCAGAAACAGCGCCGCCACCGGCCTTGCGGACGGTGGCGGCGGGGGTCCGGGCTCTTGCCGCTGAGGCGCAAGCCGGGCGGCCGGCTTCAGATCAGCTTGGCCATGGCGACGGCGGTGTCGCCCATCCGGTTGGAGAAGCCCCACTCGTTGTCGTACCAGGTCAGGATCGAGCAGAAGGTGCCGTCCATGACCTTGGTCTGGTCCATGTGGAACACCGAGGAATGCGGGTTGTGATTGAAGTCGATGGAGACATTGGGCTCGTCGGTGAAGCCGAGAATGCCCTTGAGCGGACCGTTGGAGGCGGCGTCGCGGATCGCCTTGTTGATCTCCTCGACCGAGGTCGAACGCTTGGCGATGAACTTGAGGTCGACCACCGAGACATTCGGGGTCGGCACGCGGATGGACATGCCGTCGAGCTTGCCGTTGAGCTCGGGCAGCACCAGGCCCACGGCCTTGGCGGCGCCGGTCGAGGTCGGGATCATCGACATCGCCGCGGCGCGGGCGCGGTAGAGGTCCTTGTGCATGGTGTCGAGCGTCGGCTGGTCGCCGGTGTAGGAATGGATCGTCGTCATCATGCCCTTCTCGATGCCGATGGCATTGTTGAGGACATAGGCGACCGGCGCCAGACAGTTGGTGGTGCAGGATGCGTTGGAGACCACGACGTCGTCCTTGGTCAGCGCATCATGGTTGACGCCGTAGACGATGGTCTTGTCGGCGCCGGAGGCGGGGGCGGAGACCAGCACGCGCTTGGCGCCGGCTTCCAGGTGCATCGCCGCCTTGTCGCGGGCGGTGAAGATGCCGGTGCATTCCATGACGATGTCGATGCCGAGATCGCCCCAGGGCAGGTTCTTCGGATCGCGCTCGGCGAAGACCTTGAAGGAATCGCCGCCTTCGATGCGGATCGTGTCGCCGTCGACCTCGACGGTCTTGGGGAACTTGCCGTGGACCGAGTCCCAGCGCATCAGGTGGGCATTGGTCTCGACCGGGCCGAGGTCGTTGATGGCGACGACGTCGATGTCCTGTCGGCCCGACTCGTAAATCGCGCGCACCACGTTGCGGCCGATCCGGCCAAATCCGTTAATTGCAATCCTGGTCTTCATGCTGGTTCTCCGTCGTCGGTCTGAGTGCACCTGAACCCGGAAAGGTCAGGCTTGTTCATGCAGGCAGGCTTCAACCGCGGCAACAGTCGCCTCGGCGGTGATGCCGAAATGCTCGTAGAGTTCCTTGTAGGGTCCGGATGCGCCGAAGCCGGTCATGCCGATGAACAGGCCGTCGGAACCGATGAACCGGTCCCATCCCTGCCGGATGCCTGCCTCGATGGCGATCTTGACCTTGGAATCTCCAATAACCGCCTTTTTATACGCCATGCTCTGCTCCTCGAACAACTCGAAGCAGGGCACCGACACGACGCGGGTGGTGTGACCATTCGCCTCAAGCATCTGGCGCGCCTCGAGCGCGATCTCGATTTCCGAGCCGGACGCGAAAATGGTCACCTCGGCTTCGCTCACCGAGACCAGGTCATAGGCGCCGTAGGCACAGAGGTTTTCCTCGGTGAAATCGGTGCGCACGGTGGGCAGGTTCTGGCGGGTGAGCGCGATGCCGCTCGGCCGCTTCTGCTGCTCGAGCGCGATGTGCCAGCATTCGGCGGTTTCCACCGCGTCGGCGGGACGGAACATCAGGAGGTTGGGGATGGCGCGGAGCGCCGCCATGTGTTCGACCGGCTGGTGGGTCGGGCCGTCCTCGCCGAGACCGATGGAATCATGGGTCAGCACGTGGATGACGCGGATGCCCATCAGCGCCGCCAGGCGGATCGACGGACGGCAGTAGTCCGAGAAGATCAGGAAGCCGCCGGAATAGGGGATCAGGCCGCCATGCAGCGCGATACCGTTCATGATCGCCGCCATGCCGTGCTCGCGGATGCCGTAATGGATGTAGCGCCCGGAGAAATCGTCGGGCGTGATCGGCTTGGTCTGGCTGGTGCGGGTGTTGTTGGAGCCGGTCAGGTCGGCCGAGCCGCCGATGGTCTCGGGCACCACGCCGTTGATGATTTCGAGCGCCATTTCCGAGGCCTTGCGGGTGGCGACGGAGGGCAGGTCCTCGGTGAGCTTGCGCTTGTAGGCGAGCAGCGCCGGCTCGAGGCCGCCCGGCAGTTCGCCGCTCATGCGGCGTTCGAAGGCGACGCGGACATCGGTGCCGGCCTCGGCGAGGCGGGCTTCCCAGGCTTTGCGGTCCTTGACCGAGCGCAGGCCGGCCAGCCGCCAGGCGTCGAGGATGTCGGAGGGCACGACGAAGGGTGCGTCGTCCCAGCCCAGCGCGGCGCGCGCGCCGGCGATCTCCTTGTCGCCCAGGGGCGAGCCGTGGGCGCCGTTGGTCCCGGCCTTTGTCGGCGCGCCGAAGCCGATCACGGTCTTGGCGGCGATCAGCGTCGGCCGGTCGGATTTCTGCGCGGTCTCGATGGCCTGCGCGATGGCGTCGGGATCATGGCCGTCGATGTCGAGCGTGTTCCAGCCCGACGCCGCGAACCGGGCGAGCTGGTCGGTCGAATCCGTGAGCGAGACCGCCCCGTCGATGGAGATCGAATTGTTGTCCCAGAACAGGATCAGCTTGTTGAGCTTGAGATGGCCTGCGAGCGAGATCGCTTCCTGGCTGATGCCTTCCATCAGGCAGCCGTCGCCGGCCAGCGCATAGGTATAGTGCTCGACCAGGTCGGAGCCGAACTCGGCGGCGAGCTTGCGCTCGGCGATGGCCATGCCGACCGCGTTGCCGATGCCCTGGCCCAGCGGGCCGGTGGTGGTCTCGATGCCGGCGGCGTGGCCGTATTCCGGGTGGCCGGCGGTGGGCGACCCGAGCTGCCGGAAATTCTTGATGTCGTCGAGCGAGATGTCGTCATAGCCCAGCAGATAGAGCAGCGAGTAGATCAGCATCGAGCCATGGCCGGCCGACAGCACGAAGCGGTCGCGGTCGGGCCAGTGCGGCTTCTTGGGATCGAAGGTGAGATAGCGCGAGAACAGCACCGTGGCGATGTCCGCTGCACCCATGGGCAAACCCGGATGTCCGGATTTGGCTTTTTCCACGGCGTCCATGGAGAGGAACCGGATTGCATTGGCCATCCGGTCGTGTTTTTCGCGTGAAGTCATGATGGTTCCGCTCGGTCGCGTTCAGGTCAGGACCGGCCCCGAAGGGACCGGATCGAAGGCCGCGAACACATAGCAGTTGCTTCGACGGAGTCAATAAAGGCATCGGTGGCAGACGGCTGGGGACGGCAGGCGCGGTTTTGTTGACGCCCTGTTCGGCTAATGCGTAAACTGGCAGCCACAAGTATCCGGAATTCAAGCGATTCGGCTCGTAATCCAGATCCAGGGAAACTCGCGATGCCCGCTGAAACAACAGTGAAAGCCGCTCTTGAGGCATTGAACAAGGCCTTGAATCAACTCGACAATGAAGTCGACCGGCAGGTCGACGCCAGCCGCAGCTCTACCGAGGCGGCCGCCGAACTGGGGCGGATGATCGAGGACCGCTCGCGCATCGCGCTGGAGCTCGACCAGGCCCAGGACCGGGCGAATCGTCTGGAAGAGGCCAATCGCGAGGTGTCCCGGCGTCTGGTCACGGCGATGGAAACCATCCGGGCGGTGCTGGACCGCTGAGGCAGGGAGGGGCGCCGCCGGACCGGGTTTTTGGCGCCAGGATCCCATTGAGAACAGGACGTGTTGAATGGCGCAAGTCACAGTCACCATCGACAGCAAGACCTACCGGATGGCCTGCGAAGAAGGGCAGGAAGAGCATCTGAGCGAGCTTGCCGGGCGCTTCGACCGCTATGTCGGCCATCTCAAGGACCAGTTCGGCGAGATCGGCGATCTCAGGATCACGGTGATGGCCGGGATCATGGTGATGGACGAGCTGCACGAGCTGCAAAGGCGGATGCGCGGCCTCGAGGCGGAGGTCGAGACCCTGAAGAAGACCCGCGACACCGTGCTGAGCCGGGCCGAAAAGACCGACCACGACCTGGCCGAGGCGCTGACCCAGGTGACCGGCAAGATCGAAAAGATCGCCCACAAGCTGGCGGGACAGAAGGCCTGACCCGATCCGCGAACCGCCTTTCGGGACAAGGGCGCGGCGCAGGCGTCGGCCACGCCTGCGCAGGCGACGCTTCCCGCAGGACCGGGGTCAGAAGGCCTTTGTGAAGGTGAGCTCCATGCCGTTGGACTGGTAGTCGTAGAACGCCACGTTGCTCGTCTGCTCCTTGGTGAAGACGGAGATGATCGGAGAAAACCCGGCGATCTCGAAATTGTCCTTGGTGAAGGTTCCCCTCACTTCCCAGAAGCGGTCCCGGCGGATCAGGCGCAGGCCGGGAAACAGGTCGTCGAAATCGCGGCTGCCGGCGGTGACCGCCGCCTTGACCCGGACGCCATAGGCGATCGGCATTTCCAGCCCCAGCGTGCCGGAGACGCTGTCATAGGAATTCCAGGGCCGGGCCGAGACGCTTTCCTTCTCGAAGCTTCCGCCGGCCGACAGCGTCAGCCGGCGCGAGACCGCGTGCCGGACGGAGGCCGTCGCCCGGGTGGTGGAGGCGTCGGCGCCGCTGTCCTTGTCGAAGCTGCGATACATCTGGACGATCTCGCCGGACAGCCACCACCCTTGCGCGACATTCCACTTCGCCGCGACACGGCCGCCGAACCCCAGGCTCTGGGACTTGCGGTTATGCCAGTGGCGGTCGGCGATCGCCTCGGCCTGGACCGAATAGCGCAGCTCGTCGCGGCGCAGGCCCGCGCGCAGTTCGCCGTGCTGCTTGTCGAACTGGTCGTTGCCGTAGTCGGACACGCCCGCCGACAGCGAGACGTAGGCCGACTGGGTTTCGGTCAGGGCATGCGAATAGCCCGCCACCAGTCCGGCCCTGACGCCCACTCCCGATTGCTCGCGGGCGCTGTTGGCGATCGTGAAGGGCAGGCCGCCGATCATCACCGTCGATTGCGAGGTGCCGTCATTGACATTGGTCGAGGGCGCCAGCGAAAAATACCCGGAGACGGAAAAGCCCTCGGTGGTGCCGATTCGGCGGGCAAGCTGGCGCAACTGGTCGTCATCGCGCGCCAGATCGGCGGTGTCGGTGAGCCGGTTGAGGTGATAGCCCGCGCCCTGCCGCTTTCCTTGAAGCGCCAGGATCTTGATCAGCTCGATGCGCACCGCGTCGATGTCGGGCTGGCGCGACAGGATCTCGCGCAGCAGCTTCTCCGCCTTGTCGGGACGGTTCGTCCGGGCATAGACGACCGCCAGCAGGTAGGCTGCGGGAATGGCCTCCTCGCCCTGGAAGCGGGTGCCCGCGAGCAGGGTTTCGGCCTCCGCGTAGTGACCGGCCGAGACAAGGGCCTCGGCCGACTGGAAGGCGGTCTGCGCCCGGGCCGCATAGCCGGCCGTGGCAAGAAGCAGGACGGCCGCCAGGCAGATCGTCGCCAGCGGCCCCCTTGTGCCGGAGTGCGGGCGCCTTCTGGCGGCTCGCCTATGAACGCCCATTTCCGAAGAAAACGCGGGACAGGGATGGGGCATCGGTCAGTTTTTCACCGCGCCGATGGTGCCGGACATGATGTAGGGGCGGTTCTGGCCGTCCAGCATCGCATTGCCTTCGATCATGTAGGCCGCGGCGGTTTCGGCGGCGGCGTCTCCGAAGAAGGCCCCGATCGCCTCGTTGGTCGTGGTGGTTCCGACGGCGGCGTTGTTGGCGTCCACCAATTGCGCGGTCCCGGTGTATTCCGAACCGGTGATATTGGCATTGATGTTGAGGCCGGTCACGGCATTGTTGAGCACCAGTTCCTGCTGGTTCTTGAAGGTCGTCAGCCGCGCGTTCTTGATGCCGCCCTTGACCGTGCCGGCGCCGAAATCGGCCGTCAGTTCCACCGTCCCGCCGCTCAGGCCGAGATACTGCATGGTCCCGTTGTCGTCATAGACGGAGGTCCCGCTTTCGTTGAAGCCCTTGTAGGTCGCGGTTCCGGAGCCGGGCATGTTGGTGGTGTTGTTGCCGATATAGCCGACCGCGTAGGTGGCGGTGCCCGCGCCGTCGACGCCTTCCTGATAGCGGATCGTGGTGCCGTGCTTCATGACGATCTGTTCGACGAAGGCATTGTTCCGGTAGACATTGTAGACACCCACGGAGGACAGGTTGGCGCTGTTGCTGGAGGCTTGCGCGTCGCCGAAATTGCCGTTCTCGAAATAGACATTGCCCTTGACGTCGGTCATGCCGGCGATGCGGGTGCCGTTCTGCAGCGCGTCGGGGGAGCCGGCGGTCACCAGCGCCGGATTGACGCCCTGGTTGGGGTTGGGACTGGCGTCCTTGTTGAGCGACCCTTCAATGCGGATGCCGCCGGGCGCGGATTTCTCGAGCATGCTCGCCTGGGCAATCTGCTGCTGGGATTGCGGCAGGTTCGTGTACGAGCTGACCGACGAGGTGTTCTGCGAATTGGCGCGGAAGGCAAGCGCCTTGCCGGAGGCCGTGATCGGCAGCGATCCCGCGGTCACCGGACCTGCCGGCGTCACGCCGCCGCCGCCGGCGGCGGCAACGCCGGCCGTCTTGCTGCATCCGGCGATGGCTGGAAGAACCGCGAGCACGAAGGCTCCCGTAACGAACGCTTTTCTGGTCATGCTGCACCCCTCTTGCCCGCTTGAACACCAAACACGCGCTTCAAACGGGCCGCAGGAGTCCCGGGCGGGATCGCGGTGGCCTGACGGGACGCGGATCTTGAGGATGCGTCCGGTTCGAAGCGCCGGTTCCGGGACTTTCGCCCGGTCCGGGGCAAGAGGTACCGGGCGGGTCGGGGCGTCTCAATCACCTCGACGGGTGAAAAACGCATTTCTCGATTTGCCGATTGGCGGAAATCGATTCATGACCTATATATCAGGTGCGATCTGCGCCTCTCGACAGGATACACAATCCCCGGGGCCTTAATTGATCCCAAGGGAGCTGTCCCTGACCGGACTCGTGGGTCTGGTCATATGGCGCCCACCTACGTTGTAGGTTCCCGGGATCGAAAAAATCCATCGGTTGCCGTGGATCGCACCTTCCGGCCTTTTGCCGTTCGGGCGCCGCGCGCCCGGCCAGGCCGGCCCGATCTAGGCGATCAGTCCCAGCTTCAAAGCGCGCGCCACGGCCTCCATCGTGGTGTGGGCCATCAGTTTCGTGCGCACCGACGCGAGATAGGTTTCCACCGAGTCCTGGCTGTCGCCGAACTGCTTGGCGATCGCATCGAGCGTGAGACCCCTTGCCGCCAGTTGCAGGCAGGTGCGTTCAGCATAGGTCAAGCCGTCTGAGGGCGGGGTCATGAACATCCGTAATTGCAAATCAGTGACTGTTAAATGTATCCGGGGCGTTTTCAGGGATAGGCCGGCGCACGGCAACCGGAATCCGCCGACGTCGTATACAAAAGGTAAGCCGGATCCCTAAAATCCGACCGGCTCCGTCCCGGGCTTCCGGCGCGCCTGGCGCGGCCGCGGCGTTGACGCGGCCCTGCATTCCGCACTAGTCCGTTTCAAACGACATTCCGGAGAGCCCGATGGACACCAAGGCAGGCATTCGCGCGGCGATGCTGGCGCGCAGGGAGGCGCTGGCGCCGGACCGCCGCATCGAGATGAGCCTTGCCATGGCGGAGGCCGCCGAGGCGCTCTGCTTCGATCCGGGAACGGTGATCGCCGGCTATCTGCCGATCCGCTCGGAACCCGACCTGAGGCCGCTGATGGCGCGGCTGCGCGAGCGCGGCGCGCGGCTCTGCCTGCCGGTGGTGATCGACCGCGAGACCATTGTCTTCCGCGACTTTGCCCGCGGCGCCGACCTCGTCCGGACCGGGTTCGGAACGTCGGGGCCGGGGCCCGAGGCCGAGGTGCTCGACCCGGACATCCTGCTGCTGCCGCTGTCGGCCTTCGATGCCGCGGGCAACCGGCTCGGCTACGGCGCGGGCCATTACGACCGGGCCATCGCCCGGCTGCGCGCCAGGGGGCTGGTCCCGCGCCTGATCGGCACGGCGTTTTCGCTGCAGGAAGCGGCGGCTCTTCCGGCCGAAGCCCACGATGTGCCGCTCGACATGATCCTCAGCGAACAAGGCTTGCGCTCGTTTTCGCAATCCTTATAGAGAGCCGATGCGC
Organism: Hoeflea sp. BAL378; assembly: GCF_000759435.1. GTDB lineage: Bacteria > Pseudomonadota > Alphaproteobacteria > Rhizobiales > Rhizobiaceae > Hoeflea. The sequence goes on from NZ_JRJG01000076.1 coordinate 25,907, forward strand.
CTGTTATTTCTCGGAGACATGGTCGGCCGGTCCGGCCGCACCGCGGTCTGGAACCGCCTTCCCGGCCTGATCCGCGATCTCGGCCTGGATTTCGTCATCGTCAACGGCGAAAACGCCGCCGGCGGCTTCGGCATCACTGAAGAGATCTTCCTCGAGACGCTCGAGGCCGGCGCCGATGTGGTGACCACCGGCAACCACGTCTGGGACCAGCGCGAAGCCTTGACCTATGCCGACCGCCAGGACCGCTTCCTGCGCCCGGCCAACTATCCGCCGGGCACGCCCGGCCGGGGCTCCAATCTCTACATCGCCCGCAACGGCGCCCGGGTGCTGGTCGCCAATGTGATGGGCAGGGTGTTCATGCATCCCGATCTCGACGATCCGTTCTCCGCCGCGGAAACGATCCTCAATGCCTGTCCCCTCGGCGAACAGGCCGATGCCGTGGTGTTCGACTTCCACGCCGAAGCCACCAGCGAGAAACAGTGCTTTGCCCATTTCGTCGACGGCCGGGCGAGTTTCGTGGTGGGCACGCACACCCATGTGCCGACGGCGGACGCGCAGATCCTCAACGGCGGCACCGCCTATCTGTCGGACGCGGGCATGTGCGGCGACTATGATTCCTCGCTCGGCATGGACAAGGAGGAGCCGATCAACCGGTTCCTGTCGCGCATCCCCAAGGGCCGGTTCGAGGCGGCTTCCGGGCCGGCGACGATCTGCGGCGTGGCGGTCGAGATTTCCGACCGGACCGGGCTGGCCGAGAAGATCGCCCCCCTGCGCCTCGGCCCGCGGCTCAGCGAGGCGATGCCCGACTTCTGGAGCTGACCGCGCCGAGCCGTCTCAGAGGTCCTGCTGCTTGCCCTTGATCAGCGGGCGCTTGGCGTCGGGATCGGGCGGCAGCATGCCGCGTTCCTTGAGCCACGGGTGGATGTCGACCGCGCGCGAAAGTGCCGCCACCGCCGCTTCGGGCCGCCCCATGCGCATCAGCAGGTGATACATGCCCGACCAGGAGCCGAAATGGTCGGGCTCCAGCTCCACCGCCCTTTCCAGGTCCGCCAGCGCGCCGTCGTCATTGTCGCGCAGGAAGCGGACGAAGGCGCGCTGGTTGAAGCCCTCGGCATAGTCGGGCGCCTCGCGCACCGCGATGTCGAGGGCCGCTTCCGCCGCCTCGAAATCGTAGCTCGCGCGCCGCTCCATGCCGCGGTCGATGGCCTGCCGCACCTCGGGCGTCGGCGCCTGCTCGATCCACCATTGCCAGATGGCGTTTTCGGCGATGCGGCCCTCGCGCTCGGTCTTGGCGTTCTTCAGGGCCGAGAACAGGCGCTCACGCCTGCCCGGCGGTTCCGTGCCCAGCGCCGGCGGGGCCGCGGCCACGAGGACAAGCGCCGTCAGGGTGGTGAGAAGTTGCCGGCGCCTCATGCTCACACTCCGTTCAGGATCAGGATGGTGGGACGGCGCGGCAGGCTCCGGGCCGAGACGGTGAAGCTGTCCGCGTTGACATAGTCGACCAGGAACCTGTCGCCCATCATCTCGATGAAGCGCGAGATCGGCGCGCCGCGCCGGTGCATCGGCAGCAGCAGCGAGGATTGCAGCCGCTGGGCGAGCCCGGTCATCGCCTCGTGGCTCAGCGTCAGGCCGCCGTCGACCGGCACCATGACGATGTCGAGCCGGCCGATCTGGGCGAAGTGCCGGTCTTCGAGCGGATGATGCAGATGCCCCAGATGGCCGATGCAGAGGTCTGCCACCTCGAAGATGAAGATCGAGTTGCCGTCGGGCTCCATGGCGCCGTAGTTGCGGATGTCGGTTGTGACGTTTCGGACATAGACGTCGTCCACCACCACATGATGTTCGGCCGGCGTTCCGTCGAAGTTCCAGCCGCGCAGCACGTGGCCGATCCGCTCGTCGGGGGAGAGGGTGAAATGCGAGGAATGGGCCTTGTTCATGGTGACGATGTCGGGGATCGCCACGCGACCCGACCAGCCGTTGAAATCGGTGGCGATGGTGATACCCGCGGGCGTGGTGATCACATAGGTCGAATGGCCGGCATACATGAACTCGACCTCGCCGGACCCGGCCTGGGCCGGAGTGACCAGTCGCGTGTCGAGATCTTTGGGCGTGAGATTGGCGAAGACGGCGCCCGGCAGGGATTGCGCCACCGCCATGCACTGGCTGAAGGGGCGGGCCGGTTCCTGCGCGCCCGCAGGAACGGCGAGGGCAATGAGGGCGAGGCTGAGCAGAAAGGCTTTCATCCGGGGCATAGGCGGCTCCGCGAGGTGGCTTCCACAACATCCTCTACATTAGGGCGCGGGTGGCGGAGGTAAAGTCCGGCTTCGGCATTATTCGGCCCCGGGCGCGGGCCGGTCCGCGGCGGCGGAGGGCGCGGCAAACATCTCGCTCCACCTCGCGATCAGCGCCGCGTAATTGTCCCCGGGCTGGGTCTCGTAGAGGAGATCCTGTGCGGCGGGTAAAAAGAAGGGTTGCCGGGACCGCATCCAGATGTGGCCGGCGGGGACCAGCCAGCTCGTGTCGTCGAGCGTGCCGGCCTTGATGTTGATCTGCGCCGAGCCCTCGGTCCCGTGCCAGATCCTGACGCCGCAGTCGGGGCAGAACCAGCCCTCGCGCACCGAACCCCGGTCGCTCAAGCGCCGGAACACGCTCAGCCCGCCGGTAACCTCGAGCGCCGTGCGGTCGAAGCGCAGGCTCTCACCGAAGGCCGAGGAGGTGTGGCGCTGGCACTCGGTGCAATGGCACAGATAGAAGACCAGCGGCCGCGCGTTCAACCGGTAGCGGATGCGGCCGCACTGGCATCCGCCGGTGAGCGGCAGCGGCGGGAGGGTGTGTTTGCTGGACATTGTCGGATCCTTCGGGGATTGTATCGTCTGGACGAAAACCGGGAACGGATTTATAAGGCGGCCATTCCAAGTCCAGAGCACAGAACTCAGAGCAGAAATACAGGGGCATTATGGCCGGCCATTCACAATTTAAAAACATCATGCACCGCAAGGGGCGGCAGGACGCCGTCCGTTCGAAGATGTTCTCCAAGCTCGCGCGCGAAATCACCGTCGCCGCCAAGATGGGCGCGCCCGATCCGGCGATGAACGCGCGCCTGAGGCTGGCGATCCAGAACGCCAAGTCGCAGTCGATGCCCAAGGACAACATCCAGCGCGCCATCAACAAGGCGACCGGCAGCGACGGCGAGAACTACGAGGAAGTGCGCTACGAGGGCTACGGCCCGGGCGGCGTCGCCGTCATCGTCGAGGCGCTGACCGACAACCGCAACCGCACCGCGTCGAGCGTGCGCGCGGCCTTCACCAAATCCGGCGGGGCGCTGGGCGAAACCGGATCGGTGGGCTTCATGTTCTCCCGCGTCGGCGAGATCATCTATCCCGCCAGCGCCGGCGATGCCGACGCGATCATGGAAGCGGCGATCATGGCCGGCGCGGAAGACGTGACCAGCAGCGAGGAAGAGCACGCCATCATCTGCGCCTTCGAGGACATCGGCGAAGTGTCGACCGCGCTCGAGGAAGCGCTGGGCGAGGCGCAGTCGGTGCGGGCGGTGTGGAAGCCGCAGACCTCGGCGCCGGTCGACGAGGACAAGGCGCAGTCGGTGCTCAAGCTGATCGCCACGCTCGATGACGACGACGACGTGCAGAATGTCTACGCCAATTTCGAAGTCTCCGACGAGGTCATGGCGAAACTCTCCGCCTGAGCCTCTTCAGTTGCGACAGTTCCCGGCCGCCGGTCCCATGGGCCGGCGGCCTTTTGCTGTCAGAGCGCCGCGCGCAATTCGCCGAAGAGATCTACCGATCTCAGCCGCGCCTCGGAGGAGTGGATCGGCATCGAGATCATGATCTCATCGGCATTGGTGGCGTCGATGAAGCTGCGCATCTGCCGGATCGCGGTCTCGGGGCCGCCCACCACCGAATAGCGCAGGGTGTGCTCGACGGCGATCCGTTCCTGCTCGGTCCAGATCCCGTCCATGCTGTCGACCGGCCGCGGCATCTTGCCCCGCGCGTTGCGGCGCATGTTGACGAAGGTCTGCTGCAGGGTGGTGAACAGGTAGTTCGCCACCTCGTCGGTCTCGGCCATCACGCCCATGACCGCGGCCATCACGTAAGGCGCGTCGAGCTGCGCCGAGGGCGTGAACTTGTCGCGGTAGATGTCGAGCGCCTCGAACAGCATGTCGGGGGCGAAATGCGAGGCAAAGGCATAGGGCAGGCCCAGCGCCGCCGCCAGATGGGCGCTGTAGAGGCTCGATCCGAGGATCCACAGCGGCACGTGCGAACCGGCGCCGGGGACGGCGATCAGCTTGGTGTCGTCGGGCTCGCCCAGCCAGTGCTGCAATTCGAGAATGTCGTCGGGGAAGCTGTTGGCGCCCGATTCGAGGTTGCGCCGCAGCGCGCGCGCGGTCGCCATGTCGGTGCCGGGCGCGCGGCCGAGGCCGAGGTCGACGCGGCCGGGAAACAGCGCCTCGAGCGTGCCGAACTGTTCGGCGATGACCAGCGGCGAGTGGTTGGGCAGCATGACGCCGCCCGAGCCGATGCGGATGGTGCTGGTGGCGTGTCCCGCCTCGGCGATGACCAGCGACGTGGCGGCGCTGGCGATGCCCTTCATGCCGTGGTGTTCGGCGAGCCAGAAGCGGGTGAAGCCCGCGTCCTCGGCCTGCTTGGCCATGCGGCGGGTGTCGGCGAGGGCGTCGCTCACGCTGCCGCCTTCGACAATGGGGCAAAGATCGAGGATCGAAAAAGCTGTCATCTGAAAACTCTCTTGGGGGCTGGCAAGATGCGGATCGTGTTGACTGCATGTAGGTGCGCGCCGGGCGAATGCAAAATGCAACTTTGCGTGACCGTATTTGTTTTCGGTTTGTTCACAATTGTGATGGAAAGCTCGCTCCGTCACGGATAGGATTTGGACATGGCGGACGCGATTCGGATTATGGGCATAGATCCCGGGCTGAGGAACAGCGGATGGGGGATTGTCGACACGCTCGGCAATTCGCTGCGCTTCGTGGCGTCCGGCACGGTCAAGTCCGACAACAAGCTCGATCTGGCCTCGCGGCTGCGCCAGCTCTTTGACGGGCTGGAGGAGGTGCTGCACCAGTTTCAGCCGTTCGAGGCGGCGGTCGAGAACACCTTCGTCAACAAGGACGCCACGGCGACGCTGAAACTCGGCCAGGCCCGCGGCATCGCCATGGTGGTGCCGGCGCGGGCCGGCCTGCGCGTCGCCGAATATGCGCCGAACGCGGTCAAGAAGGCGGTCATCGGCGTCGGCCACGGCGACAAGAAGCAGATCCACATGATGGTCAAGGTGCTGATGCCCAAGGCCAGCTTCGACAGCGATCACGCCGCCGACGCGCTGGCGATCGCCATCTGCCACGCCCATCACCGCACCTCGCCCGCCTGGCGCATGGCGGCGGAGTGAAGCGGCCTGTTTGTTCTTGACATGTTCCGATGGTCGGAATAAGTTGGAATTATTTAGACTTGGAGTGACAAGTGCGCGTTTCGGCAAAAGGTCAGGTGACGATCCCGAAGAACCTTCGCGATCTGGCGGGAATCGAGGCCAACAGCGAGGTTGTCTTCTCCTTGGAAGGTGGGCGGATTTTCCTCGAAGCCAAGGATGGCGGGGAACGCAAAGCCGACAGGCAGCGACTTGAGCGGTTTCTTGCCGCGCTCGACCGGCTCGAGGGCACCGGCGATCCGACGCTCAGCGCGGAAGACGTGATGCGCGAAACGCGGGATCGCTAGGTCATGGCGACCCTGGTCGATACAAATGTCCTGATCGATGTCGCCTTTCGCGATCCGGAGTGGCGGGACTGGTCACGTGGCCGGATGGCGGAGGCACTCAAGATGGGTGCTCTGGTCATCAATCCGGTGATCTTCAGCGAATTTTCCTACCGCTACGAGTCCTCGGAAGAGGTTGATGCGCTGCTCGACCCTTCCGAGTTCCAGCGTGAGCACCTTCCGTGGGATTCGGCTTTCGCGGCGGGGAGGGCCTTCCGGATCTACCGCGCCAATGGCGGCAGACGCGAGCGGACTTTGCCCGATTTCCTGATCGGCGCGCATGCAGTGGTCCGCGGCTACCGGCTGCTGACGCGGGATCCCGCCGGCTACCGCAGCTATTTCCCGACGCTCGACATCATAGCCCCGGATACGCACCCATGATCGGCAAACTCAAAGGCAGCATCGAGGAAATTGCGGAAGATCATGTGCTGATCGACGTGCACGGGGTCTGCTACGTGGCGTTCTGCTCGACCCGGACGCTGGCGCGGCTGGGGTCCGTTGGCGAGGCGGCGGTGCTTCACATCGAGACCTATGTGCGCGAGGACCAGCTCCGCCTGTTCGGCTTCGCCACGGCGCTGGAGCGGGAATGGTTCCGGCTCTTGCAAAGCGTCCAGGGGGTGGGCGCCAAGGTGGCGCTGGCGGTGCTGTCGACACTGACGGCGTCCGACCTCGCCAACGCCATCGCGCTGCAGGACAAGGCGATGATCGCCCGCGCGCCCGGCATCGGACCCAAGGTGGCGCAGCGCATCGTCACCGAACTCAAGACCAAGGCGCCGGCTTTCTCGGGCGAGGCCGGCGGCGCGATGGGCCTCCGGCAGGAGCTCGGCGAAGGCGTCGCGCCGGCGCCGGTGGCCGACGCCGTTTCGGCGCTCAGCAATCTCGGCTATTCCCGCGACCAGGCCGCCACTGCCGTTGCAGCGGCGCTCAAGGCCGCAGGCGAGAATCCGGATTCGGCCAAGCTGATCCGGCTGGGCCTCAAGGAACTGGCGCGGTAAAAGCAATCCTTGCGAAGCGTTTAATTCCTTACTATGGTTTCAGGTAAGGAATTTGAATTGAGGTAAGGATATGGGACTCGAATCGAAGATCACGACGAAAGGCCAGACGACGATTCCTATAGAGGTCCGCGAGTATCTCAAACTCAGCGCGGGCGATCGCATCGGCTACGAGTTCGTCGATGGCAAGGTGGTATTGGTGCCGAAGAACCGGAGTGCTCTTGAGTTTGCCGGTGTGTTTTTCGACCCGGACCGCACACCGGTTTCAGTCGAGGCCATGAACGAGGCAATAGGGGAAGCCATTTCCGAACGGTACGAGCGGTCCCGTGATCGGAATTGACACCAACATCCTTGTTCGGCTCCTCACGCGTGACGATCCGGCGCAGTTTGATGCCGCTGTTACCCTTGTCAGGGCTAGCAGCGCCGGCGCTCCGTTGTTCGTCAATCCGGTGGTGATCGCGGAAACCATCTGGGTGCTGGAGCGGATCTACAAGGTGGACCGGGTGGCAGCTCGCAAACAGCTCGCACGCCTGCTCGATACTGTCGAAATCAAGGTGCCGGAGGTGCTGCGTATGGAAAACTGGACAATGTGGCTGGACTCGGCGCATGCGGATTTCTCGGATGTTGTCATCGCCGATCTCAACCGCGCGAATGGATGCGAGAAAACCGTAACCTTTGATCGCAAGGCCGCGGCGTCTGTTCCCTTCATGGAGCTCCTCACATGAGCGAAGCCGACCGCATCATCTCCCCCGACAAGCGCGGCGAGGACTTCGACACCACGCTCCGTCCGCAATCGCTCGACGAGTTCACCGGCCAGGCCGAGGCGCGGGCCAATCTCAAGGTGTTCATCGAGGCGGCCAAGGGCCGCGGCGAGGCGCTCGACCACGTGCTGTTCGTCGGCCCCCCCGGGCTCGGCAAGACCACGCTGGCGCAGATCATGGCCAAGGAGCTCGGCGTCAATTTCCGCTCCACCTCCGGCCCGGTGATCGCCAAGGCCGGCGATCTCGCGGCCCTTCTGACCAATCTCGAGGACCGCGACGTGCTGTTCATCGACGAGATCCACCGGCTGAGCCCGGCGGTCGAGGAAATCCTCTATCCGGCGATGGAGGATTTCCAGCTCGACCTGATCATCGGCGAGGGGCCTGCAGCGCGCTCGGTCAAGATCGATCTGTCGCGCTTCACGCTGGTGGCCGCCACCACGCGGCTCGGGCTGCTGACCACGCCGCTCAGGGACCGCTTCGGCATTCCGGTGCGGCTGCAGTTCTACACCGTGGCCGAACTCGAATCGATCGTGCGCCGCGGCGCGCGCATCATGGGGCTCCCGATCACCGAAGACGGCGCGCTCGAGATCGCCCGCCGCTCGCGCGGCACGCCGCGCATCGCCGGACGACTTCTCCGGCGCGTGCGCGACTTCGCCGAGGTGGCCAGGGTCGAGGCCGTCACCAAGACCATCGCCGACGAGGCGCTGACCCGGCTCCTGGTCGACAATATGGGCCTCGACCAGCTCGACAAGCGCTATCTCAACATGATCGCCGTCAATTTCGGCGGCGGGCCTGTGGGCATCGAGACCATCGCCGCGGGCCTTTCGGAGCCGCGCGACGCGATCGAGGACATCATCGAGCCCTACATGATCCAGCAGGGCTTTATCCAGCGCACGCCGCGCGGCCGGGTGCTGACGGGCAGCGCCTGGAAGCATCTCGGCCTGCAGCCGCCGAGCGACATGGAAGCCGCACAGTTCCGGCTGACACTCGAGGACGAGTGAGTGATCACACGGCGTGGTCTTCTCAAGTTGCTTGGCGCCGGATTCCTCACTTTGGTGGCGACAGCGGCCTATCCATTTGCAGAGGTTTTCGGAAAGCCGCGCATCACGACATATGCCCTGACCCCTCCCGGCTGGCCGGCGGGCCTCAAGCTGCGGGCGGCCGTGATTGCCGACATTCATGCCTGTGAGCCGTGGATGACGGTGTCGCGGATCGAGGCCATCTGCCGGCAGGCGATGGACCTCGAGCCGGACATCATCCTGCTTCTGGGAGACTATGTGTCCGGCACCAAGCTTGTCACGGGGACGGTGGATTCCTCCGAATGGTCGGCGGCGCTTGGCGCTTTGCGAGCCCCTCTAGGTGTTCACGCCATTCTCGGCAATCACGATTACTGGCACGACCTGACCTTTCAACGGGACCAGACTGCGGTTCCGTTCGTCGTGGATGCCTTGCAGGGCTCGGGAATCGCGACCTACGTGAACCAGGCCGTGCGCATCGAGAAGGGCGGGCACGGTTTCTGGCTTGCCGGCCTCGGCGATCAGCTCGCCTTGCTGCCCGGTGCAGCCCATGGCCGTGGCAGCATGCGAGGGATCGATGATCTCGATGCAGCCCTGGCCGGCATCCCCGATGGCGAAGCTGTCGTGCTGATGGCCCACGAGCCGGACATATTTCCGCCGGTGGACCCTAGGGTCAGCCTGACCTTGTGCGGACATACCCATGGCGGCCAGCTCAACCTGTTCGGATGGCGCCCGTTTTCGGCATCCAGGGGATCCGCGAGATTTCCGGCCGGTCATTTCGCCGTCGACGGCCGCGAGCTCATTGTCTCGCGCGGGCTCGGGTGCTCCGTTCTGCCGCTGCGAATCGGCGCCTATCCCGAAATCCTCCTGCTCGATCTGGGGTGAGCCATGTCTCGAGCCGCACGCACCCGGATACGCATCAAGCCGAAGAAAGGCCCTGTCTTCCAGATGCGCATCGCCGGTCTCGGCTTCTGCAACGGCCACGTGCTCGTTCATCGGGCGAAGCACGAGGCGTTCTGGACCTTTCCCGGGGGCGGCGCGGAAATCGGCGAGACCAGCCGCGACACCCTTGTCCGCGAGATGGAGGAGGAACTGGGCCACACCGTCGCCGTCGGCCGCCTGCTCTGGTCGGTCGAGAACTTCTTCGAATACGAAGGCCGGTCCTGGCACGAACTGGCGCTCTATTACGTGATGGAGATCCCGCCGGAGTTCCCGTTTTCCGACACGGGCAAAATCGTCCACGAGAACCGCGACGGCAAGAATCATCTCGAATTCAAAATGGGTGCCCGCCACCCATGCCGCGCTCGCCGAACTCGACATCCCGCCTTACTTCATTGCCTCCGAGATCGAAAGCCTTCCCGAATCGCCGCGTCATCTCGTGTGGGACGACCGGGATCTCGACAGCGCCGAGAACCGTGCCCGGTTGCGCAAGGGCGGATTTTGAACCTGACCCTCAGGGCGCCGGCACCAGCCAGCTTGCGTCGATATCGGATGGCCTTGTGCCGCCCGCCAGCCTGAGGTTGAGTTCGAAATCCGAAAGCAGGGCGCGGATCACCTCGCTCACGCCCTCTTCGCCGGCGAGCGCCAGCCCGTAGGCATAGGGCCGGCCAATGGCGACCGCGGAGGCGCCGAGCGCCAGCGCCTTGATCATGTCGGCGCCGCTCCTCACGCCCGAATCGAGGATCAGCGGAATCCGCCCCTTCACCGCCCCGGCGATCGCCGGGAGTGCTGCGATGGTCGAGATCGCGCCGTCCACCTGCCGGCCGCCATGGTTGGAGACGATCAGGCCGTCCACGCCCTCGTCGACGGCGCGCGCGGCTTCCTCCGGGTGCAGCACGCCCTTGAGCAGGATCGGCAGGCTCGTGTAGCCGCGCAGCCGGGCGATATGCTCCCAGTTGAGCGTCGGGTTGGTGTAGATGCCGGTGAACAGCTTCACCGCCTTCTGCGCCCGGCCCGATTTGAGATTGTCGAGCGGGCTACCGGGATGGGCGGTGAGCATCTGCCACAGCGTCGACAGCGAATTGAAGTTCACCCTGGGCCTGGGCGCATCCGGATCGGCGGGCATTTCCTCGACCAGCCGCTGGAACACCGGGTCGGAGGTGTATTGCGCGATGCCCTTGCCGCGCAGGAAGGGCAGATAGGCGAGATCGAGGTCCCTGACCCGCCAGCCCAGCATCTTGGTGTCGAGCGTGACGACGATGGCCGAGCAGCCGCAGGCCTCGGCCCGCGCCACCAGGCTCTTGACCAGCTCCTCCTCGCGCGACCAGTAGAGCTGGAACCAGCGTGGTGCGTCGCCCATGGCCTTGGCCACCTCTTCCATCGGGCGGCTTGCCTGGTTGGAGAGGATCAGCGGCACGCCGTGCCCGGCCGCGGCGCGGCCGACCGCCAGGTCGCTGTCGCGATGGGCCAGTTCCATCACACCCAGCGGCGCGAGGAACAGCGGCGCCGGCAGGTCCATGCCGAACAACCTGACCGAAAGGTCCGCCTCGCTCACATCGTTGAGCATGCGCGGCACGATCCGCCAGCGGTCGAAATCCCTGCGGTTGGCCGCCACCGTCCGCCCGGCGCCGGCGCCGCCGGCGATATAGGCGAAGGCCTCCGCCGAGAGCCGCTTCTCCGCCGCGCGCTCGAGGCCGTCCGCGTCGAGCGGCACGGGCGGGCGCTTTCCCGCGACGCCGGCGAGATAGATGGATCGCTGGTGCGCCAGTGCGGATGGCGGTGTGGTCATGGCAGGCTCCTCCTCGCGGGCGAGCCTAATCCAAGCCGCGGGCGCTTCCAACCGGCC
>NZ_JRJG01000077.1 GCF_000759435.1 Hoeflea sp. BAL378
GGCCCGCGCTGCCAGGCGGATTACCAGGGGCGGATCTCGGGGCCGCTGATGGACCGGATCGACATCCGCATCGACGTGCCCGCCGTCTCGGCGCAGGACCTGATCCGGCCGCAGCCGGCGGAGCGCAGCGCCGAAGTCGCCGCCCGCGTCGCCGCCGCGAGGCAGATTCAGCAGGCCCGCTTCCGGGCGCTCGGCCGCCCCGACATCCGCACCAATTCGCAATGCTCGACCTCGCTGGTCGAACAGGTGGCCAGGCCCGACGCCGGCGGCCAGAGCCTGCTCAACGACGCGGCGGAAAAGATGCGGTTCTCGGCGCGGGCCTATCACCGCATCCTCAAGGTGGCGCGGACGCTGGCCGACCTCGACGGCGCGGAGACCGTGGGCAGGATCCATCTCGCCGAGGCGATCTCCTACCGCATCGCGTCGGAACGGGTGTCGGCGGCGGCGTGAGCGCAACAGGTTGGCGGCCACATCACGTCCCTGTCATGGTTGCCGCTCCGGCGGGAATCGGGTGGCCGGGTGTGCCGCGCCCCCCTAGACAGGCCCTGTCGAACAACAGGAGCCTGATATGGAACTCGCCAACAAGACCATCATCATTACCGGCGCGAGCAGCGGAATCGGAGCGGCGGCGGCCCGGCTGTTTGCTTGCGAAGGCGCCAATGTCGTGCTCGGGGCCCGCCGGTCGGCGGAACTGAGCCGACTGACCGACGAGATCAACTCCGGAGGCCAGCATGCCGTCTACCTGGAAGGCGATGCAGCCGACAGCGGCTATGCAGACGCACTGACAGAGCTTGCACTCCGTGCATTCGGGAGCCTGGACGGGGCCTTCAACAATGTCGGAATCGTCGGAGACATGGTTGCCGTGCCGGACATGTCGATCGAGAACTGGAACACGGTGATTGCGGTCAATCTGACAAGCGCATTCTGGGCAGCGAAGTCCCAGATCGCCGCCATGAAGAGGCAGGGTTTCGGGTCCATCGTCTTCACCTCATCCTTTGTCGGATTCAGCAATGGCGGCATGCCGGGGATGGGAGCCTATGCGGCGTCCAAGGCCGGGCTCAACGGACTGGTGCAGTCCCTGGCGGCAGAGCATGCCGCCGACGGCATCCGGATAAACTCCCTGCTGCCCGGTGGAACGATTACGCCCATAGCCGGTGAGGGAAATCAGGACGCTCTTGATTTCATTGCGCGCCTGCATCCCATGAAACGCATGGCCGCGGCAGAGGAAATCGCTCAGGCAGCACTTTTCCTGCTGTCCGACCGGGCGCAATTCATGACCGGCAGCCCCATGATTGTCGACGGAGGCATGTCGGTGCGCCTGCTGTAGAATCAGAGCTGGAGGGTTTCGAGCGGCTCGTCGAGCCGCTCGATCAAAGCCTGCAAATTCCCGCCGACCCCTCAGCCGAGACCTTCGAACAGCGCGGTCGAGAGGTAGCGTTCGGCGAAGGACGGGATGATGACGACGATCTGCTTGCCTTCGTTCTCGGGGCGTTGGCCGACCTTGATCGCGGCGGTCAGCGCCGCGCCGGAGGAGATGCCGACCGGCAGGCCTTCGAGCTTGGCCACCTTGCGGGCCATGGCGAAGGCCTCGTCATTGGTCACCTTCTCGATCTCGTCATAGATCTTGGTGTCGAGCACGCCGGGCGCGAAGCCCGCGCCGATACCCTGGATCTTGTGCGGGCCGGGAGCGCCGCCCGACAGAACCGGGGAATCCGCAGGCTCGACGGCGACGATGCGCACGCCGGGCTTGCGGTTCTTCAGCACCTGGCCGACGCCGGTGATGGTGCCGCCGGTGCCGATGCCGGAGACCAGGATGTCGACGCCGCCCTTGGTGTCGTTCCAGATCTCTTCCGCCGTGGTCTTGCGGTGGATCTCCGGGTTGGCCGGGTTTTCGAACTGCTGCGGCATCACCGAACCCTCGATTTCCGTGAGCAGTTCCTCGGCCTTGGCGATGGCGCCCTTCATACCCTTGGGGCCTTCGGTCAGCACCAGTTCGGCGCCCAGGAGCGCCAGCATCTTGCGGCGCTCGATCGACATGGTTTCCGGCATGGTGAGGATCAGCCGGTAGCCCTTGGCGGCGGCGGCGAAGGCGAGCGCGATGCCGGTGTTGCCCGAGGTCGGCTCAATGAGCGTGGTCTTGCCGGGCGTGATCTTGCCCTGGGCTTCGAGGCTTTCGATCATGGCCACGCCGATGCGGTCCTTGACCGAGGCGATCGGATTGAAGAATTCGAGCTTGGCGAGGATCTCGGCCTTGACGCCCTCCGCAGCGGCGAGCTTGGACAGCCGGACGAGCGGCGTGTTGCCGATGGTGTCGATGATCGAATCGTAGATGCGGCCGCGGCCGGGCGTTTCGGTGGACATGACAATACTCCTTGTGCTGGAAGGGAGTGTAGTTTCCCCAGATAGGCAGCGCCAGTCATCGCGTCAAAGGCAGCCGGCGGACTGTCGCAAAATCATTCCAATCGACGAGGAAAAGCCGGAATTCTATTCCAGGGAGGCCGGAATCCGGGTCAGCGGACAAGAAATCCTTCCGCCAGCGGATCCTCGTCCTCGATGACGAACTCGGCCTTGCCGGAATAGAAGGCGCGGCCTGAGACGGTGGCGGTGATGGCGCTGTGCGACCCGGCGCGGGTGAGCGAGGCGACGCGGCCGGAAAACCGGCTGCCGGTGATGCTGAGGAAGATCCGCTCCTGGCCGGCCGCGATCTGGCCGCGGGCCTGCATCGCCGCCAGCCGCGCGGTGACGCCGGAGCCGGTGGGCGAGCGGTCGACCTGGCGGTCGGCGAAAACGCAGACATTGCGGGTCGGCTGCTCGGACCAGGCGTCGCGGCCGTCGGTGAGGATCGTGCCGTAGAGGAAGGCGAGGTCCGGGGCGTCGGGATGGCCCAGGGGAATAGCGGCCTGGACGGCCCGGGTCAGGCTGTCGGCGGCCTCGACGAAGGCCGCGACCGGATCGCGGCCGAATTTCAATCCGAACTGGCGGGCGTCGGCCAGCGCATAGAACGCGCCGCCATAGGCGATGTCGAAGGTGACCTTGCCCCATTTCACGAGCGTGAGAACGCGGTCGCGGGCGAAGAGGAAGGAGGGCACGCTTTCGAAGCTCACCTCCGCCGGCCTGCCGTCGCGCATCGCCACCTCGGCGCGGACCAGGCCGCAGGGGCACTCGATATTGACGACGGTCACGTCCTCGCCCGCCGGCACCAGACCCTGGTCCACCGCGTAGCGGCCGAGCGCGATGATGGCGTGGCCGCACATGGTGGAATAGCCCTCATTGTGCATGAACAGCACCGCGAGATCGGCGCCGGGCAGGTCGGGCTCGACCAGCAGCGCGCCATACATGTCGGCGTGGCCGCGCGGCTCGAACATCAGGATCTTCCTCAGATGATCGAGATTGTCGCGGACATGGGCGCGCTTCTCCAGGATCGTGCCCCTGGGCAGGTCCGGATAGCCACCGGTCACGATCCGCAGCGGCTCGCCGCCGGTGTGCATGTCGACGACGGTGAGCGGCCCGCTCATGCGGTCCCGGTGGAGCCGAAACCGCCCGAGCCGCGGCCGGTCTCGCTCAGGGCTTCGGTCAACGCGAGGCGGACCTGCACGACGGGGGCGATGACGAGCTGGGCGATGCGCATGCCGCGGGTGACGGCAAACGGCTCGGCGCCGAGATTGGCGAGGATCACCTTGACCTCGCCGCGATAGTCGCTGTCGATGGTGCCGGGCGCGTTGAGGCAGGTGACGCCGGCCTTGAGCGCGAGCCCCGAACGAGGCCGGACCTGGCCCTCGAAGCCCTCCGGGATTTCCATGATGAGACCGGTGGGGACGGCGAAACGGCCGCCCGGGGCGATGACGAGCGGCGCCTCGTCACCCACGGCGGCGCGCAGGTCCATCCCGGCCGAACCGGGCGTTTCATAGGCGGGAAGCTCGAGGCCTTCGCCGTGCGGCAGGCGGAGGATCCTGAGTTCGGGCTGAGGCTCGGGGCGAAGATACGGCGCGGGCTGAGCCAGAGGGTTGAATTGGGTCATGGGCCGAGCTTTCACCCTGGCGTGCCCGAGGTCAATTGCATGACAGGCCGCAAGCCGCTAGAAGGCCAGCCAATCAACAGGAATCCGCCACCGATGCCCGATACACTCACCGAGGAGGTCGCGCGCCGCCGCACCTTCGCCATCATCTCGCACCCGGACGCCGGCAAGACGACGCTGACGGAAAAGCTCTTGCTGTTCGGCGGCGCGATCCAGCTCGCGGGCGAGGTCAAGGCCAAGAAGGACCGGATCCAGACGCGGTCCGACTGGATGAAGATCGAGCGCGAGCGCGGCATCTCGGTCGTCACCTCGGTGATGACCTTCGAATATGGCGGCCATGTCTTCAACCTGCTCGACACGCCGGGCCACGAGGACTTCGCCGACGACACCTACCGGACGCTCACGGCGGTGGACGCGGCGGTGATGGTGATCGACGCGGCGAAGGGCATCGAGCCGCGGACGCTGAAACTGTTCGAGGTGTGCCGGCTCCGCGACATCCCGATCATCACCTTCGTCAACAAGATGGACCGCGAGGCGCGCAACCCGTTCGAGATCCTCGACGAGGTCGAGCAGAAGCTGGCGCTCGACTGCGCGCCGATGACCTGGCCGATCGGCCAGGGCCGCAGCTTTTCGGGCACCTATCATCTCGGCCGCTCGGCGATCCGCACCTCGGACCGGGAGACCGGGCTCACGCCGGTGAACGGGCCGGAATCGGATGCGGTCGCCGGCCTGCTGCCCGAAAACGAGCGCGACACCTTCATCGAGGAGACGAGTCTCGCGGTGGAAGCCTGCAAGCCGTTCGAACTGCAGGCGTTCCGCGAGGGGCACCTGACGCCGGTCTATTTCGGCTCGGCGCTCAAGAATTTCGGCGTGCGCGACCTGATCGATGCGCTGGGCGAATATGCGCCGCAGCCGCGCGCGCAGGTGGCCGACACCCGCACGGTGGAAGCGACCGACCCGAAGATGACCGCCTTCGTGTTCAAGATCCAGGCCAACATGGACCCCAACCACCGCGACCGCATCGCCTTCGTGCGGGTGTGCTCGGGCAAGCTCGAGCGCGGCATGAAGGCGCGGCTGGCGCGCACCGGCAAGCCGATGAGCCTGTCGGCGCCGCAGTTCTTCTTTGCCTCGCAGCGGCAGATCGCCGACACGGCCTATGCCGGCGACGTGGTGGGCATCCCCAATCACGGCACGCTTCGCATCGGCGACACGCTGACCGAGGGCGAGGCGCTGGTGTTCCAGGGCGTGCCGAACTTCGCGCCGGAGATCCTGCGCCGGGTCCGGCTCGAGGACGCGATGAAGGCGAAAAAGCTCAAGGAGGCGCTGCAGCAGATGGCCGAGGAAGGCGTGGTGCAGTTGTTTTCGCCCGAGGACGGCTCGCCGGCGATCGTCGGCGTGGTCGGCGCGCTGCAGCTCGACGTGCTCAAGGAACGGCTGTCGGCCGAATACGGCCTGCCGGTGAGTTTCGAGATGGCGCGGTTCTCGGTCTGCCGCTGGATTTCGGCGGCGGACAAGGCCGACCTGGAGCGCTTCATCACCAGCCACCGCGGCGACATCTCGCGCGATCTCGACGGCGACCCGGTGTTCCTGGCCGCCGACCAGTTCTCGCTCAACTACGAGGCGGAGCGCTGGAAGATGATCGACATGGTGGCGATCAAGGAATACCACGTGGCCAAGGCCGCCTGAGGCTAAGGCCCCGGGGCCTCAGCCGAAATTCACCGCCGTGGTGTTGGCGCCGCAGACGAGCACCGCGATCCGCTCGCCGGGCTTCGGCACATAGCGGCCCGACAGGAGTGCTGCGAAGGCGGCGGCGCCGCCCGGCTCGGTGACGAGTTGAACCTTGTTCCACAGCGCCCACTGGGCTTCGCGGATGGCGTCGTCGCCGACCAGCACCGACTGCGCCACATGCGCCCGGGCGATCGGGAACATCAATTGACCCACCTGCCGGGGCGCCAGCGAATCGGCGGCGATCCCGCCCGCCGGTGAATCCACCGGATGGCCGGCGGCGAGCGCATGGTTGAGCGTGGGGGCTGCCTCCGGCTCGACCGCGACCACCTTGACCCGGCCTTGATACCAGGCGGCGATGCCGCCGATCAGGCCGCCGCCGCCGACGGCCACCAGCAGGGTGTCGATGTCGGGCAGGTCGAGCTCGATCTCGCGGCCGAGACTACCCTGGCCGAGCAATGTCTCCACCTGGTCGTAGGCGTGGATCTGCAGCGCACCGGTGGACTCTGCCAGTTCGCGGCTGGCGGCGAGCGCATCGGCGTAGAGGTCGCCTGCCACCACCAGCTCGGCGCCATAGGAGCGGATGCGGTCGAGCTTGGCCTTGGGACTGACCGAGGGCACGAAGATCGTCGCCTTCACCCCGAGCCGCATGGCGGCATAGGCCACGGCCGCGCCATGATTGCCGCCCGAGGCCGCGACCACGCCGGCTTCGGGGACATCGCGGGTCATGAGATTGGCGAAGGCGCCGCGCGCCTTGAACGAGCCGGAATGCTGCAGGCTTTCGAGCTTGAGGTCGAGGCCGCCGCCGGCAAGGCCGAAATCCGCCATCTCGACTCTCAGCACCGGCGTGTGGCGGACATGGGGCCGCACCAGATCGTAGATCTGCGAGATGCGGGCGGGCGTGATGGCGTCCGGTGCGACGGCGGGGGTCTGGCTCATGGCGCTGTTTCCTCGTTGGTCTGTCTTGGTTACCTCCAAAATCGCGAATTGCAAGGTGCCGACCTCTCCGGAGCGTTGGCCAATGGCAAGCGGCTCGCCATCCCGCACTGGCTGAGGGACCCGCGCGCCGTCTTCGTCGCCGAGGTCGGCGGAACATGATCGACATGGAGGCGATCAGGGAATACCACATGGCCAAGGCCGCCTGAAGCGGCGCGGACCGGGAGGACGGGGCGATGAGGCCTGGCGGCAAGCATGCGATGTGGTTTCTGCTTTTCCTGGGTCTGAGCCTTGGCACAGGGCCGGCGCCGGCAGAGGATACGGACGGCGCGGCGCTTGCCGCCGCCCGCGCGCTGGTGCTGGCGGCGCTGCCCGGCCAATGCGAAGAGGCCCCGGACAGCGGCGACAATGAAGCGTATGTCGACCGTGCCATGCCTGTGTCCTGGAAACCAAGCTGGGCCGAAAGCGACGACGCGGAAGAACGCGCCATGCTCTACCAGATCTTCTGCTTCGCCGGGGCCTACAGCACGATCTATGCCTATGTGCTCAAGCCGGAAAACGACACACTGTCGCTGCTGAGTTTCGCCGAGCCGAGCTTTACGGTCGACCGCGTGGAGGATGACGACACCTTCACCCAGCTCAAGGGCCCGCCCAAAGTGACCGGATATGTGACCGTCCCGACGCTGTTCGATCCGGAGTTCGACGCCGCCACCTTGACGCTCAGCAGCTTCGGCAGATGGCGCGGGATGGCCGACGCCTGGTCGAAGGGGACATGGCAGCTACGCGACGGCCGGTTCGTGCTGACAAGTTTTGAAATCGACCCGATCTATGAACTCAATCTCAACGATCCGACCGACGCGCTGTCGGAGATCTCGTTCAAGCTCTATCCCTAGACACGGACACGCCGGGATTGCCGAAGGATGATCCGCGCCATCGTCGGGCCGAGCGCGGGAACAAATCGCCGGCTCGCGCGTTGCTGACCAAGATCTGTCAGCAGATACGCCCCGGGGGGAGACGTCATGCCCGCATCCTGCATCCGCTTCACCGCGATGATCGTCGTCTCGACGGTCGTGATCTCCGGGCTGATCTATCTCAACGGCCGCGCCGCCGATCCCTCCGGGACAAGCCAGGCGCTCGAGTGGATCGCGCTCTACACCGGCGCCGCGATGGCGGCGGTGATGCTGGCCTTCATGCTGGGCCTTTACCGGCGGTCGCTGCGCAACACCGCCATTTTCTCGGCCTCGGCGCTGGTCTTTTCCGGCTCGCTGGTGCTGGTCGCAAGCCATGACGCGAGAGGCGGCGACGCCGGAATGAGGGCGATCGTCGCCCATCCCTCGCTCGCCGTTTCCGGCACGCGACCCGACGACCGGGCTCGCGCGCC
>NZ_JRJG01000078.1 GCF_000759435.1 Hoeflea sp. BAL378
CCTCGTCGCCGCGCACCGGGTCGGCGACCGCGGCGACGCCCGCGGCCAGCACCGCCGGATGACGCATCAAGGTCGATTCGACCTCGACCGCGGCGATGTTCTCGCCCGAGCGGCGGATCACGTTCTTCTTGCGGTCGACGAAGAACATCGAGCCGTCGTCCTCGCGGCGGACGATGTCGCCGGTGTGAAACCAGCCTTCGGCCCAGGCTTCCTCGGTCGCCTCCGGGTTCTTGAAATAGCCCGCGAAAAAGCCGTGGCGCGGGTCGGCGCCCTTGTGGCGCACCAGCAATTCGCCGGGGCCGTTCGGGCTGTCATGGCCGTCGGCGTCGACAATCCGCACGTCCAGGTCCGGACCCGGCTTGCCCAGGCAGCTCTCGCCCACCCGGCGCGGAAGCTGGTTGGCGCAGATCACCGCGCCTGCGCCGGTTTCCGTCATCGCCCAGGCCTCGACCAGCGGAAAGCCGAAGCGCTCTTCGAAGCCCGCATGCAGTCTCGGGTCGACGCCCGCGCCGAACCCGAAGCGGACGGAATGATCGCGGTCGCTGTCGCTTGCGGGCGCGCCCATCAGCATCGACGGCATGACGCCGAGATAATGCAGGCACGTGGCCCGGCTCTGGGCCACGCTGCGCCACCAGCTCGACGGGTGGAACCGGTCGAGCACGGTGAGGCAGCCGCCGACGGCGACCATCGCCATGAAGGAATAGGCCATGGCGTTCATGTGGAAGACCGGCAGCGGCGTGATCATCCGCTCGCCGCTCTCGCCCAAGTCGCACAGGCCCCCCGCGCCGGCGTACCAGCGCCCGGCCTCGAGGAAATAGGTGTTGGTCAGGATGCAGCCCTTGGGGCTGCCGGTGGTGCCGGAGGTGTAGAGCAGCGCCGCCTCCATCGCCTCGCCGCCGAGCGGCACGCCCGCCGGATCGGTCCGGAGCGCCACTGGCCCCGCCGTTCCGGGCCCGGGCAGCGGATCGCCGGGGGCGATGACCGCGACCGACAGGCCGGCCTCGCGCGCCGCCGCGGCAAGGTCTTCGCAGCGGCCGGCAAGGCCCACGATCAGCGACGGCTCGGAATGCCCCGCCATATAGGTGAGCTCGGCATGCCTGAGATCGGGATTGACCGGCACCACCGAGGCGCCGATGCGGTTGAGCGCGATCAGCCAGACGAAGAAATCCGGCCGGTTTTCCATGAGCAGCATCACCCGGAAACCCGGGCCGTAGCCTTTGGCGAGCAGCGCCTCCGCCAGGTCCGAAGCCCGGTCCCGCACCGCGCCATAGCGTCTCTCGCCGGGATCGATGCCGTAGATGGCGGCCGTCTCGGCCAGCACGTTGAACACCGGCCGGTCCGGATACCGGGCGGCCGTGGCGGCGAAGGCCTGCCAGATCGTCTCGATGCCGGGTTCGATCATGGCAGAAGCTGGATGTTGCGGAAGGCCGCGTCGCAGTTGAGGATGTCGACGCGCTTGTTGGCGATCCGCAAGGCCCCATCGACCAGGGCGAGTTCATGCCTGGCGGTGAGCGCCAGCAGGGTCTGCTCGTCGAGCCGGGTTTCGACATAATGCATGAAGGTCGTCGTCACATAAGTGCCCGCCGCCTCGTCCATGGCGTCGACGAAGGGCCGCTGGATGACGTGGTGACAGCGGCTCTTCGGCTTCTGCGAGAAGGTCCGTGCCCCGTTCAACCGCTCGACCCTGAGCTTGAGCATGAACAGGTCCTCATACATCAGCGAGGTGACGCTGAACGGATCGGTCTGCTTGTAGTCGAGCGGCATCCAGTAATGCCCGTCCTTGAGCCACAGCGCCAGCCACTCGTCGTAGCGGCCCTCGTCGAGCATGCGGACCTCATCATAGATGAAGTCGATGAGCTGGTCCTTCGAGATCGTCATTCCGCCGCCTCCTGAACGCCGTCCATGTCGCAGGTCATGAACTTGACCCAGGCATCGAACTGGTTGCGCATCTGCCGCTCGGTCGTGCCGTTCTCGACCGCCTCGTGCGAGAAATCCTCGCCCGGCTCGTAAAGCCTCTGGATATTGACCCATTCCAGGCCGTTGACATGCAGCCCTTCCTGGGCGCGTTCGTACATTTCCAGATCGTCATGGCCGACGATCGAGGTCGGCGCGTTGATCATCCGGTTGTACATGGCCGTGCGTGCGGTCAGCTCCTCCGGCCCGTCGACCAGCCGGTAGATGTAGCTTTCGACGATGGTCCTGTCGGCCGCCAGCGGAATGAACACCCTGAGCTGCTGGATCGGTCCCTTGATCATGATGTTGGGGAAATAGACCGTGTTGTGCCGGTTCTCGCCAAGGATCGCCTTGGCTTTCTCCTCGCCATAGCTTTCGACCATCTTGTCCATGTAGCCCGGGATTTCGGAATAATTGGAGTGGATCGAGTGGTGCACCCCGGTGTGCCCGTGGCCGTTGGGCCAGGTGCGGATCCCCATCTTCTCGAAGAACTCGTAGGGCGAGGTGAAGGGCGCGATGATCTCCATGGCCGGCGGCAGCGGCGTGCCTTCGGGCATGTCGAGCTCCTTCCACAGCTTCACCGCCGTGCCGGCCGAGCTTTCATGCGCCACCATCGGATGGCAGGTGTCGGTCTGGTTCTCGACCAGCATTTTCCAGTTGCAATGGTGCAGGTACCTGAGCGGCGGCCCGGCCACCTCCAGCCGGCCCGCGGGCGAGCGGTCGACCATGTTGTCGATCGACGACAGCGAGCCGCCGAAGAACTCCTCGAAGGAAATCCCGGTCTCGGCCAGGCGGCAGAAGATGAAGCCGCGATAGTTCTTGACCGCGCCGACCGCGCGCATGCCCTTGGCGCTGTCGGAGTTTTCGAAGCCGGTGTTCTCGTAGCCCTTCTTGAGCGGGATCGCCAGCAGGCAGCCATCGGTCTTGAACGACCAGGCATGATAGGGGCAGCGGAAGAACTTGCCGGTGTTGCCGGCCCGGTCGATGACGATCTTGGTGCCCTTGTGCGGACAGCGGTTGAACAGCACATGGACTTCGCCGTCGCTGTGGCGCACCTGGATCACCGGCTGGTCGCCGACCTGGGTGGAGAAATAGTCCCCCTTCTCCGGCGTCTGGCTCTCGTGGCCGACGAACACCCAGGCATTGGCGAACAGATGCCGCATCTCGAGCTGGTAGAGCTCCTGATCGATATAGACATCGCGGTGGACCTCGTAGCCGCGGTGAAGCGCTTTGATCGCCGCCGGATTCTGTGCGTAACGTCCCATCGTTTCCTCCCTAAAGATCCAGCACCAGGCGGGCGGATTTCGCCCGGCTCACGCAGATCTGCATGACCTTGCCCTCGGCCTTCTCGCTCTCGCTCAACACCACGTCGCGGTGATCGGCAATGCCTTCGATGATGTCGGTCTGGCAGATGCCGCAATCGCCGCGCCGGCAGTCATGCACCAGGTCGACGCCGCCCTCCTCGAGCACGTCGATGATCGATCTGCCCGGCGGCACGGTGAAGACCTGCCCGCTCGACTTGAGCTCGACCTCGAATGCGGTGTCGCCGGATTGCCCGGCCGCCGAGGTGAACAGTTCGAAATGCACCCGGTCGGCGGCGATTCCGTCCGCCTCTGCTCTGGATTTCACCGCCTCGATCAGGCCCTTCGGTCCGCAGACATAGATGTGCTCGTCCGCGGCCGCTTCGGCCAGAAGCCGTCCGAGATCGAGCGCGGTGTCCGGCTGGTCGTCGAAATGCAGCGACGCCAGCTCGCCGAACGCGGCCTCGATCTCGCTGCGATAGGCCATCGCCGCCTCAGTGCGCGCGGCATAGTGGAACCGGAACGGCGTTCCCGCCTGCCTTAGCGCCGCCGCCATCGAGATCACCGGCGTGACGCCGATGCCGCCCGCGATCAGCAGCGCGGGCTTGCCCGGCGCCAGCGGAAAATCATTGTGCGGGGCCAAAGCCTGCACCTGGTCGCCAGGCATAAGCCCGTGCATGAACCGCGATCCGCCGCCGCCGTCCTTCTCGAGCTGGACCGCGAAACGGTACTGCGCAGCCCCGTCGGGGGCGGCGCCGGCGTCGAAATCGACCAGCGAATAGCAGCGCTCCCCCTCGGCCAGCAGGAACCTGACATGGGCGCCCGGCGTGAAGCCCGCAAGCGCCGCACCGCCGCCGGCCTCGAACACAAGCTCGCGCACGGCGTCGGTCAGCATGCGTGCTGAGGCGACTTTCAATGTGACCGGTTCGACCAATTCAGCGTCCTCCCATGCAAGAAACATGAATTTTCATATATTTCTTGTCAAGAGGTTTTTGTTGAAGATACATTCGGGGGATGCGATGAAATCTCCCGGCAGCGCCCGCGGGTTCGGATGAACCGGCAAAGGCCGCAGCCAGGCTTGAGCTGATGCGGAACCCGGATGAACACGAAAACCAACGGCCACCAGGACCCCTTCGTCCCCAATTACCTTCTGTATCTGCTGGCCGCAGCCAGCGAGGCCGCGAGCGCGCGCTTCCATTCCCATGTCCGCGCGCAGGGCCTGCGCGTGCCCGAATGGCGCGTGCTCGCCTGCCTTACCGATTGGGACGGCTCGATGGTGACCGAACTGGCGCGCTACGCCATGATCGAGCAGTCGCGGCTCACCAAGATCATCATCCAGATGGACCGGCGCGGCCTGGTGATGCGGCGCAGCGATCCCGAGGACGGCCGCCGCGTGCGGGTGTTCCTGACCGAGGACGGCCGCGGCATCGCCAACGCGCTGGTCGCCGACGCCAAGGCCAATGAGCGCGAGCTGCTCAACGCCTTCCAGGGCAACACCGGCAAGGAAATCAAGCAGACATTGCGCGCAATGATCGAGCGGCTGGAATCCGATTCGGCCGCGGCGGCCTTGCAGCCGGCCATCCGGCCGGCCGAGGTCCGGCCGGATCCCTGAAAAAAGAGGGATACATGATATTGCATGTTTTTATATGATAATGCATGTTTCTTGTGTCGTGGCCGAAACTCGATCAATGTCTGGCCACCACTCACCGGGAGGAAGCGCATGAAAAAGTTTGGGACCTTATTCGCAAGCACGGTCTTGGCGGTCGGATTTTCCGTCTCCGCCATGGCTGCCGACATCAACCTGACCATCTCAAGCTGGCTGCCGCCGTCGCATCCGATCAACACCGACATGCTGCAAGGCCTTATCGGCATGATGGAAGAAGCGACCGACGGCAAGGTCAGCGGCGAAATCAAGATGGGCCTCGCGCCGCCGCCGGCGCAGATGGACCTGATCCTCGACGGCGCCGCCGACATCACCATCATTTTCAACGGCTACCAGCCGGGACGCTTCATCGCCACCAAGCTGATCGAACTTCCGGGCTACGAGGGCAACGCCGAAGCCGCGTCCGTCGCCTACTGGCAGGTGCATGAGAAGTACCTGGCCAAGCTCGACGAGTTCAAGGGCACCAAGGTCATCGCGCTCACCACCCACGGCCCCGGCCAGATCCACTCCAACAAACCGGTCAACACCCTGGCCGACCTGAATGGGCTCAAGACCCGCCTGGGCGGCGGCGTCTCCGCCGATGTCGGCGCCGAGCTCGGCCTGATCGGCATCCAGGTGCCCGCGCCGAAGGTGTACGAGACCCTGTCGTCGGGCGCCGCCGATGCGGTGGCGATGAACATGGGAGAGCGCCTGAGCTTCAAGCTCAACGAAGTCGCCAAGAACGTCTATGAAATGCCCGGCGGCTTCTACCGCGGCGCCTTCGCCGTGCTGATGAGCGAGGACAAGTTCAATTCGCTGCCCGACGATGTGAAGGCCGCGCTCGAGGAAAAGGTCTTCGGCGAGACCGCGTCCAAGATGATGGGCGCCGCCTGGGACAAGAGCGACGAGGTCGCGCGCGAGGCCACCATGGCCGCGGGCGACAACAAGATCGTCACCGCCAGCGCGGAAGACCAGGCCACGTTCGGCGAAATGGCCGCGCGCGTTCGCACCAAGGTGCTGGCCGAGATCTCGGCGCTCGGCATCGATGCCGACGCCGCCCACGAGATGGTGGCGTCCACCATGGCGTCCTACGGCAAATAAGCCCGTGCGGGGGCACGGCCGAGCCCTGCCCCCGCGCACCCGCCCGCAAGGAGCCCCTCATGAAATCCATCGCCAGATTGCTGCACCGGCTGTCGGAACTGCCGATGCTCCTTGCCGCGGTCACCCTGTTCGTGCTGATGGTGCTGACATTCGCCGATGTCATCATGCGCTCGACCTTCTCCGCGCCGATCGAGGCTGCGACCGAACTCACCCGCATGGCGATCGCCATCATCGTGTTTGCAGCCCTCCCGGTCGTCTCGGGCCGGGCCGAGCACATCGTCGTCGACCTGCTCGACCCCCTGTTCCGCCGCGCCGGCGTCGAGCGCATCCTCGACGGCCTCACAACGCTCGTCTGCGGCGTGCTGCTGGTCTGGCCGGCGATGCGCTCCTTCGATCTCGCCGACCGCGCCCGCAGCTACGGCGATCTGACCGAATACCTGGCGATCCCGGTCTACTACATCACCTGGTTCATCGCCTTCATGACGCTGGTCACCGCGGTCACCATGGCGTTGCGCGGACTGGTCATCCTGTTCAAGCCCGACCTGCTCCGAGGCGCACATGATTGAATCCCTCATCGGTTTTGCCGCAGTGCTGCTGCTGGTGCTGCTGCGCATGCCCATCGCCTTCGCCATGGCCATCGTCGGCATGGTCGGCATGGCCTACGAGACCAGTTTCGTGGCGGCGATCTCGCTGGTCTCGCGGCTGATCATCGACACCAGCCAGGATTATGGATTGTCGGTGGTGCCGCTGTTCATCCTCATGGGCCTGTTCGTCAACAAGGGCGGCATCAGCCGCGAACTCTACCAGGTCTCCAACGCCTTCCTGGGCCATTTCCGCGGCGGCCTGGCGATGGCCACGATCGCCGCCTGCGGCGGATTTGCCGCCATCTGCGGCTCGTCGCTCGCCACCGCCGCCACCATGTCCAAGGTGGTGATGCCGGAGATGCGCAAGCATGGCTATTCGGACGAACTCTCCTCCGCCTCCATCGCCGCGGGCGGCACGCTGGGCATCCTCATCCCGCCCTCGGTCATCCTGGTGATCTACGGCCTGCTCACCGAAACCTCGATCGGCAAGCTGTTCATCGCCGGCATCATTCCCGGCATCCTCGGCATCGTCTTCTATCTGGTCGCGGTGCAGATCTCGGTGTTCCGCGATCCGGCCGCAGGCCCCGCCGGGCGGCGCTTCAGCCTGGCCGAAAAGCTCGACGCCCTGCGCGGCGTCTGGTCGGTGCTGCTCCTGTTCTTCCTGGTCATCGGCGGGCTCTACGGCGCGCTCGACTTCTGGCCGATCCACCTCACCTTCTCGCCCACCGAAGCCGCCGGCATGGGCGCCATGGGCGCCTTCCTGATCGCGCTCTTCCGCGGCACCCTGACGGTGCGCGAAACGATCACGGTTCTCAAGGAAACAGCGACCACCACAGCGCAACTGTTCAGCGTCCTCATCGGCGCCTGGATCTTCTCCAACTTCGTCAACTATGCCGGCCTGCCCGAAGGCCTCAAGGACATGATCGTCGGCGCCGACCTGTCGCCCTGGCTGGTGATGACCGTCATCATCCTGATCTATGTCGCGCTCGGCTGCGTGTTCGAGAGCCTGTCGATGCTGCTGTTGACCGTGCCGATCTTCTTCCCGATCGTCACCGGTCTCGGCTTCGATCCGGTCTGGTTCGGCATCGTCGTCGTCGTCGTGACCGAGATCAGCCTGATCACCCCACCCGTCGGCCTCAATGTCTTCATCCTCAAGAGCGTGGTGGGAGACATTTCGGTCGGCACCATCTTCAGGGGCGTCACGCCCTTCTGGATGATGGACATCGTCCGGCTGATCATCCTGGTGCTGTTTCCCTGGCTCGTGCTGGTCCTGCCTTCGCAGATGTAACGTCGCTTTTCCGGCCATGAAAGCAGGGGACCGCCCGGCGCGCGGCGGTCCCCGAGCAACGCCGTGACTTGACGCGGCGTCGGGTTCGCCGTATTTTCTGAGCAATTGCTCAAAATTCAGGTGACCCATGAACCGCCCAGTTTCCCATCGCGATATTTCCGTCCCCGAGAGCTGGGACCGGTGCGGCCTGCCCGGCTGGACCTATCACAGCGCCGCCTTCCTGGAGCTCGAGAAGCGGGAGCTGTTCCGCAAGCACTGGCAGATCGCCTGCCATGTCTCCGACCTGCCGGAGACCGGCGACTACCTCGCCTTCGACATGTGCGGCGAGCGCGCGCTCATCCTGCGCGGCCAGGACGGCGAGGTGCGCGCCTTTCACAACATGTGCCGCCACCGCGGCGCCCGCGTCGTGGCCGAGGAGAAGGGCTCCTGCAAGGGGGCGCTGGTCTGCCCCTTCCACGGCTGGGTCTACAATCTCGACGGCACGCTGCGCGGCGCTGCCCGGCCGAAATCCTTCCCCGAACTCGACAAGGTCGAGTTCGGCCTGCAGCCGCTCGAAGCGGAGATCTGGAACGGCTTCGTCTTCGTCCGCTTCGAGAAGGGTCCGCAGGGCGCGGTCGCCGATCTGTTCGCGCCCTTCGCCGAGGAGATCGCCCATTTCGACATCGCCGACATGGTGCCCGCCGGCGAGATCTGGACCATGGTGTCCGAGGTCAACTGGAAATCGGTGCGCGACGTCGACAATGAGGGCTACCACGTGGCGCTGGCGCATCCGGCGCTGCAGGATCTCTATGGCCGCTCCTATTTCGACGAGCCCTTTGTCAACGGCGTGTCGCGCTCCTATGCCGAATGCAACGAGAACGGCCGGCGCTGGAGCGTGCGCAACTACCTCAAGGCCATGCAGCCGCGCCCCGGCATGCCGGACTATCTCAAGCGCGCCTGGGTCTATTACGGCCTGTTCCCCAACGCGGTGATCGCCGCGACGCCGGAATCGGTGCAGTTCTACCTGGAGTTTCCGCTGTCGACGGGCCAGACCCTGCTGCGCGGCTCGATCTACCGCTACCGCGACGAGACCCGGCAGCAGAGGGTCGCCCGCAAGCTCGCCGCCCGCATCGACTACGAGACCATGGGCGAGGACGTGCGGCTGACCGAATGGTCGAACGAGGCGATGAATTCGAGCGCCTTCAAGGGCTTCTATCTCTCGGACCTCGAATACGGCGTGCGCAGCCATCACGACCATCTGCGCGCGGTGCTGCCGGTGAGCACGCTCGACGAGCGCCCGCACGAGGACGACATCGCAAGGCTCAACGCGGAGATGGCGACCGGCGGCTGATCGTCGTTCCCCGGGAGAATCGGGGCTGGCGGCGGACGCCGGGAACCTGAAGAATACCGGTTTTCCATGCGGGAAGCCTCCGGCGACCGGCCGCAACGGGGCTTCTGTGCCAGACCGCCCCAGTCATGACCTCACTGCGAGGTGGATGGCGGCTTCAGGAGGGACTCCACGAACCCCCTGGAACGCTCCATGAATTCGCGTTCCGTCTCTGACGCCGGAGGTATGGTCGCAAGATAGGCATCGACCGCCCCTCTGATGCGGCTGCGCACGGCAGGCTCGGTCAGGCTCGTCTGGTCGATGAGAACGCGCAGCGCCGTCTCGATGGCGAGAAGCCGGGCGCCGTGCCCTACATTCTCGGGGTCAGGCATCGTGATCTTCCTTTTCAGGTCTGAAACCTTTTCGGTGATTCCGTTCGACACGGATCCGCAAGAGGTTAATTCTCCTCCGCTCGGGACGCAAATCCGCCGTCCGCCGATCATGCCATCCGCGGACCGGGCAGGTCTGGCTCCGGCAAGCTGCCCGAACGACATGCGCCCTCAGCCGTTCCAGACGCCCTCGGCGCGCAGGTCGCGCATGGTGCGCGAAATCCCCTCGTGCAGGATGCCGGCCATCGTGTCGATCTGCGCCCGCGTGATGACCAGCGGCGGCGACATCACGCACATATGCACGAGCGGCCTGAGCAGCAGCCCCAGTTCCTGGCAATGCCTGTCGATCCGCACGCCCACTTCGGTGTCGAGCCGGATCGGATTGTGGCTGTCGCGGTCGGCCACGCATTCGATGCAGGCCATCAGCCCCATGCCGCGCACCTCGCCCACCAGCTCCAACTCCTCGAGCGCCTTCAGCTTCTCGTGGAAATAGGGCGTGATCTCGCGGGTATGGTCCAAGAGCCCGCCTTCCAGGATGTCGAGGTTCTTGAGCGCCACCGCGCAGCCGATCGGGTGGCTGGAATAGGTGAGCCCATGGGCATACATCGCCTCGGGATGATTCGACGCGCGCAGGCTGGTGAGCAGCCGGTCCGACACCACCATGCCGCCGAGCGGGAAATAGCCCGAGGTCACGCCCTTGGCGAAGGTGATGATATCCGGCACCACGTCGAAACAGGCCTCCGAGGCGAACACATGGCCGAGCCGTCCGAAGGCGGTCACCACCTCGTCGGCGATGAATAGGATGTCGTTCTCGGTGCAGATCTCGCGGATCGCCTTGAAATAGCCCTCCGGAGGCACGATCACGCCGCCCGACGCCATGATCGGCTCGCCGACGAAGGCCGCGATGGTCTCCGCGCCATGCTCGGCCACGGCGTCCCTGAATTCCTGCACCAGATGGTCGCGGAAGGCATCGACGCTCATGTCCTTCGGACGCCGGAACGGATCCGGGCACGACAGCCGGATCATCATCTCGTCGGCGAAGTCCATCCAGTTGCGCGACCGCTGGCTGCCGTTCAGGCTGGCCGAGAGATAGGTGCTGCCGTGATAGCCGCCGTCGCGGCAGATGAACTTCTTCTTGCCCTCGAGCCCGCGGACATTGTTGTAGTACTGGGCGAACCTGAGCGCGCTTTCCACCGCCGTGGATCCGCCGGTGGTGAAGAACACGTGGTTGAGATCGCCCGGCGCATGATCGGCGATGCGCCGCGCCAGCTCCGCCGAGGGTTCGTTGGAGGTGTACCAGGGCGAATTGTAGGACAGTTCCATCGCCTGCTCGCGCAGCGTGTCGGCCAGGGCCTGGTTGCGGTGGCCGACATTGGTGCACCACATGCCGGCCGGCCCGTCGATCAGCTTGCGGCCCTTGTCGTCATGGACGTAGATCCCCTCGCCTTCCCCCAGCATGCCGCGCGCTTCCGCCCCGATCGAGCCCGCCGACGGCCACGGCTGGACCAGGTGGTTCACCGCGTCCTGGGTGGCTTTCTTGTAGAGAAGGGCTTGGGTATCGGGCATGACGACAGTTTCCTGAAATGGACGAAGAAGGCCGGATTTCAACGGCTCCGGAGTGCCATCGCTACGAGTTATTGAATGGCTGTTCAGTCAATTTGGCAGAAATACGGCTTGCATTCAACTCTCTTTTGGCCTCCAATTGCCCTCGACTTGCCCAGGGTCCGGTCGGAGACAACCGGCAAAGACGGCAAGCTCCTGCAAGCCGGCCCGGGAACGCCGGCTCACACGGTCACGGTGAGGAAAACGCCATTGGAGACATCCGCCCCCACGATGCCCGCCGAGCGCGCCGCAGGCCTGGCGCCTGTCACGCGGTTCCTGCGCACGGAGACGGGCAAGGGCTGGCTCACCATCTCGCCGCCGCTCATCTACGCCATGCTGCTGTTGATCGGGCCGATCATCGTCATCGTCGCCAACAGCTTCTGGTCGCAGGACTATCTCACCATCGACCGCACCTTCACGCTCGAGAACTACAGGGCGGCGCTGACCGAGCCGATCTACCGCGACCTCTTGATGCGCTCGCTGTTCGTCTCGGTCACCGTCGCCTTCGTCACCGTCATCCTCGCCTATCCGGTGGCCTGGTTCGTGTCCTTTCACGGCGGGCGCTACAAGGGCCTGTGGCTGTTCATCATCACGGTTCCCTTCTGGTCGGGCTACCTGCTGCGGATCCTGTCGTGGAAGGTGATCCTCGGCTACAAGGGCGTGCTCAACGAGACCCTGCTCTATCTCGGCGTCATCGCCGAGCCGCTGAGTTCACTCATCTACAATGTCAACGCCGTCGTCATCACGCTGGCCCACAGTTGGGCGGCCTTCGCCATCCTGCCGCTGTTCGTCTCGCTCGAGAAGCTCGACCGCTCGCTGCTCGAGGCCGCGGCCGATCTCGGCGACGGCCCGGTGCGCCGGTTCCTCAGGATCACGCTGCCGCTGACCATGCCCGGCATCATCGCCGCGCTGATGATCGTCATGATCCCGACCGTCGGCGACTATGTCACGCCCAAGCTCGTCGGCGGCAAGGACGGCGTCATGATCGCCAACGCCATCCAGGTGCAGTTCGGCAAGGCGTCGAACTGGCCGCTGGGTGCCGCACTCGCGGTCAGCACCATGGTCATCGTCTCGATGGTCGCCGGCGCCATCGTGCTGCTGCTGGCCGGTCTGAAAAGGCTGCTCAAATGAGCGCGCTCTCCGCCTCCCGGCGCATCCTGTCCGCCTATGTGATCCTCTACGTGGCGATCCTCTATTTCCCGGTGCTGCTGCTGCCGGTGTTCTCCTTCAACGATTCGGCCACGCCGAAGCTGCCTTTGGCGGGCTTCACCTTCAAATGGTACGAGAGCCTCGCCGGCAACGCGGCCATGCAGGGGGCGGCCTGGAACTCGCTGGTCGTCGGCGTCAGCGCCGCGGTGCTCAGCACTGTCCTGGGCATCTGCGCCGCCCGCGCCATCACCCGCCACCGCTTCCGCGGCCTGGGGGCGGCGAGCAGCCTGATCATGGCGCCGCTGATCCTGCCCGAAATCATCATCGCCATCTCGCTGCTGGTGGTCATGCTCGGGCTCGGGCTGCAACTGTCGCTGGTCACCGTGATCCTCGGGCATCTGCTCATCTGCGTGCCCTATTCGGTCACCGTGCTGGTCTCGGGCTTCGAGGGCTTCGATCCGAGCATGGAGGAGGCCTCGCGCGACCTTGGCGAGACCTCCTTCGGCACGCTGAGGCGGGTGACGCTGCCGATGCTGGCGCCGTCGATCGTCTCGAGCCTGCTGGTCACCTTCACCATTTCGCTGGACGAGTTCATTCTCGCCTTTTTCCTGAGCGGCACCGAGCCGACGCTGCCGGTCTATATCTGGGGCCAGTTGCGCTTCGCGGCGAAGCTTCCGAACGTGCTGGCGCTCGGATCCATCCTGATTGCCGCCTCGCTGATACTGCTCACCGCCGCCGAACTGTTCCGCCGCCGAGCCGAACGCAAGATGGAGCTCCGCCCATGAGGTTTGACACGACGCGCCCTGCCGACACGGCCAACGGGACGGGGGAAGCATGAGCGCCGCCCCGATGATCGACATCCGCAATGTCGACAAGGTGTTCGGAAATTTCCGGGCGCTCGACACGCTCAACGCCAGCATCGGCGAGGGCGAGTTCTTCTCGCTGCTGGGGCCGTCGGGCTGCGGCAAGACCACGCTCCTGCGCATGATCGGCGGCTTCGACGAGCCCACCTCGGGCGAGATCCTGATCGGCGGCAAATCGATGGCCGGCATTCCGCCCAACCTCCGGCCCACCAACATGGTGTTTCAGAGCTACGCCATCTTCCCCCACCTCAACGTCTCCGAGAACATCGCCTACGGCCTCAAGCGGCTGAGGCTCGGGCGGGAGGAGGAGGAAAAGCGGGTCAGGGAGGCGCTGGCCCAGGTCGAACTCTCGGAATTGGGGCCGCGCATGGGCAACCAGCTCTCGGGCGGCCAGCGCCAGCGCGTCGCACTCGCCCGCTCCCTGGTGATGCGCCCCAAGGTGCTGCTGCTCGACGAGCCGCTGTCGGCGCTCGACAAGAACCTGCGCGAGCAGATGCAGGTGGAGCTGAGGCACCTGCAGCGCCAGATCGGCATTACCTTCGTGCTGGTCACCCACGACCAGTATGAGGCGCTGTCGATGTCGGACCGGATCGCGGTGATGTTTGCGGGCCAGATCGCCCAGATCGACAGCCCCAAGGAGATCTACCAGAACCCCGCCACAAGGCAGGTGGCCGATTTCCTCGGCGGCATGAACTTCCTCACCGCCTCCGAGCTCGCCGTCGATGGCAAGGTGTTCAGGGCGGTGCTGCCGGGCATCGGCGCCATCACCGGCCATCTCGCCGGCAAGGCGATCTCCGATCCCGCGAGCGCCATCATCGGCATCAGGCCCGAGCGCCTGCGCATCGTCTGGGAGGGCGAGACCGCGGACCATATCGTCACCGGCAAGGTGGTCGACCGCAATTATTACGGCGAAATGACCTCGCTGGTGGTGGGCATCGAGGGCCAGAGCGAACGCGTGTCGGTTGTCGAGACCAATGATTTCGGCGCCGACGACATTCCCGTAGGCTCCGACATCGCCATCACCTACGACCGCGACGCCTTCATCATCATGCAGGGCTGAGCCGCGAGGCCACCTTTCATGCCCATGAGAAAGGCGCCGCATGAATGGCGCCTGAGAGAGCTGACAAACCCCGCAACTTCGACCACTTGTCGTTTAGTGCTGGCTATCCCTCGACCCCCGTCATGCCGGACTTGATCCGGCATCCAGCGCGATCAAGTCCTTGATCGCGAAAGACTCTTTCACGGCGCCGACGCGCCGTGGCTGGATTCCGGCGCGGGGGCCGGAATGACGGAGGACATGGCTCCGTCATTCCGGGCAGGGCTTATCAGCAGTCCGAAGACGCCACATGGCGCCTTTTCCCGTTTCGCAGGACCGGCAACGATCAATACCCGGCCTTGATCTTCTCGAATTCGGCGATCATCTTCTGCTTGAGTTCCACCGGAACCGGCGACTGGAACAGCGTCTTGTCGACGAACGAGGCGAGGTCGTCATAGCCGGCGCCCTTGAGCGTTTCCGCGTCGATGGCGTCCATGCCCTTGGCGTTGCCGTGGCCGTAGCCCCATTCGGACACGATGTAGGAGGACACCGCCGGATCGAGCGTGGCGTTGATGTAGTCGTAGGCCTTGTCCTCGCTGCCTTCGCCGTCCTTGAGCAGCACATAGCCGCAGACCCAGGTCGACAGGCCTTCGTCGGTGTCCCTCTTGATGGCGACGGGCACGCCGTCGGCCTGCAGCGTGGTCGCGGTCTCGTTCCACGCCCAGGCGAGGTCGACTTCCTCGCCGGCAATCGCCTGGCTCAGCTCGGTGTTGTCGGTCCAGTAGAGCCGCACGTTCTTGTGCACGTCGCGCAGGAAGGCCGAAGCCTCCTCGAACTGCTTGTCCGTCATCTTGGTCCAGTCGGTGAGACCGATGGCGAGCGAGGCCAGCGCATAGGCGTCGTCGACATTGTCGCCGATCGACACCCGGTCCTTGAACTTCGGATCGGCGAACGCCTTGAGCGATTTGACCTCGGCCTCCTCGACCTTGTCGGTGCGGTAGGTGACGGCGGTGTTGCCCCATTCGAATGGCACCAGCCAGGCCTTGCCGTCGGCGGTGGTCATCAGGTCGGTCATCGACTTGAAGCCGGGCATGATGTTGTCCCACTCGGGGATCTTCGCGGTGTCGAGCGGCTTGAGCAGGCCGGCATCGCGCCATTTGCCCACGCTTTGCGAGCAGGGATGCGCCACATCGGCCCTGAAGCCGGTGCGAAGCTTCTGGAAGGCCTCCTCCTCGTCGCCGAAGAACGCGAAGGTCGGGGACTCGCCGTGCTTGGCGACATAGGCCGGGTGGAATGCGGGATCCTCATAGCCGGCCCAGTCGAACACGGTGAGCTGGCCGTCGGCGGCCTGTGCGGCCATCGGGGCAGCGCCGAGCGCGAGCGCCACGGCGAAACCGGAGATCAGTCCCCTCGTTGATTTTTTCTGCATTGGTGTTCTCCTCTATTGGTCTTCTGCTTTGATCGCGAGCGGTGTTCCGCCCGCGGCGAAATGCCTGGGGAATATCGTGCACAGCGCATCGAGCACGACACCGAGCGCCGCTTCGCGCTTGTAGCCGCGGCCGAACAGCATCATCCTGAGCCACAGGCCTTCCTGCATGGCGTAGATCGCATCCGCCGTGCTCTGCGGATCGAAGGCGTAGCCGCCTTCCACCTTGGCCTTCAGGCAGATCGAGGCCAGCATGGCGCGGTACTTGGCGTCGCGGTCCCAGGCCATCTCCTGGTAGGCGGGCTTGGAGCGCGATTCGGTGATCAGCGCGAACCAGGCGGCAAGCTTGCGGTGGGTGCAGATCTTCCTGTCGAGATCGGCCGTCACCATGGCGAGCAGTTGCGAGGCGGTGTCGGGCGCGGCCTTCTGCACCATCGCCTGCCAGTTGGCGGTGTACTCGTCCTGCAGGAACTTGATCGTCTCGGACAGAAGGTTGTCCTTGCTGGTGAAGTGAAAGTTGACGATGCCGCGCGACAGTCCGGCGCCGTCGGCCACATCGGCCAGCGTGGTGGCCGCATAGCCGCGCTTGGCGAGCGAATCGATGGTGGCGTTGATCAGTTGTTCGCGGCGCAGCGCCTTGGGCTCGCGGCGGCGCGCCGCCTCCGTGGCGCGGGTCGCCGGCGTGTCGTCGTCGGGAGGGGGAATCTCGTCCAGGGAATTCTTCCTTTCGGGATGGGCGCTCATGCCGCGGGCCTTGCGCCGAACACATGGGTCGGGCAGTGCTCGCCGCTGTCGAGCACCGTCTGCATGGCGCTCCAGGTCCTGATGTTCTTGTCGACATAATCCGCGCCGACGGCCTCGGCGACGGATGCATAGAGCGGCCCCGTGAGCCGCTCGAGCTCGCCGCGCGCGACCTCGCGGTACCATTCGTTGCGGTTGACGGTGCGGATGTCGACGAAGCCCGCCTGCGCCATCGCCCTCTCGTAGCGCGCGGCCGAGGCCATGCCGAAGCTCAGGCCTTCGGCGGCGAGATAGGCGCGCATTGCCTCGGACGGCGCGCCGTCATGGGAGGTCAGCCAGTCGCTCGCGGCAAACCGCCCGCCGGGCCTGAGCAGGCGGAAGATGTCCCTGAACAAGGTCTCCTTGTCGGAGACGTGGATCAGCGCATCCTTGGAAAAGACGATGTCGAAGCTCTCGACGGGA
This sequence comes from Hoeflea sp. BAL378, assembly GCF_000759435.1. Lineage (GTDB taxonomy): Bacteria > Pseudomonadota > Alphaproteobacteria > Rhizobiales > Rhizobiaceae > Hoeflea. The sequence goes on from NZ_JRJG01000078.1 coordinate 16,844, forward strand.
AAGGGCAGCGGCCCCGGCTCGCTGCGCACGAAACGCGCGATTCCGTCGAGCCCCTGCTCCCGGGCGCGCCTGGTCGCGAGATCCACGACCGGCTGCTCGACATCGTAGCCGACGATTTTGGCAGGCTCATATTCCCGCGCCAGGAACAGGGTAATGCCGCCCGAGCCGCAGCCGATGTCGAGCACCCGCTTGCCGGCAAAATCGACATCCGCGACCACGCGGCGGACCTCGTCCGGCCCGCCCGGCGACAGGAACCCCTCGCCCCACAAGGCTTCCAGGAAGCGGATCGCCGTGTCGTCATATTCCGGCGCGGCCTCGTCCGCGGCCGATCCGGGGGGCGCCTCTGATGTCGAATCGTCAATGCCGTCTGTCATGATGGAACGGGTTCCTCACTCAGTCGCTCGTGCCGAATTATTGGCGCAACGGGCGCATATTGCAACACGTTTGTTGAACGTTCATTCAATAGTGGGGTGAGCGGCGTCCCCGGCAAGGTGACATAAGGGACCTGTGCTGAGCGCTTTTCGGGGGACGTCAGCCAAGCCCCGGCGCCGGTCCGACGCGACCCGCGCCAAGCCCTTCGCGCGGTCGCGCGCATCCCCGGATCAGCATTTCGGGTGACCCGCCCGGCCGCGACACTCCGGAAGGAAGTGCGGCGTGACCTCAGATGCGGCCGGCATGGTGCGGCAGCAGCAGCCGCAGATGCGCATGAGCCTTGTCGAGCGCCTCGGTGCGGGTGATCGGCTGGCTCTGGATATGGATCTGCAGCCACAATCCGTCGGTAAACGCATCGATGGAATCGGTCAGCAGTTCCGGGTCGGGACCGCCGGTCGTCTCCACCAGCTCGCGGCAGCAGGCGAGCATCGCCTGATGGCGGGCGTCCTCGGCCTCCACGCAGATCTTGTTGTAGAGCGGCTGCGCGCCGGCCTCGCCCCAGAACGAGAACCACAGCGCCAGCTTTTTGCGGCTGCAGATCGACGGGCTGAAATCGGCGCCGATCAGGCCGAGGATCCGGTCGAGCGGATCGGGCGAGGCGAAGGCCGCGCGCCAGGCCTGCTCGTATTCCTGCAACAGCCGCGACAGGGTCTCGGTGAGGAGCCCATCCTTGGACTTGAAGTGGAACACCAGAGCGCCCTGCGACACGCCCGCCGTGGCCGATACATTAGCGAAGGTGGTGCCGGAGATGCCATGCCGCGCCACCACGTCGACGACGGCATCGATCATCCGCGCCTGGGTGCGCAGGCTGGTGGGCGAGATCTTGCTGGTATCGGCTGGCTGCGACATTTGCCCTGTCTACTGCATATTTGCGCAAAGCGGAATCGGTTCAGACCATGAAATTATGCAGCCGGTCAACGCGCCCGCGCCATAGCCGTTCCATCCGCCGGATCGCACTTACTCAGGCCACGAAGACTTTAGAGAACAAATTTTTTGACTGAACGCTCAGTTTATTCTAGCCTTGGATTTTACCAATCCGGAACTCGCCATGAAATATGACGCGATCATCGTAGGAGCAGGCCACAACGGCCTCACCGCCGCCTGCTTCATGGCCCGGGCCGGCCTGAAGACCGTCATCGTCGAGAAGGAGGACCATGTCGGCGGCGCCGCGGTCAGCCTGTCGCTGACGCCGGGCTGGACCTATTCGAACTGCTCCTATGTCTGCTCCCTGCTCCGCCCGGAGATCATCCGGGCGCTGGAACTGCCCAAGCACGGGCTGCAGGTGATCCCCTACGAGGGCGGCGCCGTGTTTGATTCCAAGGGCGACTATTTCGCCTACATGTCCGACCATGACGCGCTGCGCCGCGAGTTGATCCGCCATTCGCCGCGCGACGCCGACGGCTACGAGCGCTATTCCCGCGCGGTGATGCGCCAGTGCAAGTTCATCAAGCCGCTGCTGTTGCGTACCGCGCCCGATCCCGCCTCGATGAAGCCGCGCGACATTTGCGAGCTGCTCTACATCCTCAAGCGCTTCCACAATCTCGGCCCGCGTGAGATGGCCGAGACCGTGCGCTTCTGGACCATGTCGATCGCCGAGTATCTCGACCAGTATTTCGAGACCCCGATGATCAAGGCCTATATCGCCGGCTCCGGCATCATCGGCACGGGCCTGGGCCCCTACTCGCCCGGCACGGCTTACGTGCTGCTGCACCACTACATGGGCGAGGTCGACGGCGCCATCGGCGCCTGGGGCTTCGCCCGCGGCGGCATGGGCTCCATCACCCAGGCCATGGCGCGCTCGTTCGAGGCTTCCGGCGGCGAGATCCGCATGGGCTCCGGCCTCGACCATTTCACCGTCCGCGACGGCAAGGTCCGCGGCGTCGTGCTCGAGAACGGCGACGAACTCACGGCCGAAACGGTCGTGTCCGGCATGGATGTGCGCCGCACCTTCGTCGACCACACCGACGAGAAGGAATTGCCCGCCGATTTCGTCAAGGGCGTCAAGCGCTACCGCTTCCGCGGCTCGTCCGGAAAACTCAACATCGCGCTCGACGGCATGCCCACATTCACCGGCGCGCCGAAGGACGCCTCGTTCCTTCGCGGCGACCTTCATTTCCTCGACGACATGGAGGAGATCGAGCGCGCCTATGACGACTGGAAGGACGGCAAGTGGTCGGCAAGCCCCTATGTCGATTTCCTGATCCCGACCCAGATCGATCCGACCATGGCCCCGCCCGGCAAGCATTACGCCACGATCTTCGTCCAATATGCGCCCTACGAACTCGCCAATGGTGAGTGGAACGACGCCAACCGCGAGGCCTTCGCCGAGACGGTGATCTCGAAGATCGAGCGGCACAGCCGAGATTTCCGCAAGCTGATCGTCCACAAGGAAATCCGTAGCCCGAAGGACATCGAGGATCAGGTGGGCCTCACCGAAGGCAACATCTTCCAGGGCGAGCTCACCTTCGACCAGTTGCTGTTCAACCGCCCGGTGCCCGGATACGCGCAATACCGCTCGCCGATCAAGGGGCTCTACATGTGCGGATCCTCCACCCATCCCGGCGGCGGCGTCATGGGCGCTCCCGGCGCCAATGCCGCGCGCGAGGTGCTGAGCGACCTCGGCCACAAGATCGACATGGGATTCTCCGCATGAGCCCGCGCTACGATGCCATCCTCATCGGCGCCGGCCACAACGGCCTGGTCGCCGCGGCCACGCTTGCTCGCAAGGGCAGGAAGGTGCTGGTGCTCGAGGCCCGCGATCATCCCGGCGGCATGCTGGGCGACCCGGCGTTCCGCGTTGCCCCCCTGCCCTACGCGCTGCGCCCGGAAATCGCCAAGGCGCTGCAGCTCGACCAGACCATGCTCTACAAGGCGAAGCCGCTCGATGTGCTGAGCTTCGGCGCCGACGGGCCGCCGCTGCGGGTCGCGGGCGGACTGGCGACCGGTGTCGACATCGCCACCGCCGAGGCCTATGCCGCACTGTACGCCCGGCTCGGCCGCCAGGCGAAGGCGCTTGGCGCCATGCTGCTTGAGACTCCGCCAAGCCTCGGCAAGGCGAATCTCAGCGAGATGGCCGGCTTCGCCCGCATGGCGCTGAAGATGCGCCTGCTCGGCAAGACGGAAATGCGCGACCTCCTGCGCATCATTCTGTCGAACGCCTGGGACCTGCTCAACGACGAGATCGGCGACGGGCCGCTCGCGGGCCTCCTCGCCCTGGACGCCACGCTCGGCGGCGCCATGGGGCCGCGCTCGCCCGGCACTGTGCTGACGCTGCTCTACCGCATGGCGTCGCATTCGCCGCACGGCCACGGGCTGAGGCTCATGCCGCAAGGCAGTCCCGACGCGCTGGTCACGGCGCTGGCCGACTGCGTCAAGGCCGCGGGCGGCGAGATCCGCACCGGCGCGCCGGTCGAACGCATCCTGGTCGAGGGCGACCGCGCGGCCGGCGTGCGGCTGGCCTCCGGGGAAGAGATCACGGCCCCGCTGGTGCTCTCCAACGCCTCACCGAAGACCACGCTGATCACGCTGCTGGGCGTCGCCCATCTCGACGGCGAATTCGTCCGCCGTTGCCGCAGCATGGCGTCGAAGGGCATGGTCTCCCGCCTCGATTTCGACGTCGCCGAACCGCCGGCAGTGCGCTGCGGCGGCGCGCTCCTTTCCGGCCAGCGGCTGGTTGTTGCACCCTCGATGCAGGCGATCGAAACCGCTTTCAACGCCGCCAAATACCGCAACCTGCCCGATCGCCCGGCGCTCGAAGCCGTCTATGACGGCGCAACGAGACGCCTGTCGGTCAGCGCCCAGTTCACGCCCTACGACCTCGCCGGCGGCTGGACCGACGAGGCCAAGGCGAAGCTTTCCGCCTCCGTCCTCGCCGTGCTGGAGGAGGCGCTGCCCGGAATCGCCTCGACCGTGACCGGGTCCCGCGTCATGTCGCCCGCCGACATAGAGGCCGGCTATGGCGCGGCCGGCGGGCACTGGCACCACGGCGAATTGCGCGTCGACCAGTTGCTGATGCTCAGGCCCTTCGACGGCGCCGCGCGCTACCGCATGCCGGTCGCGGGCCTCTATCTCTGCGGCGCGGGCGCCCATCCCGGCGGCGACATTTCCGGCGCCGCAGGCTTCAACGCGGCCCGCGCCGCCCTTCGCGACGGGGGACACTGACATGCAAGCCACCGCAACATCCGCCCCGCTCGTCCATCTGGGCCTCGAGCCCGGCCCGTTTCACGAGCGCCTCGTCGCCCACAACCGCCAGCGGGCCTGGATGAACTGGATGGGCTACGCCTCGCCCTCCGTGCTCGACACGGTCGAGTTCGAGTATTTCGCCATCCGCAACCAGTCGACGCTGTTCGACATTTCGCCGATGTGCAAATACGCCATCACCGGCCCGGACGCGGAAAGCGTGGTCAACCGGCTGGTGACGCGCGACATCAGAAAGCTCAAGCCCGGCCGCGTCGCCTATTGCATCTGGTGCGACGAGGACGGCCAGGTCGTCGATGACGGCACCGTGTTCCGCTATTCCGCGACCGAGTTCCGCCTCTGCTGCCAGGAGCCGCAGCTCTCCTGGCTCGAGGACATCGCCTGGGGCTTCGATGTCGAGATCCGCGACGTTACCCGCGAGATCGCCGGCCTGGCGCTGCAGGGCCCGACCTCCTGCGCCCTGCTCAAGGACCTGGGGCTCGCGGGAATCGAGACACTGAAGCCCTTCGGCATCGCCGGCTACACCATCGCCGGCGCCGAGGTCAGCATCTCGCGTACCGGCTTCACCGGCGATCTCGGCTACGAGCTGTGGATGGAGCCCGCCGATGCGCTCGCGGTCTGGGACGCGCTGACGGCGGCGGGCAAGCTCCGCGGCCTGCGCGTCATCGGCTACGAGGCGCTGGAGATGGCCCGGATCGAGGCCGGCTTCCTGCTGCCGAAGGTCGATTTCCTCTCCGCCCAGACGGTACTCAGGGCCGATCGCGCCAGCACGCCCTATGAATTGGGGCTCGACTGGCTGGTGGCGCTCGACAAGCCGCATTTCAACGGCCGCCGCGCGCTGCTGGAGCTGTCCAAGAAGCCCCCGCGCCGAAAACTGGTGGCGATCGAGATCGAGCGCGACAAGCCGGCCCACAATGCGCTGGTCTATCACAGGAAGACCCGCGAGGTGGGCATGGTGACCTCGGCCTTGTGGTCGCCCACCTGCAAGCGCAACATCGCCTATGCCTGGCTCGACGCGCCCTACGGCCAGACGGTCGCCGGCGACCTCTGGGTCGAGATCTACCTGCAGAAGGAAATCCGCTGGCAGCGGCGCATGGCGCGGTGCCAGCCGGTGGACAAGCCCTTCTTCGTCCATCCCCGCCGGTCGGCCACGCCGCCCGCCGATTACTGAGACACCGGACATCCGGTCGTCGTCGAGCATGGCGCCGACCGGACTTGGAGACGCCAATGCAGCCGATTGCGGCCGACAGCGCGGAAGACCGGGAGCAGCTCGCCCTGCTCCGCCTGCCGCTCGGCGTGCCGGGGTCGGGCATGCACCGCTACGGCGCGGCGATGTATTTCTACCGGCGCGGAAAGCTCGACGCGGACGAGCTCGAGGCCTACCGCATCTGCTGCAATCTCGATTCCGAGGACCCCGCCGCCGTGTCCCGCTCCCGCAGGCCGCCCGACGGCGGCGATTGACTGGTCCCGCGATGCCGCCTACAAAATCCCTCCACACTTTGCAGAACCCGGGGAGCCGGGGCTGGGTCTGAACGGAGCGCGCCGGGTTGCCGTCCGATTCTTGACCGGACAAGGCCCTTCTCCCCCAACCCATTGATTGGCTTCGACATCCCTCAGATACGGTTTTTCAGCCAGGGCGGCGCAGTGCCGCGATCGGGAGGCTTGATCCATTCATTCAAACCGGCGAACTGCCGGACCGCAGAGAAGACAACAGACGACGATCGATAACCGGGAGGATCTCATGATCACGACGACACGCAGAACCGCACTTTCCATGTTTGCCGCCACGGCCCTCGGCCTGGTGGCCGGCGCCGCCTTGACGCCCGCCGCCCAGGCCGCCGACGCCATCAAGATCGGCATCCTGTCGCTGACCTCGCACTCGCCCAGCATCATCGCCGAGGGCAAGGGCTATTTCGACGAGCAGGATCTCGACGTCGAATTCGTGAGCTTCCAGGCGGCCCAGCCGATGGCGGTGGCGATCGCCTCGGGCGACATCGATTTCGGCATGACTGCCATTTCCGGCGGCCTGATCAGCCTGGCCGAAAAGGGCGCCGTGCGCATCATCGGCGGCGCGCTGCAGGAAACGCCGGAGATCGAGGGCCAGAAGATCCTGGTCTCCAAGGCCGCCCATGACGCGGGCGTCACCAGCCCCGACAAGCTCGCGGGCCGCAGCTTCGGCGTCACCACCCAGGGCTCCTCGTTCCACTACATGGCCCACAAGATCGCCGACAAGGCCGGCTTCGACCGGTCCGAGCTCAAGATCACGCCGATGCAGAAGGTGCCGGCCGTGATCGCGGCGCTGAAATCCGGCCAGATCGACGCCTGGTCGATCGTCCCCAATATCGCCGGCGCGCTGACCAAGGGACCCGAAGTGGTCGAGATCGGCAAGATCTCCGACTACATCGACAATTACCAGGTCACCACGGTCTTCACCTCGACCAGGAACGTCACCGACAACCGCGAGCTCGTCACCCGGTTCCTCGCGGGCCTCTCCAAGGGCATCGACGATTACAACGCCGCCTTCGTCGACAAGACCATGGGCGCCGACGACGTGGCCGCGATCACCGGCATGGTGCACCAGTATGTCTATGCCGACCAGCCGATCGACAAGGCCGGCCCGCGGATTGCCGCCGGCGCCATGCGCATCAATTCGGGCGCCAGGCTCAACGTCGCCAGCGTCGAGGACCAGCTCAAGTGGTTCCAGTCCGAGAAGCTGGCGCCCGAAGGCGTGACCATGGAAGACCTGGTCGACACCAGCTTCGTCGAGGCCTACTGAGCGCGAGACCCGACAAGCGAGACAGCGGCCCGCGGCGTCATCGTCGCGGACCGCCCGGAAATGACAACCAGGATACCCGGCCATGGAACTGATCCTCGATCGCGTCAGCCATTCCTATGGGAACGTTGAGGTTCTGAACGACATTTCGCTGTCGGTCGGATCGGGCGAGATCGTCTGCATCGTCGGCCCTTCGGGCTGCGGCAAGTCGACCCTGCTCCGGATCCTCGGCGGGCTGGAGAAGCCCGACTCGGGCGCGGCCCTGATCGCCGGAGATCCACCGGCCGACAGTCTCAATCCGCTCACCTATGTGTTCCAGGATTTCGCGCTGCTGCCCTGGCGCACGGTCGAGGGCAATGTGAGCCTCGTGCTCGAGGACCATGCCATTCCCAAGGACCGGGCGCGCGCCATCATCGCCGATGTGCTCGCCCGCACCAAGCTCAGCGAATTCGCCGGCGCCTGGCCACGGCAGCTCTCGGGCGGCATGAAGCAGCGCGTGGCCATCGCCCGGGCGCTGTCGGTCAACCCGGCGGTGATGCTGATGGACGAGCCGCTCTCGGCGCTCGACAGCCAGACCCGCGACCTGCTGATGGACGACCTGGTCGATCTCTGGGGCCAGGTCGGCTTCTCCGCCTGCTACATCACCCACAATCTCGCCGAAGCCGTGCGGCTCGGCCACCGCATCGTCATGCTGTCGCGCCGGCCCGGCCGGATCCGCGAGATCGTCGACATCGACATTCCGCTCAATGAGCGGATCAATCATCCCGCCGAGACCACCGCGATCCAGCGCCGGCTCTGGGAAGCCATGCGCGACGAGGCCCGCGCCGCCGACCGGGAGCTGTCCGATGTCGCTTGACGCAGCCGACCTCGAGCAGCCCCGCCGCGCCACGGCCGACCTGCAGCAGAACCGCCATGTAGCAGCGGTCAAGCCGGTGCCGTTCCGCGGCGGCGGCTTCGTGCACACGCGCCACCGCTTCGTGGCGCTTTTCCTGTTCGTGGTTCTGGTGATCCTGTGGGAGATCGGCTCGCAGACCGGCTTCATCTCCAACATTGCGCTCCCCGCCCCGTCGGAGGCCGCGGGCGCCATGGCGGACCTGTTCGAGACCGGCATGATCTGGAAGCACCTCTCGGCCAGTCTCTACCGGCTGGTGATCGGCTGGAGCGTCGGCAGCCTGATCGGCGTCACCGTCGGGCTCGCCGTCGCGCTGTTCTCGATCGTGCGCGCCGGCGTCTCCCCCTTCGTCTCGGCGCTGTTTCCGATCCCCAAGATCGCGCTGCTGCCGCTGTTCATCATCTGGTTCGGCATCGGTGAAGGCTCCAAGGTCGCCACCATCCTGTTCGGCGTGTTCTTCCCCACCGTCATCGCCACCTATGGCGGGGTCGACAATGTCGACCGCAACCTGATCCGCATGGGTCAGTCCTTCGGCCTGTCCTGGCTGTCGATCGTGCGCAAGATCATCATTCCCGGCGCCCTTCCGGCCATCCTGTCGGGCTTCCGCATCTCCGCCTCCATCGCCATCATCCTGCTGGTGGCGGCCGAAATGATCGGCGCGGAATTCGGCATCGGCGCCTATATCCTGATGGCGGGCGCGCTGTTTGCCACCGACCAGTTGATCGCCGGCGTCGCCATGCTCTCGGTGCTGGGGCTCACCGTCGGCTGGCTCATCAGCCGGGCCGAACGCTGGCTGCTGCGCTGGCGCGCCTGATCACAGCTCTCACCAAACGAAACGGGCCGGACCCACGTCGATGGATCCGGCCCGCCTGTCATCCGTTCAGCTCAGATCAGGACTTGAGCTTGGTCCAGACCTTTTCGCGCAGGTCCTTCGACGCCGGCGAGCAGGCCTCGAAGGCGCGCAGCCTTTCATTGTACTCCTCGGGCGTATTCACCGCCGGGTCGTTCCTCAGGTCTTCCTTCAGGAATTCGCCCGAGCCCGACACCGCGTTGGAATAGCCGGTGTAGTTCGATGCGATCGCCGCCACTTCCGGCGACATCATCCAGTTGACGAAGGCCTTCGCCGCTTCCATGTTCGGCGCGTCCTTCGGGACCGCGATGACGTCGGTCCAGAAGGTGGTGCCTTCCTTGGGATAGACATAGACCGCGTCCGGCTTCTTTTCCTTGACCCGGTGCGCGGCGCCGTTCCACTGCATGTGGACCGCCACTTCGCCCGCGATCATGCGGTCGATGGTGCCGTCATTGGAATAGAGCTTCACATGCGGCTTCTGGGCCATCAGCACGTCGAGGATCTTCTGCGCCTCGGCCGGGTCCTCGGTGCATTTGCTGACGCCGGTGTAATAGGCCGCCGCGTTCCAGACATCCGACATCTCGTTGAGCATGGCGATCTTGCCCTTCAGCTCGTCCTTGGGCTCGAACAGCTCCTTCCAGCTTTCCTCGAGCTTGCCGCCCGGCACCAGCGCGGGATCATAGGTGAAGCCGGTCGTGCCCCACATGTAGGGCGCGGAATATTCGCGCTTCTCATCGCCCGCCATGGTGGTAAACGCCGGCAGCAGGTTCTTGAAGTTCTCCATCTGGTTGACGTCGATCTTGGCGAGCAGGCCCTTCTCGACCATCACGCCGAGCGTGGTGCTGCCGGGAAAGATCACGTCATAGCCGCCGCCGCCGGCCTGCAGTTTGGCGAGCAGATCCTCTTCCGAGGCGTAATTGTCGACGCTGACCTTGGTGCCGGTTTCCTTCTCGAAGCGCTCCAGCAGTTCGGGCGCGAAATAGTTCGTCCAGTTGTAAAGATGCAGTTCACCCTCCGCCATCGCGCTGCCGCCGAATGCGGTGAGCGTGATCGCCGTGGCCACCAGCAGTTTGGCTGTATGCTTTCCTACCCTGTTGTTCCTGATCATGATGTTCTCCAATTGTGTGCGGGCGTTGGCGTCTCAATCGGGCCCGGTTTTCCGATTCTGATCCCGTCCCAGAAAGAGCGACAGGGAGACTAGAGAGAGCGACAAGAGCAGCATCAGCGAGGAGATCGCGTTGACCTCCGGCGTGACGCCGGTTCTCACCAGACCGAAGATGTAGATGGGCAGCGTGGTCGACCCCGCGCCGCCCAGGAAGAAGGTGGTGACGAAATCATCAAGCGAGATGATGAAGGCCAGCACCAGGCCCGAGAGAATGCCCGGAACCAGTTGCGGCAGCGTCACCCGCCAGAAGGCCCGCACCGGATTGGCGTAGAGGTCGGCAGCCGCCTCGCCGATCTTCGGGTCCATGCCTTCGAGCCGCGCCCGGATCGGCAGATAGGCAAACGGGATGCAGAACACGATATGGCCGATGATCACCGTGCCGAGCCCGAAGGTGAAGCCGAGGCTCGCGAAGAACATCAGCGTCGCCACCGCCGGCACGATCTCGGGAACCGTGATCGGCAGCGCGAAGACCGCGTTGATGCCGGCCTTGCCGAGGAAACGGTCGTTGCTCGCCATCCGCAGCGCCGCGAGCGTCGCGAGCGTCGTGGCGCTGACCGAAGCCACCGAGGCGATGATCAGCGAATTGGTCGCCGCCCCGACGATGTCGCGGTTGGCAAAGGCCACGCGGTACCAGTCAAGCGAGAACCCGGTCCAGACCGTCACCGTCCGGTTCTCGTTGAAGGACAGCGCGATCAGGATCAGGATCGGCAGATAGACATAGGCGAAGAACACCGCCGTTGCCGTGAACAGCCCCGGCCAGTGCCGGACGTCGCCCGGGAAGGGCCGCGCGCGGAACGGGTTGAGCCTCATTGCGATCCCTCCAGTTCGCCGCGGTAGCGCCGTGCGTAGAGCCCGAGCGAGATGAGTACCAGCAGGAGCAGGAACAGGCCGAGCGCCGCGCCGAACGGCCAGTTGCGCGCGCCGCCGAACTGGAAGCCGATCAGGTTGCCGATCATCAACGTCTTGCCGCCGCCGAGCAGCTCCGGCGTGATATAGGCGCCGAGCGCCGGCACGAACACCAGCACGCAGCCCGCGACGATGCCCGGAAAGGCGAGCGGCAGGATGATCCGGCGGATGGTCTGCCAGCGGGTGGCGTAGAGATCGAACGAGGCCTCGACCAGGCGGAGGTCGATCTTCTCGAGGCTCGCATAGATCGGCAGCACCATGAAGGGCAGGAACGAATAGGTGAGCCCGACGGCGACCGCGAAGGAATTGTGCAAGAGCGGCAGCGGTTCGGAGATGACGCCGAGCCACAGCAGCACCGAATTGATGGTGCCGTGATCGCGCAACAACAGGATCCAGGCGTAGTTCCTGACCAGCAGGTTGGTCCAGAACGGCAGCGTCACCATGAACACCAGCACCGCCTTCCACCTGGCGTTCCGCGTCGCCATGAACATGGCCACCGGCAGCCCGACGGCGAGCGAGATCGCCATGGTCAGGAACGACAGCCAGACCGAGCGCAGGATGATGGCCATGTAGTTGAAATTGAGCGCCAGCGTGCCGTCGAGTTCCCGCTCGAAGAACAGCCGGACATAGGCTTCCGGTGTGAACTGGTCCCACAGCACGCCGCCGGAATAGTCCCGCCCGCGGAACGAGATATAGGCCATCAGCGCCAGGGGAACGATCATGAACACGGTGATCGCCATCAGCGCCGGCCCGATCAGCAGGGCGCGGAACAGGATGGTCTTGCCCGCCCGGCTCATGACGGGTCGTCGGCCAGAACGGAGACGGAAGCCGCGTCGACCGACCAGCCGACGTGATCGCCCTTGGCGAAGGACTGGATCTTCGCCGTGTTGTTCTGCGAGCGGGCGCGCAGTTCCAGCCCGTCGGCGAGCTTGAGGTGAAAGATCGTGTCGGTGCCGTGATAGACGACGTTGGTCACCACCCCGGGCAAGGTGCCGGCCGAGGGCGCTGACAGGGCGATGCGCTCGGGACGGATCGCGAGCACCGCGCGGCCGCCCTTGGCCGCCGCCGATGCGTCATCCGCCCTGAGCGTGCCGACGCCGGAGATGGCGTAGTCCTGCCCGCCCATTGCCTGCACGGGAACCAGGTTGATCTCGCCGATGAAGCCCGCGACGAAACGGTGCTGCGGCTTGTCGTAGATCTCGCGCGGCGTCCCTATTTGCAGGATCTCGCCGCCATTCATCACCGCGATGCGGTCGGACATGGTCAGCGCCTCGTCCTGGTCGTGGGTCACGAACACGAAGGTGATGCCGGTGTCGGTCTGCAGCCGCTTGAGCTCGAGCTGCATGTCCTTGCGCAACTGCAGGTCCAGCGCCGACAGCGGCTCGTCGAGCAGCAGCACCTTGGGATGCGGCGCGAGCGCGCGGGCCAGCGCCACGCGCTGCTGCTGGCCGCCGGAAATCTGGGTAATGCGCCGGTCGGCCATGGATTCGAGCCGCACCAGCCGCAGCATGTCCTCCGTCACGCGCTTGATCTCGTCGCTTGGGCGGCCGAGCATCTCGAGCCCGAACGAGATGTTCTGGCTCACCGTCATGTGCGGAAACAGCGCGTAGTTCTGGAACACCGTGTTGACCGGGCGCTGATAGGGCGGCTTGGCCGAGAGATCCTCCCCGTCGAGCAGAACCGCCCCGGAAGTGGGCTGCTCGAAGCCCGCGATCAGCCGCAGCAGGGTCGTCTTGCCGCAGCCCGAGGGGCCGAGCAAGGTGAAGAACTCGTTCTTCCGGATGTCGACCGACACATCGTCCAGCGCCCGGAAGGCATGCGCGCCGCTTCCAAACACCTTGCTGAGCGACCGGACCGAGACCGCGCACTGGTCTTGCGCCGGGGAGAGAGTGGAAGATGGTGTCGATGTATTCAAAGGCGCTCCTTGAAGACTCTGCATCTTTCCCGATCGCTCGCGACGAACTTCGCCTGCGGCTTGCAAGGCCTTGAGAAGATGCAATTTTCACCATTTTACCGGCAATTAGATATTGAATGATCGTTCAGCAATTAGCCAGCAATGTCAAGGCAAAGGCCGGACTTTGCGGCCCTGTCCCGCCCGGTCCGGAGCGGCGCGCGGGCGCCGGGAGCCCCTGCGGGTCGCCCGCCGCTGGCCCGAGGCCGCTGCCTCCGGCCGCGATTTGCGGTGCGGTAACAGCGCATTAGCGCAATCGCACGTGCAGCTTTGATTTATATCAAGGATCTTTTATATTGCCTCGGGCACATCGTTGCCGGCGCTGAAATAAAGGATCCGTTCGCACCATGGTCGACATGTCGATTGCCAAGCCGGACCGGCTTGAGAATTTCCCGGTGACCTTCTTTGCCGTGATGATGGGCCTGCTGGGCCTGGTCCTGGCGATGACGGCGGCCGAACAGGCCGCTGGCGCCTCGGGCGCCGCCTCGCAGTTCATTCTCGGCGCGGCGGTGGCAGTCTTCGCCGTGCTGGCGGTCTTCTACGGCCTCAAGCTTGTCCGCCACCCCGCCGCGGTCAGGGCCGAGTGGAACCACCCGGTCCGCATCGCCTTCTTCCCGACCATATCGATCTCGCTCTTGCTGCTCGGCACGGCGCTTGCCCCGCGCATGCCAGGTCTCGCCTATGGCGTCTGGAGCCTGGGCGTCGCGGCGCAGGGAATCCTGGCGCTCAGCGTCGTCGCCAACTGGATCGGCCACCGCCCGTTCCAGCCGATCCACCTGTCGCCCGCCTGGTTCATCCCGGCGGTGGGCAATGTGGTGGTGCCGCTGGCCGGAGTCGGCTTCGGCGCGGTGGAGCTGTCCTGGCTGTTCTTCTCGGCGGGGCTCCTGTTCTGGATCGTGCTGCTCACCCTGGTGATGAACCGGCTGATCTTCCACGAGCCGCTGCCCTCGCGGCTGATGCCGACGCTGGTGATCCTGATCGCCCCGCCGGCGGTGGCCTTCGTCGCCTGGGTGCGGCTGACCGGCGACGTCGACGCCTTCGCCCGGATTCTCCTCAATATCGGCTATGTCTTCGCGCTGATCGTGCTCACCCAGGCGCCGCGCTTCTTCCGCCTGCCCTTCGCTTTGTCCTGGTGGGCGCTCACCTTCCCGGTGGCGGCGCTGTCGGTCGCCTCCTTCGTCTTCGCCCGCGAGACCGGCTCGGAGCCGCACCGGATGGTGGGCTTCGGCCTCACCGCGGTGCTGGCGCTGGCGGTGGCGACCCTGGCGGTGCGCACCGCGCAGGCCATCCGCGCCAAGGCCATCTGCCAGCCGGAATAGGCGCGCCCTAACTGGACCGATCACGAGAAAAGGGCGCCGGCATCGCCATGCCGGCGCCCTTTGAGGCTTTATCAGTGACGGACCGCTATTCCGCGGGTTCCGCCGCGCCGGCGGCGTCCCGCTTGCGGCCCAGACCGACGCGCGCCTTCATTCGCTGCCACCAGGCGGTGATCTTGCTGTTCTTCGAGCGCGTGACGATCATCAGCAGCGACGGCGTCACCACCAGCGTGAGGATGGTCGAGAAGGCCAGGCCGAAGACGATCGCGCTCGAAAGCGAAATCCACCATTGCGTCGACGGCGCGCCATAGGTGGTCTCGTGCGCCATCAGCTCGAGGTTGACGCCGAAGGCGATCGGCAGCACGCCCAGAATCGCGGTCATGGCGGTCAGCACCACCGGACGCGCGCGCTCGCGGCAGGTCTCGAGAATGGCGTCGAGCTTGTCGCTGCCCTCGCGCCTGAGATGGTCGTAGGTGTCGATCAGCACGATGTTGTTGTTCACCACCACGCCCGCCAGCGCGATGATGCCGATGCCGGTCATGACGATGCCGAGCGGCTGGCCCATGATCAAAAGGCCCAGGAACACGCCGATGGTCGACATCACCACCGCCGACAGCACCAGCGCCACTGACAGGAAGTTGTTGAACTGGGCCAGGAGCACGATGAAGATCAGGAAGATCGCCGCGCCGAAGGCCTTGCTCAAAAACTCGCCCGCCGCCTTCTGCTCTTCGTCCTCGCCGGCGAGCTTCCAGCGGATGCCCATCGCGTTGAGGTCCGCCTTCTCCAGCTCCGCGACGATGCCCTTGCGCACCGGATCGGCCTGGATGCCTTCGCTGATCCCGGCTTCCACGGTGATCGTGCGCACCCCGTCGATCCGCGTCAGCGTGCCGACGCTCGGCGCGGCTTCGCGCGTGACGAAATTGGAGATCGGCACCGAGCCCTGGCTGGTCTCGATCCTGAGATCGTCGAGCGTCGACAGCGTCCGCCGGTCCTCCGGCAGCCGGAGCCTTATGTCGACGGCGTCGTCGGCGCCCGCGGGCCGGTAGTCGGTCAGCTTCAGGCCGGTGGTGACGAGCTGCACCACGGTGCCAACCGACGAGGGGCCGATGCCGTAGCGCGCGGCCACCGAGCGGTTGACCTTGATTTCCCAATCGACGCCGGGCGGCGGCAGGCCGTCGGAGACATCGATCACGCCGGGCGTGGCCTCGAGCTGCGCCGCCACCCTGCGCGCCACGTCGGGCAATCCGGCCGGATCGGCGGCCGAAAGCTGGATCTGGATCGCCTTGCCGGTCGGCGGGCCGCCCTGGGGAACCTGCACCTCGATGTCGACGCCGGGAAAGCCGGTGAGTTCGCGGCGGAAATCATCGAGGATCTCGCCCGCGGGCTTGCGCTCCCGCCAGTCGACGAATTCGTACTGGATGACGCCAACCACATCCTCGGCGACGCTGTTGCCGCCGCCGCCGACCTTGCCCACGCGGGTGTAGACGCTGGTCAGCCCCGGCCAGCCAATGATCCGCTGCTCGACCGCGCGGACCGCCGCATCCTTCTCCTCGAGCGAGAGATTGCCGCGCGCATGCACGTAGAGCAGACCGTAGTCGGGCTCGACATTGGGGAAGAACTCGACGCCCTTGCCGTATTTGCCGTAGGCGACCGGAACCACGATCAGCGCGGCCAGCGTGAAGAACACGACGATGAAGGGATGGCGCACGGCGCGGCTGACGAACTTCATGTAGAGCCCGTCGCGCTGCGGACCGGTCTCGATCGTCGGCTTGGCGAACATGGCGCCCAGCGTCGGCGTGAACACCAGCGCATAGAGCAACGACGCCGACAGCGTCGCGATCAGCGTGATCGGCATGTATTTCATGAACTCGCCGACCATGCCGGGCCAGAACAGCAGCGGCGAGAACGCCGCCACGCGCGTGAGCGTCGCCGCGACCACCGGCCCCGCCATGCGCTTGGCGGCGAGCGAGAAGGCGTCGCGCCGATTCAAGCCCTCGCTCATCCGCCGTTCGGCGAATTCGGTGACGATGATGGCGTCGTCAACCAGCATGCCCACCGCCAGGATCAGGCTGAACAGCACCACGATGTTGACCGTCAGGCCCGCCAGCGACAGTGCCAGGATGCCCATCAGGAACGAGGCGGGAATGGCAAAGCCGATCAGCAGCGACGCCCGCCCCGACAGCGCGTAGAGAATGACGATGAACACCAGGATCACCGCGGTCAGCACCGAGTTCTGCAGGTCCCCCAGCAACTGCCGGATGGAGGTCGACTTGTCCTGGCTGAAGCCGATGGAGGCGCCCTCGGGCAGCAGCGTCTTGAACTCGTTGGCCACCACCTTGACCGCGTCCACGGTCTCGATCAGGTTCGCGCCGGTGCGCTTGGAGACTTCGATGGCGATCGCCGGTTCGCCGTTGAGCCTCGTGATGGTCTCGGCGTCCTTGAAGGTCGAGCGGATGGTGGCGAGATCGCGCGCCCGCACCACCGCGTTGGAGCCGGCGATGATCGGCAGGTTGGCGACATCCTCGACGGTTTCGATGAGCAGCGGCACCTTGACCGCGTAGCGGCCCTCCTCGCCCTCGAGCGCGCCCGCGGCCACCACCGAGTTCGACGCGTTGACGCCGGCGATGAGCTGGTCGAGCTGCATGCCGTAGGACGACAGCTTCACCGGGTCGATGATCACCTCGACCAGGTCGTCGCGCGCGCCCTGCAGCGAGGCGTCGAGCACGCCGCCGACCTCCTCGATCCGGTCGCGCAGTTCCCGCGCCGCCCGCGTCAGCGCGCGCTCGGGCACGTCGCCCGCCAGCGTCACCACCAGCACCGGGAACTCGGAGATGTTGACCTCGTTGACCGTCGGCTCGTCCGCGCCCTCCGGCAGGTCCGGCTTGGCGTCTGAGACCTTGTTGCGCACGTCGTCGAGCGCCTTGCCGAGGTCGGCGCCGGCCATGAACTCGATCACCACGTTGCCGCCGCCCTGGTAGGCGGTGGAGCGCATCTGCTTGACGCCGGTGACGTTCTTCAGCCGGGTTTCGACCGGCCTGAGCAGCAGCCTCTCCGAATCCTCGGGCGAAATCCCCTGATAGGTCATGCTCACATAGATGATCGGGATCTGGACGTCGGGCTCGGCTTCCTTGGGGATCGAGACATAGGCCATCGACCCGGCGACGACCAGGAACAGAAGGACCGCGAGCGTCAGCCGCGCATTGCGGATGGCGACGTCGACGAAATTCATTGCAGTTTCTCCGCCTGCTTGACGGTCGCTCCGGTCATCAGCGTCGCGTCGGCGGGCACCGCATGGACCGTGTCGCCCTCGCTCACCAGGTCCTGCCCGGCGACGATGATCTTGGCGTCCAGCGGAACGCCGCTCAGCACCAGGCCCTCCGGCGAATCGTCGATCAGGTCGATCGGCACGAAGCCCACGGTGGAATCGGCCTTGAGGATGCGCAGGCCGAGATTGCCGGCCGCGTCGAGCGTGACCACCGAGCGCGGCAGCCTCACCGCGGTGACGGTCTCGGCCTTGATCATGATCTCGGCGGTCATGCCGGCGGGCACCGAATTGTCCGGATTGGGGATGGCGACCTCGACCGGGAAGGTGCGGGTGCCGGCGGTTGCCTCAAGGCTGACATGGCGCACGGTGCCGGAGACAATGTCGCCGCTGATCAGCCGCACATCTGCCTCGCTGCCGACCCCGACATGGACGATCTCGCGCTCGCTGACTTCGCCCTTGGCCACCACCGGGTCAAGCTGCAGCAGCACCGCGACCGCCTCGCCGGACGGCAGCCAGCTTCCTTCCTCGACCATGACCTGGTCGATCACGCCCGAAAACGGGGCTATGACCGTGAGCCGGTCGACCTCGGCCTGGGCCGCCTCGAGCTGCGAGCGCGCCGACGCCAGCGCCGAGCGGGCGCTGTCGATCTGCGTGGTGGGGGTGATGCCCTCCTTGACCAGCCGCTCGACGTTGTCGGCTTCCTTCTGGCGCTGGTCGAGCAGGGCCCGGGCGGTCTCCACCATCGACTGCTTCTCCGTGCCGTCGAGCACCAGAACGACGTCGCCGGCCGCGACCTTGTCGCCCTTCTCGACCTTGAGCTCGCCCAGGATGCCGGCGCTGCGGGTGGCCAGCGTCGTGCGCTTGTCCGGCGCCGTCACCCCGGAAATCCGGATGATGCGGCTGTGCTCGATGAATTCGGGCGTGGTCACCGCCACCGTGCGCAGCGCCTTCTGCTGCAGGGCGGGCGCGGCCGGCTGCTCCAGCTCGGGCGTGGCCTCGGGATCCTGGGCGGCGCTGCCGATGGCCGAAAACTCGCCCGTCAGCACCCACGCGGCCGAAACGGCCAGCACGACAAAAGCTGCGACGGTATGAAACCTTGGCATGGCCATGAAGAAATCCGCTCTCAAAAAAATACCGGCGCGAGAACCAGGCAGACAAACCTCAATCTGCAGCGTCTGGAACCGCGCATGCTGACGACCGCGCTCTGCGGTCAGGGTCTCGCTTCCGGGCTATATAGTCACACGACGAAGGTCTAAAAAGAACAAGCTGGGTAAATTTTCGTTGCCAAGCTTTGTTGGCCGGCATTGGTGGCTTCACGGCAACAGATAAAAAACAGCTTATATAGGCCGCGGAACCACTTTTGCTTCGGCACAGGGCGCACACACGAGCCCTTTCGTTCCCCCTTTTGCCGGTTCCGCAGACCGCGTGCGCGGCTTCCCGCAAGCATCGTCTTCGCCCCGGCGCGTCGCGCACCGCATTCCTCCAACCTCTCGTCATGACAGGTTCCCAATCCCGGCCGGTTTGATAGGATCGCAATGCCGCGACCCTGTCGAGCGACCGTTGGGAGGAGTATGGATGACGGACCTGCCAAAAATTGGCATCATAGGCGGCTCGGGCATGCTCGGCCGCGCCATCGCGCACGCGCTCCTGGACCGCATGGCCCTGCCCGCCTCGGACCTCTGGATTTCCAACCGCAGCGGCGGCAAGGCGGGTTTCGAGCAGTTCCCGGAGGTCGAGGTGACGACGGACAATGCCCGCCTGGGTGAGGCCTGCGACATTGTCATTCTCTCCGTCCCCCCGGCCCTGGCGCCTGACATCGGCATGGATGTTCCGGCAAAGCTGGTGATCTCGGTGATGGCGGGCGTCACGCTCGACCGGCTCCAGGCCATGACCGGGTCGGATCGCGTCGTCCGCGCCATGAGCAGCCCCGCCGCCGAGCTCGGCCTTGCCTACAGCCCCTGGGCGGCTGCGCCGGCCGTCGGTCCGGCCGACCGGGCCGTGGTCACGCGGATCTTTTCGGCCTGCGGCCTCACCGACGAGGTCGATGACGAGGCCCATCTTGACCATTTCACGGCAATGACCGGGCCGGTGCCGGGCTTCGTCGCCTTCTATGCCGACTGCATGATCGACTACGCCGTCAAGGCCGGCATTGCGCCGGCTGTCGCCGACCGCGCCATCCGGCAGTTGTTCTTTTCCGCCGGCGCCATGCTCGCCCATGGGCAGGCCTCTCCCGCCGACCATGTGCGGCAGATGATCGACTACGCCGGCACCACCGCGGCGGGGCTCAGCGCCATGGGCAACTCGCCGATCCGGGAGGCAATCGCCGAGGGGCTCGACGCCGCCGTGCGAAAGGCGCGCAGCCTGGGCTAGCCGTCCTTCGCATGCGGCATGGTCTCGACCAGATGCACGTCGCAGTCGCGGCAGATCTGGCGGATCTTGTCGTTGGGGCACTGGTCGGTGACGAAGGTGTCGACCTGGTCGAGATGACCGATCCGGACCGGCGCGGTACGCTCGAACTTGGTCGAATCGGCGACCAGGATCACCTGCCGCGCATTGGCAATGATCGCCTGCGCCACCTTGACCTCGCGGAAGTCGTAATCGAGCAGCGCGCCGTCATGGTCGATGGCGGAGGCGCCGATGACCGCGTAGTCGACCTTGAACTGGCGGATGAAATCCACCGCCGCCTCGCCGACGATGCCGCCGTCCGACGCCCGCACCACGCCGCCGGCGATCACCACCTCGAACTGCGCGAAGGGCCGCATCCGGTTGGCGACATTGATGTTGTTGGTGATGATCATCAACCGCCCGTGCCGCAGCAGCGCCTGGCTGACGGCCTCGGTGGTGGTGCCGATATTGATGAACAGCGAGGCGTTGTCGGGGATCAGCGCCGCGGCCGCCTCGCCGATGGCGCTCTTCTCCTCCGCCGCGATCTTGCCGCGCTGGGCGTATTCCATGTTCTGCGTGCCCGAAGGCAGGATGGCGCCGCCATGGATGCGCATCAGGAGTTGCCGGTCGCACAGATCGTTGAGGTCCTTGCGGATCGTCTGCGGCGTGACCGCGAAACGTGCCGCGAGATCATCGACCAGCACGCGGCCCTCGGTCCGGGCGAGGTCGATGATCTCGGAATGGCGCGGAGCGAGGTACATGGCGGGGAATCCGGAGAGGGTTGATTTCGCGTCCAGTTTAAAACGAAAGAAACGAAAGTCAAAATGCGCCTGTCGGCCCGGACCGCTCAGCCGCCGGCCGTGCGCCGTCTCAGCAGATCGGCGAAGAACACCGCCGCGTCATGCGGCCGGTCGGCGTCCCGCGTGATCAGGCCCACCGCGCCCATGGTCGAGCCGGTGTCGATCGGCAGTTCGACGAACTCGCCCGAGGCGATCTCGGCCGCGACCACGCCCCGCGAGATGATCCAGATCGCGTCGCTCGCCCGCAGGAAGGCGCGGCCGAAACTGTCCGACACCGTCTCGATCGCCTTGACCGGACGCGCCATGCCCTGTTCGAGGATCAGCCGCTCGACGAAGGGATGGATGATCGAGCCCTCGGGCGGGGTGAGCACCGGGTGCCGCGCCAGGATGTCGGCGCTCACCTGCCGCAGCCCGGCGAGCGGATGGCTGCGGGCGACGACGAACACCACCCGGTCGCGGTAGAGCGGTTCGAAGCGGAGGCTCGCCATGTTCTCGGGCGCCGGCATGCGCCCCATCACCAGGTCGAGATCGGCCTTGCGCAACTGATCGAGCAGCACCCGGTTTTCCCCGGTGACGACCCGGAGCGGGCTTTTCAGCCCCGAAGCCAGGAACTCGGCGACGGCGCCCGGCATGATCGTCGCCGAGACGGTCGGCAGCGCGCCGATCCGCACCGGCGGCCCCGTGGTGGTGGCGACATTGGCGAGCGCCGCGATCCCGCCGCGGACGGCGGCCAGGCCGGATCCGGCATGCGACAGGAACACCTCGCCCTGGTGCGACAGCCGGATCCCCCGCCCCTCGCGCTCGATCAGCGCCGCGCCGACGATCTCCTCGAGCTCGCGGATGGTCCGCGTCACCGCCGGCTGGGTCAGCGACAGGGTGATGGCGGCGCGGCCGACGCTCTTCTGCCGCGCCACTTCGACGAAGGCTTCCAGATGCCGGATCTTGATGCGCCGCGAGATATCCATAACAATACCGGGATGAGTTAAAGGTCGAAAAATCATTATTCATTTCCATTCCACTATGTAAAGTGAAACCGAGGATGGAGCGGAACGGGAGGACCGGATGGCCGACACCAAGTCTAAAGGCGAGCGCACGCGCCGCGCCGTGCTGGGCGATGCGCATGTCGATGCGGCGTTCGCCAGGTCCAGCGAATTCGACGCGCCGTTCCAGGACCTGATCACCGCCAGCGCCTGGGAACGGGTCTGGTCGCGCCCCGACTGGAGCCACCGGGAGCGCTCGATGGTGACCATCGCGCTGCTGGCAGCCCTCGGCCAGGAAGAGGAACTCGCCCTGCACATCCGCGCCACCGCCAACACCGGCGCCAGCGAGAGCGACATCCGCGAGGCGCTGCTGCACGTGGCGATCTATGCCGGCGTGCCCGCCGCCAACACCGCCATCCGCATCGCCAAGCGCACGCTTTCGGAGATGGCGGCGGAAAGCCGGGAGGCCCGGCCATGACCTCCTCCAACCGTCCGCCCGTCGCCAATTTCTTCCCCCGCGACCGCTCCTGGCACCCCAA
Organism: Hoeflea sp. BAL378; assembly: GCF_000759435.1. Classification (GTDB taxonomy): domain Bacteria; phylum Pseudomonadota; class Alphaproteobacteria; order Rhizobiales; family Rhizobiaceae; genus Hoeflea. Next base: position 39,295 of record NZ_JRJG01000078.1, read on the forward strand.
GGCGTTGACGCCCGACTACAAGACCTCGGTGCTGCGCTCGCCCGCCAAGCCGCTGGTGGCCTTCGGCAATTCTCTGTCGGAAACCACCGGCCCGGCCTTCGGCCACGACATGCTCGGCCCGCTCGACAATGACCTGGTGCTCAATTTCGCGAGCCCCGGCATGAGCGCCATCGGCGAGCGCATCATCGTCGAGGGCCGGGTGCTCGACGAGCGCGGCCAGCCGGTGCCGAATGTCCTCGTCGAGTTCTGGCAGGCCAATGCGGGGGGACGCTACCGCCACAAGAAGGACGGCTACCTCGCCCCGCTCGATCCCAATTTCGGCGGCTGCGGCCGGACGATTTCCGGCGAGGACGGTGCTTACTCCTTCCGCACCGTCCGCCCCGGCCCCTACCCCTGGCCGAACGGGCCCAACGACTGGCGTCCGGCGCATATCCATTTCTCGGTCTTCGGCCACGGCTTCGCCCAGCGGCTGATCACCCAGATGTATTTCGAGGGCGATCCGCTGATCGCCCGCTGCCCGATCGTGCGCACCATCAACGATCCGAGGGCGGTCGACCAGCTCACCGCCCGGCTCGACATGAACGCCAGCGCGCCGATGGATGCGCTCGCCTACCGCTTCGACATCGTCCTGCGCGGCAGCCGCTCGACGCTGTTCGAGAACCGGATGGAGGGAAACTGAGATGACGCGTCCGACCGACACACCGCTCTACCCCCTCAGGGAATCGCCGTCGCAGACCGCCGGCCCTTACGTCCATATCGGGCTCACGCCCAATTTCTGCGGCATCGGGGGCGTCTATGCCACCGACCTCGGAACGACCATGGTCGGCGACCGGACCAAGGGTGAGCGCATCACGCTCGAGGGCCGGGTCTTCGACGGCGGCGGCAATCTCATTAGGGACGCGCTGGTGGAAATCTGGCAGGCCGACGCCGACGGCGTCCACCATGCCAAGGCCACCGCGGATTTCTGCGGCTGGGGCCGCTCGCCCGCCGACGCTGAGACCGGCCTGTTCCGCTTCGACACGATCAAGCCGGGCCGCGTGCCCTTCCCCGACGGCAGGCTGCAGGCGCCGCACATCAACCTCTGGATCGTCGCCCGCGGCATCAATCTGGGCCTCAACACGCGGATCTATTTCGAGGACGAGCTTGACGCCAATGCCGCCGATCCGGTGCTTGGCCGCATCGAGCACCGCGACCGGGTAGCGACGCTGATCTCCAAGGGCGGCGCCGGCCGCTACAGCCACGACATCCACCTGCAAGGCCCGCAGGAAACCGTATTCTTCGACATCTGAGGACAGACAATGGCTCAATTCATGACGCTGCCCGAAGCGGTGGCGCAGAATCTCACCACCGGCGACACCGCCGCCTTCGAGGGCTTCACCCACCTGATCCCCCATGCCAGCGCCCACGAGGCGCTGCGCCAGGGCGTCAAGGACCTGACGCTGGTGCGGATGACGCCCGATCTCGTCTACGACCAGATGATCGGCATGGGCGCGGTGAGAAAGCTCATCTTCTCCTATGCCGGCAATCCCGGCGTGGGCCTGCTCAGGCGGCTGCGCGATTCGGTCGAGAACGGCTGGCCGCACGCACTCGAGATCGAGGAGCATTCCCACGCCGCCATGGCCAATGCCTACGAGGCCGGCGCCGCTGGCCTGCCGTTTGCGGTGTTGCGCGGCTACAAGGGCGCGGAACTGGCGAGGGTCAATCCCAACATCAGGTCGGTCACCTGCCCGTTCACCGGCGAGGTGTTGGCGGCCGTCCCCGCCATCCGCCCAGATGTAACCTTCATTCACGCCCAGAAGGCCGACCGCAAGGGCAATGTGCTGATCGAGGGCATCGTCGGCGTGCAGAAGGAGGCGGTGCTGGCGGCGAAGCGCGCGGTGGTGACCGTCGAGGAGATCGTCGACGATCTCGACGCCCATCCCAATGCCTGCGTCCTGCCCGGCTGGACCGTGAGCGCCATCTGCCTGGTGCCGGGCGGCGCCCATCCGTCCTATGCCCACGGCTACTACCCCCGCGACAATGCAAGCTACATCGCCTGGGACAAGATCGCGGCCGACCGCGACACGTTCCTCGCCTGGATGAAGCAGAACGTGCTGGACGCCAGGCCCGAGGATTTCGACGATCGGGTCAGCCACTTGAGGAGCAGGTCATGACTGAGACCGATTTCACCCCGACCGAAATGATGACGATCGCCGCCGCCCGGGCGCTCAAGAACACCGATGTCTGCTTCGTCGGCATCGGCGCGCCGTCCGCCGCCTGCAACATCGCCCGCCTCACCCATGCGCCCGACGTCACGCTGATCTATGAGAGCGGCACCATCGGCACCGCGCCCTCGGTGCTGCCGCTGTCGATCGGCGACGGCGAACTCTGCGACACGGCGGTCACCACCGTCTCGGTGCCCGAGATGTTCCGCTACTGGCTGCAGGGCGGCCGCGTCACCGTGGGCTTCCTCGGCGCCGCCCAGATAGACCGCTTCGGCAACATCAACACCACCGTGATCGGCGATTACGACCATCCCAAGACCCGCCTGCCCGGCGGCGGCGGCGCGCCCGAGATCGCCTCCTCCTGCGGCGAGATCTTCATCACGCTCAAGCAGTCCAGGCGCGCCATGGTGGAGAAGATCGACTTCTTCACCAGCTTCGGCCATGGCGAGGGCGGCGACCACCGCGCGCGGCTGGGGATCGCCACCAAGGGGCCGACGCTGATGGTGACAGACCTTGCGGTCTGGCGGACCGATCCTGTAACACATGAGTTCACCGTGGTGCTGTTGCATCCCGGCGTGACCCGCGAGATGGTGCAGGCCGAATGCGGCTGGACCGTCCGCTTCGCCGACGAGGTGGGCGAAACCCCGTCGCCGACCGAGCTGGAACTGACAACCCTGCGCGATCTCAACGCCCGCACCAAAGCCGCCCATTCGGGCACCAACACCGGAGAAGCCGCCTGATGGCCGAAGCATTCATTTGCGATTACATCCGCACCCCGATTGGCCGTTTCGGCGGCGCCCTGGCACAGGTCCGCGCCGATGATCTCGGCGCCATCCCGATCCGCGCGCTGATGGCCCGCAACGCCAGTGTCGACTGGGCGGAGATCGACGAGGTCTATTACGGCTGCGCCAACCAGGCCGGCGAGGACAACCGCAACGTCGCCCGCATGTCGTCGCTGCTCGCGGGCCTTCCGGTCTGGGTGCCCGGCACCACCCTGAACCGCCTCTGCGGCTCGGGCATGGACGCGGTCTTGGCCGCCGCCCGGATGATCCGCTCTGACGAGGCCGGCATGGTCATCGCCGGCGGCGTCGAAAGCATGTCGCGCGCGCCCTTCGTCATGCCCAAGGCCGACACCGCCTTTTCGCGCCATGCCGAGATCCATGACACCACCATCGGCTGGCGCTTCGTCAACCCGCTGATGAAGGCCCAGTACGGCATCGATTCCATGCCCGAGACCGGCGAGAACGTGGCCGAGCAGTATGGCGTCTCCCGAGCCGACCAGGACGCGTTCGCGCTCAGGAGCCAGAAGCGCGCCGGCGCCGCCCAGGCCTCGGGCCGCTTCGACCGGGAAATCGCCCCGGTCGAGATCCCGCGCCGCAAGGGCGACCCGATCGTGGTCGACAGCGACGAGCATCCCCGCCCCGACACCACGATCGAGCAGCTCGCGAAACTCGGAACCCCGTTCCGGCAGGGCGGCAGCGTCACGGCCGGCAATGCGTCCGGCGTCAATGACGGCGCCGCGGCGCTGATCATCGCCAGCGAGGCGGCCGCGCGGAAGCACGGCCTCACCCCCATCGCCCGCATCCTCGGCGGCGCCACCGCCGGCGTCGAGCCCAGGATCATGGGCATCGGACCGGCGCCGGCGACGCTGAAACTCTGCGCCCGGCTCGGCCTCAAGCCGTCCGATTTCGGCGTCATCGAACTCAACGAGGCCTTCGCCAGCCAGGGCATCGCCGTGCTGCGCGAGCTCGACCTTGCCGAGGACGCCGAGCACATCAATCCCAATGGCGGCGCCATCGCGCTCGGCCATCCGCTCGGCATGTCCGGCGCCCGCATCACCGGCACCGCGGCGCTGGAGCTCGCCATCCGCAACGAGAAGCTGGCGCTCGCCACCATGTGCATCGGCGTCGGCCAGGGCATCGCCATCGCCCTGGAACGGGTCTGAGATGGACACCGGCGGACAGGGCTGGATGGACGGCTTGAGCGGCGATCCCGAGATCGCCGGGCTGTTTTCCGGCACCGCCCTGTTCGCCAGCTTCGCCCGCTTCGAGCAGGCGCTGATCAAGGGGCTCGCGCAGGCGAAATTGATCGGTCCGGACGATGCCGCCGGACTGATCGACCAGATCGCCGGCTTCGAACCGGACCGGGCGGCGATCGACGGCGCCCTTCTCCGCGACGGCGTGCCGGCGCCCGACTATGTCCGGCAATTGCGCGCCCTTGTGACCGGCCCAGGCAGCGAGCTCGTCCACCACGGCGCCACCAGCCAGGATCTGGTCGACACCGCCACCATCGAGGCGCTGGGCCGCACCGGCGCCATCCTTTCCAAGCGACTTGACGCGCTTCTTACGCGCCTTGCCGATCTCGAGAACCGCGACGGCGGCAACGCGCTCGAGGCCATCACCCGGATGCAGCCGGCACTCGGCTTCAAGGCGTCCGACCGCCTCGCCGCCTGGAGCCAGCCGCTTGAGGCGCTGCGCGCCCGCCTGACCAAGCTCAGGGAACAGACCCGCATCCTGCAGTTCGGCGGCGCGGTGGGCGGCCTGCGGGCGCTCGGCGACAACGCGGCCATCATCGCCGAGACGCTCGGCCGCGAGCTCGACCTGCGCTGGCCGGGCCATAGCTGGCATGCGGCGCGCGGCCCTATGCTGGCGCACGCCAATTACCTGTCGGAACTCACCGGCGCGCTCGGCAAGATCGGCCAGGACGTGGCCCTGATGGCGTTGCGCGGCGACCGGGACATCAGGCTCTCGGGCGGCGGCGGCTCCTCGGCCATGCCGCACAAGCAGAACCCGGTCGCGGCCGAACGCCTGGTGGCGCTGGCGCGGCTCAACGCCACGCTGGTCGCCGGCATGCACCAGGCGCAGATCCACGAGATGGAGCGCTCGGGCGCCGCCTGGATGCTCGAATGGATGATCCTGCCGAAGATGTGTGAGGCCGCCGGCGCCGCTCTGGCGACGGCGTCTGCGCTGATGGGCTGCGTCGATCGGATCGGCGAGCCCGGGGGAGACGGGCGATGAAAATTCTCAGCACGCAGGTCTGCATCATCGGCGCCGGCCCTTCGGGCCTGCTTCTCGGCCAGTTGCTGCATGACATCGGCATCGACACGATCATCGTCGAACGCTCGAGCCTCGACCACGTGCTGTCGCGGGTGCGCGCCGGCGTCCTGGAGCAGGGCGCCCAGCGCACGCTCGAGGCGGCCGGGATCGGCGGCCGGATGCACGCCCAGGGCCTGGTGCATGAAGGCTTCGCCATCACCCGCGAAACCGATGTCCACCGCATCGATCTCTCCGGCCTGACCGGCGGCAAGTGGGTCACGGTCTATGGCCAGACCGAAGTGACGCGGGACCTGGTCGACCGCCGCGCCGACACCGGCGGCGTCACCTATTACTCGGTCGACGCCGTCGAGCCGCACGACTTCGCCGGCGACAAGCCCCATGTCACCTGCCGGATCGACGGCGAAGAGGTGCGGATCGACTGCCGCTTCATCGCCGGATGCGACGGCTTTCATGGCGCGAGCCGCCGCGCCGTGCCGGAAAAGTCGATCCGCACCTTCGAGAAAGTCTACCCTTTCGGCTGGCTCGGCATCCTGAGCGATGTGCCTCCCGTCAGCCACGAGCTGATCTACGCCAGCCATTCCCGCGGCTTCGCGCTCTGTTCGATGCGCTCGAAAAGCCGTAGCCGCTACTACATCCAGTGCAACGCCGGCGACAGCGTCGAGGCCTGGTCGGACGACCGGTTCTGGACCGAACTGCGCCGGCGGCTGCCGCCCGACATCGCCGAGGCGGTGACCACCGGGCCGTCATTCGAAAAATCCATCGCGCCGCTGAGGTCCTTCGTCGCCGAGCCGATGCGCTTCGGCAGCCTGTTCCTGGTCGGCGACGCCGCGCACATCGTCCCGCCCACCGGCGCCAAGGGGCTCAACCTGGCGGTGTCGGACGTGCATTACCTGTTCGAGGGCCTGTGCGGCCATTTCCTCGAGCGCGACCGGTTCCTGCTCGACTCCTATTCCGAGCGCGCGCTCGCCCGGGCCTGGAAGGCCGTGAGGTTTTCCTGGTGGATGACGACCATGCTGCACCGGTTTCCCGAACAGGGCCCCTTCGAGGCCCGCATCCTCGAAACCGAACTGGCCTATACGCTCAGCTCCGAAGCCGCAAAAACCGCGCTTGCGGAAAACTATGTCGGTTTGCCTTACTGAAGCCCGGATTTCACAGTCTGTTCAGGCTCCGTTCAGCATAATCAGGCAATGATGCCCCATTGTCCCATAAGCCGCAGGTTGACCGCATGATCAAGATAGCCCGTTCCCCCTATGCCGCAGCGCTCCTGGCGTTGAGCGCGCTGACCGCACCGCAGGCGCTGGCCCAACAGCCGGTCGACGGGATGGTTGTCGTCGACACCGACGGCCGGCTGATGCGCGATGTGCCCGAAGCCGGCGCCGTCCGCATCGTCATCGACACCGAAGGCCGCCGCCTGCTGCTCGACACCTGGGACCAGGTGATCGGCTTCGAGATCCCGGCCTGGCAATACCGCCAGCAGAACGGCGGCCAGCGCCCGCGGATGCGCGACCGGATCGAATCGGCCTTTCCGGCACCGCCGCCGCCGCCGCGCGAAGCCTACCCGCGCGACGGGTTCGACGGCGGCCTCTATGAGCGCGACGGTTTCGCCGCGGCTCCGCCCGCCGACGGCATCGAGCGCCGCGACCTCAACCCGATGACCGGCACGGTGCCGGGCGAACGGACCCGCGAACCCGGCCTCTCCGGACCGCAGGATACGCCCGAGGTGATCGAGGCGCCGCGATTCGTCGAGCCCGCCATGCCCGCGCAGCCCGCGGCGCCGAAGCTGACCAAGGCGCAGGTCGCCGCCCTGCAGGTGTTTCTCGACCGCAACGGCGTGTCGCCCGGCGTCATCGACGGCCGCATGGGCTCCAATGTCAGCAAGGCGCTCGATGCCTGGTTCGAGGAAACCGGGGAACGCATCGATCCCGCCGACACCGACCTGATCGTCAGCCGCCTGGCGGCCAGCGGCGGACTGGCCTTCACCTCCTACACCATCACCTCGGAAGACGCCGCCGGCCCCTTCATCGCCTCCATTCCCAGCGACTACGCCGAAAAGGCGCGGCTGGAGCGGCTCGCCTACACCTCGACCGTCGAGATGCTGGCCGAACGCTTCCACATGGACGAGGACTATCTCAAGGCGCTCAATCCCGGCGCCGATTTCTCCCGCCCGGGCGTGCAGATCAAGGTGGTCGAGCCCGGCCAGAAGCGGACCGGGAAGGTGGCCAGCATCGTTGCCGACAAGGCCCGCAAGCAGGTCCGCGGCTACGACGCCAACGGCAAGCTGGTGGTCGCCTACCCGACCACCATCGGCTCGTCCGACACGCCCTCGCCCACCGGCCAGGTGACCATCGAGCGCGTCGCCCGCAATCCCGGCTACACCTACAATCCCAAGGTCAATTTCAAGCAGGGCGACAACGACCAGATCCTGGAAGTCCCGCCCGGCCCGAACGGCCCCGTCGGCACCATCTGGATCGCGCTGTCCAAGCCCACCTACGGCATCCACGGCACGCCCGAACCCTCCAAGATCGGCAAGACCGCCTCGCACGGCTGCGTGCGGCTGACCAACTGGGACGCCGAGGAACTGGCCGGCCTGGTCACGCCGGGCGTGACCGTGAGCTTCGTGGACTAGCTTTCGCCGCCAGACCCTGCCAGCGCCCGGCCGGACCCGCTCCGGCCGAGCGCTCAGCGGTGCTGGTCGACGAGGATCGGATTGCCGTCGGGGTCGTGGATGAGGAAGCTCGCCGGCCCGGTGGTGGCCTCGTCGGCCTCGGTGTCGAAGGCCACGCTCAAGGCCTTGAGCTGCTTCTGCAGGTCCCGCACATCGGTGAATGTCTCGACCGGCTCGGAGTTCGTCGCCCACCCCGGGTTGAAGGTGAGGATGTTCTTCTCGAACATGCCCTCGAACAGCCCGATGACGCAGTCGGCGTTCTGCATCATCAGCCATTTCTCGCTGGCCTCGCCGCCCACCGCCCGGAAACCGAGCTTCTCGTAGAATGCCCGCGACACCGCGAGATCCTTGACCGCGAGACTGATGGAGAATGCGCCGAGCTGCATGGGATCGCTCCTGGTCCTGGACTGCCGACCGGGGGCAGGATAGCCGCAATCGCCTGCGCGCCCAAGAGGCCTTACCGCCGGCTCTCCAGGGCCGCCCTGCGAAAGGCCGACGGCGCCTTTCCGAAATGCTCGCGGAAGGCCCGGCTGATATGGGAGGCTGAGGAGAAGCCGCTGGCAAAGCCGATCTGCGTGATGCTCGCCTCCGCAAGCTCGGGATCGGCGAGCCCGGCGGCGAGCGCCTCGAGCCGCCTCCGCAGGATGCGCGCACCCGCAGTCTCCGGCGCGTCCTCGAGGATCTGATGCAGGTATCTGACCGAAATGCCGGCGCAGGCGGCGACGCGCGGCAGGTCGAGATCGGGATCGGCGAAGCCGGTGTCGATGATGCGGTAGACCCGTTCGACCAGCCGGGCGCGCGGCGGAACCGTGGGCGAACGGACCCCGCCCCTGATCGCATGAACGAGATCGCTGAGCAGCGCCGCGCCGAGCGTTGCCCTGTCGCCTGTGTCGAAATCGGCGAACACGCCGCCGAGCCCGGTCGCCCGCGCATGCAGGAGCGCCCCGAAGCCACGTGAACTGTCGATGAGCCCCACCGGCAGGTCGGACAGTCCCGTCTCGCGCCGGAGCACCTCGCGCGGGATCATCAGCGTGCATTTTTCCAGCGGCTCGAGCACATCGAAGGCGGCGGGACGGCTCGCGTCCCAGATCAGCGTCGATCCCGGCCCGAGCTCGACCGTCGTGCCGCCCTGTTCGACGCGCTCGCGCCCCTTGCGCAGCATCAGCACCCCGAAGCAGCCGTCGTCGCCGCTGCGGATGTCGCGGCGGTCGCGATAGCCGTGGCAGGGATCGCAGATGCAGTCGACGATGCTGAGCCCGCCCGCTTCGAGCGTGCGCAGCGACGCGGAAAACCCCGGGGATGGCGGGCGGCCGAGCGTCCACGGCAGATGCGTGGCGTTGAGCGCCTGGCGCCAGGCTTCGAAGCGATCGACCGGCGCGATCTGTGCTGTCGCCCACTCCATGGCGGCCCTCCCGAAGCGCGCACCGACAGGACGGCTGCTCCTCCGCAGCCGGCCGCGCAAAATGATGGCGATTTGCGCACTCGCGGTCAAGCGGGCGCCGCCGCCCGCCCCTAGGGTGAGGCCGTCTTGCATGCACGGGAGGATATCGCATGAAACACGACGTCAGTTTCCACACCGAGGACGGCACCGAGCTCGCCGGCTGGTTCTTCGCCGCGGCCGGGGGAAAGCCGGCCCCGGCCATCGTCATGTGCCACGGCTTTTCGGCCACCAAGGAAATGCATCTCGAAGGCTTCGCCAGGACCTTCAACGAGGCCGGCATGAACGTGCTGGTCTATGACAACCGCAATCTCGGCGACAGCGCCGGCACGCCGCGCGGCGAGATCGACCCGATCCAGCAGATCCGCGATTTCCGCGACGCGATCACCTATGTCCAGGGCCGCGACGAAGTCGACGCCGAGCGCATCGGCATCTGGGGATCGAGCTACAGCGGCGGCCATGTGCTGGTGGTGGCGGCACAGGACCGCCGCGTCAAATGCGTGGTCTCGCAGGTGCCGCTGGTGGCGGGGCTTGCCAATGCGCAGCGGCTGGTGCGCAGCGATCACTGGGCCGGGCTGAGGCAGGGCTTTGCCGCCGACCGGGCGGCGCGCCT
>NZ_JRJG01000079.1 GCF_000759435.1 Hoeflea sp. BAL378
CGGCTCGAGGCCTGGCGCTCGCGTCTCGACCGCCACGCGCTGTCGCTGCAGGCGGTCCCGCGCCGCATCGCCGAGACGCAAACCCGCGGCCGCGACCGGCTGACTGGCCTCGACCGCCGCGCCGACATCGCCCTAACCCAGATGCTGGGCCAGCGCCGCCGCGGGCTCGACGCCCAGGCGCGGATGCTGCAGTCGCTGTCCTATCACTCTGTGCTCGGCCGCGGCTTCGCGGTGATCCGCGACGCGGACCGGACGGTGCTGTCGCGCGTGGCCCAGGTCGACGCCGGCAGCCTGCTCGCCATCGAATTCGCTGACGGCGAGATCGCGGCGCTGGCGCAAAGCACGGGCCAACCTGTCGCCGCGCAGAAGAAGCCATCCCGGGCCAAGCGCGGCGAACCCGGCCAGGGCAGCCTGTTCTAGGGCAGCGGCGGCATCAATCCTCGTTCATTCTTTCCGGCCCAGGCTTAACTTGAGTTGTAGCCCCGGCAACGTTTGGAACATATAAGGAACAAATGAGCGGAAAGACACTCGAATCAAAACTGGCGATTCTCAGCGACGCCGCCAAGTACGACGCCTCCTGCGCCTCTTCGGGATCGACGCGACGCGACAGCCGCGACGGCAAGGGGCTGGGGTCGAACGAGGGGACCGGCATCTGCCATGCCTACGCGCCCGACGGGCGCTGCATCAGCCTGCTCAAGATCCTGATGACCAATTTCTGCATCTATGACTGCGCCTACTGCATCAACCGCGTCTCGTCGAACGTGGCCCGGGCCCGGTTCTCGGTCGACGAGGTTGTTCGCCTGACGATCGATTTCTACCGGCGGAACTATATCGAGGGACTGTTCCTGTCCTCAGGCGTCATCCGGTCGCCGGATGCCACCATGGCCGACATGGTGCGGATCGCGCGCGATCTGCGCGAGAAGGAGAATTTTCGCGGCTACATCCACCTCAAGACCATCCCCGACGCAGCACCCGAGCTGATCGCCGAGGCGGGACGGCTGGCCGACAGGCTGTCGATCAATGTCGAGCTGCCGACCGATGCCAGCATGCAGGCCTTTGCCTCGGAAAAGAACCCGGGGCAGATCCGCCGGGCGATGGCGGACGTGCGGCTGCGCAAGGAAGCCGCCCGGGACGTGACCCACACCGGCCGCAAGGCGCCCCGTTTCGCGCCGGCGGGACAGTCGACCCAGATGATCGTCGGCGCCGACGGCTCCAACGACGCCGCGATCCTGGGCGAATCCACCCGGCTCTATTCGAGCTACCAGTTAAAAAGGGTCTATTATTCTGCCTTCTCGCCGATTCCCGACAGCTCCTCGCGGCTGCCGCTGGTCTCGCCGCCGCTGGTGCGCGAACACAGGCTCTACCAGGCGGACTGGCTCTTGAGGTTCTACGGCTTCGATCTCAAGGAGATCGTCAGCACCGCCAGGGACGGAAATCTCGATCTCGAACTCGATCCGAAACTGGCCTGGGCGCTGGCGAACCGGGCGGTGTTCCCGGTCGACATCAACCGGGCCGACCGCGAGCTTCTGCTGCGGGTGCCGGGCTTCGGGGTGAAGACGGTCGACCGGATTTTGAGCACCCGCCCCTACCGGACCATCCGCTACGAAGACGTTGTGCGCATGGGCGGGATGATGAAGAAGGCGGGGCCGTTCGTGACCGCCCAGGGCTGGTCCTCCGGCGGGCTGATCGACACGGCGCGGCTCAGGAGCCGGTTCCTGCCGCCGCCGGTGCAATTGTCGCTGCTGTGATGCGGCACATCGTTATTCCGGATACAGGCACGGCGGCGGCCTGGCGCGAGGCGGCCCGCGCCTGTCTGATGCAAGGTCTTTCGCCCGCCGACATCGCCTGGGGCAGCGAAAGCAGCGAACGCGGCCTGTTCGAGGACCAGCCCGTTTCCTGCGCCGCGCCCGTCAGGATGACCGTGCCGCGCAGTTTCGTCGAACTTGCCGAAGCTGTCTGCTGGCATCGCGATGAGGATCGCTTCGCGCGGCTTTATGCATTTCTCTGGCGATTGAAGGATGCGCCGCAGCTGATGTCCGACCGCGGCGACAGGGATCTGGCGCATCTGCGCGCCATGGAAAAATCCGTCCGCCGCTGTCAGCACAAGATGAAGGCCTTCGTCCGTTTCCGCGAAATCGGCAACCGCGACGATCCGCGGCGCAGCTTCGCGGCCTGGTTCGAGCCGACCCATCACACGCTCGAACCCACGGCGGATTTCTTCGTGCGTCGCTTCGCAGACATGGACTGGCGCATTGCAACACCGGACCTGACCGCGATCTTCGAACAGGGCGCGCTGCGCCTTGCCCCCGGTCATCCCAAGCCGGCGCTGCCCGATGACAGCAGCGAGGCGCTGTGGCTCACCTATTTCCGCAGCATCTTCAACCCGGCCCGGCTGAAAGTGCAGGCCATGACCTCGGAGATGCCGAAGAAATACTGGAAGAACCTGCCCGAGGCCGCGACCATTGCCGATCTCATCGCCACCGCCCCGGCCCGCGCCCGGGCGATGGCCGAGGCGGCGCCGACCCTGCCGCCGATGCGCGCAGAAAAGGCGCGGCTGCAACTCGCCGCGCATGAGTCGGCCTGGAGCGGACCGACAGAGGCGCTTCCGTCGGCCATTCGCGCCTGCACCCGCTGCCCGCTGCACAGAACGGCGACCCAGGCGGTGCCCGGCGCCGGTCGGCTGGACGCGGATCTGATGATCGTCGGCGAACAGCCCGGCGACCAGGAGGATCTGGCCGGGCTCCCCTTCGTCGGTCCGGCCGGGCAATTGTTCGACAGGATCGCCCAGTTAGCGGGACTTGAAAGGTCGGAGGCGTTCGTCACAAATGCGGTCAAGCATTTCAAGTTCACGCCGCGCGGCAAAAGACGGCTGCACCAGAGGCCCAATTCGGGCGAGATCGAGCATTGCCGCGGATGGCTGGATGCCGAGCGCAGGCTGGTGCAGCCGAAACTGACCCTCGCCCTCGGCGCCACCGCCGCGGAAGCGCTCACCGGATCGGGCGCCGGCATCCTCGCCCGGCGCGGCACGGTAGAACAGCTTGCCGACGGCACGCCGGTGCTGGTGGCGGTTCATCCGTCCTATCTGCTGCGCCTGCCCGATCCGGTGGAGCGGGAGAGGCAGACCCGTCTGTTTGAAGAGGATCTTCGTCTTGCTGCGGACATGGTCCGGCGGCTGAGAGCTGAGGCCGGTGCGATCCGGGCTGCTTCGACCTGAGCCTCGAGCCGGTACCCTTCACCGGTTGCGCCTACTCGGGAACAGTCAGCGACTTCCCACTCACGCGCCAAGCGCGGCAATAATGGCCTTCATAGCGCGCGCGGCATCGTTGGGATCCAGCCGCAATTGAAGGCCGCGCTGGCCGGCATTGATGAACACGTAGGGTTCCGAAAGCGCCGCCCGTTCAATGGCGGTAGGGACGGCCTTCTTCTGGCCGAAGGGGCTGATTCCGCCGACATGATAGCCGGTCACGCGTTCGGCTTCGGCCGGCTTCATCATCGCGGCCGATTTTCCGCCGAGCGCTACGGCCAGCTTCTTCATGCTGACTTCGCGGTCGGAGGGCAGCACGACGCAGACCGGTCTCCCGTCGAGTTCCGCCATCAATGTCTTGAGCACAAGCGACGGCGGTTCGCCCAGAGCTTCGGCGGCCTGCAAACCAATGCTGTCGGCGTCCGGATCGTATTCGTAGGCATGAACGGAGAAGGCGATGCCCAAGTTTGCAAGGAACTGGGTGGCGCGGGTTGTCTTCGCCATCTCGGCTCCCCTCAGGCGAAGAACCGCTCATAGATGTCCGGCTTGAAGCCGATGAGCAGCCGGCCGTCCGCCTCGAGCACCGGGCGCTTGATCATCGAGGGCTGCGCCAGCATCAGCGCGATGGCCTTGCCGGCGTCGAGGTCCTGCTTCTGAGCGTCATCAAGCTTGCGGAAGGTGGTGCCGGCGCGGTTGAGAACGGTCTCCCAGCCGGCCTCGTCGCACCAGCGCTGAAGATGCGCCCGGTCGATGCCCGACACCTTGTAGTCGTGGAAGGCCGCGTCGACGCCATGCTCCGCAAGCCAGGCCCGCGCCTTCTTCATCGTGTCGCAGTTCTTGATGCCATAGATGGTGACGGTCATGTCCGGCCTTTCACTCCTGTCCGACGCACTGCGTCGGTGCCGATGGTTCGGCATAGCAGCCTATCTCCGATCGGAATCGCTTGGAAGCCTCTCCCGACCCGGTCCCGGACGCGGCTTGCCGTCCCGCCGCTCAGGCAAGCACCTTGTGCCCGAGCTGCATGTCGAGCCTGCCCACGAAGCTCTCCATGCTGGTTTCACCGAGGTCGACCTTCTTGGCGCCGCCGCCGGCGATCACGGTGACGTCCGCAAAGCCGAGTACCTTCAGGATCATCCCGAGATACTGGGTGGCGATGTCGCGGTCCCGGATCGGCGAGCCCTCGCCATATTCGCCGCCCGAGGCGATCAGCAGTGTCGCCTTCTTTCCGGTGACCAGGCCGCGGCCGTCATGGCCGAGGGTCAGGCCCTTGCGCACGATGTGATCGATCCACGCCTTGAGCGCGGCGGGGATGTTGAAATTGTAGACCGGAGTGGCGATGACGAGTTCGTCGCACTGCAGGAGTTCCCGGACGAGCCTATCGGAGAGCGCCAGTTGCGCCTTCATCTCCGGCGTCTGCGCGTCGGGTGACGTGAAATAGGCTTCAAGCCAGGGCCTCGTCACATGGGGCAGGGCCTGTTCGGCAAGATCGCGGGTGACGATCCTGTGGTGCGGGTTGAGCGCCTGCCATTCGGCAAGGTAGCGTCGCGTCATGTTGCGCGACACCGAGGCGTCGCCGCGCGGACTGGTTTCGACAATAAGAAGTCTTGTCATGCTGCTTTCCTTTTCCTGCCTGGAGTATGAAGGCGAGGCTAGGACTTCCAGCTCTCCTGCGGGAGTGATATAAATCCGATAATCTCCATCACTTCAGGTGATAGTCCCGTGATTTCATCGTTGAGCCTTGACCAACTGCGCGTGCTGGTGGCGATCGCCGACACCGGCAGTTTTTCCGCGGCCGGCCGCGCTTTGCGCCGGGTCCAGTCCGCCATCAGCCAGACGGTGGCGACACTGGAGGCGTCCCAGGGGGTGACGCTGTTCGACCGCAGCGGTCACCGGCCGGTGCTCACGGAGACGGGCCGGGTGCTCGTGCAGCAGGCGCGAATGGTGCTCGCGAGCGCCGCCCGTTTCGAGGCCGTGGCCGCGGGATCGCGTCAAGGCATGGAGGCGGAGCTGGCGCTGGCCATCGACCCGCTGGTCCCCACCGCGCCCCTGATCGGCAGCCTTCGCGCGCTGCACGAGACCCATCCGCAATTGCAGGTCAGCTTCTCGACCGAAGGGCTTGGAGGCGCGCTCCGCCGGTTGCGCGCGGGCGACGTGTCGCTGGCGCTTTGCCTGCTGCTGCCCGACGTGCCGGAGGATGTGATGGCGACGCCGCTGATCCGGATCAGCCTCTTGCCCGTGGCTGCCGCAACCCATCCGCTGGCGAGGCTCGGCCGTCCGGCGACCCGCGTCGATCTGGAGAGCCATGTGCAACTGGTCCTCGCCGACCCGGCGGGCCGGGACGGACCGAACTACGGGCTGACCGGCTCGGCTCCGTGGCGGTTCGTCGATCTTGGACGGCGACTGGATTTCCTGCTGGCGGGTTTCGGCTGGTGCCGCATGCCCGGGCATCTCGTCAGGGAGCACCTGGAGGCCGGGAGCCTGGTCAGGCTCGCGCTCGATGACGATACCAGGGGGACAGCAGATCCGCTGACGATTTACGCGGCGCATCTCGCCGACCGGGTGCCGGGCCCGGCGGGCCGCTGGCTTCTGGGCGACCTGGCGGCGCGATTGGCGAACTGAGCCGCCCCGTCCCGGGATGGGTCCTGGGGAAGTGCCGGACAGGTGCGAACCGTCCGGCGCCCGGAAGGATCGCTGCCTCTGCCCTATCGGGATCCTTCGACGCTTGCCACCGTGTCGCGGATGGTCGTCGCCGCCGGCCTCGGCGCCCAGCCAAGGTCCCGGAGCGCTTTGGCGTTCGAGACAGGACGATACTTGCCGAGTTCGAACAGGCGGGATCGGGTGACCGGGTCGAACAGGGCGGACAGCCGCACCAGCCAGTCGGGCAGCCTTCGCCGAGGAACGCGTTGTGCCGAGGATGGGCATTCTTGCCGGATGGTTTCGGCGATGTCGGCCATCCAGAGCACCGGGCCCGAGGCGATATAGCGCTGTCCCGCCGCGGCCTCTGCCGTCAGCGCACGGACATGAAGATCGGCGACGTCGCGCACGTCGACAACAGGAAAACTGATGCGCGGCAAGCCGGGCAAGGATCCATCGATCAGCTTCGCGACAATCTGAGCCGAAGCTGACCGGTGCCTGCCGATTGCCGGGCCAAGGATCGCGCCGGGGCAAATGGTGACCAGTTCTACCCCGTCCGGATGCTCTGCATGCCATGCCCATGCCGCGCGTTCGGCGGCGATCTTGGAGCGTTCATAGGCGGAGGTGTCGGTCGGATCGGGGACAGACCAATCCTCCTCCGTGAACGGCTCCTGCCGGCTGCCGCTGCCGTAACTGATGGCCGCCAACGACGATGTCATGACGACGCGCCGCGCCCCCTGGCGGGCGGCGGCGCGCAGGATCCGAAGCGTTCCTTCGCGGGCCGGGCGAACAAGCTCGTCATCCTTCTTCGGACTGGTCGCCGGAAGCGGAGAGGCGATGTGCAAGACGTAGGAGCATCCGGCCATGGCCTGGTCCCACTCCTCGTCGGCGTTGAGATCGGCCTGCGCAAATTCGAGCCGGTCGACATTCGCGACGCTCGCCAGTTCGGACGAGATCCGGGGCGCCTTGGCACTATCCCTGAGGGTGGTCCTGACCCGCCATCCGGCGTTCAGCAACGCGACGATGCAGAAGCTCGCGACATAGCCGGAGCCGCCCGTGACGAGCACGATCTCCCGGGCGGCGTCCGGGGCATTTTCTCCCGCGCTCATTTGGCCGCGCCTGGCGCGGCGAGGTCCCGCAGCGCCGCGATGCTGCGCTGCTCGTAGGTTCCGAGCGCGTCGCGTCCCCTGAGGCTCGCGCTAAGCCTGGTGTCGCGCCCGACCGGAACGAACAGCGGGGTTCGCGGATCGGTGGCTGCGTCATAGATCGTGTCGGCGACCGTCGCCGCGTCCCCGATCCAGCCATCTCGGTATAGGGTGCTGCCGAGGAACTCGGCCCGTTCGGAAATGACGGCCCAATAGGGCGAATCCGGCCCGTAGCCCGGCGTCACCGGAGACTTGTCGCGAATATCGGTGGCCGTGAGGCCGGGTTCGACGACGGCAACGCGCACGTTGAAGGGGCGGAGTTCGTAGAACAACGCCTCGCTGACCGCTTCGAGCGCGTGCTTGCTGGCGGAATAGAGACCCTGACCGACATCGGACGCGAAGCCGAGCCCCGAGGACACGTTCACGATCACGCCGTTGCCCCGTTCCCGAAAGTAGGGAACGAGCGACCGCATGATGCGGAGCGGCGCGACGAGATTGGTCTCGAAGGTCAGGTCGATGCTGGCGTCGTCGGACAGCTCGATGGGGCCGAATGTTCCCACGGCCGCATTGTTGACGATGACGTCGGGAACGCCGGAGGAGATGACCTTCGCCAGAGCCTCATCGGTCGCCGCGCGATCCTGGAGGTCAAACACCGCATACCGGGCCGTGAGCCCCTCGGCAGCGAGGTGCTTCTCGAGTTCCGTGGCCCGCTCTTTCGAGCGGACCGCCGCCGTCACAGTCCAGCCCGCCGTGGCGAACCGCCTGAGGGTTGCCAGGCCGATGCCCGAGCGCGCTCCCGTGATCAAGACTTTTCCAGCCATTTTAGTCAATCCGTCCAGTGGTCAGATTGTTGCAATCTGACCACTGGTTGGTTTATTGTCAAGCCATGATCGAAAAGCTCTCTCCGCATGCCAGCCGATTGCCGAAGTCGATGACTGATCGGCCCTATCACCACGGAAACCTGCGTGAGGCGATCGTCGCCGCCGCGCTCGACGTGCTGGGCGACAAGGAGCCGTCCGAACTGTCGCTTCGCGATCTCGCGCGCATGGTCGGCGTCGGCCACAGCGCGCTCTATTCCCACTTCCGTGACCGCGGCGAATTGCTCGCCGTTATCGCGGGAGAGGGTTTCCGGATACTGCTGCTCGAGCTGAGACATGCGCTCGGGAAAGGAACGCAGGATCCGTTGGCCGCGCTTGTCACCGCTTATCTTCACTTCGCCAGGACGAACCCGGCGCATTATCGGACGATGTTCCGGCCTGAAAGCGCCGCGCCGGAAAATGCAATCCATGTGGAAGAATGGTGCGGCGGATGTTTCCAGACACTGCTCAGCACTCTCAAGGAGCAGCGGCATCTGCCCGAGGAGAAGGCTTTCGACTGCGCCGTGGGGATCTGGAGCACGCTGCACGGGCTGGCGCTGCTGGGGGATGCCGCCGGGCCCCTTCACCAGAAAGTGCCGAAAGAAAACGAAGTGGATCTCGCCATCAATTTCGCCAACGCCCTGGTCGGCGCCGAGTAGGCCCGACGGGATCACCGGCCTGCAGGTCTGGTGTCTTCCCCTCACTCCCCCGAGGCCATCAGACCGTGAAGGCGGCGACATCGGGCCGGGACGGCAGGTCCATGGCACGCATCCTTCCGGCGGCGCGACCGTCGCCGCCGGCCCGCGAAAGCCGTCTCCTGCACCATCCGTCTATTTGCCCTCGATCCGCCCCTGAGAGCCATTTTCGATCTCGCTCCTGATCGTGCTCCAGGCCGGATCATCGGCATAAAGGGCGGACCTGAGATAGGCCCAGGTGATGCGCTGGACGGCGGCAACCCGGTCGGGACTTTCGTCCGATGTTTCCGCCGCATCATAGCCCGATATGCCGCCGAAGATATGCCCGGCATCTGTCAGGGACAGCAGCGATTTGGGGCCGGGAGCGAGATGGTACGCATCGGCCCGCCAGTCCGCACGCTCGGAAAACATTGGGTTGATGTCCTTGTCGCCGGTCACGACCAGGCAAGGCGTCGCCATGCCGCTGAAGTCGCTGTTGACCAGGGCCGGATAGAGGTCCGCAATCCTTGCCGACGCCCCGTTTCCACTGCCCGGCGGCGAGAACAGGACGGCCGCCTTAATCCGCGGCTCGGAGAGGTCGACGTCATCGCCGCTTGCGGGATCCTTCACGCGCATGCCGGCCAGCATGGCGACCGTGTGCCCGCCCAGGGAATGGCCCACCGCAGCGATGCGGCTCCTGTCGATGCGACCCGCTAGGCCGGGAACGGTGGATTCGATCTCATCGAGATGATCGATGATGAAGCTCATGTCCCGGGGGCGCGATGTCCAGAACAGCGGCCCTTCGGGCCCGGTCGTGTCGAGACCGAGGGTCTTCGAGTTCTGGTGGGTCGGGATGATCACCACGAAGCCATGGGCGGCATAATAATCGACCAGGGGTCCGTAGCCCCGCATCGAGGCGATGAAGTTCGATGAGCCGTGGCCGTGCGACAGCAGGATCACCGGCAGCCTTTCGCCCGTCGCCGGGACGACCACCCGCATTTCAAGCGGCGCCTGGCGTCCCGGGACCTCGAACGTCACCGGACTGAAGGAAAGGATGGGTGTCGCCATCGGCACAGGCGGTCGGTCAGGCTTCACGGTTGGTTCAGGCATGGTCTTGGTCTCCATTTGCGCGGATGATGTGTCCGGGGCGGGCTTTGTTCAGGCCGAGCCCAGAATGTCGTCGATGAGGCCGGCCTTCTGCAGGGGTTGCCACTGCAGGCGCTGCCGTGTCAGGGCGCTGGAGGCGGGAACGTCCATCCTGGCGATGCGGTCAAGCCAGCCGAAATGGCCTGCCGAGTCCGCTTCCGAAAGCGACGTCACCGGCACATCCAGCCGCCTGCCGATCGCTTCGGCGACGGCGCGGACCGCCACGCCTTCCTCGCCCACCGCATGATAGCGCTCGCCACTCGCGCACTTGTCGAGGACGAGGCCGTAAAGCCGGGCGGCGTCGAGCCGATGCACCGCCGGCCATCGGTTCTGTCCGTCGCCCACATAGGCCGAGACGCCCTGCTTGCGCGCATGGTCCATCAGGTAGGACGCAAAGCCCTGCCGGTTCTGATCGTGGACCTGCGGCATCCGGAGCACCGACACGCGCACGCCGCTGTCGGTCAAGGCCATGGCCGCCTGCTCCGACACGCGCGGCATGCCATGGGCGCCCGCAGGCAGGATGTCGGTCTCGGTCGACACCCGCCCCATCAGCGGCGGCAGGCCCGAGGTGACGATGAAGCGTTTGTCAGATCCGGCAAGCGCGCTGCCCAGCGCCTCGATTGCGATGCGGTCCATCTCGCAGTTTTCCGCCATGCGCGAGAAATCGTGATCGAAGGCGGTGTGGATGACGGCATCTGCCTGTTCCGCGCCCCGGCGCAGGCTTTCCGGATCGCGCAGATCGCCCTCAAGGAATTCGCAACCAGCCTGCCGCAAGGCATCGGCCGACGCTTCCGACCGGGCAAGACCGAGCACCTGGTGTTTCTCGTTGAGCAGGTTGGCCACGATCGCCGAACCGATGAATCCGGTCGCGCCGGTCAGGAAAATTCGCATTCGATAGTCCTCGAATTGGGTGGGATCAGGTTAGTGCAGGAGAGCAGACTTCGCCGGCGCGGCTACCAGGCCACCGGTCCGTTCTCATCCGAGAAGGTTCCCGTCGGTCCATCGTCGCCGATCAGGGCCAGGCGCACCGGTTCGCGCGCACCCTCCTCCACGCTGCGCGTGCCGTTGAAGTTGTTGAGCGCGGTCGAGGTGAAGCCGGGACAGGCGGCGTTGACCTTGATGGTGGTGCCTTCGAGTGCCAGCGCGAAGGCCAGCATCACCGCGTGCGCCGCCGTCTTCGAGACGGAGTAATTGCCGAACATCCGCCGGTGCGGATTGGCCGGATCGGAGTTGAGGGTCAGCGAGGCACCCGAGCTCCCGGTGATGACGATGCGGCCCGCGGGCGACTCGCGCAGAAGCGGAAGCATGGCCTGCGTCACGGCGATGACGCCGAACACATTGGTTTCGAACACCGTCCGGATGTCGGCAAGAGGCGCGTCGGTGAGCAGGTTTGTCCGGACAGCCTCGGCGAAATCCTCGCTCGGCCTCGCGCGCGAGATCCCGGCATTGTTCATCAGGATGTCGAGGCGGCCGAACCTCGAGCGGATGAGAGCCGCCGCCCGGGCGATCGAGGCTTCGTCGGTGACGTCGAGCTGGATGGCATGGGCTCCCGCTCCGACGTCCTGCGCCGCCTTCTCGCCCTTTGCGAGGTCGCGGGCTCCGACCATCACGGTCACTCCCTGTGCAACCAGGTCCCTTGCGATCTGGAGGCCGATGCCCTGGGTCGCTCCGGTGACGAGGGCAATGCGTTCGTCCGACATGATGGATTTCCTTCTTTCAAAGCTGGCTTTTCGGCGCCCGACGGCGTATTAAGCGGAACAGTCTTCCGCCTATATACGGAACAATGTTCCGCTTAACAAGTGTGAAATGGGGAAAGTTTGACGTCCATGCCAGGCAGATCATCGCAACGGACCGTGCGCGCGGATGCGCAGCGCAACATCGAGACCCTGGTGCGGACCGCCCGGGACGTGTTCGCCACGTCCGGTGTCGAGGCGCCGATGCGCGAGATCGCCGAAAAGGCAGGGGTTGGCGTCGGCACCATCTACCGCAACTTCCCGCAGCGCTCCGACCTGATTGCAGCGGTGTTTCGCAGCGAGGTCGACGCCTGCGCCGACGCCGCGGCCAGCCTTGCGGAAGCCTTTCCTCCGGGGGAAGCGCTCGACCGCTGGATGCAGCGCTATGTCGACTTCATCGTCGCCAAGCGCGGACTGGCCGCCGCCCTGCATTCGGGAGACCCGGCGTTCGAAGCGCTGCCGGCCTATTTCGACAGCCGGTTCGAGCCGGCGCTGCAACGATTGCTCGATGCCGCCGTCACCGCCGGAGAGATACGGCCCGACGCCAATCCCTATGATCTCCTGCGGGCGGTCGCGAGCCTGTGCATGCCGTCCAGCGACGGCAATCCGTCCGCCGCTCGGCGGCTGGTCGCGCTGCTGGTCGACGGGCTGCGTTACCGCGCGGCCGGTCCGCAGGGTGCGGCTGGGGGTGCTGCTCACACGCCCGGCTAGAGTCTCTCCATCGTGACAGCAGGCGCGCGGCTGGAGGTCAGGCGGCTTCGTTTCCCGGAGTCCCGCCAGTCCGCCCCGGAAGAACGGCGTCCGCTATGATCGCGAAGAGATGGTCCGCCCGCGGCACCAGCGGCGGCTGGTCGGCGAGCCAGGCCAGGGCGCTGATCAGCGCGAAGAGATCGTTGCCGTCCATGTCAGGCCGCGCCAGCCCCTTGGCCTGCGCCCGTTCTAAAAGCCCGGCGCCCGCCTGGCGCAGATCCACGCAGGAGGAATGCAGGGCGGAGGTTTCGTCCGTGATCGCGGCCACCATCGGCGCGATGACTCCCTTGTAGCTGTGCGTCACCACGATCGCCTCGCGCAGCCAGCTCAACAGCGCCTCGTCGGCTTTTTCGCACCGCGCCAGTTCGCCGGCCCTCGCGGTCAACGCGTCGAAGCGCGTGCGGAGCAGGGCCTCCAGCAAGGCTTCCCGCGTCGGGAAATGACGATGCAACGTTCCATCGCCAACGCCTGCCTTGCGGGCAATGTCCCGCAGCGACGCATCGGCGCCGTCCTCGGAGAGAAGGTCGCGGGCGACGGCGAGGATGTGGTCGTAGTTCTTCCGGGCGTCTGATCTCATGATATCCCTTGACAAATGGAGCGGCGCGCCGTTTAAACGGGGCATCGCTCCACTTAATGCGGGGCAGTGCTCCAGCTATAGCACGCCTGCCGTGAAAGGACAAAGCCATGTCGACTGAAACAATGAAAGCCGTGCGGATCCACGAATTCGGCGGCCCGGACGTCCTGCGCTATGAAGATGCGCCGAAACCCGTGCCGAAGCCGGGCGAGGTCCTGGTCCGCGTCCATGCCATCGGCCTCAATCCTCCCGACTGGTACCTGCGCGACGGCTATCGGGCGCTGCCGCCGGAATGGCGGCCGCAGGTGGATTTCCCCCTCATTCTCGGAACCGATATTTCAGGCGTCGTCGAGGCGGTGGCCGAGGGTGTCGAGGGCTTTTCCGTCGGCGACGAGGTCTATTCCATGGTGCGCTTTTTCAGCGTCGGCGAGAGCAAGGCCTATGCGGACTATGTCAGCGTGCCGGCGGCGGAGCTTGCCATGAAGCCCGCCGGAATCGATCACATCCATGCTGCCGCAGCCCCCATGTCGCTGCTCACCGCCTGGCAGTTCCTGGTGGAACTCGGCCACGGCGAACCGAACCCGCTGCAGCCCCGCCCGCATCGGCCGGTCCCGCTCGAGGGCAGAACCGTGCTGGTCAACGGCGCCGCGGGCGGCGTCGGCCATTTCGCGGTTCAGGTGGCGAAGCTGAAGGGGGCGCGGGTGATCGCCGTGGCCTCTGGCCAGCATGAGGCCATGGTGCGCGACCTCGGCGCCGACGACTTCATCGACTACACGAAGACGCCTGCCGAGAACGTGGCCCGGGACCTCGATCTTGTCCTCGATGCGGTGGGCGGTCCGACAACGGGCCGTTTTCTGAAGACGCTCAAGCGGGGAGGAGCCCTGTTTCCGGTCTACCCGCTCGGCTTTTCCGATGCCGAGGAGGCCGAACGGCGGGGCATCACCGTCTCCGCCACGCAGGTCCGTTCCAGCGGAGCACAACTGGCGGAGCTTGCCGGCCTGCTCGAGGACGGAACGATCCGCGCGGTCATCGACAGCACCTATCCGCTTGCCGAAGCGCGCCAGGCGCATGAACGGGCCGCCAGGGGCCATATCCAGGGAAAGATCGTGCTGACCGTCGGCCAGTGACCGGGAGGAACTCGACATGCTCATACTCATCGGGTACATCCACATCGATCCGCCGGACGTCGACGCATTCCACCGCGACGTCCGGGCGATCAGCCGCAGCACCAGGGCCGAAGAGGGATGCCTGTTCTACGGCTTCGCTCTGGATGACAGGCCGGCAGGGCGCTTCCTGGTCGCCCAGCGCTGGCGGGACCAGCAAGCGCTGACGGCCCATCTCGAAAGGGCGGAGACTCGGGCGTTCCTGACAGACTGGGGCGACCGGATGAAGGCCGACCTTCAGACCTATGAGGTGCATCAGGACAGGCGCGGCCCCGATTGAACTGCCGGCTTCGGGCCAGGGCCGCACATCGTCCCGCGAAGCTGGCAGGGCCGACACCGAGCTCACGCCGCGCGCAAGCTTAATACCCGGCTCGTGCGCCTGTAGCCGGCGAACAGACTGACCTCTCCCCAGGGAGTCGAGGAGCGGTCCGGCTCTACAGCGTAGTTTCTTGGAGGAAGCGTGGCCCTGGATTTGCTCAATACCGTCGTCGATCTCGCCAATCGCAGAGCGGACGACATCCCGCAGAGCGCGCGCCGGTTCGCTCTCCTTTCGCTTTACGACTGGCTCCTGTGCGCCGTCGCGGGGAGGCCCGAGCCTGTGGCGCAACTCATCCGCAGCTACGTCCGCTCCGAGGCAGCCGCTCCGGTCGCCTCGATGATCGGCGACGGAAAAACCAGTCCCAGCCTCGCGGCGCTGGTCAATGGCACGACCAGCCACGCTCTCGATTTCGACGACACGCATTTTGCCCATATCGGACATCTTTCGGTCGCCATCTACCCAGCAGCTTTTGCCGCGGCCGAAGAGACCGATGCGGATCTTTCCCAGGCCGTCGATGCATTTCTGCTCGGCGCCGAGGCTGCCATACGGGTGGGACTGACGCTTGGCGCCGAGCATTACAACCGCGGTTTCCACCAGACGGCCACTGCCGGCGCCTTTGGCGCCTGCCTTGCGGCTTCGCGCCTCTACGGCCTGAACAGCGATCAGATCCGCACGGCGATCGGCCTTTGCGCAACGCGCGCCTCCGGGCTCAAGTGCCAGTTCGGGACGATGGGGAAGCCTTACAATGCCGGCATTGCCGCCTCAAACGGCATCGAGACGGCCAAGCTGGCGCTGCTCGGCTTTTCCGCCCCGGAAGACGGCCTGATGGGCGATCAGGGCTTCATTCCGACGCATTCCAACGACCCGCAGCCGGCGCCGCTTCAAGAAGACCGGTATCTGTTCGAGGATATCCGCTACAAGTTCCATGCCTGCTGTCACGGCACCCATGCCATGCTCGAAGCACTCTCGCTTGCGATGGACGGGCGGCGAATCTCCCTCGACGAGGTGAGATCCTGCCGCGTCCGGACAAGTCCGCGCTGGATGAATGTGTGCAACATTCAAAAGCCGGCTACCGGCCTTGAAGTGAAGTTCAGCTATCGCTGGCTGGCCGGGATGCTGCTCAACAACGACCCCACCGGCTCAATCACGCTCTATACGGACGCGTTGGCCGACGATCGCCACCTCGCTGCGTTTGCGGAGCGCGTGGAGGTCATCCCCGATGACGCTGTCGGCTACATGCAATCGGAGTGCGAGCTGGTCCTCACCAGCGGCGAACGGATCTCGACGCGTTTCGACCTCGAAGATCCCATCGCCCCCGACGAGATCGAACGGAAACTGCGGAGGAAGGCATCCAGCCTGTACGGTGACCGGACCGGTCCGTTCGACCGCATCCTCGACGCGCATGGCAGCCTCAGCGCGCGGGATGTCGCGATCCTCCTGCGCGATTTCACCTAGAGCCTGCGCTTGCGCCTTCATCGCGCCGCGGCGCGGACTGCAGGATAGTGCGCCCCGGGCCAAAGCCCGTCTTCTATCAACCGGCCAACAACAGACTTGAGCTCGCCGGCAATGGCCTCGGTCGCCCGCGTGGTGGGGCGCGACACAGACTGGACGATGTAGGCATTGCGCTTGAGGGCAATATTGCTGAACCGCCGCACCGAAAGCCGCCCGGCCCGCTGCTCCTCCACGACGGCGTGAAGCGGCAATATGGAATATCCGTATCCCGCCTCCACAAGCCTCTTGATGTTGCGATAGCTATCGAGCTCGATCGTCGGCTCGACCGACATTCCCCTGGCGCCGAAGATGTCGTCGAGCATGATCCTGAGCCCATGCGCCTTGCTGGGCAGTATCAGCGACTTGCCGCTCAAATTCTCCAGAGCGATCCCGCCGTCATCCATTTCGGCGTCAGCGGGCGCGAGCAGCACCAGCTCTTCCTCGAGCAAAGCCTCGGAGCGCACGCTGGAATCCTGAAAGTCGAGATAGATCACCGCAAGGTCGATATCTCGCGCCAGGAGCCAGTCCAGCACAAAGCCGCTCATTGCCTCCGCGATGATGATCTTGACGCCCGGAAACCGGTCGCGGCACCGCATGATCAAAGGGACCGAGAGGATTTCGCCAATTGTCCCGGGAAACCCTAAGCGCACCGTGCCGCCCGGTTCCTTGCCGAAATTGCGCACCTCGTCTTCGGTCTGCTCGATATCCGCAAGAATCGCCCGCGCCCGCCGGGCAAGCAATTCTCCCTCCTCGGTCGGGACCACTCCCTTGGGCCCGCGGACAAGCAGTTTCACCGACATCGACTGTTCCATATTCCGGACATGCAGCGACAAGGCGGGTTGCGCGACGCTCACCCGCTGCGCAGCAGCGGAAAACGAGCCCTCTTCGATGATGGCCAGAAAATACCGGAGTTGCCGGATATCGAACATGGGCAGACTTTTTTGTTATTGCCGACAGAACAATTATATATTTGCTGTATGTCCGGCCGCGAGTCCATACTCACACCAAAGATTGGATTGAACTTACCCCCGCGGAGGCAGTGTGAAACCATCTCAGAGCGACGAGTATCAGGACATCCGCGACGCGGTTCGGGCGTTGTGCGCTGAATTTCCTGACGAATATCACCGCAGGATCGACGCGGAGCGCGCCTATCCCGAGGCCTTTGTGGAGGCTCTCACTCAAGCGGGCTGGATGGCTGCCCTGATCCCGGAAGAGTATGGCGGCTCCGGCCTGGGACTCACGCAAGCTTCCGTGATCATGGAAGAGATCAATCGTGCCGGCGGCAACTCGGGCGCCTGCCACGGCCAGATGTACAACATGACCACGCTGGTGCGCCACGGCTCCGAGGAACAGAGGCGGAAGTACCTGCCCAAGATCGCCTCCGGCGAATTGCGGCTCCAATCCATGGGCGTGACCGAACCCACCACCGGCACCGACACCACAAAGATCAAGACCACCGCCGTCAGAAAAGGCGAGAGATACGTGATCAACGGCCAGAAGGTCTGGATCTCGCGGGTCCAGCATTCCGATCTGATGATCCTTCTGGCCCGCACCACGCCGCTTAGCGAGGTGACAAAGAAGGCGGAAGGGCTTTCGATCTTTCTGGTGGACATCAAGCAGGCGATGCAGGGCGGCATGACCGTTCAACCCATCCCCAACATGGTCAATCACGAGACCAACGAACTGTTTTTCGACAATCTCGAAATTCCTCGGGAAAACCTGATCGGCGAGGAAGGCAAGGGGTTCAAATATATCCTGACCGGGCTCAACGCCGAACGCACACTGATTGCCGCTGAATGTATCGGGGACGGCTACTGGTTTACCGAAAGGGTCACCAAATATGTCTCGGAACGCACCGTGTTTGGCCGGCCCATTGGCCAGAACCAGGGCGTGCAGTTCCCCATTGCCGAAGCCTATATCGAGATCGAGGCCGCCAATCTGATGCGCTACAAGGCATGTGCATTGTATGATGCCGGCCAGCCCTGCGGCGCGGAGGCCAACATGGCGAAATATCTCGCCGCAAAGGCCAGTTGGGAAGCCGCGAACGCCTGCATTCAGTTCCATGGCGGCTTCGGCTTCGCCAATGAATATGACGTGGAGCGCAAGTTCCGTGAAACGCGGCTCTATCAGGTGGCGCCGATTTCGACCAACCTCATCCTGAGCTACATTTCCGAACACGTTCTCGAAATGCCGAGGTCCTTCTGATGAGGCTTCCGCTTGAAGGACTGAATGTCGTCGCCATCGAGCAGGCGGTGGCCGCACCGTTCACCACATCGCGGCTTGCCGATGCCGGCGCGCGGGTGATCAAGATCGAGCGGCCCGAAGGAGATTTCGCACGCGGTTATGACGATGTTGCCAAAGGCCAGTCCAGCTATTTCGTCTGGCTCAACCGCGGCAAGGAATCGGTGACCCTCGATCTGCGCCAGGCCAGGGACACGGCGCGGCTGAACGAGCTGCTGGGCAATGCCGACATCCTGGTGCAGAATCTCAAGCGTGGCGCCCTCGACCGGCTGGGATTCGGACCCGAACGCCTGGCCAGGGATTTTCCCCGGCTGATCACATGCTCGATAAGCGGATATGGCGAAGACGGCCCGATGTCCGACCGCAAGGCCTACGACCTTTTGATCCAGGCGGAATCGGGATTGTGCTCGATCACCGGCGGCCCGTCCGAGCCGGCGCGGGTGGGCATATCCATTGTCGACATCGCCACCGGCGCAACCGCCTACGCCGCCATTCTCGAGGCGCTGATTCAGCGTGGAATGACCGGCACGGGCGCGCAGATATCGGTGTCCATGTTTGATGTGATGGCCGACTGGCTCACCGTGCCTTTGCTCAACCACGAAGGCGGAAAAAGCCCTCAGCGCGTCGGCATGGCCCACCCCTCGATCGCGCCCTATGGCGTGTTCACCACGAAGGACGATCAGCAAATCCTGATCTCGGTACAAAGCGACCGGGAGTGGGTAAAGCTGTGCGACATCTTTCTCGATGCCCCGGAATACGGGACCGACGGGAGGTTTGCGACCAATGTGGCGAGGGTCGCAAACCGGACCGAGACGGATGCGCTCATGGAGCAGGGCTTCGCCGGGATGAGTCTCGACGAGGCCGTTGCCAGGCTGCTCGAGGCCGATGTCGCGCTGGCGACCGTGAGCGACATGGAAAAGCTCTCCCGCCATGCCCATCTGCGCCGCATCACAGTGGACACGCCCAATGGCCCGGTAAGCTATCCCGCCCCCGCGCCGATTTTTGCCGGCCAGCAACGCCGCTACGGCGCCGTGCCGGCCTTGACCCCGAATGAGCCTCAGGCACCAAAATGAGCAAACTCGACATCGATCATCTGCGCCAGTGGATCGGCAAGCAGGAGACCAGGTCGGAGAGGGTGACCGCTCCGTTGGTCGAGCGGTTCAAGGCAACCCTCGATCAGCCAGGCGGGGCCCGCGACGGTGATGCCGCGCCGAGCCTCATTCATTTCTGTCTCGCGCCGCCCGCCGCACCAACTGCGGAGCTGGGCGCGGACGGCCATCCGGCGCGCGGCGGCTTCTTGCCGCCTGTGCAGCTTCCGCGCCGCATGTGGGCCGGCGGCAGCTTCACATTTCACAGCGATATCGTGATCGGCCAGACGGTCACGAGGCGGTCCGTCATTTCAGATGTCGCAGTCAAGGAAGGGCGGTCCGGGATCCTGTGTTTCGTGACGGTCGATCACGCCATCGAAAGCGCGGGGCAATTGCTGGTCCAAGAACGCCAGGACATCGTCTATCGCGGCGAGGACGCAGGCCCTGACGCCAGAAAGACGCCGGAGGCCGCGCCGCACGGCGCCCACCGCAAAACCGTCACGCCCTCGCCCACGCTCCTGTTCCGGTATTCGGCGCTCACATTCAATGGGCACCGCATTCATTACGACGCGCCCTATGCGCGCGAGATCGAGGGCTACCCCGGCCTGATCGTGCACGGACCGATGCAGGCGACGATGCTGGTGCATTTCGCACAGACGATCGCCGGCCGCCGACCGGCCCGGTTCGATTTCAGGAGCCTGTCGCCCCTGTTCGACGATCAGCCCTTCACCCTCAATGCCGAGGAAGAGGGGGACAGCATGCGATTGTGGACGTCCACGGCCGATGGCCCCATTGCCATGGAAGCGAAAGCGGCATGGTAGACCTCGCGACCATCCGCGCGGCCCTTTTTGTGCCGGCAAGCCGGCCCGAACGGTTCGCGAAGGCGGCGGCGGCAGGCGCCGACGCCGTCATTCTTGACCTGGAAGACGCCGTCGGGGTGGACGACAAGGACGCGGCACGGTCAGCACTCAGGGCCGATTTCACAAAGCGGCCGGTGATCGTGCGGATCAATGCCCTTGGAACCCGCTTTCACGAGGCGGATCTGGCGGCTGTGGCGAAGCTCAGGCCCGACACCGTCATGCTGCCGAAAGCGGAGACTAGCGCCGCGGTCGCTTCGGTGGCCAATGCAATTGCAGGCATACCGATAATCGCGCTGGTCGAGACGGCGCGCGGGTTGAGCCAGGCGCGGCACCTCGCTGCATCGCCGGGCGTTGCCCGCCTTGCCTTCGGGTCGGTCGATTTCTGCAGCGACATGGGCTGTGCCCCTCTGCGCCAGGTGCTTTTGCCGGCGCGCATGGAGCTTGTCCTGGCCTCCCGCCTTGCGGGCCTTCCACCCCCGATCGACGGCGTGACAGTCAATGTCGCCGACCCGGCCCTGTGTCATGACGATGCCCGGCATGCCTATGAACTCGGGATGACCGGCAAGCTGTGCATCCATCCCGGGCAGGTCGAGGAGGTCAAGCGGGCCTTTGCGCCCAGCCAGACCGAGATTGCATGGGCGCGCCGCATCCTTTCATCCGGCGATGGCGCAGCGGCTATTGACGGTGAAATGGTCGATGAGCCGGTCCGTGCGCGGGCGCGGGCGATGATGGCGCATGTGAACTGATGAGTCCGGTTCCGATGCTGAGCAACCCCACATCCTCAAGTGGCGCCTCGGCGTGCGGCTAAACTGGATACGCTTCATGGCCGGTCTTTCCCAATTTGCGCAGCTCCAAATTCGGTTGGCGGCGTGAAACCGATCGTGCTCATCAGCCCACCCACCCCATCCAGACAAAGGCTGAACCAAGCACCGCCTCCGCGACCACAGACCGAAAGATGCCCGCGCTGGCTCGCCGGGCCAGGAATTCGGACAGCCCCAGACACGCCAGCAGCATAGACGTTCCGCCCATGACCAGGCACAGCGCCGACCGGATCTCCGAGGCGGCGGCTGTTCTGCCGAGGAAGAACATCAGGGCGAGGCCGAGATACATCAGGCCCATCCGGCGAAACAGGATAAGCGCGCCAGTGGATGGCTCGAGCCCCCACTCCTTGAGCACGCTCCCGCCGAAGAAGATGAAGCGGGCGCCGAGAACGGCACACGCGACCGTCATGACGAGCGCCAATATCCCGAAAGTCAAAGCCAATCTCCCTTACCCATGATCGCCGGACGGCGTGAGCATCGAGTTATAGGCGGTCGACTCCAGACGAACTATGCGCCAAAATCCCGTTTTTGTTGGAGATCATCCAAAAATGGACCCATTGTCCGATATCATCTCGTTCCTGCGACTGCGAAGCTATCTCGTCGGCGGCTTCGAAGCCGGCGGGAGCTGGTCGATCGGCTTTGACGCCCATGAGGCCATCAAATGCTACGCCGTGGCCGCCGGCGCGTGCTGGATCGCCGTGGACGGTGCGGGAGAGCCTGTGTTTCTCCAGAAGGGGGATTGCTTCCTGCTGCCGCGAGGCCGGCCGTTTCAGATCGCCAGCGACCTGAACCTGCCCGCCGACGACTGGCGGGGCTATTTTCTCGGCGCCGAAGAAGGCAAGCTGGTGAAGCTCAACGACGGCACCGGCGTGACGGTGCTCGGCGGCCATTTTGCGCTCGCGGGTCCTCACGCGGAGATCCTGCTCGGCATGCTGCCGCCCATCGTCCATTTGCGCGGCGAGACGGATCGCGACACGCTGCGCTGGGCCTTCGAGCGGATGCGGCAGGAACTGACCGATCTCAAGCCGGGTGGCATCCTCGTCGCCCAGCAACTCGCCTTGATGATCCTCATCCAGGCGCTCCGTCTCTATCTCGATGCGAACACGGGTGTCGGCTGGCTGTTCGCGCTGTCGGATCAGCGGGTGGGGGCAGCCATCAAGGCGATCCATCGGGAGCCGTCGCGGCGTTGGACGGTGGAAACGCTCGCCGCAGAAGCCGGCATGTCGCGCGCCGGCTTTGCCGCGCAGTTCCGGCAGTTGGTCGGCGAAAGCCCGATCGTGTATCTCACGCGCTGGCGAATGCTCCTCGCCGGACGCCGTCTGGACCACGGCGAGCCCATCGGCGCGATCGCCCATGCCCTCGGCTATGACTCGGAAAGCGCCTTCAGAACCGCCTTCAAGCGCGTCACGGGCACGACGCCCCGCCAGCACGCGCGTTCGCCTGGACAGCGCGGCGCCGTGCGTTTCCTCGTGCAGAGCGGTCCATGACCCGCTTCTCAGGCTATCAAGCGAAGCGCGTTTTCCCCGGCGATCGCGCTGTATGATCGCGCATCGAGGCCAAGCTTTGCCAATCCGTCCAGCGTGTCGCCAACGCTGCTGAACGGCATATCGGAGCCAAAAACGACCTTGGGAACGCCAAAGAAGGATATGCCGCACCGCACAGGTTCGACGGAACCCTGCATCGACGTGTCCCCGTAGAACATCCTGAGATATTCGCCCGATGTGTGCCTGAAGCCCGCAAGGCCTTCGCGCCTGCGCCCCTCATCGAGGGCATCGAGCTCATATTGCAGCATTTCTTCCATCCGCGCCGACTGATAGGGAATCATGCCGCCAAGGTGGTGGGTGACTATTTTCAAGCCGGGATGGCGATCGAAGATGCCCCGGCAGATGATGCGCCACATGAGGACCGATGTGAGATAAGGCCAGCCGATCACCTGGCCGACACCGAACAGCGAGCCCTTTTCGCCAGGAAAGTCGGCCAAGCCGGGCGGGCGCGCCGGATGGAGGAACAAAGGCTTGTCTCTCCGGGCCAGCATTTCAAAGACAGGTTCGAAGCGCGGATCGTCGAGAGGCGTGTCGCGTATCTGCGTCGAAAGCTGAATGCCCGCTGCGCCGAGCTGGTCGAAGGCCCTCTCCATTTCGCGCAGGGACCAGTTCACGTCATCGAGTGAAAGGCTGGCGAGGAAGCCCACGAACCGGTCAGGGTGCATCGCCACGAGCTCGGCCATTTCGTCATTGGCAAGCGGGACGATGTGTCGGATTTGCTCCGGTGTGGCGATTTCCTCCAGGGCCGGGCTGGCGAGCGAGATCACCTGCAGGTGCTCCGGCACGCGGTCGAGCTGTCGAAACCGCTCTTCCATATCATACAGCGCGCGGACGCCCTGTATTTCCCGCGTCATTGCTCCGAACCGCTGGGGCATCGCATCGATCATACGGAATGTCCGTTGCGGCAGGACATGGGTGGAGAAGTCGATAATCATGCGCGGTTGAATCCTCTCGGTTCGAAGAGGGCGCTGCAGACGGCGGCGCCCTCCTCCTCCAATGCATCTCTACTTCCAGGCGGATGCGGAGCGCGTTTTCATGAGTTCGCGATATTGCGCGGTGGTGTTGGGCAAAAGGCTGCCGCTGTCCCAATCCAGTATGATCCCGTATTGCCGGATCAGGTCGAGCACGCCGATTTCGCCCCGCTGAAACCGTTCAACAATCGGTTCGGGATCGGCTTCGAGCCAACCATGGCGTTGCTTGCGAATGCGCGCGCGCTCCAGCTTCGTGGCATCGGCGTCGATTCGATAGTCGCAAAGATCGGCGTCGATCACCTTGACGACGACCCCGTAGTCCGTGCGGGCGCGCTCTATGGACACATATTCGTCGATCACATCCTCCAGGACCGCCTTCGGATCGCGTTCGAGCGG
This sequence comes from Hoeflea sp. BAL378, assembly GCF_000759435.1. Classification (GTDB taxonomy): domain Bacteria; phylum Pseudomonadota; class Alphaproteobacteria; order Rhizobiales; family Rhizobiaceae; genus Hoeflea. The sequence continues at coordinate 23,652 of NZ_JRJG01000079.1, forward strand.
ATCACCATAGCCGCCGCCGCCGCCCGACGGGCGGTGAAGCGTGTCGCCTGCCTCCATTCTTACATTCGCCCACAAGGGACCGCGGTCGACAGTTCGGCCACCGCTTTGGTGCAGCGAGTAGACCGGGCAGGAAGGCAGTCCGCCGGCGTCGCCCCACACCACGGCCCGGGCCCTGTTGCAGACGAATGTCGCTATGGTGTCCTTGGCGTCGTCGGTAAACCGGTAGCCCTTCGCGATTCCCATGCCACCCCGGTACTTACCCGGACCGGCCGAATCCGCCGCCAGTTCATATTGGGTGACCATGGTCGGCGACAGTCGTTCCTGGCCTTCAACCGGCTGGTTCTTCAGGCTGATGCCGAACAAGGTGCTGTAGCATCGCCCATCCTTGGTGGAATGCCCGCCCCAACCGCCGGAAAGCCAGTCGTAAAGCAGGTATTGCTGACCGTCGCCAATGCGCCGGTCGTATCCGCCGATCAGCAGGTAGTCGAGATTGAAGGAACAGGCCATCGCGCGAGACGGCTCGATCTTGGAAAAGATGCTCTGCACGGAATTCACGAGCTTCTCATAGGTCATGACATGTCCCGTGCATGCGACGGGCCACTTCGCGCTGACCAGCGTTCCGTCAGGCACCTTCAGGTCCACCACCCTGAAGAAGCCTGAATTGAGCGGTATTTCCGGAAAGAACAGCTTCAGGCTTGCGCAGATGGCCGAATAAGCGCTGCCTTCGTGCGCGTTGATGTTCATCGCCAGGGTGGGTGCGGTGCCCGTCAGGTCGAAGGTGAGCTGAGTGCCTTGTTTGATCATCTTCATCTTGATCGGGATCAGGCCGTCGCCGGGGCGGCCATAATCCTGATCGAGATAGTCGATGCTTTCCCAACTTCCGTCCGGAAGGCTCTCCAGCCGGGCACGGAAGAAGCGCTCGACATAATCCTGAACCGCGCTGAAGGCTTCGAGAACGTCTTCAACGCCGTACTTGTCGACGAGGCGCAGAAGCTCCCGCTTGCCAACCAGGGTGGACTCATATTGTGCATTGAGGTCGCCTTCGGAGTCGCTCGGCACGCGCACATTGGCCATGATCATCCGGGCAATGTCGCGCAGGAAGCGGCCCTGGCTCCACAAGCGGATCGGCGTAATACGCAGCGCTTCAGACCAGTAGCTCGTGGCGCTGACGTCGAACGAGCCCGGTGCGTTCCCGCCTATATCGGCCCAATGCGCGCTCGACTGCGTAAAGGCGATGAGCTTGCCTTCATGAAATACCGGCAGCACGACGCGGATGTCGTTCCAGTGTGTATTGCCGGCATAGGCGTCGTTCATGACAAACGCGTCGCCCGGATGGATATCGTCGCCAAACTCGGCGATCACGGCCTTGCACGTATTGTGCATCGTGGCGATGTGGCCGGACAGATCGAGCCGGCCATGCGACACGAGATTGCCGTCGCGGTCGCAGAGGCAGGACGAAAAATCGCCGTTGAAGACCGTGAAGGAATAGCATGTCCGCCTTACCTGATCGGACATGCTTTCCACCGCAGCCGAAAAGCCGTTCTTCAGAACTTCGAACGTGACCGGATCGAGCCTGTCTTCGTGAGACAGGGGATTTTCTTTATGAACACTCATAGTAATTCCTCAAACTGCCAGGATGAGATTGAGATAGCGATCCACTGTGCCGCGAGCGCCGGGCGGTATGAGCACGGTGGAATCAACCTGTTCGATGACTGCCGGCCCATCAAGGCGATGCCCGGCGCGAAGATCGGTTCGCTGGTAGATGGGCGTATCGATCGCCTCGCGGTTGCCGTCGAAGACAACCGGCCGCGATCTCCTGAACTCAGGCTCGCTTCCATCCGGCTCCCCGAGTGCAAGTTCGAACGGCGGAGTCACGCCGATGGCAACAACGTTGATCCGGAATATCTCGACGGGCGCCTCTTCGCGGCGGTAGTTGTATTCATGCTCGTGACCGGAGTGAAAGTCGGCCAGAACCGTCTCGATCGAGATGTTTTCAGGGTCCACAGGGACGGTAATCGACCGCCATTGACCGAGGTAGCGCATGTCGGAAGAATATTCGAAGCGATGATGGCTAGGGTCAATGCCTTCCCGTTCCAGGCGCTCGGCGCCTTCCTGGCGCAGCTTGTCGAAGGCGGACATGAGATCCCCGGTGTCCAGTTCGTCTCCCCGTCGCAGGATCATGGCTGAAAGGTCATGCCGCAGGTCGACGAGCAAGCATCCGAGCGCCGAAGTCACGCCAGGGTTCGGCGGTATGATCACGGTGGGAATGTCGAGTTCGCGCGCGATGGCCGCGCCGTGCAGCGGTCCTGCGCCGCCAAACGCGACCAAAGCGAAATCGCGCGGATCATGTCCCCTCCCAATCGACACGGTGCGGACGGCCTGCGCCATGTTGCCGTTCGCTATATTGATCACCGCCTGCGCCGCTTCGGTCGCCGAGAGGCCGAAATGGGTCGCGACCGTGGTTTGCACCGCCGTTTCCGCCTTGGACTTGTCCAAGCTCATGTCGCCGCCCAGCAGCTCTCCGCCAAGCCGGCCCAGCACGAGGTTGGCGTCCGTGTTTGTCGCCTGCTGGTTGCCTTTGGAATAGGCGGCCGGACCGGGATTCGAACCGGCCGACTGCGGGCCGTTTCGAAGACCACCGCCCGCATCGATCCAGGCAAGCGAGCCGCCGCCTGCTCCAATGGTCAGGACTTCGAGCGACGGAAAGCCGATCGGATAACCGAACTCAATCGACCAGTCCGTGGTTGAATTGATCTGGCCGTCAACGGTGATCGAGATGTCTGCGCTCGTGCCTCCCATATCGAGGCCTATGCAGTTTTGAAAGCCGCAGTTGCCCGCGATGCGTGCCGCGGCGATGGCGCCGGCGGCGATGCCGGATGAGGCCGTGCGTGCGCCGTAGCGTTCCGCCGAGGCTGCAGTCAGAACCCCGCCGCCGGAGTGGAAAATCAGGATGTCGCCGGTAAGCCCTTCCTGCTTCAGATCGCTCGTAAGCCTGCGCACGAAAGTGCGTATCACCGGCGACACACACGCATTGGCGATTGTCGTCGAGAATCGCTCATGCTCGAAGATCTCGGGCAGAACGTCGCTGGACAGCGAGATCAAGGCGTCGCTGCCGAGTTCCTCCTGGAGGATAAGGCCCATGGCCTGCTCGTGAACAGGATTCTTGAATGAATTGATGAAGCACACGGCGACGGATTCGATGCCGCGCTTCTTGATGATCCTGGCAATCGCCCGCGCGCGCTCGGTGTCAAGCGGGGTGTAGACCGACCCGTCCGCGGCGACGCGCTCCGGCACGACAAGCCTGTCGCGGCGCGCGACGTAGGGCATCGCCAGATCGTAATTCGTGTCCCACAAATCGTCCTTGTAGCCGCGACCTATCTCGATGACATCGCGAAAACCTTCAGTGGTGACCATGGCCGTACGGGGGAACTTCCGTTCGATGATCGCATTCGTGGCGACGGTCATCCCGATGGTCAGCATGCGGATCGCCGGAACCGGTATCCCCGCCTTCTGGATACCCTTCAGCACCGCATTCAACCCATCGGATTCGGACGGCACCTTCGAGACCATGTGCTCGCCCGTTTCTTCGTTGACGAAAAATAGATCAGTAAAACTGCCGCCGACATCGACGGCCACACGGTATTTTGTCACCGTTCCCTCCGCGTTTATTGTTCCGAAAGCCTCCTCAGCCCGGGCGAAAATGCACCGCAAAACGGCGGCGGCGGCTATCGCGGGAGTGCAGAGAAGTGCGCGCCAGTGCAGAAATCGACGCAAGCGATTGTGTTGGGGGAACCTCTCTCAACCCGTTTCGCCCGATCGGGGGACCGCATTGGAACGCGTGGCGCGCCGGTCGATTCTTCGCTTGCGGTGCTGCAAGCGCTGCTTATAGTGGCGAGCAAAACGCGGGGTTGGAGCAACGCGGCCGACATCCGACCAGTAAAATGAAGGTCTTTTGGTCAATCGCGCAGAGGCGCCCATGGTCGACTGGAACAGCCATATGTTGTTCGATTCTTCCAACTATGCGTTGGTGAAGAAGGAAACGACACGCGTTCTGTCTCCGTTCAACCTGCATGTAACCGAGCATGGCCGCAGACTTGCCGCGCGGCTCGATTATGTCCGTCTCGGCGCGATGTCCGCAGTCCGCCTGGCTTTCGGGGCGGACGTTTCAACCGCTACCGATCCATCCGGCGACTACTATTTCATAACACTGCCGCTGGCGGGAGAATCGTTGCAGGTGATTGGCACCACGAGGGTTGAGGTAAACCCCGACAGGGGATCGGTCCTCAGTCCCACCTCGCGCCATCGACAGATTGCCGATCGCTCCTTCTCGCAGCTCATCCTGCGATTGAAGCGGGAGCGCGTCATGCAATTCATGGCCCGGCTGCGGCCGTCCTCCAACACCGCAGAGAAAACGATCGAATTCGACCCTGTGCTCGATCTTCGCGGCTCGGCCGGCGATTGCTGGCGGCATATCGGCGATCTGCTGACGGGAGGCGGCGCGATCGTCAGCCGTGCGCAACAATACCCGCTGGTTGCCCGGCAGTTGGAAGAAATGGTGATGGCCGTTCTTTTCACGACACAGGACTGCGGATTGAGCGATGTGTCACGCGATGATGCGGCAACGCCGCTACCGCATTATATCCTCCGTGCCGAGCGCTACATGGCCGCCAACCTCGCCACGCCGCTGACGATCGAGCAGATCGTCAGCAACGCCGGTGCAAGCCGCAGAACGGTCTTTGAAGGCTTCCGTCGTTGCCGGGGGGCCACGCCTCTGGAGGTGCTGCGGGATCTGCGGTTGAACCGCATCCGCGATGCGCTACTGCATCCGGATACCCCTGATGCGACCGTGACGGATGTGGCATTCGCTTACGGTTTCAGTCACCTCGGTACGTTTTCTGGTCACTATTACCGGAAGTTCGGTGAACTGCCCTCCGCAACGCTCAGGTCAGGGAAGTCGTCAAGCGTTCAAAGGTGAGCGAGGTATCATCATCGAACAGTCCACCGCTTTGTCGCTAGAGCGCACCCCGTTGTGGCTTCTGATCGGTTCTCTTCTTTGCTTTGTGCAGACGTGCTGAGTGGCCAATTCTCGATGGAAATATCCTGGCCCCAGGGTCAGGTCCCAGTGGAAATCAACAGGCAAAGCGCTCTCCCGCAGCACACGATGCGTAACGGGACCACGGCGGGGCGCGGCGAATTTCAGAGCATGCGCGGGAGAACGTCGGTCTCGCCGCCCTTGTCCTCAAGCCGGTGCTTGATGGTGCCCGCCACGTGCAGAACGATGCAGGCCAGCAGGAGATAGGCGCTGTACATGTGCAGCGCCTGAAACACCGCGAATGCCGCATCGCTCTTCGGCAAGATTTCCGGCACGTGCGGGATGAAGAAAAAGGGAACGCCGTCGCCATCCGGGATGCTGCTCGACATGGCGTAGCCCAGCAGCGGCGTGAGGAGCGTCAAGGCGATGATCAGCCAGTGGGTGCCGTGCGAGAGCCGTTTCTCCCAGGCCTTCAGAGCCGCGGGCGGATGCGGCAGCACAGCGTGGTGACGCCAGCGCAGGGTGAGATGCACCAGCGCCACCAGCCAGACCAGCATCCCGAACTGCTTGTGGTTGGGATACAGGATGCCGGCGGTGGGATCGAATTCGTCCCGGCCGGTCATGTACCAGCCGGCCGCGATCAACCCCAGCACCAGAACGGCGCGCAGCCAGTGCAGGATGCGGATCGATGCCGGATATTTGACGCTGCGGCGCAGTCGAAACACTTCAGTCATGCAGCCATCCTTGTTGGGTGAGCTCCCCGCCGACACCAGTCTCGGCGGGAACTGTCCAACGTAGATCGAAGCTTCTTGCAGATTCCGTGGAGATCGCGCCGATCGCTCCCGCCATCCGTCCTCACTGCGCTTGCCGCGAACTGCCTCGGGGCGCCGGATGCGTCGCCGCCCGAGGGCGGACCTAGGCATCCATCTCCGCCATCAGGCCGAAAAGACCGTCCCCCGGCGCGCTGAGCGTGGGGAAGCGCCGCCACGCAACCATTCCGGTCGCGTTGAAGACGAGTTCCGTCGGCTCTGCCATGACATCGTCGAGATGGTGCAGCCAGCCGGCGATCTGTCCCGCTTCCACGACCTCTCCCGGTCGGACCGAGGGTTCGAAATGTCCGGCATGGGCGGCATAGATGGACGTTTGGGGTCCGAGCGAGCGCATCAGAATGGTCGGCGCGGCGTCGGGCAGATCATAATCCGGCACGATGCCATATTCGCGCAGCACCCTGCGCAGACCGGTTTCAGCGATTTTCAGGCCTTCGGAGGACAGCGTGACACCGCTGCCGAGTTCGGTGGTGAGAGCCGGAATGCCCACCGCTTCCGCCGCCGCGTAAAGCGTGGAGCCGGCACCGCCGCCCACGCCCGTGGTCACCATCCCGACAGGGGCCGCAAAGCTTGCAAGCAATTTCCGGATCGCGGCGGTCTCGTCTTGTGTGCGTCCGGGGCGCGCAAGGGCCAGCGGCAGGTGATCCAGCGAAAAGCCTCCCGAATGCAGATCTATGATGAGGTCGGCAAGCGGAAACAGCACGCTTGAGACGTAGTGGGCGATCATCTCGGTCGGACCGCCATCGGCCCGGCTCGGGAAAACCCTGTTCATGTTGCCGTTGTCGAGCGGCGAATTGCGTTTTCCGGCCATGACCGCAGGCCGGTTGAGCGCAGGCAGGATGATGATCCGCCCGGACACCGACTTGCCGGCAAGCTCCCGCGCAAGCTTCAAAAGCGCCACCTGCCCTTCATACTCGTCACCATGATTGCCGGCGATGAACAGCGCCGTGGGCCCGTCCCCGCCCTTGATGCAGATCATCGGCACCGGGATCATGCCATAGGCCGAATGATCCGGAGAATAGGGCACATAGGCATGGTCCGACTGCACGCCGTTTCTGTCAAAATCGATGGTGGTCCAAACCCGGCTCTTGCTCATGATGTCCTCAGAGAATCTGGTGGAGAAATGCGCGCGTGCGGGCATTCCGGGGTGCCTCGAAGAAGATGTCCGGCTTCGCGGCTTCGACAATGCGCCCCTGATCCATGAAGATCACCCGGTCGGCGACCCGCCGGGCAAAGCCCATTTCGTGGGTCACACAGATCATCGTCATGCCATCCGAGGCGAGATCCGCCATGACATCGAGCACTTCCTTGATCATTTCCGGATCGAGGGACGAGGTCGGCTCGTCAAAGAGCATGGCTTTGGGAGACATGCACAGCGCCCGGGCGATGGCGACACGCTGCTGCTGGCCGCCCGAAAGCTGACCGGGATATTTCAAGGCCTGCTCGCGAATGCGCACGCGGTCGAGCAGTGAAAGCGCCACGTCTTCAGCGGCGGCTTTTTCCAGCCCGCGCGCCCGCGTCAGCGCGAGCGTGCAGTTGCGCAACACCGTGAGATGCGGAAACAGATTGAACTGCTGAAACACCATCCCGACAGTGCGGCGAAGGGTAAGAAGATCGTTCTGATCCGCCACTCCCTCAACCCGTATCGACCCTTCCTGAAAGCTCTCGAGCCGGTTGATGCACCGAATGAGCGTTGACTTGCCCGACCCCGATGGACCGCAGATCACGATCTGCTCGCCTTTCATAACGTCGAGATCGATCTCCTTGAGGGCTTGAAAATCCGCGTACCATTTGTTCAGGCCCTTGACGGCGATGACGACATCATTGCTAACCATGTGCAGCTCTTATCGTTTGGAAGATTGCATCAGGCGCACTTCAAGCCGGCGGACACACCAGGCCATCGTGGCGGCGAGAATGAAGAAGACGATGCCCAACAGCAACATCGGCTCGGCGTAGCGGAACGTGCTGGATGCAATCTCCAATGTCATCCCCATCATCTCGGCTACTCCGATGACGGCGAGGTAGGGGGTCGATTTGAGGATCGACACGAAGTAATTGCCCATCGGCGCCGCGATGTTGCGCAGCATCTGAGGCGCAATCACCCTGAACGTCACGTCCATCGGCGCCAGCCCCAGCGCAAGCGCTGCCTCCGACTGACCCGCCGGGATCGTGTCGATACCGGCCTTGAAGACTTCCGCCAGATAGCCGGAATAGTAGATGCTGAGCGCCATTCCGCCGACCACCACGCCCGGCAGAACCACGCCATAATAGGGGAGCACATAATAGAAGAAGTAAATCTGCACCAGCAGCGGGGTCGAGCGAATGAAATCGATGATCAGCCGCATCAGAAGCCCGAGGGGACGGTTGACGCGGCGCAGGATTTCGAAGGCGAAGCCAAGCAGGAACGCGCCGGCGCAGGACACCAGCGCTATGGCGAGGGTCAACGGCATCGCCTGAAAGATCGCCTTCAGGATCTGCAGCAGAAAAGGCAGATCAAACGCCACGGCCGTGATCCTCCATCAGTTTCCCCGATCCCTGCCCCACTTTGCGCTCGAGCCAGCGGCCGAAGATCGTGATCGGATAAAGCAGAATGAAATAGGCAAGCAGAAGCGCGGAATAGATGGCCGGCGGGTCGAAGGTGAGCTGACTGATTTCCTTCGCCCTGTGGGTCATGTCCGACATGGTGATGAGGGCGACAAGCGAGGTTCCCTTCACCAGTTGAATGAGCTGGTTGACGAAGGTCGGCAGCATGGCCCTTACCATTTGCGGCAGTTCGATCGTCCACAGGATGGCCGGCCTGCGCAGACCGAGCGCGAAGCCTGCCTCCACCTGGCCGCGATCGAGCGCCTGAAGCGCAGCGCGGACGGACTGGCTGCCATAGGCGCCGACATGCAAGCCGAGCGTGGAAGCGGCAACAAGCGTTGCCGAGAGATAGATGCCAACCGTCGGCAGCGAATAGTAGAACATGAACATCAGCACCAGAACCGGCGTGGAGCGCCAGAACTCGATGATCATGGTCACGCTCGCGCGTGACGCGCCCTTGAGGAAGTGCTGCAGGATGCCGGCGACCAGGCCGAACGGAATAGCGAAACAGAGGCCCATGAACGTGACCGTCAGGGTCACGTCCATGCCTTCGAGGATACCGCGGAAGATATCGAAAAAGCTCACGCTTCTGCCTCAGTTTCCCGCGCAGATCGAAGCAGTGGTCCGCTCCGGGGCGCTGTCTTCGGAGGAGAAGCCGTACCGCTCCATGATCGCCGCAACGGTGCCGTCGGCCTTCATCTCGGCCAGCCGGGCGTTGTAGGCGTCACGCAGTTCCGTGTCGTCGGTCCGCATGGCGATCGCGGTGGCCATGGCCTCGGGCGTGCCATCGGCGCGCATCAGGCCGGTGAAGGGCGTGGCGCGCTCGAGCTCGGAGAGCTTGGGATCCTTCAGCATCATCATTGCGGTGGGCGCCGACAGCACCGTTCCGTCGACCCGCCCTGCAAGGATGGCGGAAATCGATTCCGCGCCGCCCGGGAACTGCATGATCTTGTCCTCCGGAACACCGGCATCGAGGGCATGCTTGGTGTTCAAGGAACCCCGGTCGCCGGCCAAGGGTGACATCTCCATTGGTGATGTCGTCGAAAGAATGGATATTCTTCGGATTGCCTTTCTTGACGATCACGGCGTCGACAACGGACAGGTCAGGTTCGGAGAAGATCACCTGCTGGCAGCGCTCGGCGGTGACGGCGATCCCCGAAGCGATCATGTCGAAGCGATGGGCCTGGAGGCCGGGAATCAGCGCCCCGAATTCCGTGACGACAAAGTTGATCTTGGTGATGCCCAACGGCGCAAGCGCCTCGCGCACAAGATCGGGATGAAAACCGGCGACCTCACCGGATTCCGTGCGGAACCCCCAGGGCGCGCGGTTGTGGATTCCGATGGTCACCTCGCCGGCGTCCACGCGGTCTTTCAGCGTGTCCGAGGCGATGGCGGGAGAATTGAGGCATGCGGCAGCGACAAGGGCTGCAAGCATAGAGCGGCTCTTCGAAAACATCATGTGATTGGATCCTCTGGTTGGGTTGGGATTTTGCCCGTCAGACTGCCGGTGTTGCATCACCGGTCGTTGTCTTTTGGCCGCATAGAGCGGCAAGAAACGCGTCGAGATCCGCCTCGAGCTCGGAAACATCCTCGAGGCCGACGCTGAAGCGGATGATCAGATCCTCCCTTTCCCAGGGGCGGACGGTGCGCCATTCGCCAACGGACATGGGCGCCACAAGGCTTCTTGTTCCACCCCAGGACGCGCCGATCAGGAAGGTCTTCATCGCGTCAAGGGCAGCATCGAGGTTCTGCGAAAAGCCATCGGCCAGAAGCACGCTGAATACACCGGATGCGCCGATGAAATCGCGCTGCCAGATGGCGTGCCCCGGAGATGTTGGAAGCGGCGGCCAGAGCACCTCCGCAATGGCCCGGTGGTCCAGAAGGCGGCCAATCAGGCTTTCCGCCGTCACGGCTGCATGGGACATGCGCAGCGCCATGGTTTCCATGCCGCGCAAGACCAGGGTCGCGTCATCGGGAGAAACGCCGATTCCGGCCCGCCCGATAAAGGCGCGAACGGTTTTGGCGACCTCATCGCTCGAGAATGTGATGGCCCCCATGAGCAGATCGGAATGACCGCCGGCATACTTGGTCAGGGCCTCGGTGACGATGTCCACGCCGAACCGGTGCGGCTTGAGCAGGAGCGAGGTCGACCAGGTGTTGTCGCAGCCGACAAGCGCACCTGCAGCATGCGCCACCGCCACGATGTCCGGAAGGTCCTGCACCTCCATCGTGCTGGAGCCGGGAGATTCGCACCACACCAGTCTGGTGTTGGGACGCAGACGCCGTTTCAGATCGGCAACCGAGGTCGGATCATAATACTCGACCTCCACGCCGCTCCGCGCCAGGTCGAGGTCGGCGAAGGAGCGCATGGCCGGATAGGCGGAATCCGTGATCAGCACGTGATCGCCGGCGGACACGACCGCCATTGCCGCAATCGCATTGGCGCCCTGCCCCGATGGGACGAGAAGGCACCGCGCCGCGCCAGCAAGGCCGGTCAGCTTGTCACAGAGCATGCGTGTGGTCGGGGTCCCGTAAAGCCCGTAGGAATAGCCGTCGATTCCGCGCTCCCCGCGGGTTGCATAGGCATGGGCATCGGAGAAGACGATCGTAGAGGCGCGGTAGGTTGCCGGCGCCAGCGAGCGAAAACCTGACAATTCCGGCTCTGGCGTGACCACACATCTCGTCTTGTCTTTCATCGGGTCGCGTCTCCAATTGGCCTGCTGTGGAGACAGATAGACAAGGCAAACACATTCTGACAAATACAAATACGAGGCAAGTTGATAACCAGCAGGTATATATCCTTGAAAAACCCTTTGAATTTAAGGCAGGTCGAAATCTTCAGGGCCGTCATGCTCAACGGCACCACCCAGCGCGCCGCAGAAGTCCTGCATATCTCTCAACCGGGCGTATCCAAGGCACTGCAGGATCTTGAGCGGGAGTTGGGCTTCGAGCTGTTTCATCGCACCCGCAAACGCCTGATCCCGACTGCCGAGGCGCAGCTCTATATCCGCGAGGTGGAGGACTCGTTCGCCTCGCTTTCGCGGCTGCGCAGCGCGGCCGCCCGCATTCGCGACTTCGGCTCGGGCCAGATCAAGCTTGCGACCCTGTCCGCGCTGTCCACCAACATCGTACCGCGAGCCCTGGTGCGCTTCCGGTCCCGCTATCCGGAAGTGTCCATCACCCTTCAGTCGAACATGTCCTCGACCGTCAAGGACCTGGTGCAAAGCGCCCGTTTCGACCTTGGCCTCGCGGCAAACGAGATCGATGTGACTGGGGTCGAAGCCCGCGAATTCGCAGCCTTCCCTGCGGCGCTCGCCATGCCTGAGCATCATCCATTGACAGCCAAGCAGGTCATAGTCCCGGAGGACCTGCATGATCTCCCCTTCATCGCCCTTTCGCCGGAAGACACGACACGCGGGCATTTGGACGCCCTGCTGCGCGAGCGGGGCGTGCGGCCCCGCGTGGTTCTGGAGACCCCTTTCGCCAACACGATTTGCGCCATGGTCCAGGCGGGTCTCGGCTGCGGCATCGTCAACCCGCTTTCCGCGGAACTTTTCGTCCATCACGGGCTGGTTCTCAGGCCTTTCATGCCGGTTCTTCTGTTCAGGACCCTGCTCATCCGGCCAAGCGATGCGGTGCCATCGCGCATTGTCGAAACCTGCATCGATGCGCTGGAGCAGGAGGCCGCTTTGGCGGCGTCCCGGATGAGGTTATGACCTGCACCTGGAATTGCCGGCGCGATCCGACAGAGGACCTTGCGCAGGCTCTTCGGTGACCGGCGACCGATCATGATCTCGGGATAGTTCCGGGGGCTCTTCAAGTTCAAAGGCCGTGATTTCGACTGAGCGGTGATCCTGCCGGGCCTATGCCGGTGCCTTTCCTGCACTCCCGACCTTCGTGATCTCGAAGGGAGGACGGCCGGATGCGGCCCGGGTCTCCATCCTTCAGCTGTGCATCCGCCGGGTCGTTCACCTTGCGCACCTGCCGCGGGTGCGTTTCCTCCGGCGCAAGCGTGCCGTTGCTGGCAAGTGGCCGGCTGACAGAAATCCC
>NZ_JRJG01000080.1 GCF_000759435.1 Hoeflea sp. BAL378
CTCGACGGGGTGTTCATCCGGCCCCGAGCCAGCGAGTGGGACCTTGCCGCCGCGGACACGATGCTGGCCGAAACCGGGCATATCCTTGTCGACAGGGCAGGTGCGCCCATGGTCTACAACGATCCCGATCCCTCGCGCGGGCTTCTGCTGGCGGCTTCGCGCGAGCAGGCGCCGGGATTGCTGGCGCTGTTGCAGCCGGTCGACGGGCATTGACCTTTCATTGGAATTGCCGCAAACCGCGCTTGGATTGGCGGCACCGTTTATTCGTGGAGCGACACCATGGCCGATGGCGATAAGAAGCAACTTTTACACCTCGTGTTTGGCGGCGAGCTCAAGAGCCTGACCGCGATGGATTTCCGCGATCTCGATGCGCTCGACATCGTCGGCATCTTCCCCGACTATGCATCGGCCCACCAGGCATGGAAGTCCAAGGCGCAGATGACCGTGGACAATGCCCATATGCGCTATTTCATCGTTCATCTGCACCGGATGCTTGATCCGCACAACGACAGCAAAACCGCGTCTTAAGACCCGGACGAAAGACAAGATGACCCAACCGGACGCCGAACACGCGCCAAGGCCCCAAAGGCTTAGCGACAAGATGAGCCGGCGCCGTCTGGGCAAGAGACTGTTGCAGTCCGAATCGGTGCAGCGCGTGGGCTCGCTGCTGATCCACTGGATGCTGGGCGCGATCTGGCGCACCAACCGCGACAACGGCACATCCAGCGACTGGGAGACCCTGATCGATCAGGAATGGCCGGCGATCTTCACGCTGTGGCATGGCCAGCACCTGCTCATTCCCTATGGCGGGCCGCGCAACCGCAAGTTCGTCACCTTGGTCTCGCGCAGCACCGATGCGGAGATCAACGCCCGCGTGATCGAACGGGCAGGCTATGAGGTGATTCGCGGCTCGGGCGGGCGCGAGGCCGTGATGGTGGCGGGCAAGGGCGGCGTCAGGGCGCTGATTGCCATGCGCGATGCATTGAAGCGCGGCGTCAGCGTCGTCATGATCGCCGATATTTCGAAGGGCGAGGCCCGCCAGGCGGGCGAGGGCGTCGTCACCCTGGCGCGGATCTCCGGCCGCCCGGTCATTCCGGTGGCGCTGGCCACCAGCCGCCGCATCGTGCTCGAGAAGACCTGGGACAAGACCACCATCAACCTGCCCTTCGGCGTCCGCAGCGCCCGGCTTGCGCCGGCCATCTATGTCTCGCCCAAGGCGGACAAGGAGGAGATGGCCGCGGCGCGAGCAAGGGTGACCGCCGAACTCAATCGCGTCACCGAAGAAGCGTTGCGCGCTGTCGAGACGCGCAAATGAGCCGCGGCTGGGCACGCTGGGCGCTTGTCGGGTACCGCTGGTTCGGCGCCGGGCTCTATCCCTTGCTCGGACCGTATCTCGCGATCCGCGCAGCCAAGGGCAAGGAAGAGCGCTCCCGCCGCAACGAGCGCTACGGCCGCTCCAACATCGAGCGTCCCGATGGTCCCATGGTCTGGTTCCACGCCGCCAGCGTCGGCGAAACCACGGCGGTCGTTCCGCTGATCCGGGAAGTCCGGCGCCGCGGCATCTCGGTGGTGCTGACCACCGGCACGGTCACCTCGGCCGGCGTGGCGCGCGAACGGCTCGGCGACAATGTCATCCACCAATATGTGCCGCTGGATCTCAAGCCTGCGGTTTCTCGCTTTCTCGATCACTGGAAGCCCGACCTGGCGATCATCGCCGAATCCGAAATCTGGCCGATGACCATCCTTGAGCTCGGCGCCCGGCGGACGCCGCAGGTGCTGGTCAACGGACGGCTGTCGGACCGCTCCTTTGCCCGCTGGAGCAAGCGCCCGAGCCTCGCCGACGCATTGTTCGAAAATCTCTCGCACGTGATCGCCCAGTCCGATCTCGACGCGGAACGGTTCCTGGCGCTGGGCGCGCGGCCGGTCTCGGTGTCGGGCAACCTCAAGGTGGACACCTCCGCGCCGCCCTGGGACGAGGAGGAACTGGTCAAGCTGCAGATCCAGGTCGGCAACCGCCCGACCTGGGCGGCGATTTCCACCTTCGAGGGCGAGGACGAGATCGCCGCGGCCGTCCATCGCGCGCTCAAGCCGCGCCACAAGCAACTGACCATTCTGGTGCCGAGGCACCCCGATCGCGCCGACGCCATCGAGGCGATGCTGACGGAGAGGGGTCTGACGGTGGCGCGGCGGTCGCGCGGCGACCGGATCGAGCCGTCGACCGACATCTATCTCGGCGACACGATCGGCGAGATGGGGCTCTACCTCAACCTCACCCGGATCGCCTTCGTCGGCAAGTCGCTCAAGGGCGGCGGCGGGCAGAACCCGCTGGAGCCGGCCATGCTGGGCTGCGCGGTGCTGTCGGGCAGCAATGTCGAGAACTTCCGCGAAAGCTACGCCAAGCTGCTCAAGAACGGCGGCGCCCGCTTCGTCCGCGACGGCGAGATGCTGGCCAAGGGCGTGCATTACCTCCTGTCCAATCCGCAAGCGTGCCAGGCCATGGCGGAGGGCGGCGAGAAGACCCTGCGCGACATGCGCGGCGCGCTCAAATCCACCATTCGCGCGCTCGAGCCCTACATCAACCCATTGACCGTGAAGGCCCGGCTGCTGCCGCGCGAGAACGAGAATACGGAGAACCGGGCAGGCGGCCAATGGTGAGCGAAGCGCCGCCGTTCTGGTGGCAGTCCGCAGGCGTCCAGTCCGCATTGTTGTCTCCCTTCGCCTGGGTCTATGGCCGGGTGGCCCGGCGCATCCTCGACAAGCGCGTGCGCAAGGCGATGCCGGTGCCGGTGATCTGCGTCGGCAATTTCACCGTCGGCGGCTCCGGCAAGACCCCGACCGCGCTCGCGCTGGGCCAGGCCGCGATCGCGCTGGGGTTCAAGCCCGGATATCTCTCGCGCGGCTATGGCGGCGGCGTGCGCCATGCGACCGTCGTTGATCCCGTAAGGGACACCGCGCGCCTGGTGGGCGATGAGCCGATGCTCCTGGCGGCGCGGGCGTTGACCGTGGTGTCGGCCAACCGCGTCGAAGGCGCGGAGCTATTGCTGCGCGAGGGCGCCGACCTCATCATCATGGATGACGGCTTCCAGAGCGCGCGGCTGGTGTTCGATCAGGCCCTGCTGGTGGTCGACGCGCGGCGCGGCATCGGCAATGGCTCCGTGTTTCCCGCCGGTCCCGTGCGGGCGCCGGTGATCGACCAGGTGCGGCACGCCGATGCCCTGATCGTCGTGGGCGACGGCGACGGCGCCGACCCGATGATAAGGCTGGCGGCGCGCGCCGCCAAGCCGATCCATCTGGCCCGCGTCCATCCCCGCAACGCCGCCCGGTTCAAGGACCGCAACTGCCTGGCCTTCGCCGCCATCGGTGATCCGGAGAAGTTCTTCGCGACGCTGGAAGACGCCGGC
The DNA here is from genome assembly GCF_000759435.1 of Hoeflea sp. BAL378. Lineage (GTDB taxonomy): Bacteria > Pseudomonadota > Alphaproteobacteria > Rhizobiales > Rhizobiaceae > Hoeflea. Next base: position 3,402 of record NZ_JRJG01000080.1, read on the forward strand.
GTCCGGCTGGCGCAACGCCGCGGCTTTCCCGATCATCACCATTTCACCGATGACGAGATCGAGGACCTGCTGGCGCAGTCCGAACTCTACGGCCTCGATCTGATCACCACGTCCAAGGACCATGTCCGCCTGCTCTCCGGCCACGGCCGGGCGCTGGAGCTGGCGGGGAAAGCCGCGGTGCTGGAGATCGATCTGGCCTTCGACAGCCCGCATGTTCCCGCCGCGATCATCGCCGCAGCGGTCGCCGCCTTCAAGCGGCGCCACACGGCGTCCTGAACCCGGGTCCTTCTGCAAAGGTCTGTGTGACGGCGCGCTTGAATGTTCGATGACGAACCATCGGCAAAATCCGCCTGAATGCTGTCCAATACGCTGTAATTAAAGGCATTGTCGGCCCCTGCCGGCTGAGATATCGTGATGAGCCAGAACCATATGGTGAAGGCAGGGGAGGCTTGCTCCCACGGGTTTCATCTCATGAATTCGAAGGTTATTTTAGTGACGGCCGGCATTCTTGCCTCGCTGGTAGCATCGGCTGGTGCGCAGACGGTAGGAGACTGGGTGCTCGGCAAATACCAGGGCGGCGCCTACTGGTTTCCCGGCGTGATTGAAAGCATCGCAAAGGGAACCGTGACCATCCGTTACGACGACGGCGAACGCGAAACCCTCGGCAAGCGGGCCGTCCGCCCCTATGACTGGATGATCGGCATGACGGTGGAATGCGATTTCAAGGGAGCCGGCGACTGGTATTCCGCAAAGATCACCTCCCTGGCGGGCGAGAAGATCGGCGTTGTCTATGACGACGGGTCCAAGGAAAAGACCAAGACCGGCCGCTGCCGGTCGAGCTGACGGATCGGTCGTCCCATCGACCGACTGTCCGGATCCCGCAGGCGCGCGCCGCCTGCATCAAATCAAGAGAGGCCCGCTTCGGCGGGCTTTTTTCATGGGCGATCCCGGGGACGTCGTCGCAGGGCGGATGGCGGGTCTTGCCGAGGACTACTTGTCCGGCAGGGTGCCGGCGCGCTGCTCGGCGGTCACCGAAGCCTTGATGTCGACATAGGGTTCCTGCCGAGCCACGCTCCAGTATTTGAGCTCCTCGATCGGGATGATCTCGCCGGTGACCGCGCAGACGACATGGTTTCCCGGCATCAGGATCTGGAAGTCCCCGTCGAGGTAGCGGATCTTGGCCGGTCGCGCGCCGGGGCCCTCAAAGCGATTCATGTCGACCTGTTCCCGTTTGCAAGAGTGTTGTATGCCGCCTCGCCGCCCAAAATGCAAGATTCCGCGCGGGCCACGGCCGCACGCCATCGGCTGGTTCCTGTCACCGTCGCGAAAACAGCTTCTCGATGTCGGTGAGCTTGAGTTCAATATAGGTCGGACGGCCGTGATTGCATTGCCCCGACCCCGGCGTGCGCTCCATTTCGCGCAGCAACGCGTTCATTTCCTCGGGCACCATCCGCCGTCCCGACCGCACAGAGCCGTGGCAGGCCATGGTCGAGGCCACGGCCTCCAGCCGGTCGCTGAGGCGTGCGGCGCTGTCCCATTCGGCGATCTCGTCGGCGAGATCGCGCACCAGGCCGGTCACGTCGGTCTCGCCCAGCATGGACGGCGTTTCCCTGACCGCGATCGCGCCGGGGCCGAACCGCTCGAGCACCAGGCCGAACTCGGCCAGGTCCGCCGCCCGTTCGGCCAGCCGTTCGCAATCTTCCTCCGGCAGGTCGATGATCTCCGGCAGCAGCAGGATCTGCGAGGGCACCCGCCCGGCGCGCAGCGCCGTCTTCAGCCTCTCGAACACCAGCCGTTCATGGGCCGCGTGCTGGTCGACGATCACCAGCCCGTCCCGGGTCTGGGCGAGAATGTAGTTCTCGTGGATCTGCGTTCGCGCCGCCCCGAGCGGATGCGTTTCGTCGGAGGGATCGGCATCAATTGCCCCTATTCGTGCCGAGGGCATAACCGCGCCGGCGATCTCCGGCTGCACGGATTCGGAGAAGCCTGACCTCGAAAAGCTCAACGGGCGGGAGGGCGACTGCGCGGCCTGCCAGGCGCCGCGCTGACCGGGTCCCGGCACCGCGCCGAACGGCCCCCGCTGGGCAATGCCGGTGGGGACGACCTCGTTGAACCCCCCGGGCGCCCTGAAGGCGCCGGCGAGGCCGATGCTGGCCGAGGGCGAGGCACGGTCGCCGCCCTCGGTCAGCGCCTGGCGGATGGCGCCGACGATCAGGCCCCGGACCAGTCCCGGATCCCGGAACCGGACATCGGCTTTCGCCGGATGCACATTGACGTCGACCAGCGCCGGATCGAGCGTGATCCACAGGACCGCCACCGGATAGCGGCCGCGCGGCAGGGTGTCGGAATAGGCGGCGCGGATGGCCGACAGGATCTGCTTGTCCTGCACCGGCCGGCCATTGACGAAGGCGTATTGCGCCAGCGAATTGGCCTTGTTCCAGGTGGGCAGCCCGACATGGCCGGCAAGGCCCACATCCTCCCGCATCGCGTCGAGGGCGATCGTGTTGGCGGCGAACTCGTCGCCCAGCACCTGGGCGATCCGCGCCAGCCTGTCCTCGCCGGTCGCCGGCAGGTCGAGCGTCGAGCGGTCCGGCCCCGACAGCGTGAACCGGACCGACGGGAAGGCGATGGCGATGCGCTTCACCACCTCGGTGATCGCCGCGGTTTCCGCGCGGTCGGATTTGAGGAACTTGAGCCGCGCCGGGGTGGCGAAGAACAGGTCGCGCACCTCGACCGTGGTCCCCTGGTTGGCGGCGGCCGGCCTGAGCGGCGTCGGCACGCCGCCGGCCAGCGCCACCTCGTTGGCGTGCGGCGCGTCCTTGGGGCGCGACCTGAGCGTCAGCCGCGCCACGGAGCCGATCGAGGGCAGGGCCTCGCCGCGAAACCCCAGCGTCCGGATGTCGTCGAGCCGCTGGTCGAGCTTGGAGGTGCAGTGGCGGCGCACGGCGAGCGCCAGGTCCTCGGCGTCCATGCCGGCGCCGTCGTCGATCACCCGCACCAGCGCCTTGCCGCCCGCCGCGGTGGCGATCTCGATTCGCCGCGCGCCGGCGTCGATGGCGTTCTCGACCAGTTCCTTGACGACGCTCGCCGGCCGCTCGATGACTTCACCGGCGGCAATCTGGTTGATCAGGGTCTCGGGCAGTTGGTGGATGCGCATGCCGCCATGTTGGCGGATTCGGACCCGAGCGCAATGATTTGCTGTTCTTTGACGTGGATAAATCGGCAGGACCGGGGCCTGCCGCCGGCAGCGCGGCCACGACGCCGCGTCCTGAGGCGACGGTCGGCGCGCGACGCCTCGTGGTTAATCGTGGCTTAATACTCCTGTGGGATAATCTGCCCATTGCCTTCCGACTGCGTATCCCGAGGCGCCTTTGTCCGGGCGCCGGCCGGGATTGGTGATGACATTGCAAGACCGGCGCATGCGCGCCAACCGGAGGACCGGCCATCTGTTCCGGAATCGGATTTGAAATAAAATGATTTTGAGCGACACCGAGACCCACAGGAATTGCTGCGAAGCCAGGACCATCGAGGGACTGGCCTCGGCCCTCGACATCGCCATCATGATCTATGATCGCAACGACACCCTGATCGCCGTCAGCCCCCAGTTTCTGAGCTTTTTCAACATTTCCCCCGACATCCTCGTGCCCGGCGCCCGGCTGCGCGATCTCCTGAACGCCACCTATGACGCCGGCGCGCGGGTGCTGGGTTCCCTGAACGGGCAGGCGCGCTCCATCTCGCGCGAGGACTGGGTCGCCGAGCGCATCGCCATTCACTGGCGCGAACGCTACGAGAGCGTCGAGCAGCTCGCCGACGGCCGCTGGATCCGCCAGTGCAAGCGGAGACTGCCCGACGGTGTCCTGATCGCGACGATCCAGGATGTGTCCGAGCAGAAGCGCAGGGATGCGGAGCTGTCGAGGATCCGCCAGCAGGCCGAACTTGCGCAGCACATTCTCGACAATCTGGTCACGCCGGTCATCGTCAAGGATAGCGAGCTTCGCTACGTCATCGTCAACGACGCGTTCTGCAGGATACCGGGCTTACAGCGCAAGCAGATGCTCGGGCGGACCGCCAGGGAGCTGGTCGAGCCGGATCTGGCCGCGCGGTTCGAACAAGTCGAACGGCGTGTGCTGGAAACCGGGGAGCCGTTCGACGCGATCGAGGATATCTTCCGGGCCGACGGTACCGTGATGCACGCCATCACCCATGCGCGGAGGTCCGGCACGCCGGGAAACTACTACGTGACCGTCTCGTTCGACGATGTCAGCGCCCTAGCCGACATCGCCGACTACAATCCCGAACTCACCTCCCGATATGGCGTGGATCCGACGGCGACGGGCAGCGCGGCTGCAACGGCGGAAACGGCCGCATCGCCCTCCGGACCGCCCGACCGCATCCTGATCCTCGACCAGGACCAGGAGCGTTCGGCGATCCGGGTCGCCGAGCTGACAAAGCAGGGCGTGGACGCCGTCGCCATCGCCAGCGCCGACGAGGTCGTGGCCTTTCTCGAAGCGCTGAAGGCAATGGGGCTCACGATCGGCAGGATTGAAATCACCCCGGACATGGCCGGACGGCTGGCCAAAGTCGCGCCGGCCTTGCATCACGCCGCGCTCCGACAGGCGATCGAGGGTTGCCTGGCGATGGAGGCCCCATCGAAGGCCCGGTCCGGTGCGGTTGCAGCGACGGTCCGCCAGGAGTTGCCAAGCGTCGATACGGCGAAAGCTGGGGCCGCAGCATTGCCCGCATCGCCAGCCATATTTCCGACAGCCGCCGACGCGCCGGATCAGGGCAACGGCGCCGGCTCCAGGCACGACCGGATCCGGGTGCTCGTCGCCGAGGACAACGACGTCAACCAGATCGTCTTCGAACAGATCCTCGAAGGGATCGGCGTGGATTTCCGCATTGTCTCCAATGGTCAGGAAGCCGTTGCCGCCTGGCGCTCAGCGGTGCCCGACCTTATCCTGATGGACGTCTCCATGCCGGTGATGAACGGGCTGCAGGCCGCCCAGGCCATTCGCGACGCCGAGCTCGCCGGCGCCGGCGACCTCGCGCATGTCCCGATCATCGCGGTGACCGCCCATGCCATGAGCGGTGACAGGGAACGCTGTTTCGCGGCCGGAATGGATGATTACCTGTCGAAACCGGTGAGCCCGGAGAAGCTCGAAACCATTATCAGGAAATGGATCGATCGCCCCGGCAGACTGTTGGCGACCGGATAATCCGGGGGTTGCTTGAAACGCACCGATGGTTTCTCACGGGTGCCATTATAGGACAATCTTAAGATATATCCCCCATGTTTGGACCTGTATTCCTGCGTCCGGACCCTTTGATTTTTATGACACCTGATGATGAAACCATGGACGCTTTGTCCCCCAATCCGAAAGCGGTGGCTTACACGGATCCCCTGACGGGTCTCGGCAACCGCAGACGGCTGATGGACAAGATCAGGAAGCTCGCCTCCGAGCGGGCCGATGATCCCGCGCCCTTTACCATCGGCATCGCCAATATCGACGGCTTCAAGCCGATCAACGACCTGTTCGGCCACGCGGCGGGAGACGAGATCCTCTGCCAGGTGGCGCACCGGCTGCGCGCCTGCCTGCCCGATGGCGGCTTCGTCGCCCGCATCGAGAGCGACGAGTTCGCCTTCATCCTGCCGCTGGTGTTCGAAAAGAAGGGCGCCGAGAAGATCGGCCGCATGTTCAAGGATGTCCTGTCCGCGCCCTATGACCTGGGCGACCGCAACGTGCGCCTGTCGGCCTCCTTCGGCTTCGCCGTCTATCCGTTTGCGGGCGAGCAGTTCGCCGAACTTTTGAAAAGCGCCGATACCGCGCTCTACCGCTCCAAGCGCCGCGGCCGGGGCCAGATCACCGTCTATTCCGAGGAAATCGCCGAGGAGATGCGGCGCGGAACCCAGATCGAGCAGGCGCTGCGCAGGGCCATCATCGCCGATGAGGTGGCCTGCCACTTCCAGCCGATCGTCAATCTCGCCGACGGCTCCATCCAGGGGTTCGAGGCGCTGGCGCGGTGGACCGACCGCGAGCTGGGCTTCATTTCTCCGAGCGTCTTCATTCCGCTCGCCGAAGAGCGCGGCTTCATCGACAGCCTGACCGAGACGCTTCTCAAGAAGGCCGCCGAGACCGCCAAACACTGGCCCGCGGACCTGTTCCTGTCGTTCAATCTCTCCTCCGCGCAATTGATCGACCCCGCCACCGCGTTCAATGTCCTGGGCGTGATCAACCGCGTCGGCCTCGATCCGCGCCGGCTGGAACTCGAAATCACCGAGACCGCGATGATGAGCGATCCCGAGGTTGCGGCCAAGGTGGTCAACGAGCTGCACAGCGTGGGAATTCGGGTGTCGCTCGACGATTTCGGCACCGGCCAGTCCAGCCTGGGCCGGTTGCGCGACTTTGCCTTCAACAAGGTCAAGATCGACCGCAGCTTTGTCAGCGCGATCAATGTCGACAAATCCGCCGAGCACATCGTGCGCGCCATCCTGACCATGTGCGAGGGTCTCAACCTCAAGGTCATCGCCGAAGGCATCGAAACCGAGGAACAGGCTGAAAAGCTGAAAGCGCTTGGATGCAAGTCCGGACAGGGCTGGCTCTACGGCAAGGCGGTCGAAGCCGCCGCGACCTTCACCCTGATCGAGGCCCAGGAAATGGCCGGAACCCAGGCCGTCAAGGCCGGCGCAAGGGCCTTCGGCGTCATCCGCTGATTTCCCGTCCTTCCTTCGCGAGCCAGTTCAGCACCTCTTCGGTCTGAGGCGACAGCGGCCGCGCCTTGGGCCAGATCACATGAAACGCGGCCCCCGTTTCCAACCGGTGCCCGGTCACCTTGCGCAGCAGCCCCGTCTCGATCAGCCGCCCGGTCAGATGCCGCCAGCTCAGCGCGATGCCTTGCCCTTCCATCACCGCCTGGATCACCAGCACATAGTCGTTGATCGCCAGCCCGCGATTGGCCGTCGCCCCGTTGACGCCCGCGCTCAGGAACCATTGCTGCCAGTCGCAGGCGGTGCGGAACGGCTCCTCCAGATGGATGAGCCTGTGCTGGGTGAGGTGGGCGACGGTTTCCGGCATGCCGTGCTTGTCGAGATAGGCGGCGCTCGCCACCGCCTCGATCACCTCATGCGCAATCAATGCACTGTTGTAGTCGGGCCAGTCCTCCGCACGGCCGCCGCGGACGCTGAGTTCGATCGGCTCGTTGCGGATGTCGAGGTCCCGGTCCGACGTCTGGATCCTCAGGTCGATGTCGGGCAGGTCGTCGCGCAGCCGGTGCAGCCGCGGCAGCATCCACAGCGAGGCGAATGCCGTGGAGGCGGCCAGCGTCACGCTGTTGGCGCGGCCGCGGGCGCGGATGTCCTCCGCCGATTTGCGGATATGGCTCAATCCCAGCGTCACGTCGGCATGGAACCGCCGGCCGGCCTCGGTGAGCGACACCGCGCGGTGGGCGCGATGGAACAGCGCGGTGTCGAGCTGGCGCTCCAGCGCGCGGACGGCATAGCTGACCGCGGCCTGGGTCATCCCCAGCTCGTGGGCGGCGCGGGTGAAGCTCAGATGCCGGCCGGCGGCTTCAAAGACGATGAGATTGCCCGCGGACGGCAACAGGTGGCGAAGGTTATCCATAAGGCCACCTTATTCAAAGCCCTGAAATTTTCCAGCGTTACATGGAGGTTTTCCGCTCCTAGACTGGCTTTCACGAACTGCCGGCCGGGAGCCGGTCCGGAGGATGTGCCATGGACACTGCAGACATCATCGATCCCGCCGCCGCGGCGCCGCGCAGGCGCGAACGGGCAGGCGGCCGCGACGGACGCAGGTCCGGCCAGGGCGCGACGCCGCCGCATCGCGCGGCGCCCTACATCATCCGCAACATCCCGACCTATGACATCCTGGGCGAGGAGAACCTGGTCAAGATCGAGGCGGCGGCCGACCGCATCCTGGCCGAGGTCGGCATCGAGTTCCGCGACGATCCGGTGGCGCTCGCGCTGTGGAAGGCCGCGGGCGCGACGGTCGACAGTCTGCTGGTGAAATTCGAGCCGGGCATGCTGCGCGAGATCCTCAAATCGGCGCCGGCGAGCTTCACCCAGCATGCGCGCAATCCGGCCAACAATGTCGAGATCGGCGGCAGGAGCGTGGTCTTCGCGCCGGCCTACGGCTCGCCCTTCGTCATGGATCTCGACAAGGGCCGCCGCTACGGCACCATCGAGGACTTCCGCAATTTCATCAAGCTCGCGCAATCGAGCCCCTGGCTGCACCATTCCGGCGGCACCATCTGCGAGCCGGTCGACGTGCCCGTCAACAAGCGCCATCTCGACATGGTCTACAGCCACCTCAAATATTCCGACCGCTGCTTCATGGGCTCGGTGACGGCGGAAAGCCGCGCCGAGGACAATATCGAAATGGCGCGCATCGTCTTCGGCCGCGACTTCGTCGACCAGAACTGCGTGATCCTGGGCAATGTCAACGTCAACTCGCCGCTGGTCTGGGACGGCACCATGACCAATGCGCTGCGCGCCTATGCCCGCGCCAACCAGGCCGCCGTCATCGTCCCCTTCATCCTCGGCGGCGCCATGGGCCCGGTCACCAATGCCGGCGCCATCGCCCAGTCGCTCGCCGAAACCATGGCCGGCTGCGCGCTCACCCAGCTCGAGCGCAAGGGCGCGCCGGTGATCTTCGGCAATTTCCTCTCATCGATGTCGCTGAGGTCCGGCTCGCCCACCTTCGGCACGCCGGAGCCCGCCATCGGCTCGATGGTGATCGGGCAACTGGCGCGAAGGCTCAATCTGCCTCTGCGTTGCGCCGGCAATTTTTCCAATTCGAAACTACCCGATGCGCAGGCGATGAACGAGGGCACCATGTCGATGCTCTCGGCGGTGCATTGCGGGGCGAACTTCATCCTGCATTCGGCCGGCTTCCTCGACGGGCTTTTGTCGATGTCCTACGAGAAGTTCATGATGGACGCCGATTTCTGCGGCGCGCTGCATTCCTATCTCGCCGGCGTCGTGGTCGACGACAACACGCTCGCCCTCGACGCCTTCCGCGAAGTCGGCGTCGGCAAACATTTCCTGGGCTGCGCCCACACCATGGAGAACTACCAGACCGCGTTCTGGGATTCCGAGATCGCCGACAACGAGCCCTTCGAGAAATGGGACATCGCCGGGCGCACCGATGCCGCCACACGCGCCAACGCGCGCTGGAAGCGGACGCTCGCCGAGTACCAGGCCCCGCCGATGGATGTAGCGATCGACGAGGCGCTTGTGGATTTTGTCGAGCGGACAAAGGCGCAGATGGCCGACGCGTGGTATTGAGAGGGATTGTCCCATCCGGAGTCGCGCGATGCTGAAATCCCTTGCCGTTTTGTCCCTGCTTCTGACCACCGCCGCAACGCCCGTCTTAGCCGGCGAAGCGGCCGATGCGGTGAAATATTTCTACGACAACCTTGGCGGCGAATTCGCCCCCGGCCACCGCCACCTCTACACCGGTCCGGCGCTGGACTACCTCACCGCCGCCGACGCCGCCTGGGAGCGCGATGAAACCAACTGCATCAGCTTCAGTTTTGCGGTGGACGGCCAGGATTTCGACGAGGTGGAACTCGCCTCGACCCTGAAGCTTGACGAGGCGGTCTCGGGCGACACCGCAACGGTGACGGCGAGTTTCGTCAATTTCGGCCAGCCCACGCAGGTCCAATGGACGCTGCAGAATTCCGGCAATGGCTGGCTCGTCTCCGATATTGCGTCGCTCGCCAATGACTGGCGCGTCTCTCAGATGAGTTGTGAATGAACCGATGATCATCCGGAGACGGAAGCGCCCTCTCCGGACCCCAATTCCGAGGAGCCGTCACCGATGGTGCAAGTCAACGATCCGCTGCTGCAGCCCTACCGCCTCAAGCACCTGACGCTGAAGAACCGGATCATGACCACCAGTCATGAGCCGGCCTATCCCGAGGACGGCATGCCCAAGGACCGCTACCGGGCCTATCATGTCGAACGCGCCAGGGCAGGCGTCGCCATGACCATGACGGCGGGCTCGGCGGCGGTGTCCAGGGACAGCCCTCCGGTGTTCAACAATGTGCTCGCCTACAAGGACGAGGTCGTCGGCTGGATGAAGAAGCTCACCGACGAGTGCCACGGCCATGGCTGTGCGGTGATGATCCAGCTCACCCATCTCGGCCGCCGCACCCACTGGAACAAGGGCGACTGGCTGCCCGCATTGTCGACCAGCCACCAGCGCGAACCGGCGCACCGGGCCTTCCCCAAGAAGATGGAAGACTGGGACATCGCCCGGGTGATCGCCGACTATGCCGACGCCGCCGAGCGCATGGCCGAGGCCGGCCTCGATGGCGTCGAGCTCGAATGCTACGGCCATCTGATGGACCAGTTCATGTCGCCGCTGACCAACGAGCTCGACGCGCCCTATGGCGGTAGTCTCGAGAACCGCGCCCGCTTCGCGCTCGAAGTCGTGGCCGCGATCAAGGCGCGGGTTGGTGAGAGGCTGCTGGTGGGCGTCCGCTACACCGCCGACGAGACCGCCAGGGGCGGGATCACCGAGGAGGAGGGCGTCGCCATCGGCCACATGTTCAAGGACAGTGGCAATGTCGATTTCCTCAATGTCATCCGCGGCCAGATCCACACCGATCCGGCCATGACCGACGTGATCCCGGTGCAGGGCATGAAGTCGGCGCCGCATCTTGATTTCGCCGGCCGCATCCGCGCCGAGGTCGGCCTGCCGACCTTCCATGCCGCCCGCATCCCGGACGTGGCCACCGCGCGGCATGCGATCGCCAGCGGCAAGCTCGACATGGTCGGCATGACCCGCGCCCACATGGCCGATCCGCATCTGGTGAAAAAGATCGTCGAGGGCCGCGAGCACGACATCCGCCCCTGCGTCGGCGCCACCTATTGCCTCGACCGGATCTACCAGGCAGGCGACGCGCTCTGCATCCACAATCCCGCCACCGGCCGCGAACTCACCATGCCGCACACGATCGCGCCCGCGCCGGTGAAAAAGCGCGTGGTGATCATCGGCGCGGGACCCGCAGGCCTCGAGGCCGCCCGCGTGGCGGCCGAGCGCGGCCACAAGGTCACCGTGTTCGAGGCCCAGCCCGAGGCGGGCGGCCAGATCCGGCTCACCGCGCAGAACCAGCGGCGCAAGGAGATGATCGGCATCATCGACTGGCGCATGGCCCAGTGCGCCGCCCGTGACGTCGAGTTCCGCTTCAACACCTGGGTGGAAGCCGCCGACGTCCTCGCCGAGAAACCCGACGTGGTGATCGTCGCCACCGGCGGCCTGCCGCACACCGAGGTGCTCGAGCACGGCAATGATCTGGTAGTCTCGAGCTGGGACCTGATCTCGGGCGACGTCAAGCCGGGCAAGTCGGTGCTCATCTATGACGACGCCGGCGACCATGCCGGGCTGCAGGCAGCGGAAGTGGCCGCCGCCGCCGGCGCCAGCGTCGAGATCATGACCCCCGACCGCAGCTTCGCGCCCGACGTGATGGCGATGAACCTCGTGCCCTATATGCGTTCGCTGCAGGACAAGGATGTGACCTTCACCGTCACCTACCGGCTGACCGCCGTCGAACGCGAGGGAAACCGCCTGAAGGCCGTCATCGGCAGCGATTACATGGCGCTCGCCAAGACCCGCCATTTCGACCAGGTCGTCATCAACCACGGCACGCTGCCGCTGGACGAGCTCTATTTCGCCCTCAGGCCGCATTCGTCAAATCTCGGCCAGGTCGACTACGCGGCCTTCATCGCCGGCCAACCGCAGACGCTGAACGGCGGCCCGTCGGCCTCGCCGGAAGGCGCAAGCGGCTTCCAGCTCTTCCGCATCGGCGACGCAGTGGCGGCAAGGAACACGCACGCGGCGATCTATGATGCGCTGCGGCTGGTGAAGGATATGTGATCTATAACGCGTTGCGTTATGTAACGCAGGGCGTTGTAACCTCCCATGATCCTTGGCTTTGATGATCCGGAAGCTGAATTGATTTGGGCGGGCCATCGCAGCCGCCGCCTTCCTACGATATCCAGGCCACTGCTTTGCGGAAGATGCGTTTGCTCAACCAGGCAGTGGTTCTGACGGATCTTCGAATTCCTCCGGGGAACCGCCTCGAAGCCTTGAAGGCAAACTGGTTGGGTTGGTACAGCATCCGGATCAACAGCCAATGGCGCATTTGCTTTAGATGGGACAAGAGAGGACCTGCGGATGTCAAAATCGTCGACTACCACGACTGATCTGCTGCCCAACCCGCACCCTGGCGAAATCCTGATGGAGGATTTCCTCAAGCCGATGGGAATTAGCCAGAATGCACTTGCGCGCGCGGTGTATGTTCCACCGCGGCGGATCAACGAGATCGTCCTGGGCAAGCGTGCCGTGTCTGCAGACACAGATTTGAGGCTTGCCCGGTTTTTCGGCCTGTCCGAGGGCTTCTTTCTCGGGCTGCAGGCCGATTTCGACATGATGGAGCGCCGCCGGGTGATCGGCGACGAGTTGAAGCAGATCGAGCCCTACGCGGCTTGAATCTGGTCTGCGGTTTCGGGCCAGACCCCGGCCCGCCATTTGCCGGTCGGGGCTATATCTTAGGTCCGGATCAGATACCCAGCCCCCGCAACCGCCATGACTGCGACTCCCGACGGCTCCAGCACAAGTACGCCCAGCACCGGCTCCCCTGTCCAGCCCAATTCCGCCAGATCAAATCTGGTCTCGCCGTAGTTGAACGCGAACACATGCCCGCCATGCCGCCTGAGCCGCACGCCGTCGGGAAGATCCTTGGTCGCCACGCCCGCCTCGGCAGCCAGGCGCTGCATGAGCGTGCGCATCAGTTCCTGATCGGGCCAGCCGCCGAGATAATGGAGGCTGCCTTGTCTGACGAGCGCCGCCACGCCGTCCTCGGATGTGAGCAGGGTCTCGACCTCTGCGCCAGGCTCCAGAAACTCTCGCCAGAACTGGAACGTCCCGCCGCCCGCGATCCGCACCGGGGTATCCCCTCGAAGTGATTCAACCCGGCTCACGCGGAGATCGAGAAGCTCTTTCGGGAGGGCAGGGGGCAGCGTGTCCGGTATGGCGAAGTCTTTCGTCTTCGAGCCGGACCGCGGTCCGATCAGCACCTTTCCGTCAAAGCCGCGGATGGCCGCGATCAACTCCGGCGTCCAGGCGAACAGGCCGGGGATCAGCGCGAGGTGGTAGCCATCGAGTTCCGGCGCGCTGGCGGGAACAATGTCCACCGACAGGCCCAGCTGCCTGAGCGAGCGGTAAAAGTCGAACACCAGCCGGAAATAGTCGAACTCGCGGCCCTGCGGCTGGATCTCCCAGGCCCAGGCGGAGGGGTAGTCGAAGACAATCGCCACGTCGGCGCGGCCGGGCTTGGCGTCGAGCGTTTCGCCGAGAGCACCAAGTTCGCGCGCCACCTGCGCCGCCTCGGCGAAGCCTTCGGCCTCGGTTGAATCGGGCCTCAACAGGCCGGCATGCATCTGCTCCTGGGCGAACGGCGCCTGGCGCCAGCGGAAATAGCTCACCGTCTCCGCGCCATGGGCGAAGGCCTCCCAGCTCCACAGCCGCACCATACCGTCGCGCGGTGCCGGGTTGTGCGGCGCCCAGTTCACCTGACCCGGCTGCTGCTCCATCACCCACCAGCGGCCCTTCGAGGTGGCGCGGTAAAGATCGTGGTGGAACGCCTGGAAATCCGGGTCGCCGGCGCGCACGAACCGCCGCTTCCACTCGTCGCCCTGGTCCGAGCGGTCCTCGAGAAAGCCGAGCGGGTAGGAATCCCAGCTCGAGATGTCGAGATCGGCGCCCACGTCGAAATGATCGAAGGCCAGCGTCCGGCCCATGAAATTGTGGATCACGTCGCGGCCGGGCGAATGCGCCCGGATGATCTCGGCCTGCGCCCGGTTGAAGCGCACCACCATCTCGGACGCATAGCGGCGGAAATCCATCACCTGCGCCGGATTGGGTTCGGTCACGGTCAGGTTCGGCAGTTCGATCTTGCCGAAATCGGAGATCTCCATCGACCAGAACACGGTGCCCCAGGCGCGGTTGAGGGCCTCGGGCGACTGGTATTTGCGCTGCAGCCAGGCCTGGAAGCCCGCGCGCGCGGCCGACGAATAGGACAGCGTCGTATTGTGGCAGTCATACTCGTTGTCGGTCTGCCAGGCGACAACGCCCGGATGCGCGCCAAAGGCGCGGCCCAGCGCGAGCGTGATGCGCCTGCTTTCCTCGAGATAGCCCTCGTGGGAAAAATCATAGTGCCGGCGCGAGCCGAAGCCGCGCACCGTCCCATCCGCGCCGACCGGCAGCATGTCCGGCATCTCGTCCACCAGCCATTTCGGCGGCGTCGCCGTCGGCGTGCCGAGCACCACCTTGAGACCTTCGGCATGCAGCGTGTCGATGGCACGGGCCATCCAGTCGAACTCGTAATGCCCTCGGCGGGGCTCGAGCCGCGACCAGGCGAATTCGCCGATGCGGACATGGGTGAGCCCGAGCCCGGCCATGCGGCGTGCGTCCTCGGCCCAGCGGTCTTCAGGCCAATGTTCGGGATAGTAGCAAACACCGAGCGTCCGGTTCATCGTCGCACTCTTTCATGAAGGATCAGAGACTGTAATCGGGCTCGAACCGGCCCTTGACCTTGTGATCGAGCAGGAAGGTCGATCCGGCATGCGGGTCATCGGCCAGTTGCTCCGCCGTGAGGCCCTGCCGTGCCGATGTCACCAGCAGGCGGCCTGCGTCCGCGCCGACGAAGGCCGGGCAGGTGGTCTGGCCGGCGGGAAGCGAGAGCGACATCAGCCGCTTGCCCTTGGGCGAATAGGCGTCGACCGAGCCGCCGCCCCATCGCGCGTTCCAGATGGTCCCCTCCGCATCGCAGACCGCGCCATCGAGCCCGCCTGCGCCGCGATAGTCGAGGAAGAGCTGCGGTTCGTCGATGGGAAGGGCGGTCGCCGGATCGATCTCCACCCGCATCATCCGGTTGGTGTCGGTGTCGGCGAAATAGGCGATGCTTCCGTCGGGCGAAAAGCAGATCGCATTGGGGATGGTGATATCGGGAAAGAGCTTCGTCACCACGCCGCGCGCCACGTGGTAGATCGCGCCGGCCTGCGCCTCGGCATTCTTGCCCATGGTGCCGAGCCAGAGGGCGCCGCAGGCATGCACCCGTCCGTCATTGGAACGGGTGACCGGGTTGTCCGCCTCGATCGGGGTGATCAGCTCGAGCCGGCCGGTGGCGCGATGGCGCAGATAGAGCCCGGTCTCGGTGGCGACTACCTGCCGCTCGGCATCGACCCGCGCCAGCACGCTGCCCATCGCCGGCAGGTCATGGCTTGTGGCGGTGTTGTCGGCAAAAGCATATTCGATGAGCTTCCGGCCGACGATGTCGAACCACCAGGCCGTATCGGTGTGGCGGTCATAGGTCGGCCCTTCGCCCAGCATGCAGGCGGGCGCATTGAGGATCGTCCCGGAAAACGCGATCTGGTCGTGGCTCACGCTGCGTCCTCCCCAAGCGAATCATAGGCCGCGATCGCGGCCTCGCCGCGGCGCCTGACTTCGGCGGCCTCGATGCCGGCGGCGTACAAGCTTGATCCGAGCCCGAAGGTGCGGATGCCGACCTTGGCGTAGGCCGCGAAATCTCCGTTGGACACGCCGCCGACCGCGCCTACCGGAACGTCCTTGGGCAGCACCGCGTGGATGGCGCTGATGCCGGTGGGCCCCAGGACGCTTGCGGGGAAGAACTTGAGCGCGGAGGCGCCCGCAGCACAGGCCGCCAGCGCCTCGGTCGCCGTGAATACGCCGGGCATCGTCACCATGCCGTGCGAGGCGGCCCGGGCGATTACCTCGGCGTCGACATTGGGGCTGACCATCAGCCGCCCGCCGACATCGTTGAGCCGGTCGACATCATCGGGCGTGAGCACCGTGCCGGCCCCGATCAGCACGCCGTTCGGCGCGCGCCTGGCGGCGATGTCGATCGACTTGAACGGATCGGGCGAATTGAGCGGGATTTCGATCGCGGTGAACCCGGCCTCGATCAACCCGTCGATAATCGCCGCGGTCTCGTCGGGCCGGATGCCGCGCAGGATCGCCACCAGGCTGCGTTTCAGGGAAGGAAATCTGATCCGTATCATGCGCGCTTTCGATCCCCGTTCCTGTTTTCATAGCCCTGCCAGGCTTCCACAAGGCCGCGCCGGACCGCCGCATCGGCGTCGATGTCGCGCACCCGCACACCGCATTCCGACAGCGCCGCATGGTACAGCCGCTGCAGGGCGCCGCTCGCCACCAGCCCGATCTGCTCGCCTCCCTGGATGCCGGCGCCGGCGAATTCGGCGCCGATCAGCAGGCCGGAAAGCCGCGCCCGGTTCTCGTCGGCCCCGCGATCGTGCAGCAGGTGCCCGGCGCGGATCGAGAACAGGTGATGCGTGGTCTTCTCGGGCCGGGTCCAGCCGTCGCGGACGCCGGTCAGGAAGGCGGGGTCCTGGGCGTCGACCGGGCCTTCGCCGCCGGTCGAATGCTTGAGGATGGTCCCGGCGTTGATCGTGGCGAACAGCTCGCCTGTCATGAAGGTTTCGAAGCCGGTGACGACGGCGCCGTCCATGCGCACCCATTTCGAGTGGGTTCCGGGCATGCAGTAAAGCTCGCCGCCCGGCATTTCCAGATGCGCGCCGAGCAGTTGCGTCTCCTCGCCGCGCATCACGTCGGGCTCGCTGATCGAGCGCACTGCCAGGCCCGGAATGATGATGATCGGGCGCGCGGCGCCGGAGACGACCGTGGCGTTCGCGCCGATGGTGGTGACATCGGCGGGTGTCTCGAGATAGCCGGCCTCCACCCATCCCTGCCGCGAGCCCGCCATGCCGCAGATCACCACCGGCAGGCTGTCGGGGATCGACAGCGCGGCCAGATGGCTTTCCAGAACCGTGCCGAAACCGCGGCGGGCGACTTCGCTCATGCCCTCGTGGCTGCGGTGTTCGGCAATCACCGTGCCGTCGCTCGACATCAGCCACAGCCGGAAACTCGACGTTCCCCAGTCGACCGCGATGAGGGCGGGGGAGGTGCTCACATCATGCCTCCATCGGCGATCAGCACCTGGGCGGAAATCATCGCCGATGCCGTCGAGGCCAGGAATAGGCAGGGTCCGACCATGTCCTCGGGCTCGATCGGCCGCTTGATGCACTGCCGGTCGATCATCGCGGCCAGGCTTTCTTCCGTGACCCAGAGCCGCTTCTGCCGCTCGGTCATCACCCAGCCCGGAGCGATTGCGTTGACGCGGATTCCGTGCGGGCCGAGCCGGCCGGCAAGCCCCTTGGTCAGCCCCACGATGCCGGCCTTGGCGGCGGTGTAGGCGGGCATCGACCCGATGTTGAGCATGTAGGAGGTCGAGGTGAAATTGACGATCGCGCCACTGCCCGCCGCGATCATACCCGGGGCCACCGCCTGGGCGGTGAACGCCACCGGCCTCACATTGACGGCCTGGTTCTCGTCCCAGTAGTCGCCGCTCATCTCCAGAAACTCATGCCGGTCGTCGAGCGCCGCATTGTTGACGAGCACGGTCACCGCGCCATGCGCCTCGTCGGCGCGCGCGCAGGCGTTGCGCACCTGGTGGAGATCGCTGAGGTCGGCCTCGATGAACAGCGGCGGATGGTCGACCTCGCCCGTCAGCCGGTCCACCAGTGCCACGCTGGCCTCGACCGCGATGTCGATGAAGGCGACGCGAGACCCTTGGCGAGCGAAGCCCTCGGTCAGTGCCGCGCCGATGCCGGAGCCGCCGCCGGTGATCAGCACCGAGGCATTCTTGAGATCTGGAAAAATCGTCGTCTGTTCAGGCATGGCTGGCTCCTGCACCTATCCTGGTTCCTTCGACCACCGTCATGGACGCCGGCGCGGCATTCGGCAAGCGCATGCCCGTGCCCATCAGCAATGCGCCCGACAGGCGCATGGTTCCGCCGTCGGCCAGGGCATTGACGATCCTCCGGTTGGCGCGGCGGCTGACATCCTCGGGATTGACGAGCCGGATCTCGTAGATCGCGTCGGGATCGAGACCCGCCGCCCGCAGCGGCCGCGGGAAAATCTGCGCTGACGCGCCGGCCTGGCCGGCAAACAGGATGAACCGGTTTCTGTCCATGTCCACCGTCATCTCGGCAAACACCTCGCTGTCGTCCGGCTCAAGCCGGTAGAGGGAACCCGAAAACAGGAATCCCCGGTTCTGTTTCCACCAGGCGGTGACCCGGGTCAGCGTCGCGGCCTCCTCGGCGTCAAGTTCGCGCGGATCCATCTCGAACCCCATGTGCCGCTGCGCCGCCACCCAGGCGCGGAACGCCATCGACAGCACCCGCCCCGACGTGTGGCAGTGGCGCGGGCCGACATGGGAGCCCTGGACTTCGGGCGCGATCCAGCGGCTCGCCTCGTGCTGCATCCTCAGCCGCTCCAGCGCGTCGTTGGAATCCGACAGCCACACCCGGCTCGCAAGCTCCAGCACGGCAAAATCGATGCGGCCGCCGCCCGAGGAGCAGCTTTCGAAATCGACATCCGGATGGGCGCGCACCAGATCGCCCAGCAGCGCGAGAAAGCCGCGCGCCTGGTCGGGACTGCCGCCGGTGAGCGGCCGGTTGTGGTCCCATTTGACATAGTCGATGGCATGCGCCGACAGGATCGCGCTGATCTGGGCAAACAGATGGTCGCGCACGTCCTTGCGCGCCATGTCGAGCACATGCTGGTTGCGGCCGCTCGGCTGGTCCTCCGGACCCAGCAGATAGTCCGGATGGGCGCGGTATAGCTCGCTGTCGCGATTGACCATCTCCGGCTCGAACCACAGCCCGAAGCGCATGCCTTGCGCATGCACATGCTCGATCAGCGGCGTGAGCCCGTCGGGGAACTTGGCGGCGTCGATCACCCAGTCGCCGAGGCTTGACGTGTCGTCGTTGCGGCCGCGGAACCAACCGTCGTCGAGCACGAAGCGCTCGGCGCCGAGACCGGCCGCTCTTGTGGCGATGGTCTTGAGCTCGTCGAAGTCATGGCGGAAATAGACCGCTTCCCAGCAATTGTAGTGCACCGGATGCGGCTCGCGTCCGCGCCTTGCGTTGACCGGCGCCTGCAACGCGCGGAGATGGCCGTGGAAGGCCTGGCTCACACCGTTCAACCCGGCATCAGACCAGGCCAGCATCAGCGTCGGCGAGGCGATCTCGCCCCGCGCCACTCCGTCATCCAAAACTCCGAATTGCAATTGCCGCCGCCCGTCGGGCAGCTCCTCGGCCAGCATTCGGTGCCCGCCGCTCCAGGCGAGCGTGGCGGCGAGACATGTGCCCGCATGCTCCCCGGTCGATGCGGAGGCGAGCGTCACGCCCGGGAAATGCGCGTGCCCGGTGCGCCCCTCGCGGCTTTCGCGCATATGCGCGCCGGTGCGGAATTCCGTCTCCTGGCGGCGGAACTCGCCGCACCAGCGGCCGGAATGGTCGATGATGCGGCTCATTCCGGTGGGAGCGGGAACGGCCGGCGCCGCAAGCCAACTGCTGCTCATGCCCCGGGGCAGCGTCAGGCTCTGCGTGAGATGCAGGATTCCGGTGGCAGGATCGAGCCGGGCGGAGATGATCAGCCGGACGCCCTCGGCATCGCCGCGGTCGTGGAGCGTGAAGCGGACTCCGTCCGGGCCGTTGGCCTCGACGCCGGCGAGTTTCGGGTTGGCCAGATAGTCGCGCCCATCGGCGTCCTGGAGGATCATGCCGGGATGGCCCTGCCACCCGGTGATCGCCAGCGGGCAGAGCGTCAGCGGCTGGAACGGGTCGATCTGCCCGGCGCCGACATTGGGGATGGTGGCAATCGCCAGGTCGGAGAGAGCCTCCTCCATCGGCAGGCTCGCGCCGAAATGCACCAGGCCCGGCACGCCCCGGTCGAAACTGGCGAAGGCGGCCGTGCGGCCTCCTCCATCCAGCCGGAACACATGAGTGACGGCGAAGTCCGGCGAGTCCTGAAGTGTCATGTCAGCCCTTTGTTGCCCCGAGCGTCAGCCCGGCGATGAAATGTCTCTGCATCAGGAAGAACATCAGCACCGGCGGCATCGCGGCGATGATGGAGCCCGCGGAGACCAGTTGCCACTGGGCGATCCATTGTCCGTTGAGCGAATAGAGTCCGGCGGTCACCGGCTGGGTCTCGGCGCTGGTGGTCAGCACCGTGGCCCAGAAATAGTCGTTCCAGATGAAGGTGAAGACCAGCACCGACAATGCGGCGATCGCCGGCCGCATCAGCGGCAGCACGATGAACCAGAAGATGCGGAATTCCGAGACGCCCTCGACGCGGGCCGATTCAATGAGCTCGAACGGCAGACCCTTGATGAAGTTGCGCATGAACAGCGTGCAGAAGCCCGACTGGAAGGCGATGTGGAACAGCGCCAGCCCGGTGATGGTGTTGTAGAGCCCGGTCGAGACCGTGAGGTCGCGCACCGGCACCATCAGGATCTGGAACGGCACGAAATTGCCCGCCACGAACAGGAAGAAGATCAGGAGGTTGAAGCGGAAGCGGTAGACCGCGAGCGCAAACCCCGACAGGCAGGCGATGGCGACGGCGCCGATCACGGTCGGGATCGTCACCTTGAAGGAATTAAGGATATAGCCGGCGATCGGCGAATTGCGGAACACGTCGGCATAGTTCGAGAAGGCGAGATAGCTCGGCAGCCCGAAGATGTTGCCCGCCGCGAGATCGCTCGAGGGTTTGAGCGAGGTCATGGCGACGCCCAAGAGCGGCAGCAGCCAGAGGACGAGCGCCACCGGCAGCGCGATCCTGTAGAGGATCTGGGTGGTGGCGGAGGTCTTCTGAATGGCTAAGGGAAACATCACATGCCCCTTTCGTCGCGGATCATCTTCCAGATGAAGCCGGAGATGAACACCATCATGATGGCAAACAGGATCACCGCGATCGCCGCGCCATAGCCCATGCGGAAGCCGTATTCCGACAGTGCCTGCTCGAACATGTAGAACGAGAGCACGCGGCTCGAGCCATAGGGTCCGCCATCGGTCATGATCGAGACCAGGTCGAAGGAGCGGAGCGCGCCGATGACGGTGACGACCACGGCGATGAAGGTGGCGGGCCGGAGCTGGGGCAGGATCACGTGCCAGAGCATCCGCCATCCGCGCGCGCCGTCGAGCCGCGCCGCCTCGATCTGGTCGGGCGAGACATTGTTGAGGCCGGTGAGATAGAGGATCATGCAATAGGCGATCTGCGGCCACAGGCCGGCGGCGATGATGCCGTAGGTGACGTAGCGGTCGTCAGCCAGCACGGCCACGCCGGTGCCGGTGATCCACTCGATCAGATTGTAGAACAGCCCGAAATTGGGCGCGTAGAACCAGGAGAAGATCAGCCCCACGACCACCTGGCTGATGACGAAGGGAAAGAAGAACAGCGACTTGTAGATGCGGATGCCGGTCACCGTCTGGTTCAAAAACAGCGCGATGAACAGCCCGGCGGGAACCGCCAGCATGTAGAGCGCGAGCCAGATGATGTTGTTCTTGAGCGAGGTGTAGAACGCCTCGTCGTCGAACAGCTCGATATAGTTCTGGGTGCCGAGCCAGACCTTCTCGCCGAGCCCGTCCCAGTCGTAGAAACTGAGCCACATCGAGGCGATGATCGGGTAGATGACATAGAGCGAGAACATCGCCACGCCGGGCGCCAGGAAGATCCACGGCGCAAGCGCGCGCTGGTTCTTCTTCCAGAATGTGGTCCTGCCGCGCCCGGTTCCGGCGATGGCCGTCGTCGCTGATCCCGTCATGGCTGCCTCCCACTGTGCCCCGGCCTTGCGTCCGCTGTCCGTCCGCCGCCGGTCCTGTCAGGTCATGAAAGTGCGGCCGGGCGGATTTCGCCGCCCGGCCGTCTCGTTTATTTGTAGATGCGCTGGCGCGCCTTTTCCAGCCGGTCGAGGATCTGGTCGACATTGCCGGGCTTGACCATGAATTCCTGGAAGCCCTCCATGCCGATCTTGGCCATTTCGGCCGGCGCGTCCCGGTCGAAGAACTGGGCGATGCCGCCGTCGGCGGTCGAGAGCATCTCGAAGCCTGCCTGCAGGAACGGGTCGTCGCCGACCTTGGACTGGTTGTTGACGGGCAACTGGCCGAGCGCCTCGTTGAGCTTGGTCTGCACGTCGGCCGTGGCGATATAGGCGAGGAACGTCTTGGCGTCCTCGACATTCTTGGCGCCGGCCGGGATGTGGATCGTGTCGGTGGGCGCTTCCTCGCCGCGCGGGATCCCGGCGGTGATTTCCGGGAACACCATGAAGCCCAGCGTGTCGTTGGTCATGCCGCCATCCTTGAACACGGCGACGGCGAAGTTGCCCATGACATAATTGGCGGCCTTGCCCTGCACCAGAAGGGCCGCGGCATCCTGCCAGTCGAGCGCCGCGTGGTTGGCGGTGAGATAGCCGGGTTCGACCAGCTTCGCCCATTCGGCGAACGTGTTCTTCACCCGCTCGTCGGTCCAGGCCACCTTGCCGGCGGTGAGCTCCATGTGGAAGTCGTAGCCGTTGGTGCGCAGGTTCATGTAGTCGAAGATGCCGGCCCCGGGCCACAGCGCCTTGGTGCCGGTGGTCACGCAGTCGATGCCGGCTTCCTTGAACTTGGCGCAATTGTCGATGAACTCGGCCCAGGTCGTGGGCACCTCGACGCCGACCTGCTTGTAGGCGTCCTTGTTGTAGTAAATGCCCCACTGGTAATAGGTGTAGGGCACGCCCCACTGCTTGCCGTCGATGGTCATCGAGCCCTTGGCGGACGCCAGCGTCTCGCCGAGATTGTTGTCGGTCCAGACGTCGGAGACGTCCTGGAACTGGCCCGCATTGACGAAGGGCGCCATGCGGTTGCCGGCGTACCAGTTGGCGAGGTCGGGCGAATCCGCCGACAGGAAGTTGCGGATCGAGGTCTTGTAGCCTTCGTGGTCGAAGTTCTGCAGCACGATGTCGATGTCGGGGTTGGCGGCTTCGAAATCGGCGATCACCGCTTCGAAGGCCGCCAGCGGCGCCGGATCGAAGTCGGCGTAATATTTCACCTCGCGCGCCTGGGCCAGGGCGGTGCTGGCCATGATGGCAGCCGCCGCTGATCCGAGCAGCGCCGTTTTCAAGAGTTTCATTCGGGTCATCCTCCCAATGGTTGACTTCCGAGAATCCCGTCCAGAGGCAAATTGTCCGGCCGCGCCGGCATTCCGGTCTGGACTGGAGGACGCCCTCCCAGGATCCTCGCGTTAAGCCAGATGGCATTCCAAAAATTCCACTATTTGGAACACAATTTGACTATTCAGAATTATCGAACTATGGTGTAGTGAATGTCAAGCGGCAAAACAGGATCGCATTTGTGGCGCCGGGGGAGGGAATGTGGACGACAGACGCAGCAACGACACCGGCGCGCCCGTGCCCGCCGCGCCGGAAACAGCCGGCCCGACGGCGCGATCCCGGCCGCCGACTGACACCGGAACGCTCGGCAAGGCGATCGCCGTGCTCGACATCGTCGCCTCCGCCGAGGCGCCGATGCGCTTCACCGAAATCCTCGACCGCTGCGACCAGCCGCGCGGCACGCTGCACCGGCAATTGAGCAATCTGGTCGAGGAGGGACTGTTGAGCCTCAACCGCGACCATTCCTATTCGCTGGGTCTGAGGCTGCTCAAGTTCGCCGCCAAGGCCTGGGCCGGAAACCAGTTCCGCACCATCGCCGAGCCGCATCTGAGGACCCTGCATGACCGGACCGGCGAGACCGTGCATCTGGGCGTGCTGCGCGGCACCGAGGTGATCTATCTCGACAAGGTCGAAAGCCGCCAGGCGGTGCGGATGTATTCCCAGATCGGCAATGCCTCGCCGGTGTTCTGCACCGGCGTCGGCAAGGCGGCGCTGTCGGCGTTGCCGGACGCCGTTCTCGACACGGTCATCGCGCAGATCGCCTTCCGCCGCTTCACCGAACACACCATCGTCACCGCCGCGGATCTCAGGGCCGAGATCGCCGAAATCCGCGCCACCGGCAATGCCTATGACCGGGAGGAGCACGAGATCGGCATTCGCTGCGTGGCAGCGCCGGTCCATTCGGCCGACCGCAGCTTCGTCGCCGGGATTTCGGTCACCGGGCCCGCCTACCGGGTCTCGATGGAGGCGCTGCAGTCCTGGGCAGGGCTGGTCCGGGAAGCGGCGAACGCCATCATGGACGACATGGCGCCCCGGCTCGGGCCGCGCACCTGACGCCGCGCCGGCCAGCCGGCGCGACCAATTGACCCCGAAGGATGCGGGGTGGAGGAAAGGGAGAGAACATGGCAGGGCTTGAACTCCGCAAGGTCAAGAAATCCTTTGGGTCGGTGGATGTCATCCACGGCGTCGACCTCAGCGTCGAGGACGGCGAATTCACCGTGTTTGTCGGCCCCTCGGGCTGCGGCAAATCCACGCTCCTGCGGCTCGTCGCGGGGCTGGAGGACGCCACCGGCGGCACGCTCGAGATCGGCGGAACCGACGTCACCCATGTCGAGCCGGCCGATCGCGGCGTCGCCATGGTGTTCCAGTCCTATGCGCTCTATCCGCACATGACGGTGGAGGAGAACATGGGTTTTGGCCTGCGGATGACCGGCCATCCCAGGGACGACATCAAGGCGCGCGTCGCCCGCGCCGCGGCCATCCTGCATCTCGAACCGCTGCTCGACCGCAAGCCCAAGCAGCTCTCCGGCGGCCAGCGCCAGCGGGTCGCCATCGGCCGGGCGATCGTCCGCCAGCCCAAGGTGTTCCTGTTCGACGAGCCGTTGTCCAACCTCGACGCCGAACTGCGCGTGCAGATGCGGTTGGAAATCGCCAAGCTGCACAAGGAGCTTGGCGCCACCATGATCTATGTGACGCATGACCAGGTCGAGGCCATGACGCTGGCCGACAAGATCGTGGTGCTGCGCGGGGGCAGGGTGGAGCAGGTGGGCTCGCCGCTGCACCTGTATGATGATCCCGACAACAGCTTCGTCGCCGGCTTCATCGGCTCCCCGCGGATGAACTTCCTGAGGGCGGTCGTCGACGCTTCCGACGGCGAGATCCTGACGGTGCGGCTCCCCGACATGGGCGCCGTCACCGTCCCGGTCGCCATCAGGTCCGGCCATCCGCCGAAGGGCGCGGAGCTGTCGCTCGGCATTCGCCCGGAGCATTTCGATCCGGCGGGGTCGGTCAGGATCGAGACGCCGGTGGACGTCATCGAGAACCTCGGCGGCTCGTCCTTCGCCTATTCGCGCTCCGAGGACGAACTGCCGCTCACCATCGAGTTGCGCGGCAACCGCGAGGCGCGCGAAGGCGACGTGCTCAAGACCGGCTTCGATCCGGCACGGGCGTTCCTGTTCGACGCCAAGACAGGTCTGCGTCTGCGCTGAAACCAAGACGAACCCGCCGCACATACCCATGCGCGGCGGATCCCGGACGTGCCTGCATCCGGTCGGGTGTCAGGCCGTCGGCAGGTGATAATCCTTCATCCGGTCGCGCAACACGGTCTTCTGGATCTTGCCGGTGGCGGTGTGCGGGATCTCGTCGATGAACACCACGTCGTCGGGCATCCACCATTTGGCGATCTTGCCTTCGAGAAAGTCGAACAGCGATTGCTTGCTGGGCGACCGGCCTTCCTTGACCACCACCACCAGCAGCGGACGCTCGTCCCATTTGGGATGCGCGACGCCGATCACCGCGGCCTCGGCGACGTCGGGATGGCCGACGGCCAGGTTCTCGATCTCGATCGTGGAAATCCATTCTCCGCCGGACTTGATCACGTCCTTGGCCCGGTCGGTGATCTGCATGTAGCCATGAGGGTCGACATGGGCGACGTCGCCGGTGTCGAACCAGCCTTCCGCATCGAACTGCTCGGCGCCGCGGCCCTTGTAATAGGAGGACGAGACCGCCGGGCCGCGGACCTTGAGCCGGCCGAAGGTCTTGCCGTCCCACGGAAGCTCCTCGTTCTCGTCGTTGGTCACCTTCATCTCGACCGTGAACGGCGGATGGCCCTGTTTGGCCTGGATGTCGAGCCTGGCCTCGCCCTCGAGATGGCTGTATTCCGGCTTGAGCGAGCAGAGCGTGCCGAGCGGGCTCATCTCCGTCATTCCCCAGGCATGGATCACCTCGACGCCGTAATCGTCCTGGAACGCCTTGGTGATCGCGCGCGGGCAGGCCGAGCCGCCGATCACGACGCGGCTGAGGTTCGGCAACTCGCCGCCGTGCTTTTCCATGTGCTGGAGCAGCATCAGCCAGACGGTCGGCACCGCCGCGGTGATGGTGACTTTTTCCCTTGTGAGGATTTCATAGATCGACGCGCCGTCCATGCCCGGGCCGGGCATCACCATCGCGCAGCCCGACATCGGCCCGGAGAAGGCCGTCGACCAGCCATTGGCGTGGAACAGCGGCACCACCGGCATCAGCCGGTCGCGCGAGGAGAGATTGAGCATGTCCGGCTGGATCGCCGCCATGGCGTGCAGCACGTTGGAGCGGTGCGAATAGACCACGCCCTTGGGGTCGCCCGTGGTGCCCGAGGTGTAGCACATACCGGCGGCCGTTCTCTCGTCGAATTCGCGCCAGGTGAAATCGCCGTCGCCCTCGGCGATGTAGCTCTCGTAGGACACCGCGTTCCTGAGCGAGGTCTCGGGCATGTGCGCGTCGTCGGTCAGGATGACGATCCGCTCGAGGCTCGGCACCTTCGGCGTGATCATCTCGGCCAGCTTGACGAAGGTGAGATCGACGAACAGCATCCTGTCTTCGGCGTCGTTCATGATCCAGGCGATCTGGTCGGGAAACAGCCGCGGATTGAGCGTGTGATACACCGCGCCGATGCCCAGGATCCCGTACCAGCTCTCCAGGTGCCGCCAGGTGTTCCAGGCCATCGTCGCAATCCGGTCGCCGATCCCGCAGCCATCGCGGTCGAGCCGCTGGGCGAGCTTGAGCGCGCGGGCGCGAATGTCGCCGTAAGTCGTGGTGTGAAATGGTCCCTCGACGGACCGCGAAACCACCTCCCGCCGTCCGTGATAGATGGCCGCGTGGTCAATCACCTTGTGGCAAAGCAGCGGCCATTCTTGCATCATCCCAAGCATATTGTTCCCTTTTGCATTTTCCTCATCCTAAGCCCGACAGTATGACCGATGCGCCGTGGGGGACAATACGAAAGTATCTGGGGAGTATGGTTTTGCATCTCTTTAAATTTAGACGATTCTTAATTAGGGTTGTCCATAAGATTCGCGTGATGTTCAGTTCTGTCGGTGTGGCGTAAGCGCTTACAAGTATAAGCGGGAAAACGCAGTTCGGGGGGTGGGAGCGACTCTTGCCTAGGGGAATACAATCGGGTCTGTTTGGGTCAAAGCTCAGTTATGCCAAAACATGAAGCAGAGAGAGCGCTTGAGGCTGCAGCGGCACTGAGCGGGCAGATCTCCCGGGAGCAGGAAATGCAGTTGGTGCGCCAGCGATTGGAGCAATGCGTTTCCCAGTTCGATATTTTCCGGTTTCTCCGGGAAGTCACGTCACTGTTCGGGTTCAAGTTCTTCCTGGTGGCGAACAAGCCGGGCTCCGCGAGCGGGCCGTTTTCCGAGGCGATCGTCATCACCTCCGCGCCCTCCGACCTGATCCAGAAATGCGAGGACATCGCCACCACGGCGGTCAATCCGCTCGCCGTGATCATCCGCGAGACCATATTGCCATTCGAGTACCGGCTTCAGGAATGCGGTATGCATCACCCGGCCCGGTATCAGGCGCTCGCTGCCGCGGTGAGAAACGAACCCGATCTCGGTTGCTGGTTCGTCGTTCCGGTCTACGACCCCGACCATGGCGCTGCGGCGGTCTGCTTCCTGGGCGACCGCCCGCCGATGAGCTTCGGCGAAACCGCGGAAATGACCCTCTACGGGCATCTGCTGCACAATAAGTTGCGGGAGGTGTCCGCCAAGCCGGCCAAGTCCGCGTCTCCCTTGAGCGATCGCGAACGGGAATGCCTGCTCTGGACCGCCGCCGGCAAGACATCGGTTGAAATCGGCCAGATACTCGAACTGTCGGAGCACACCGTCAACCACTACCTGAACAATGTTGCCCGCAAGGTGGGCGCGGTCAACCGCACCCAGGCCGTGGCCTACGCCATGCGCAACGGCTACATCGACTGAGGGCAGCGGCCGCGTTTGCGGCTCGGCTCACGCGGCCGGTGCCGGCTCACGGCGTCGCCGGGTACCAGTAGCGCGCATTGGCTTCACCGCGGATGATCCGCACATGCTGGTTGGCGAACACCCGGTAGGGGTGGCTCCATTCTCCGTCGGGCCACTGCACGCGGATGGTGGCGCGCTCGGACACGCCCAGGCCGACATGGACGAAGCCCGCCCGGCCCGAGGCATGGCCGCCGCCGATCTGGATCCTGCGGGTCTGGGTGCGGGTGCCGGTGCGCACCGAGATCAGCGATCCGACCGCGTCCGGATTGATCTTGCCGTTGTCGAGCTCGATCTTCACCCAGTTGCCCATCGGCCGGTGTCCCCAGTCCGTTTCCGCGCCGAGATTGCGGAACAGGCTCGCCGGGTGCTCGCGGTTGACCACCAGCAGGTCGAGCATGCCGTCCATGTTGAAATCCTCGACCACCGCGCCGCGGCCGCGCGTGCGCAGCGCGATCCCGGCTTCCCCGCCCTTTTCGTGGAAGGCCTGGTCGAAGCCGCCCAGCAGCAGGTTGTCGGGGTCGAAGCTTGCGAAATCGGGCATGGCCTGGACATTGCCCTTGGCGATGAACAGGTCGGTGAGCGTGTCGTTGTTGATGTCGGCGAACTGGCTGTGCCAGCCTGTCGAGGGCTTGTGGTCGCCGCCGGTATAGGGCCGCTGCGCCGTGGCGCCGCGTTCGAAGGCGATGTCGCGGTAGGTCGGCCGGTCTTCGCCCGCCTCCTCGTCGAGCTTCTGGATCTTGGTGTCGCCCATCGAGGTCAGCGCGTATTCGGGCAGACCGTCGGCGTCGAAATCGGTTTCGGCGATTCCCATGCCCCAGATGGTAAGCCGCTGCCACCCTTGCGATTTCGAATAGAGCCGCGGCGGGCGGCCCTCCGCCATCTGCCAGAGCTGTTCCTCTCCGTCGCGGTAGTACTGCCGGTCATTGGTGATCCGGAGATCCGGCCGGCCCGACCGGTTCCAGTCGGTAAACAGCACCGACAGCGCACAGTAGCCGGGCTCCAGCGTCAGCGGCTCGGAATAATCGGGCGCGTCGCCCGGGCGCGGCCTCAGCAACTGGTTGGGCTCGCAGGTCCCGAACGGCGTTCCGGGCGCCGAGCGGTCGACATAATTGCCGATCGCCATGGTCGGGAACCGGTTGCCCTTCTCCCAGATCGCCGAGAGCCCGGTCGACCAGGCCCGGCCGCCATCAATGGCGAATTCCCTGTTGGCCTTCTGGAACCGGCAATCGGCGCCGCCCTTGAGCACCAGGTTGCGGCCGAGTCTGAGCAGCACCAGGTCCATGTGCCGGTCATTGTCGATGTCGAGCGGATAGGCGCCGAGCACGCCGGTGAGGTCCTCCGGGTCAAGCCCGGTCTCGAGCGGCTTGAAGGCGAGCGCTCCGCCGGTCTGGCTTTCATTGACGAAGAATTCGGCCGGCGAGGCGCCCCCGGCAAGCACCAGGTCGGGACGGCGGTCGCCATTGCAGTCGAAGCTCGCCACGCCTCCGCCGACGAAGAACTCCCAGCCGCCGGTGTAGCTGTGGTCGATGCCGGCTTCGAGCGCTTCCTCGTGCAGGATCGGCACGTCGGAGCTGAAATCAGCCCCCGCCGCGGCAGGTGTGCTGAGCGGGGCGAGAAGGAGACCGCCGAGAGCCGGCAGGGCGAAAAACAGGGAACGCATGGGCTTCATGGCAGGATCACCAGGGTCTTGAGAAATGCGATCAATGCCGACTTGTCCGCGTCCGGGGCCGCGGCATAGGCGTCGCGGGCCTGGCGTCCGTCGCCGCCATGGGCGAGGATGATTTCGTCGAGCGTGGTGAAGTCGTTGCGGTGGCCATAGGGTCCGGTCGAGCCGATACCCCACAATTCCGCCGTCTGGAAAATGTTGCGTTCGACAAAGCGCTGCGACAGCAGTTCGTTGCCGAGCGCATTGATCTGGTTGTCGGTCATCACATGCCGCTTGAGGTCGCCGAACAGCGGCACCAATACCCGGCCCCGATCGTCGCGGGGCAGCGCCGCCGCCCAGTCCAGCACCGTGAAATCGTAGATCGCCGTTTGCGCGACCTGCCGGTCATTGAGCGTGCCGGCCTGGTCGAACGGGCCGGGATCGGCAAAGGACAGGCTGTCGAGCGGCAGGGCAGGGCGATGACAGGTGGTGCAGCCCAAAGCCGAGAAACCGGCTTCGCCGCGCGCCGCCGCTTCGGCCCAGCCGTCGACCTCCGGAACCTGCCTCACCGGCGCCGGAAGCGTCGCCTGCCAGGCCACCAGCGCCGAGACGTCGGCCGCGGACATCTCGTTCAAGGCGCCGTCACCGTCATGATCATCCGACCCGGTCCAGCGCGCGCCGAATCGCTCGTCGGGCTGCATGCCGTGGTGCTGGTTCATGGCGTTGACGGTGAACTGCCTCAGCGACGTCATCACGCCCTTCTGGCTGAAGGGGCGGATGACCAGATCGGTGTCGACGCCATCGAGCTCGTCGAGATTGACCGAGCCGTCGGGTTCGGCGGCAATGAAGCCGAATTCCACGCCCTTGGTCTCGAGCTTGCGCCGCACGGGCGCGCCCTCGGTGCGCGCCTGGCGCAGCGTCTCGGTGCGGATCGATTGCAATTCGTGGCTCATTTCGCGCGCCAGCAGTTCGACCAGGCCCGCGCCGAACAGGTGGTTGGTGCCCCGTTCGCTGGAGAATTGCGGATCGAGCGAATCGAAATCCGCGCTTTCGAACCCTTCCGAGGCAAACACATTGGCGACAAAGTCGCCGGCGCCGCCGGTGGCGGGCTGGTTGTGGCAGGCAGCGCACGATCCCGCATCGGGGCCGGCGGTGCGGAAGAACACCTGCGCGCGCGGGTGCTTGCGCCGGGTCGGATCGATCGCCTGCGTCGCCTGCGGCCGGCCGACCCCGTCCAGGGTGGTGAAGTTGGCTTCAAACAGCGCCTGTCCGGTCGCGGTCAGGCGCGCGAGATCCGCTTTCGACAAGACCCCGGTGGGCATCTCCGTCACGGCGCCCAGGGCCCGCGTGCGCTCCGCCCAGGGCTCGTCGGCCAAGGCTGCCGGCGTCCATCCCGTCTGCAGTGCGACGACTAGGGCGAGGCCGGCTGCCCGGGACATCGTGGTGATCGAGACCATGCTTCTGCTTCTCCTTGAGTCGGGGACAGTCGGGATCCGGCCTGTCCGGTTCCTGGTCCGCCCGGCCATCATCCGTTCCTCATCGCGTCCCACACCCGGTCGGCATGGGTGGCGTCGATGTCCGAGAGCGCGCCGATGCCGCAGCCGTCCAGCACCAGCGGCATTTCGTCGACATAGAGATCGACCGGGATATCGCTCGCCGCCGAGGCGTTCGAGTTCCTGAGAACTTCCCGCAGCGCCGGCTCCATCAGGTCGAAAGCCGCCGCGCCATGGCCGACAAAGGCCACCCGGAACGGATCGACCAGCGCGAAGATGCCCGCCAGGCCCGATCCCAGCGCACGCCCGGCCGAAGCGAAAGCCGCGGCCGCCAGCGCGTCGCCCTTGCGGGCGGCTTCGGCGATGCGGAAGATCTCCGCCGGTTCGACATGGCTGTCCGGCTTCACGTCGGGCCGCTTGCCGCGGTAGCGGCGCAGGATCGCATAGTCGCCGGCGTCGGCCTCGATGCAGCCGCGCGACCCGCACCGGCACAGCGCGCCGTCGGTCTGGTGCAGCATGTGGCCGAATTCCGTGCCCGACGACTGTGTGCCGTTGATGATCCGGCCGCGCAGGAACAGCCCCATGCCGACGCCGTGGGCGAGCAGTATGGCCGCGAAATTGTCGCTGTAGCGCTCCGGATAGCGCCAGTTGAGGGCGCGGGCGATCAGGTCGCAGTCGTTTGCGAGCCGCGTCGGCGCGCCGAATTCCTGTTCCAGCCAGAAGGCCATCGGAATGTCGGTGAGCGGCGTCATCGGCGAGCGCAGCAGCTTGAGCCCGGCGATGTCGGTCGTGCCCTGCACGCCGATCGAGATGCCGCCGAGCTGGCTGGCTGGGAGCCCTGAGGCGTCCCAGGTCTGGCGGATCTCGGTGATCAGGGTCCGGCGGAAATCCTCCATGGAGACATTGGCCATGTCGAGATGGAAATGCTCCCGCGCGATCACCTTGCCCGAATAGTCGACGATGGCGACATTCACCGCGCCGATCTTGAGAATGATCAGCACCGCGTGGCGGAACTGCGGGTTGACCGACAGGCCGACGCTCGGGCGGCCTCGGCCCACGCTGGCACCGGTTTCGGCGCTGCGACCAATGAGCACGCCCTCGGCGATCAGTTCGCTCGAGATCGTCGACACCGTCGCCGGACTGAGCGAGGCGGCCTGGGCGATTTCGCCACGGCTCACCGTGCCCCCGCGCCGCACGATCTCGATGATGCGCAGGCGATTGCGTCGCCGCATGTCGTCGGAACGAAGAACCATCGTCATTGTCCCGGTATGCCTCCTCACAATCCGGGTGCAATGCAATATTTACGTTGCATTGCAACAACTTGTCACAATTGTGTTTCATGTTGACATGCAAGCGCTTTTGAGTCACGATTTTTTTCGAGGCTCGAATTAAAAAGCTTCAGAGGCGTACCTGGCGCCTGATTGCCGGGCATGTTTGTAATTGTGCATCCTGATGCACCCGGGAGGTTTAGATGAGAAAGTTAGTGAGCACTCTTGTTGCTGGCGTCGTCATGACAGCCGCAATGGCCGGCGTCGCCCTGGCGGACGGCAAGAAGATCGGCGTGTCCTGGTCGAATTTCCAGGAAGAACGCTGGAAGACCGACGAAGCCGCGATGAAGGCCGCCATCGAGGCCGCCGGGGACACCTATGTGTCGACCGACGCGCAGTCGTCCGCAGCCAAGCAGCTCTCCGATGTGGAAAGCCTGATGTCGCAGGGCGTCAACGCGCTGATCATCCTGGCGCAGGACACCCAGGCGATCATTCCGGCCGTGACCGCCGCTGCCGACGAAGGCATTCCGGTCATCGCCTATGACCGCCTGATCGAAGACAGCCGCGCCTTCTACCTGACCTTCGACAACGTCGAAGTCGGCCGCATGCAGGCCCGCGCCGTTCTCGCCGCAGCGCCCAAGGGCAACTATGTGATGATCAAGGGTTCGCCCACCGATCCGAACGCCGACTTCCTTCGCGGCGGCCAGCAGGAAGTCCTGCAGGCGGCCATCGACGCCGGCGACATCAAGATTGTCGACGAGGCCTATACCGACGGCTGGCTTCCCGCCAACGCCCAGCGCAACATGGAGCAGATCCTGACCGCCAACGACAACAAGGTCGATGCCGTGGTCGCTTCCAACGACGGCACCGCCGGCGGCGCTGTCGCTGCGCTCACCGCGCAGGGCATGCAGGGCATTCCGGTCTCCGGTCAGGACGGCGACCATGCCGCCCTCAACCGCGTCGCCAATGGCACCCAGACCGTCAGCGTCTGGAAGGACGCCCGTGAACTCGGCAAGAATGCCGGCGAAATCGCCGCCAAGCTCGCTGGCGGCACGGCGATGTCCGACATCGAGGGCACGATCGAGTGGACCTCGCCCGGCGGCACCAAGATGACCGCCCTGTTCCTTGCTCCGGTTCCGATCACCAAGGACAATCTGGCCACGGTCGTCGATGCCGGCTGGATCAGCAAGGAAGACCTCTGCCAGGGCGTCTCCGGCGGCCCGGCTCCCTGTAACTAAGCTTCAGGCTCAGTTATAAATCGCGTCAACTGCGTCCTCATCCTTCGGGGTGGGGACGCTTGACGCCCATTATCCGGATTACGGCCCATGACCGAGACCTCCCCAGCCACGAGTCCGCAGGCGAAGCCACGCAGCTTCTTCGCCGCGCTCGAGTTCGACACACGACTTATCGGAATGATCGGCGCATTCGTCGTCATCTGCCTGATCTTCAATCTTCTCACCGACGGCCGTTTCATGACGCCGCGCAACATCTTCAACCTGACGATCCAGACCGCGTCGGTGGCGATCATGGCGACGGGGATGGTGTTCGTCATCGTCACCCGCCATATCGACCTGTCGGTCGGATCGCTTCTGGCGACCTGTTCGGCGATCATGGCGATGATGCAGACCGTGGTCACGCCGGAATGGCTGGGCCTGGGGCTCAATCATCCGCTGACGATGCCGATCGCCATCCTGGTCGGCATGCTGGCGGGCCTTGTGATCGGCGCCTTCCACGGCTGGCTGATCGGCTATCTGTCCATTCCGGCCTTCATCGTCACGCTCGGCGGGTTCCTGGTCTGGCGCAACGTCGCCTGGCACCTGACCGACGGCCAGACCATCGGCCCGCTCGACGAGAATTTCCAGCTTTTTGGCGGCATCAACGGCACGCTCGGCGAGACCTGGAGCTGGGTCGTGGCCGCGCTCGCGGTGCTCGGCGCCTTCTATGCGATCTTCCAGTCGCGCCGGAACCGGGTCCTGCACGAGTTCCCGGTCAAGCCGCTTTGGGCGGAGTTCTTCATGGGCGCCATCGCCACCGCCGCGATCGTCGGCCTGGTGGCGGTGCTCAACGCCTATGAGATCCCGACCGCCCGGCTCGTGCGCATCTTCGAGGCGCGCGGCGAGACCATGCCCGAAGGCCTGGTCCTGGGCTACGGCCTGCCGATCTCGGTGCTGCTGCTGATCCTGATCGCCTTCATCATGACCATCGTCGCCAGGCGCACCCGGCTCGGCCGCTACATCTTCGCCACCGGCGGCAATCCGGAGGCCGCTGAACTGGCGGGCATCAACACGCGGCTGCTCACCGTCAAGATCTTCGCCATCATGGGCGTGCTATGCGCCATCTCGGCGGTTGTCGCCTCGTCGCGGCAGACCTTCCATTCCAACGACATCGGCACGCTCGACGAGTTGCGCGTGATTGCCGCGGCGGTGATCGGCGGCACGGCGCTGTCGGGCGGCATGGGCACCATCTACGGCGCCATCCTCGGCGCGCTGATCATGCAGAGCCTGCAGTCGGGCATGGCCATGGTCGGCGTCGACGCGCCCTACCAGAACATGGTGGTGGGCACCGTGCTGGTTCTCGCCGTCTTCATCGACATTCTCTATCGCCGCAGGACGGGAGACAAAACATGACCACGCCTCTCGTTGAAATGCGCGACATGCAGAAGTCGTTCGGCGGCATCAAGGCCGTCGATCACGTCACCATCGATCTCTACCCCGGCGAGGTCGTCGGCGTCCTGGGTCACAACGGCGCCGGCAAGTCCGTGCTGATGAAGATGCTCTCGGGCGCCCTGCCGCGCGACGGCGGCGAGATCTTCATCAACGGCCAGAAGGCCACGATCAACAATCCGCGCGACGCCCGCAATCTCCAGATCGAGACGATCTACCAGTATCTCGCACTTGCCGACAATCTGGACGCGGCGTCGAACCTGTTTCTCGGACGCGAGCTGACAACGCCCCTGGGCTTTGTCGACGACGCCTTGATGGAGGCGGAGACGCGCAAGATCATGAAGCGTCTCAACCCGAACTTCCGGCGCTTCCACACGCCGGTGTCGGGGCTCTCGGGCGGCCAGCGGCAGTCGGTCGCCATCGCCCGCGCGGTCTATTTCAACGCCAAGATCCTGATCATGGACGAGCCCACCGCGGCGCTCGGCGTGCAGGAAACCCGCATGGTGGCGGAGCTGATCGACCAGCTCAAGTCAGAGGGAATTGGCATCCTGCTGATCGACCACGACATTCACCAGGTGAAGATGCTGTGCGACCGGGCCAATGTCATGAAGAACGGCCAGCTCGTCGGCACCGTGAAGGTCGATGAGGTCTCCGAGGACGATCTGCTGGGCATGATTATCGCCGGCAAATGCCCGCCAAACGCCACGCCTGGACCGGGCGCCGTCCAGACCGCCTGATCACAGCGCCTCCCATTACCGATCCCATTGAAGCCGGGGCTGCAAAGCCCCGGTTTTTTTGTTGCGTTGCCGCAAATGCGCCCGAAGCGGACGATCTCCCCGAGTTGCTTTCTGCCCAAAACACGTAAGGTAACAGAGGCTTGCGCAAGTTTACCAAAAGATAAAGAATCTTGAAAAACCCTATTGCAATGCAGCATGAACTGTACCATATCTGTGTCAACGCCACGTCGAACACCTCCTCCTCCCAGTTCGGCATGGCAGTAGTCGCAACGGTCAGCGCCGGGATCCTCCTCCCAAGCACCGGTCTGGACGTCGCGACGAAGTACAAGCGCCTGTCGGGTCTGACCCGGCAGGCGTTTTGTTTTTCATCGCGACCGTCGCGCCGGCGGGATGGCGACGTCTCCCGAAGGCCGTGGGGGAGAGGGCCTATCTGTCGACCGGAAAGAAATGCGCCTTGTGCGCCTGCGCCACCGTCGAGATGTGGTCGGCCACGGTGCGCACCCGCGCGAGATCGCGCGCCGATTCATGATAGACCATGTAGTAGGCGCGCTCGATGCGGTGCTCGGGCAGCAGCCGGACCAGGTCCGGATCGAGCCCCGCGATGTAATCATGCAGGACCGCAATGCCCGCGCCCGAGCGCACCGCTTCCGTCTGTCCGGTGGCGCTCGAGATCTCGAACTGCGCCGTCCAGTTGCGCAGGATCTCGCGGGTGAAATGCAGCGACGGCGAGAAGATCAGGTCTTCCACATAGCTGATCAGCCGGTGGTCCTTGAGCTCGTCCGTGCGCGTCGGCGTCCCGTGCTGCGCCAGATAGGCCCGCGAGGCGTAGAGCGACAGCGAATAGTCCACCAGCTTGCGCGCTACCAGCCGTCCTTCCGCCGGCCGTTCCACCGTGATGGCGATGTCGGCCTCGCGCTGCGGCAGCGAGAAGCTGCGCGGCACCGGCACCAGTTGCAGCCGGAGATCGGGATGCCGGGCGATGAGCGCGCCGAGCCGCGGCGCCAGGAACGAGACCCCGAACCCGTCCGGTGCGCCGATCCGGACGGTGCCCGAAATGGCGCTGTCGGTGCGTCCCAGGACCGCCTGCGCCGCCAGCATCTCGGCCTCCATGCGCTCGGCGTGGGCGAGGAAGGCCTCGCCTTCGCCGGTCAGCCCGCAGCCATTGGTGCGGCGGACCACGAGCTGCGCGCCGAGCGCGGTCTCGAGCGAGGTGATGCGGCGGGCGGCTGTGGCGTGGTTGATTCCCAGCCGCTTGGCAGCCGCCAGGATCTGCCCGGCGCGGGCGACAGCCAGAAAGACCCTGATGTCGTCCCAGTTCACGAAACCCTATCCAAACACCACCGTCTTGTGGCCGTTGAGCATGACGCGCGATTCCAGATGCATCTTCACCGCCCGCGCCAGCACCCGCGCCTCGATGTCGCGGCCGGCGGCGACGAAATCGTCGGCGGTCATGGCATGGGTCACGCGCTCGGTCTCCTGCTCGATGATCGGGCCTTCGTCGAGATCGGCGGTGACGTAATGCGCGGTGGCGCCGATCAGCTTGACGCCGCGCTCATGCGCCTGGTGATAGGGCTTGGCGCCCTTGAAGCTCGGCAGGAACGAGTGGTGGATGTTGATCACCTTGCCGAACAGGCGGCGCGACAGGCTGTCGGACAGGACCTGCATGTAGCGCGCCAGGATGACCAGGTCCGCGCCGCTCTTGGTGGCGAGCTCGAGCACCTTCTCTTCCTGCTCGACCTTGGTGTCCTTGGTGACCGGCCAGTAGTGGAAGGGAATGCCCTCGTTCTCCGCGCTCCTGCGGCTGTCCTCGTGGTTGGAGACGATGCCCACCACTTCGGCGTCGAGCCAGCCGACCCGGATCTGGTAGATCAGGTGCAACAGCGCATGGTCGAATTTCGACACCATGATGATGATCTTCGGCCGCTTGGCGAGATCGTTGATGTCGATGCGCATATCGAACCGCGCCACCGGCGCCTTGAGCGCCCGCTTGACCGCCTCGGCGTCCACGCCGTCGGGCGTCTCGATGGCGATGCGCATGAAGAACCGGTTGGTCTGGCGGTCCCAGAACTGGCTGGATTCGGCGATATTGGCGCCGATCGAGGCAAGCTCGGTGGTGATTGCCGCAACGATGCCGGGCTGGTCTGCGCAGGCGATGGTAATGACGAAATGCGGACGCGCCATGAAAGTCTCCGGTTGTTGATGGCCCTTGCGGGCCACTCCCGAGCGGCTTTGCAGCATCCGCCCGGGACGGTCAAGCCCGCCCCGGGGATGGGGTCAATGGCGTCTCAGCCGTGGGCGATCATTACATGCCGCACTGCGGTATAATCCTCAAGGGCGTAAAGCGACATGTCCTTGCCATAGCCCGACTGCTTGATGCCGCCATGCGGCATCTCGTTGACCAGCATGAAATGCGTGTTGATCCAGGTGCAGCCATATTGAAGCCGCGCCGCGCATTGCATCGCCTTGGAGACATCCTTGGTCCAGACCGAGGAGGCGAGGCCATATTCGGAATCATTGGCCCAGCGCACCGCTTCCTCCGCCTCCGTGAAGCGGGTGACCGACACGACGGGACCGAACACCTCGCGCTGGACGATCTCGTCGCTCTGCAGCGCGCCGGCGATCAGCGTCGGCTGGTAGTAGAAGCCGCTTCCGGCGCCCGGCTTGCCGCCGGTGGTGATCTCCATGTGCTTCATCTCGGAGGCGCGCTCGACGAAGCTCGCCACCCGGTCGCGCTGCCGCTTGGAGATCAGCGGGCCGATCTCGTTCTGGCCGTCGTCAGCCTGGTCGTAGCGGATGCTGGAGACCGCGCCCGTCAGTTCGGCCACGAGCTTGTCGTAGATCTTCGGACCGGCATAGATGCGGCAGGCGGCGGTGCAGTCCTGGCCGGCATTGTAGTAGCCGAAGGCGCGCAGCCCGTTCACCACCGCGTCGAGGTCGGCGTCGTCGAAGACGATCACCGGCGCCTTGCCGCCGAGTTCGAGATGGGTGCGCTTGACCGACTTGGCCGCCGCCTGCAGCACCTTCTTGCCGGTGGCGACGTCGCCGGTGATCGAGATCATGTTGATCTTGGGGTGGTTGATCAGCGCGTTGCCGACGCTTTCGCCGCGGCCGAGAATGACGTTGACCACGCCCTCGGGCAGGATCTCCGCCATGATCTTTGCGAGCTTCAGCGCGGTCAGCGGCGTCTGCTCGGAGGGTTTGAACACCACCGTGTTGCCGCCGCCGATCGCCGGCGCCAGCTTCCAGGCCATCATCATCAGCGGATAGTTCCACGGCGCGATCGAGGCGATGATGCCGACGGGATCGCGGCGGATCATCGAGGTGTGGCCTTCCATGTATTCGCCCGCGGCATTGCCGGGCATGCAGCGCACGGCGCCGGCGAAGAAGCGGTAGCAGTCAACGATCGCCGGGATCTCGTCGTTCTTGACCGAATTGATCGGCTTG
Organism: Hoeflea sp. BAL378; assembly: GCF_000759435.1. Lineage (GTDB taxonomy): Bacteria > Pseudomonadota > Alphaproteobacteria > Rhizobiales > Rhizobiaceae > Hoeflea. The sequence continues at coordinate 42,761 of NZ_JRJG01000080.1, forward strand.
CCGCAGTTGAGCGCCTCGAGTGCGGCGAAGCCGTCGGCCTCGGCCTCGATCCGGTCGGCGATCTTCAACAGATAGGCCGAGCGCTGAGCCGGGGTGGTGCGCGACCAGGTGGCGAACGCCTTCTCCGCAGCATTGACCGCCGCCTCGATCTGGGCCGAGGACGCCTCGGGCAGGTTGAGGATGGTCTCGCCGGTGCGCGGGTTGAAGATCTTCTCCTCCGCTTCCGTCCCGGCCTCGAAGCTTTTGCCGATCAGCATTTCAGTGTCCATGGTGGGTCTCCCGTTGTTCATTTGCCCTGTCCGGAGATCTGGTCTCCGTCCCGGGTGAGGTAATAGGCGGCAAGGATGGGCAGGAAGGTGACCAGCACCACCACCATCGCCACCACATTGGTGACCGGGCGCTGGCGCGGCCGCACCAGTTCCTCGAGCATCCAGATCGGCAGCGTCGCCTGCTGGCCGGCGGTGAATGTGGTGACGATCACCTCGTCGAAGGAAAGCGCGAAGGCGAGCATGCCGCCTGCCAGAAGCGCGGTGCCGATATTGGGCAGGATCACGTGGCGGAAGGTCTGGAACCCGTCGGCGCCGAGATCCATCGAGGCCTCGATCAGCGAGCCCGACACCCGCCGGAACCGCGCCACGGCGTTGTTGTAGACCACCACCACGCAGAAGGTGGCGTGGCCGAGCACGATGGTCCAGAACGAAAACGGGATCTCGGCCAGGTTGAAGGCGGAGCGGAGCGAGATGCCGGTGATGATGCCGGGCAGAGCGATCGGCAGGATCACCAGGAGCGAGATCGTCTCGCGGCCGAAGAACCGTGTCTGCGACACCGCGGCCGCGCAGAGCGTGCCGAGCACCAGCGCCACCACGGTCGAGATCGAGGCGACGCGGACGGAGAGCCCCAGCGCCTCCCAGACATCCGGCCGGTTCCAGGTCACCGCGAACCATTTGAGCGTGAGCCCGGGAGGCGGGAACTGGTAGCTCTTGTCCTCGGTGGTAAACGCGTAGAGGAAGATCAGCAGCAGCGGCAGGTGCAGGAAGGCGAGGCCCAGGCCCGCGGCGATCTTCAGCCCCATCGGCGTGCGACTTTGCTTGTCAGAGCGCATTGAAGGCCCCCGCGCGTTTGGCGAGCCACAGATAGATGCCCATGATCACCACCGGAACCACGGTGAAGGCGGCGGCGAGCGGAATGTTGCCCGCCGTGCCCTGGTGCGCATAGACCGCCATGCCGATGAAGAGGTGCGAGGTGCCGATGATCTGCGGGATGATGTAGTCGCCGAGCGTCAGCGAGAAGGTGAAGATCGAGCCGGCGATGACGCCGGGCAGCGCGAGCGGCAGCAGCACGTGGCTGAAGGTCTGCCGCGGTGAGGCGCCGAGATCGGCGGAGGCTTCGAGCAGGTTTGTCGGCACCCGCTCGAGCGCCGCCTGCACCGGCAGGATCATGAAGGGTAGCCAGACATAGACGAACACCAGGAAAGTGCCGGTGGGGCTCACCGACAGCGAATTGCCGCCCACCACCGGCAGCGCCAACCAGCCGTCGATGAGGGGCGTGAGATGCAGCTTGGCGAAGATCCAGGAGAGGATGCCTTCCTTGGCGAGGATCAGCTTCCAGGCATAGACCTTGACCAGATAGCTCGACCACAGCGGCAGCATCACACCGAGATAGAAGATAGCCTTCCAGCGTCCCTTCGCATAGCGCGCCGCGTAATAGGCGATCGGAAAGGCGATGATCGCCGAGGCGATGGTCACCAGCCCCGCCATGGTGACGGTGCGCACGATGATGTCGAGATTGGAGGGACGCAGCAGCTCGCCATAGGTCTTGAGCGTGAACTCGCGCACCACGAGGCCCGAGAATTCGTCGATCGAGAAGAAGCTCTGGATCAGGAGCGCGAACAGGCTGCCCAGATAGATGATGCCGAGCCACAGCAGCGGCGGCGTCAGCATCACGAACAGCAACAGCTTCGGATTGCGCCAGAACGCATCCGACAGCGCGCCGCCCAGCCCGCCGCGTCCGGGCAGGATCGCGCCGGGTGCGGCGGCCGCGGTCATGTCTCCGTTCCCATCAGGTGCAGCGCCGAGGGCTCCCAGGAGAAGCGGACGCTCGCTCCCGGGGCGGGCACCGCGGAGCCCGCGGGCAGCAGCACGGTCAGTTTCTCGCCTGCCATGTCGAGCGTCAGCCGCGTGGCGTTGCCGAGAAAGCTCGAGCCCGTCACCCGGGCCTCGTGGCCACCTTCGGCGCCGATCCGGATGTCCTCGGGCCTCAGGCTCGCCCATTCGGCCGGGCCGCCCAGGCGCCGGGTGAAGGCGGGCGAGAGCACATTGGAGGAGCCGACGAAATCGGCCACGAAGCGCGTCTTCGGGCGGCGGTAGATCTCCTCGGGCGTGCCGGTCTGCATGATCTTGCCGTGATTGAACACCGCGATCCGGTCGGCCATCGACAGGGCCTCGCCCTGGTCATGGGTGACGAAGACAAAGGTGATGCCGAGCGCCTTCTGCAACGTTTTCAGTTCTTCCTGCATCTGTTCGCGCAGCTTGAGATCGAGCGCGCCGAGCGGCTCGTCGAGCAGCAGCACCTTGGGCTTGTTGACCAGCGCGCGCGCCAGCGCGACGCGCTGCCGCTGTCCGCCCGAGAGTTCGCCCGGCTTGCGCGCGCCGTAGCCCGGCAGCTTGACCATTTCGAGCGCGGCCTCGGCGTCGCGCAGGCGCTCGGCCTTGCCCACGCCGCGGATCATCTGCCCGTAGGCCACGTTGTCGGCGACATTCAAATGCGGAAACAGCGCGTAGTCCTGGAACACGGTGTTGACGTTGCGGCGGTAGGGCGGCACGCCTTCCGCGGTCTCGCCGAAAATCTCGATATGTCCGGAGGTCGGCTGCTCGAAGCCGGCGATCAGCCGCAGGCAGGTGGTCTTGCCCGAGCCCGACGGGCCGAGCATGGCGAAGAACTCGCCCGCCTCGACCTCAAGATCGACCGCGTCGACGGCGCGAACGCTGCCGAAATGGCGGGAAACCTTCTGGAATGTGACAGCGTGCGGCATGGGAAATCCAGATCAGTCCTGAGGGTCCCGCAAAGGGAACCGGTCCGCGGGAGCGCAGAGCATGGGGCAATCGTCGTGCGGAGCGCCTGTCTCCCTCCCCGGGCAGGGGAGGGAGGTGATGGCGGGTACCAGCGGAATCAGCGGCCGCCGATGACGCCGATATAGTCCGAGACCCAGCGGTAGTAGGGCACGCACTCGCCCTGGCTTTCGCACTGGGTGACCGGCGTGGTCCAGAACCGGATCTTGTCGAAATCATCAAGGCCGTTTGCGGTGCAGCCCTCGGCGGTCTGCATGCCGCGGCCATCGGTGCAGGCGGCGGGGACGGACGGGTTGGCGCCGAACCAGACCGAGAGGTCGGACTGCAGGTTCGAGGCCAGCGAATGCTCCATCCACAGATAGGCGCAGTTCGGATTGGCGGCGTCGACATGCATCATGGTGGTGTCGGCCCAGCCGGTGGCGCCTTCCTGCGGGATGGTCGACGCGATGGGCTGCTTGTCGGCTTTCAACAGGTTGACCTGGAACGGCCAGGAACCGGAGGCCACCACGCCTTCGTTCTTGAAGTCGTCGATCTGGATGAAGGCGTCGTGCCAGTAGCGGCCCACCAGTGTGCGCTGGACGCGCAGCAGGTCGAGCGCTTCCTTGTACTGCGCCTCGTTGAGCTCGTAGGGGCTCTTGATGCCGAGTTCGGGCTTGTGGAACATCAGGTACTGGGCGGCGTCGGCGATGTGGATCGGGCCGTCATAGGCCTGGACGCGGCCCTTGTTGGTCTTGCCGTCGGGCAGGTCCATTTCCTCGAACACCACGTTCCAGGAGGTGGGCGCTTCCTTGAACACTTCCGTGTTGTACATCAGCACGTTCGGGCCCCACATGTAGGGCGTGCCGTAATGCACGCCGTCGACCGTGTGCCAGGGGGCGTCCTTGAGCCGGTCGTCGACCGTCGACCAGGAGGGGATGAGATCGATGTTGATCGGCTGCACGCGCTTGCCGGCGATCAGCCGGAGCGAGGCGTCACCCGATGCGGTGACCAGGTCGAAGCCGCCTTCGTTCATCAGCGCCACCATCTCGTCCGACGTGTTGGCGGTCTTGACGTTGACCTTGCAGCCCGAGGCTTCCTCGAACTTGGTGACCCAGTCGAAGGTCTTGTCGGTTTCGCCGCGCTCGATATAGCCGGCCCAGGCAACGATGTTGACTTGGCCCTCGCCGGGCCCGACTTCCGTCATCATCTCCGCCGATGCCAGTCCAGGCGCCATCACCGAAAGCGCCAATGCCATCGCCGTGCATGTGTTCAATATTTTTTTCATGTGATTGAGCTCCCCTGTAGGCGGCCGCCGAAATAGCGGACAGCGTCGGAAGCCAAGAGTGATACGGACCCTTTGAGGACACAAATACTTTTATCAGATTGGCATTATCGGAATATCCGATAGCAAATCCCCGGTCGCGACCGCACCGATGCAGGAGCCGCCGCCCGACGGGGAGGCGGGCTCAGGCGCGCGCTGCCTGCGCTTAGGCAGCGCCGTCCATGTCGGAGGTCCGGCCGATGGCGTCGAGCCGCTTTTGCAGCGCCAGCCGGTCGATGCTCGAAAGCGGCAGGCTGGTGAAGATCGAGATCCGCGAATTGAGCATCCGGTAGGCGTCCGAAAACGCAAGCCGCCGTTCCGCCTCTGTGCCTTCTGCGGCGGCCGGGTCGGGCACGCCCCAATGGGCGGTCATCGGCTGGCCCGGCCACACCGGGCAGCTTTCGTTGGCGGCGTTGTCGCAGACGGTGAAGACGAAATCGAGCTCGGGCGCGCCGGGCTGGGCGAACTCGTCCCAATCCTTCGAGCGGGCGAAGCCGGTGTCGAAATTCAACTGCCGCAGCAGGTCGAGCGTGTAGGGATGGACCTCGCCCTTCGGCTGGGATCCGGCCGAATAGGCCTTGAACCGGCCCTGGCCGACCCGGTTCATGATGGCTTCCGCCAGGATCGATCGGGCCGAATTGCCCGTGCACAGGAACAGCACGTTGTAGATCTTGTCGGTCATGAGTGTCTCGCTTGTCCTCGATATCGCGCCATGGCGTCGCCGTTCGGCCTGCGCCCGCTTTTGCATCAATATATCAAGAATATTCGAATTATGTGACAGCGCAAGACGCGCGCTCGCGAAGGGACTTCAGCGCTGCCGGATCGCCCGCTGCGCCTGCGACAGGCCGATGAAGTCGCGTGCGGCCTGCGTGAGTTCGCTGCCCCGCCGCCAGGCGACGCCGACCTGGACCATCGGCAGGCTGCCCGACACGTCCCGGCTTTCGATCCGGTCGCCTTCGAGCGACCAGGGCCGGTAGACGAGATCGGGCAGCAGCGCCACGCCGGCGCCGGTGGCGACCAGGCTGCGCACCGCCTCGACCGAGCGGGTCCGGAAGGCGATCTTCGGCCGCGAGCCGATGGCGCTCAGGAGCTTGGCGGTGCTTTCCTCGATTTCGTCGATGGTGAGCATGATCACCGGCTCCTCCGCCACGTCGGCGACGGTGATGATTTCCGCCGACGCCAGCCGGTGGCCGAGCGGCAGCCACAGCCGGTAGGGCGAGACTTCGAGAATCTCGGTCTGCAGCGCCATGCGGTTGCGCAGGTTCGAGATCACGATGACGGCGACGTCGAGTTCGCCGCCGATCAGCAGATGTTCGAGATAGTCGCCATTGTCCTCGATGGCCGACACGGTGACGCCGGGAAAGGCGCGGCGGTAGCGCGCGAGCAGGTCCGACAGCACATAGCCCGCCACCAGCGAGGTCACGCCGAGATTGAGGGTTCCGGTGAGGTTTTCCTTGTCGCCCGAAAAGGTGCGGCGGGCGTCGGAGACATCGGACAGGATCTTGGTGGCGTGGCGCAGGAACTGGTGGCCCTTGTGGGTGATCGCCAGGCCGCGGGAATGGCGCTCGAACAGTTCGACGCCGAGATCGCCCTCGAGCTCCTTGATCGCCTCGGTCACCGCCGATTGCGAGATCGACAGGTTCTGCGCCGCCCCCGAGACGGTGCCCTGGGCGGCGACAGCCACGAAATACTGCAATTGGCGGAGCGTGAAAGCCATGCCGCAACCAAGCAGCATTCCCCGCGGTTGACAATCGGGCGCGCCGGTTTTCCCGCCCGCCGCACGAGGGCGCTAGAGTTCGGCGGTTTCCGCCGTCTCGAGACATTCCTGCGGGTAATAGGGCCAGTTGGCCGCCCGGCATGTGTCCGCGATCACCACGGTGGGCGAGATGATCCGGATCCGGCTCATCCCTGCGGTCTGGCTGCGAAGGCGGTCGCCCTTGGAGACGACCACGGAGGAAGCCGCCGGCGTCGAGACGAACTCGTTCAGCGACGCGAAGCGGAGGCTTACGTCCTCGTCGGCGGCGATGGCGGCCGCACCCAAAGCGAGGACAGAAGCGAAGGATATGAGAGCGATCTTTTTCATGCCTCCTCAACGCCGCACTTTCGCCTTGGTTCCCATCTTCGTGCGCTTTATTAGCTGAACTTAAAGAAAGGCGTTTCCGGCACCCCGCCGACACTCTTTGCTCCGGCGCGGCACCCTGAAGGAAGCGGCCGCGCGCGGCCGAAGGGGCGATCAAAGATTGTTCGTCCCGGCCTTGCCGCCGCGATGCGGAGAGACTAGGTCTCGATCCAGCCACACCGGAGCCGGACCCCGCATGAAAGCCACGATCACGAGGGCCGATGGCCACCACCAGCAGCACGAACGGCGCTGGATCGCCATGGCGGTGCTGTTGATCGCGGGCTTCATGAACCTGATCGACGTCACCATCGTCAATGTGGCGCTGCCGAGCCTGCAGTCGGGCCTGGGCGCCACCAGTTCACAGATCGAATGGGTGGTTGCGGCCTATATCCTGGCCTTCGCCATCGGCCTGCTGCCGCTCGGTCGCCTGGGCGACATGATGGGCCGCCGCCGGATCTTCCTGCTGGGCGTCGGCGCCTTCACGCTCGCCTCCACCCTGTGCGGTCTGGCGCCCGACATCAACACGCTGATCGCCGCAAGGTTGCTGCAGGGCATCGGCGGGGCGATGATGACGCCGCAGACGCTGGCCATCGCCCAGGTGATCTTTCCGCCAAAGGAACGCGCCGCGGCCTTCGCCCTGTTCGGCGTCACGGCTGGCCTGGCCGCCGTCACCGGACCGCTGATTGGCGGGCTGCTGATCAATGCCGATCTGATGGGGCTCACCTGGCGGCCGATCTTCCTGGTCAATATTCCCGTCGGCCTGTTCGCCATCCTGGCCGGCCTCAAATTCATTCCCGTCATGGACGGCAACCGCGATGTCGGCATCGATCTCGGCGGCATCGTGCTGGCGGCGCTGGCCCTGCTGCTGGTGGTCTTTCCGCTGATCGAGGGCCGCGAGCTGGGCTGGCCGGCCTGGAGCTTCGCGATGATGGTCGCTTCCGTGCCGGCCGCCCTGCTGTTCGCCCGCTGGCAGTTTCGCCAGGCCTCTTCGGGCGCGCCGCAACTGCTGCCGGTCTCGCTGATGACCAATGTCGGCTTCATGGGCGGCACGCTGGTCACCAGCCTGTTCTTTTCCGCCGTTCCCGGCTTCTTCCTGGTGCTGGCGGTGTTTCTCCAGACCGGCTACGGGCTGACGCCGCTGCAATCGGGCCTGACCACGGTGCCGTTCTCGCTCGGCGTGTTCATCTCGTCGATGGTGTCGGGCAAGCTCGGCCAGCGCTGGCAGCGCCAGCGGATCTTCATCGGCTCGGTGATGCTCTCGGGCGCCATGCTCTGGCTGCAGATGCTGGTCGCCGGGCTTGGCGACGCGCTGGACACGATGCTGTTCCTGCCGCCGTTGCTGATTGCCGGGCTCGGGCTCGGCGCCGCGGTCTCGCCGCTGTTTCAACTGGCGCTCGCCAAGGTGCCCGACCGCGACGCCGGATCGGCGTCGGGCGGGGTGCAATCGTTCCAGCAGGTGGGCGGCGCCCTGGGCGTGGCCATCACCGGTCATTTGTTTTTCACAAGCCTGATGGGCGCAAGCGGCGCGGCGCTCGGCAAAACCGGTTACATCGCGGCGCTCGACACTGCGCTGTACTACGGCATTTTTGCCTATGGATTGACGGCCTTGGCGGTTTTCTTTCTGCAGCCGCCTGGCGTTGCTGAGAAGGCCCGCTAGCAACCGTGCGGATTTGGCACGATGTGCTGCCAAGCAACTTTCTTGCTTGGCCCCGTTTCTTCTTGCTCCAATCTGCTTTATGAAGCGGCAAAAGCCGTGGCCGGACATTCGCCGCGCACGGCGCCCGAATGAGCGGGCCAAACACGAAGTCCGAAAGATCCGACATGACAGACCTTGCGACCATCCAGCCGGCGATAGCCCGGGCGCTGGCAAAACGCGGCTATGAAAACCTCACCCCGGTTCAGGAGGCCGTGCTGGCGCCCGCGCTTCGTGACGCCGACCTGCTGGTGTCGGCGCAGACCGGCTCGGGCAAGACGGTGGCCTTCGGCATATCGCTGGCGCCGACCCTGATGGGCGAGGAAGAGACCTTGCCGCGCGCCGCCGCGCCGCTCGCCATCTGCATCGCGCCCACACGCGAACTCGCCATGCAGGTCGAGCGCGAACTGGCCTGGCTCTATGACGAGGCGGGCGCCCGCATCGCCACCTGCGTGGGCGGCATGAACATGATGACCGAGCGCCGCACGCTCGAGCGCGGCGCGCATATCGTCGTGGGCACCCCCGGCCGCCTGCGCGACCATATCGAGCGCGGTTCGCTCGATCTCTCGGCCATCCGCGCCGTGGTCCTCGACGAGGCCGACGAGATGCTCGATCTGGGCTTCCGCGACGATCTGCAGTTCATCCTCGATGCCGCCCCCGACGGACGCCGCACGCTGATGTTCTCGGCGACCGTGCCCGCGGGCATCGCCAATCTGGCCAAGCGCTACCAGAACAAGGCGGTCCGCGTCACCACCGCCGGCGATCAGAAGCAGCATCTCGACATCGAATACCGCGCGCTCTCGGTCGCGCCCAACGACCGCGAGAACGCCGTCATCAACGTGCTGCGCTACTACGACGCCAAGAACGCCATCGTCTTCTGCGGCACCCGCGCCACCGTCAACCATCTGACCGCACGGTTCTCCAACCGCGGCTTCTCGGTCGTGGCGCTGTCGGGCGAGTTGAGCCAGACCGAGCGGACGCATGCGCTGCAGGCGCTGCGCGACGGCCGGGCCAAGGTCTGCGTCGCCACCGACGTGGCCGCCCGCGGCCTCGATCTGCCCGATCTCGAACTGGTCATCCACGCCGATCTGCCGAAGAATCCCGAAAGCCTCTTGCACCGCTCGGGCCGCACCGGCCGCGCCGGGCGCAAGGGCGTCTCGGCGCTGATCGTTCCCTACAATGCCCGCCGCCGCACCGAGCGGCTGCTGGCCGACGCCCGCATCGCCGCCACCTGGGCGCGGCCGCCGTCCTCCAGCGAAATCCTCGCCCGTGACGACGAACGCCTGATGGCGGACGCCTCCTTCGTGGCCGACGTGGCCGAGGACGAAGCTGCCATGGTCGCGGCGCTGCTGGAGCAGCACGGGCCGGAGAAGGTCGCGGCCGCCCTCATCAGGCTGCATCGCGCCGGCCGCTCCTCGCCCGAGGAACTGATCGACGACGGTCCGGTCTCGGCTCCCGGCGGCGGCAGGGAAGGGGCCTTCGCAGGCGCCCCCTCGGGCGCTTATGTCGAGCGCGCCCCGCGCGACCATGTGCCGATCAAGGACGCTGTCTGGTTCTCCATGTCGCTGGGCCGCAAGCAATCGACCGAGCCGCGCTGGCTGCTGCCGATGATCTGCCGCGCCGGACACATCACCAAGACCGAAATCGGCTCGATCCGCATCCATGATCTCGAAACCCATGTCGAGATCGCAGGAGCTGCGGCCGACAAGTTCGAGGCCGCCATCGGTCCGACGCGCAAGATCGAGAAGAATGTCACCGTGACCCGTCTTGCCGGCGTGCCGGAGGCCCCGGCGCGCACGCAGCGGCCGCTGCGGTCCGCGGATGCGGATGACGCCCCGGCGCCGCGCGAAGAGCGCTCCGACGACTATCGCCCGCGGGAAAAGGCCAAGCCCGACTACGCCAAGAAGCGGCCCTTCACCGGCGGCAAGCGACGCGACGACCGTCCGCCGCGGCCCGATGCCTATGCCGACCGCAAGCCGTCGGCGCGGGACGACGCGCCCGCGAAGGCGGGCGGCTGGCCCTATGATGATACTCCGCCGGCCGCCAAGCCTGCCAGGGCCGCTCCGGCCGCCGCATCGGCCCCCGCTTCGGCAATGCCCGTCCGCCAGGACAAGGCCGCCGCTCCGGCCGACGCCGGCAAGCCCTATGCCAAGGACAAGAAGCCGTACGACAAGGACAAGAAGCCCTTCTCCAAGGACAAGCCCAAGCGCGACAAGCCGGCCTTCAAGGCGGATTTCAAGCCTGACGCGAAACCCGCCAAGCCGCACCGCAAGGGGGCGAAGAATCCGCTCGCCGACGTGACCAAGCGCGTCACCGGCCCCGATGGCGGCAAGGGCGGACTGAAGCGCAAGCCGAAGGCGTAGACCCGCCAAGCCACGGCTTTCGACCCCGATCCTGTCGCGCCCGAGTGCAACCCGCTCGGGCGCGATTTGCATTGGGGCGTCGTTCAATATGGAGGGCGGGGATCCGCGCCGGCAAAGGCCCCGGATCCTGCCGTCCGCCCTGCAGGGATTTGACAAGGGCGGGCTTGGCCGCGATGAGTGATGGATTCCTGTTGTCGCCCGTTTTCGCATTCTTAACGAACCCATGGTTAGATCGAAGCATGGGAAGTGGCGCTTGCTTGAGGCATGGGGCTCTTTCCATGCGCGGACCGGGTCCGGGCCTTGGCACATGAACGCGTTTGGGCGTGCCACCTCTTTCCAGATTTATCACCGGACGAGCCGGACCGGATGCCGAAATTGTTTCGGCGCGGGGTACGGTCAAATTGAAGCGAGGACACGATGAGCGACACGCAGACCGGCAATAAGACCTCAGGTCTTGAAATCATTTCGTTTTTCCTCGGCGAACAGGTGTTCAGCGTGAACATCATGGCGGTCCGTGAAATTCGCGGCTGGGCGCCGGCCACGCCGCTCGCCCACGCACCGCGCCACGTGCTCGGCGTCATCAACCTGCGCGGCACCGTCATCCCGGTGATCGACATGGCGCTACGGCTCGGCCTCGAAGCCATCAGCCCGACGGAACGGTCCGCCATCATCGTCGCCAGCATCCGCGGACAGCTTGTCGGCCTCCTGGTCGACAATGTCTCCGACATGGTCACCGTGACTGAAGACGAGATCCAGAACGTGCCGGAAGTCGGCGCCACCGAAGTTCAGAGACTGACCACGGCGATCATCGCCAAGGACAAGTCGATGATCTCCCACCTCGACCTGGAATCCCTGCTCGACGAGGAAGGCGAACTCGCCGCCTGATCGTCTCTCCGCAGGCCGTCCTGAGGGAAGGGGCGGGCGCGCCGGGTCATCCGGCTGCGCCCGCCCTTTCCGCATTCAGGGCCATGGCCCAGCCGGCCGCTCATCATCGCGCGGGGCAAACGCAAGCGCGCCGCTGCCGGGACGATTGCCTGCGCGGCGCACCAACGGCTGTGGACATGTCCGGGCGGGCAATGCATGGTGTGCGCTGCCGCAAGGCAGCCCGATCAACGGATGCACCTCATGTCGATTCTGGCAAACATTCACCACCTGACCCATTACAAGTATGATCGCCCGGTCACGCTCGGCCCGCAGATCATACGTCTCCGGCCGGCGCCGCACAGCCGGACACGGGTGGTGTCGCACTCGCTCAAGATCTCTCCCAAGCAGCATTTCGTCAATTACCAGCAGGATCCCTACGGGAACTGGATGGCGCGTTATGTCTTCCCCGATCCGGTGATGGAGCTGAAGATCGAGGTCGATCTGGTCGCCGACATGACGGTCTACAATCCGTTCGACTTCTTCGTCGAGGAATCGGCGGAGAAATGGCCGTTCACCTATCCCGAGGACATCGAGCCGGACCTGGTGATCTACCGCACGCCCGAGCCCGCCGGGCCGCGGCTGGCGGCGTTTCTCGACAGCGTGCCGCGGGAGACGACCGGAACGGTGGATTTCGTCGTCGGGCTCAATGCCCGGCTCGCCAACGAGATCGGTTACGTCATCCGCATGGAGCCGGGCGTGCAGACGCCGGAAGAAACGTTTCATACCGGCAAGGGCTCGTGCCGCGATACAAGCTGGCTGCTGGTCCAGGCGCTCAGGCACCTGGGTTTTGCCGCGCGCTTCGTCTCGGGCTACCTGATCCAGCTCAAGCCGGATCTGGTCGCCCTCGACGGGCCGGCCGGCACCGATCATGATTTCACCGACCTGCATGCCTGGGCCGAGGTCTATCTGCCGGGCGCCGGATGGATCGGGCTCGACCCGACCTCGGGGCTTCTCACAGGTGAGAGCCACATCCCGCTGGCCGCCACGCCGCATTATCGCAACGCCGCGCCGATCTCGGGCCTGGCGAGCTATGCCGAAGTCGATTTCGCCTTCGACATGCGCGTCGATCGCATGGCCGAGCACCCGCGCATCACCAAGCCGTTCAACGAGGAGTCCTGGGCGGCGCTCGATGCGCTGGGCCGGGATATCGACGCCAAGCTTAAGGCCGGCGATGTCCGCCTGACCATGGGCGGCGAACCCACCTTCGTGTCGATCGACGATTTCGAAAGCCCGCAATGGAACACCGAGGCCGTCGGCCCGCAGAAGCGCGAGGCCGCCGACAGGCTGATCCGCCGCCTGCGCACCCGCTTCGCGCCCGGAGGCTTCCTGCATTACGGCCAGGGCAAGTGGTATCCCGGCGAGACCCTGCCGCGCTGGACCTTTTCGCTCTACTGGCGGCGCGACGGCAAGCCGATCTGGCACGATCCCGAGCTCATCGCCGACGAGGGCAGGGACACCGGCCAGGCCACCGCCGAGACCGCCAGGCAACTGCTCGCCACCATCGCCGACAATCTCGGCATCAGCGACGATCATGTCGCCGCGGCCTATGAGGATCCGGCCGAATGGATCATCAAGGAAGGCAACCTGCCCGACAATGTGACGCCGGAAAACTCCAAGCTCGAGGATCCCGAGGAACGCCACCGCATCGCCACCGTGTTCTCGCGCGGACTGGCCAAGCCCTCGGGCTTCGTGCTGCCGGTGCAGCGCTGGCAGTCGAAGGCCGCCGACCATGGCTGGCGCTCGGAAAAATGGAAGACCCGGCGCGGCCATATCTTCCTGGTGCCCGGCGACAGCCCGGTCGGCTACCGTCTGCCGCTGGGATCACTGCCGCATGTGCCGGCCGCGGCCTATCCCTATGTCAATCCGGCTGACCCCACCCATATTTCCGGCGACCTGCCGGATGTCGCGCGGCGTGCCTTTGACGAGGCCTTGGCCGATTCGCGCGCCGCAGAAGCCGCGTCCCAGCCCGTGGCGCAGTTCACCGCCGCCGAGCCGACCCAGAACCGCGTCGAACAGACGGTCGGAGATCTCGACGGCGCCGTGCGCACCGCGATCTCGGTCGAGCCGCGCGACGGCAGGCTCTGCGTGTTCATGCCGCCGGTCGAGAAGGTCGAGGATTACCTCGAACTCGTCTCCGCCGCCGAAACCGCGGCGGGCAGGCTCGGCCTGAAAGTGCATATCGAGGGCTACGGCCCGCCGCATGACCCGCGCCTCAATGTCATCCGCGTGGCGCCCGATCCGGGCGTGATCGAGGTCAACGTCCATCCGGCGACCGATTGGGAAGACTGCAAGGCGATCACCGAAGGCGTCTACGAGGAGGCCCGCCAGACACGGCTCGGCGCCGACAAGTTCATGATCGACGGCCGCCACACCGGCACCGGCGGCGGCAACCATGTGGTGGTCGGCGGCGCCACGCCGCTCGACAGCCCGTTCCTCAGGCGCCCGGACCTGCTGGCGAGCCTGATCCTGCACTGGCAGCGGCACCCGAGCCTCTCCTACCTGTTCTCGGGCCTGTTCATCGGCCCGACCAGCCAGGCGCCGCGCATCGACGAGGCCCGCCACGACAGCCTCTATGAGCTCGAGATGGCGCTCGAACAGATCCCGCATCCCAATGCGGGCACGCCGCCCCTGCCGTGGCTGGTCGACCGGCTGCTGCGCAACCTCTTGACCGACGTGACCGGCAACACCCACCGCGCCGAAATCTGCATCGACAAGCTCTATTCGCCCGACGGCCCGACCGGCCGCCTCGGCCTGGTCGAGTTCCGCGGCTTCGAGATGCCGCCCGAGCCGCGCATGAGCCTCGCCCAGCAGGTGCTGATCCGCGCGCTCATCGCCCGCTTCTGGCAAAGCCCCGCCACCGGGCGCTTCACCCGCTGGGGAACGACGCTCAACGACCGCTTCATGCTGCCGCATTTCATCTGGCAGGACTTTCTCGACGTGCTGCGCGACCTGCGCGACCACGGCTTCGACCTGCGCTCGGAATGGTACGAGGCCCAGGCCGAGTTCCGCTTTCCGTTCTGCGGCGAGGTCACCTATGAGGGCGTCCGGCTCGAACTCAGGCAGGCGCTCGAGCCCTGGCATGTGCTGGGCGAGACCGGCGCCATCGGCGGCACCGTCCGCTACACCGACAGTTCCGTCGAGCGCCTGCAGGTCAAGCTCGAGAGCGCAGACCCGACGCGCTACATGGTGGCCTGCAACGGCCGCCCGGTACCGATGGCGGCCGCGGGACAGGCCGGCGCGTCCGTGGGTGCCGTGCGTTACAAGGCCTGGCAGCCCGCCTTGGCCCTGCATCCGGTGCTGCCGGTCAATGCGCCGCTGACCTTCGACATCTTCGACACCTGGTCTGGCAAGCCGCTGGGCGGCTGCGTCTACCATGTCGCCCATCCCGGCGGCCGCAGCTACGACACCTTCCCGGTCAACGGCAACGAGGCCGAGGCGCGCAGGCTTGCCCGCTTCGAGCATCGGGGCCACACACCCGGCGCCTCGATGCCGGTGCCGGAGACGCCGCATCCGGAGTTTCCGTTCACGCTCGATCTGCGCCGCAAACCGGGGATCTGAACCGTGTCGGGCTCCGCCAAGGCTCCCAAGGCAGACCGGCCGTCGATCCTGGCGGATTATGCGACCTTGCCCGGCGTTCCCGATGAACTGCTCACCGGCGCGGGCGAGATCCGGCCGGTCTGGGCCAGGCTGATCGACCATCTGGACGGTTTGAGCGTCGAGGAGCGCGAGCGCAGCTTCGCCCGCGGCGCGCAATATCTGCGCGACGCCGGCGTCTTCGTGCGCCAGTACGGCGAAGGCAAGAGCCCGCGCGACTGGCCGCTGAGCCCGGTGCCGGTGCTCCAGCCGGCGGCGGAATGGCAGGCCCTGGCCGAAGGCCTGGCCGAACGGGCGGATCTGCTCGAGGCCGTGGTCGCAGACCTTTATGGCGAGAACCGGCTGGTCGCCGACGGACACCTGCCGGCGAGCCTCATTGCCTCCAATCCGGAATGGCTGCGGCCGCTGGTGGGCGTGAAGCCGGCATCAGGGCACTTCCTGCATTTCCTTGCCTTCGAGATCGGTCGCGGCCCCGATGGCGGCTGGTGGGTGCTGGGCGACCGGACCCAGGCGCCGTCCGGCGCCGGCTACGCGCTCGAGAACCGCGTGGCCTCGGTGCGGTCGTTTCCGGCCTTTCACACGGCCTCGCATGTCGAGCGTCTGGCGGGCTTCTTCCGGGCCTTCCGCGATGGGCTCAATGCGCTCCGCCAGGAGGAGGGCAGCCGCGTCGGCATCCTGACGCCGGGGCCGATGAACGAGACCTATTTCGAACATGCCTACATCGCCCGCTATCTCGGCATGATGCTGCTCGAGGGCGACGATCTGGTGGTCGACAATGGCAGGCTCATGGTGCGCACCGTCTCCGGGCCCAAGCCCATCAGCGTGCTGTGGCGCCGGCTCGACGCCGCCTGGGCCGACCCGCTGGAACTCAACGCCAGTTCGCATCTGGGAACCCCCGGTCTGCTGGGCGCCGTCCGCGCGCAGGGCGTCACCATGATCAATGCCCTGGGCGCCGGCGTGCTGGAAAGTCGCGCCTTTCTTGCCTTCCTGCCGCGGCTGTCGCGGGTGCTGCACGGCAAGCCGCTCGCCATCCCCAACATCGCCACCTGGTGGTGCGGCGGCGAGGCCGAGCGCGCCCATGTGCGTGCGCACGCCCACGCCATGCTGATCGGCTTGGCGCATTCCACCCGGCTGCCGCTCGAGCCCGACGAGGGCGCGGTGCTCAAGGGCGACATGTCGCGGAGCGGGCGCGATCTCGACGCCTGGCTCGACGCCGAGGGGCGCGATCTGGTCGGCCAGGAACTCGTGTCGCTGTCGACCACGCCGACCTGGGACAAGGGCCGGCTCACGCCCAGGCCGATGCGCATCCGCGTCTTCATGGCCCGCACCCGCGACGGCTGGCAGTTGATGCCCGGCGGCTTCGCCCGGCTGGCCGCCAGCGGGCAGGACCCCTCGGCGGTGTCGATCAGCAGCGGCGGCTCGGTCGCCGATGTCTGGGTCGTCTCCGACACGCCGGTGCCCGAGGATTCCATGCTGATGCAGAAGGGCGAAGTGTTCGTCCGCGCCTCGCCGGGACTGCTGCCGAGCCGCGCCGCCGACAATCTCTTCTGGCTCGGCCGCTATGTCGAGCGGGCGGAAGGCCAGATGCGCCTGACCCGCGCCTATATGAGCAGGCTTCCGGAAACGCCGGCGGGCGGCACGCCGCTGATGACCGCGCTCGCGGCCTATCTCGATGACCGCGGCCTCGACATGTCCGAGGGGGTCTCCGCCGCGGTCGCCCGCACCATCGCCCATGCCGTCAATGCGGCGAGCCAGATTCGCGACCGGTTTTCCGTCGATGCCTGGGCGTCGCTGGCCGACCTCGAGCGCACGGTCGCCAAACTGCGCGCCACCGTCGTTCCCGGTGAGGACGCGGCCTCCGCGATGGGCGTGCTCCTGCGCAAGATCACGGGCTTCTCCGGCCTGGTGCACGAGAACATGTACCGCTTCAGCGGCTGGCGGTTCCTGACCATCGGTCGCTCGCTCGAACGCGCCCTCGCCATGGCCGATCTGCTGGCGACCTTCGGCGAATGGACCGGACCCCATGGCGGTTTCGAACTCTGCGTCGAGGTGGGCGACAGCGTCATGACCCACCGCCGGCGCTACTCGGTCACCGCCAGCCGCGACACGGTGGTCGACCTGCTGGCTCTGGATCCGCTCAACCCGCGGTCGATCGCCTTCCAGATCGCCGAGATCCGCGATCAGGTGAGCCTGCTGCCGGGCGCCAATGTCAACGGGCAATTGTCGGACCTGTCCCGCGCGGTGCTGCGGATCCACGCCGACCTGGCCGTCCACACGCCGCAAAGTCTCGACCATGCGAGCCTGATCGAGCTGGAACAGGCGATCGGGCGCCTGACCCACGATATCCACGCGCAATATCTCGAATGATGGCGATGCGGTACGACATCAGGCTCACCATTGACTATATCTACGAGAGCCCGGCTGCCGGCGCGCGCCAGATCCTGCATGTTATGCCGCTTGCCATCGAAGGCCGGCAGCGGCTGATTGCCGGCAGCCTGCAGATCGAGCCGAAGCCCGCCATGCGACAGGATCGCCTGGATTTCTTCGGCAACGCCCTGACCGAACTCGCCTTCACCGAGCCGCACAGCGACATTACGATCGTGCTCAAGGCGAGGGTCGAGGTCTCCGGCAGCGCGGCGCCTCGCGCGCCTTCGCCGGATCTGCCGGGGCTCGCGAGGGCGCTCGACGCCCACACCGACCTCGGCCCGCGCTCGCCCTTGCACTTTCTCGCGCCCTCTCCCTATGCCGAACCCGTCAGGGACATTGCCCATTGGGCGCGGACGCATCTGCAGCCGGGTGCGCAAGTGGCCGACATCGTCGAGCGGCTCGGGCTGGCGCTCCACCGGGAGATGCGGTTCGACGCCGAGGCCACGACCGTGAGCACGCCGCCGGCGGAAGCTTTCGCTTCGCGGCACGGGGTCTGCCAGGATTTCACCCACATCATGATCATCGCGCTCAGGAGCCTGGGCATCCCCGCGGGCTATGTCAGCGGTTATCTGCGCACCCTGCCGCCGCCGGGCAGGGAGCGGCTTGAGGGCGCGGATGCGATGCATGCCTGGGTCTCGGCCTGGTGCGGCCCGGAAACCGGATGGGTCGAGTACGATCCGACCAATGCGCTCTTCCCCCGCGACGGCCATATCGTGGCGGCCTATGGCCGAGATTACGCCGACCTCGCGCCGGTGCGCGGCGCCATGCGGATAGCGGGCGGCCAGACCACCGATCAGTTCGTGGACGTAATCCCGGTCGAAGAACCGGTCGCCTGATTTCAGCGGCCGCGGATGCGCGGGTCGAGCGCGTCGCGCAGGCCGTCGCCGATGTAGTTGACGCTCAGCACCGTGAGCGAGATCGCCAGGCCCGGCCAGAACACCCGCTCCGGATATTGCTGCAGATAGTCGATCGCATCGAACAGCAGCCGGCCCCAGGTGGGGAAGTCCGGCGGAAAGCCGAGGCCCAGGAACGACAGCGCGGATTCGGTGATGATCGCCGTGGCGATCCCCAGCGTCGCCGACACCATGATCGGCGAGAGCACGTTGGGCAGGATGTGGCGCAGGATCATGCGCCGCGAGGGCGTGCCGATCGAGCGCGCCGCCAGCACGAATTCCCGTTCCTTCAGCGCCAGCACCTCGCCGCGCACGATGCGCGCCGTCTGCATCCAACTGGTGATGCCGATCGCCGACACGATCAGGATGAAGGTGCCCATCTCGGGCCCGAAGCTGCGCGCCAGCGTCTCGCGGAACAGCATCACCATGACGAGGAGCAGCGGCAGCAGCGGCAGCGCGAGAAACAGGTTGGTGAGCCCCATCAGGAACGTGTCGAGCCGCCGGAAGAAGCCCGCGACCACGCCGATGAAGGCGCCCAGCACGACGCTGATCAGCATCGCCGTCAATCCCACCGCGATCGACACCTGGCCGCCCGCCATCATCCGGGCGAGGATGTCGCGGCCGAGCTGGTCGGTTCCGAACGGATGGGCCATCGATGCGCCGGCATTGCGGGCGCGGATGTCGATGAAGGTCGGCTCAAGCGTCCAGATCAGCGGTCCGAGGGTCACCGACAGCACGATGAACCCGAACACCGCCGCGCCGAACAGCGCGCCCTTGTGCGACTTGAACTGGTCCCAGACGTCCCACCACTGCGAACGGCCGGACGTATCGGGCTTTGCCGGGACTGCGGCGATGGGGGCATCAGTCATAGCGGATCCTCGGATCAAGCAGGCCGTAGAGCATGTCGGCGATCAGGTTGCACGCCACGATCAGCACGGCGAAGATGAAGGCGAGCGTCTGCACCATCGGCAGGTCGTTGGCGTAGATCGCCGTGATCAGCAATTGCCCGAGCCCGTTCACCTTGAAGATCTGTTCGGTGATGATGGCGCCGCCGAAGATCGAGGGAATGCCGAGCGCGATCACGGTGACGACGGGAATGAGCGAGTTGCGCAGCACATGCACCAGCACGACCACTTTCTCGGTCATGCCCTTGGCGCGGGCGGTGCGGACATAGTCATGGTTGAGGTTGTCGAGCATCGAGGCGCGCATGAAGCGCGACAGTTGCGCCGTCGTCTGCAGCGCCAGCACCATCACCGGCAGCGTCATCTGGCGGATCTGCTGGCCGAGGCTCTGGAAGTCGTCGACCACCAGCGTGGTGTCGTAGATCGACGGGAACCACGGAAGCATGATGGCGAAGAACACGATCATCAGCACGCCCGAGAAGAACGGCGGAACCGAAAATCCGATCATCGAGACGAAGGTGCCGACCTGGTCGAACCAGGAATATTGCTTGTAGGCGGAAATGATGCCGATCGGCAGCGCGATGATCACGCCGACCAGATAGGCAAGCCCCACCACCCAGAGCGTCTGCGGGATCCGCTGGACGATGATGTCGAACACGGGCGCGCGGAACTGCCAGGAGACGATGCGCTGCATGCCGTCGGAAAAATTGGTCCCCGCGACCCAGTCCAGGAAATACAAGGGCTCGACCCAGAAGAACTGCTTGGCCCACAGCAGGTAGCGCACATAGGCGGGCGAATCGAGCCCGAGCGCGTCGCGCATCCTCTGGCGCACTTCCGGCGGGATGCTGAGCGGCTGGTCGGCGAGCGGGTCGCCGGGCGCCAGATCAAGCAGCAGGAAAATGATCAGACTGATGAGTACAAGCGTCGGGATCGCCGTCAGTAGCCGTCGGATGAAAAAGGTCAGCATGGGCGACGCCTCGGTTCAGCAGGTGGGCGCGGATAAAAACGCGGCAAGCGGGAAGGGGCCCCGCCGAGCGGGGCCCCTCGCTTGGCTGCGTTACTTGACGCGGTACCAGTCAGCGGCATTCCAGAGTTCGGAATCCCACGTGTTGAGCACAACGCCGCCGAGGCTGTTGGAGTGTGCCGACACACGGCCACGATCGACCAGCGGAACGATGGTCATCGATTCCTTGGTGATCATGTCGTTGAGCTTCTTGGCGATCTCGGCGCGCTTGGAGATTTCGCCGGTCTTGCCGAGTTCCGCCACCAGTTCGTCATAGGCGGGATCGCAATAGCGGTTGATGTTCTCGCCCTGCCACTGCGTCTCGGGCCGCGGGGCCTTCTCGCAGGTGTACTGGCCCAGATACTGCTCCGGATCGGTTCCGTCGAAGTTGTTGGCGTACATTTCCACGTCCGCGTAGAACTTCTGGAACGTGTCCGGGGATGCCGGGTCGCCGCCGAAGAACACGGAAGAATCGATGTTCTTGAGTTCGGTTTCGACGCCGATGTCGGTCCACCACTGCTTGACGAGCGCCTGGAAGTCCTGGCGCACGGCATTGGTCGAGCTCTGGTAGAGAAGCTTGAGCTTCTTGCCGTCCTTTTCGCGCACGCCGTCGGCGCCCACGGTCCAGCCGGCTTCTTCGAGCAGCGCCTTGGCGCCTTCGACATCCTGCTTCAGGCAGTCGGTGTTGTCGGACGCAAACTGCTCCGGTGCGGGCACCAGGTTGCAGGTCGGACGACCGGCCTGACCGTAGCCGATCTCGACCAGCAGGTCGCGGTCGATCGCCATGGACAGAGCCCGGCGGACCTTCTCGTCGGAGAGGATCGGATGCGGATGCTTGGCGGTCGAGCGCTCGCCTTCCGGCAGGTCCGGCGAGGGATCGGTCATGTTCATCTCGATGCGCTCGACGAGCGTGCCGAAGCCGGAGACCGGCTTGCCCTTGCCGCCTTCGGCCATCTTGGCGATGACATCCGGAGCAAGCTGCAGGTTCCAGGCATAGTCGAACTCGCCGGTTTCCATCACTGCGCGGCCGGCAGCCGCTGCGTCGCCGCCGCCCTTGAAGGTCAGCGTCGCAAAGGCGGGCTTGGCCGCATCGCGATAGTTCTCGTTGGCCTTCATGGTGATCACGTCATTCGGCTTGAAATCGGTGACGACGAAGGGACCGGTGCCGATCGGGCCGAAATTGGCCGAGGTGCATTCCTGCGCCTTGGCGCCCAGGCAGTTTTCGAACTGCGCCTTCTGGATGATCGGCGACTGCGCGCCGACAAAGGCTGCGTAGGGAACCGGCTTCGGACCGGTGAACTTGACGATCACGGTGCGCTCGTCGGGCGTCTCGATGCTCGCCACGCCGTCGAACTTCGCGCTCTGGGCGCAACCGCCGTCAGGCGCCATGCAATAGTCGGCGGTGAACTTGACGTCGGCCGAGGTGAACGGAGTGCCGTCGGACCAGAGCAGGCCTTCCTTGATCTTCCAGGTGATCGACGTCAGGTCGGCGGCGACGCCGCCGTTCTCGACCGTCGGCACTTCGTCGACGAGCCACGGCACCAGGCCGCCCGTTTCGTCAAACCGGGCCAGCGGCTCGACGATCAGCGAGGACGATTCGATGTCCTTGGTGCCGCCCGACAGATACGGGTTGAGGATCGAGGGCGCCTGCCAGTAAATGATCTTGACTTCGCCGTCCGAGCCGCGCTCGGCGTGTGCGACGGGTGCGATCGCCATCGCGGCGACGGCGCCCATCAGGATAGTTTTCAGTCTCATGGCTGTCTCCTTGTTGATTTATCAGTTTGTTCTTTCGCCGGCGGTTGGTTCCGCGGTCGTTGTCATGCTTTCCGAATACAGGTGGCAGGCCACCTGTCTTCCTTCTCCGAATTCAAAGACGCCAGGCTCTTGCAGCTTGCAGATGTCCATGACCTTGGGGCATCGGGTGGAAAAGTTGCAGCCCTTGGGAGGATTGGCGGGCGAGGGCACGTCGCCTTGCAGGACGATCGGCTTGCGGTTGCGCTCGGACTCGGGGTCCGGCTCCGGCACCGCCGACAGCAACGCCTGGGTGTAGGGATGCAGCGGCTCGGCGAAGAGTTTTTCGCGCGAGGCGATTTCGACGATCCGCCCGAGATACATCACCGCCACCCGGTCGGCGATGTGGCGCACCATCGACAAATCGTGGCTGATGAACAGGTAGGTCAGGTTGAGCCGGCCCTGCAGCTCCTCCAGCAGATTGACCACCTGCGCCTGGATCGACACGTCGAGTGCGGCGATCGGCTCGTCGCAGACGATGAACTTGGGATTGAGCGCAAGCGCCCGGGCGATGCCTATGCGCTGGCGCTGGCCGCCGGAAAACTCGTGCGGATAGCGCTTGGCGAATTCCCGGTTGAGCCCGACCCAGTCCATCAGTTCGTAGATCCGCGCCAGGCGTTCGTCGGCCGAGAGCTTCATGTGCTCGTCGAGCGGCTCGCCGATGATGCTCGCCACCGTCATGCGCGGATTGAGGCTCGCCTGCGGGTCCTGGAAGATCATCTGCATCATCGGCCGCTTCGAGCGCAGGCTGTCGCGGTCGACATGGGCGATTTCGAAGCCGTTGATTTCCACCGTGCCGCCGGTCACGTCATAAAGCCGCAGGATGGAGCGGCCGACGGTGGACTTGCCGCAGCCGGATTCGCCCACCAGCCCCAGCGTTTCGCCGGGCATGATGTCGAAGCTGATGCCGTCCACGGCCTTGATGTCGCCGACATGCGTTCTGAACAGGCCGGCATGGATCGGGAAATACATCTTCAGGTCCCGCACCTTGACCAGCGGAGCCTGGGCTTCGGTTCCGTTGCGAACGTCAGCCATGGACAGTCTCCGGCTCTTTGGTCGAGGCAGTGTCGAGGAGGAAGCAGGCGGCGCGGTGGCCCGGCACATGCACGGGTTCGAGAGCGGGGTTTTCCCGTGCGCAGCGGTCGAAGGCATATTGGCAGCGGTTGCGGAACGAGCAGGCGTCCGGCGTCTCGTGCATGATCGGCGGCTGCCCCTCGATCACCTGCAGCCGTTCGGCCCGCGGACCGCGCACGGCCGGCACGGTTTTCAGAAGCGCCTGGGTGTAGGGATGCTGCGGATCGCGGAAGATCTCGTTGACGGGACCTTCCTCCACCACCTGTCCGGCATACATCACCATCACCCGGTCGGCGATTCCGGCGATCACGCCGAGGTCGTGGGTGATCCAGATGATCGCCATGCCGAGCTTCCGGCGCAGGTCCTTCACCAGTTCGATGATCTGCGCCTGGATGGTCACGTCCAGCGCCGTCGTCGGCTCGTCGGCGATCAGCACCTGCGGATCGCAGGCAAGCGCGATGGCGATCATCACGCGCTGGCGCATGCCGCCGGAGAACTGGTGCGGAAAGTCCTTCAGCCGCCGTTCGGGATCGGGGATGCCCACCAGCTTGAGAAGCTCGACCGATCGGTCCCGGGCCTGGGCCTTGGACATGCCGAGATGGGCGCGCAGCGGTTCGGCCAGTTGGAAGCCCACCGTGTAGACCGGATTGAGCGATGTCATCGGGTCCTGGAAGATGAATCCGATCTTGGAACCGCGCACCTTGCGCAACTCCTCCGGACTGATCTTGAGCAGGTCTTGACCGTCGAACATCACTGTCCCGTTGCGCATCTCCGCGGGCGGAGACGGCAGCAGCCGCAACAGTGACATCATGGTCACGGATTTCCCGGAACCGCTTTCGCCCACCACGCCCAGCAATTCGCCGGGGCGCAGATGAAAGTCTACGGAGTTGACCGCGTGCACTTCGCCGCCGCGGGTGCGGAAAACCGTTTTTAACCCATTAACATCCAGAATTGGCATGGCCGTGTCTGGCATACTGTACCCCTCGGGAGATGTTTTCCCGTTATATTTTTTGCCGGTCCGTTCTTACGTTCAGCCGGTGGCCCATACTATTGACCAATTTTCTCACGCTTGACCAGTGGGGTTTTTTAAATTGCATGATAAGTGTTCGAACGGGCGGCAGCGAGACAGGAAATTTCCCGGCGAAGCGGCCCCGGACGTGAACGGCATCATCGAACAAAACTGTGGAAATCGGCGGAACCTCGCCTGTTCAAACCTTTCCGGGATGAATTGATGGAAAATTATTCTACTTCTCGTGAGATTCTGACAAAACTGATTTCGTTTCCTTCCGTCAGCAGCGACAGCAATTTGCCGCTGGTGGAGTGGGTCGAGTCCTATCTGGCGGGCCACGGCATCGCCTCCGAGCGGGTCATGAGCCCCTGCGGGACGAAGGCCCATCTCTATGCCCAGACCGGCCCGGAGATCGACGGCGGGGTCATCCTGTCGGGCCACACCGACGTGGTGCCGGTCGCCGGCCAGGCCTGGACCACCGACCCTTGGACGCTGACCGAGCGCGACGGAAAACTCTATGGCCGCGGCGCCTGCGACATGAAGGGCTTCGATGCTTTGGCACTGCTCGCCATGGCGCGCGCATCGACGCGTCCGCTCAAGCGGCCGCTGCAACTGGCGCTGTCCTTCGACGAGGAAGTCGGCTGCGCCGCCGTCGTCGATCTGGTCGAGACCATGATGGGCGCGCTGCCGCGGGCGCGCGAGGTCATCGTCGGCGAACCGACGATGATGCGGGTGGTGACCGGCCACAAGGGCGGCCTGGCCTACAATGTCCACGTGCGCGGCTTCGAGGTGCATTCCTCGCTGCTGCCCTACGGCGTCAGCGCCATCATGCAGGCGGCGAAGCTGATCGACTGGGCCAACCAGCGCAATGCCGAAAACGCCGCGCGGACGCCGTCCGAACTGGCGAGCCCCTTCGACCCCGCCTATACCACGCTGCATGTCGGCAGGATCGAGGGTGGCACCGCCCACAACATCACCGCCAAGGATTGCCGGTTCCTGATGGAGTTCCGCTTCGTTCCCGGAGAAAGCCCTCAGGATTGGGCCCGGGCGATCGAGGCGAAGGCCGCGGAACTCACCGCCGAGATGCAGAAGATCCACCCCGACACCGGCATAGATCTCAATCCCGGCTTCGCGCTGCCGGCGCTGGCGCCGGAAAAAGACGGTGCGGCGGAAACCCTGGCGCGCCGCCTCACAGGCGACAATGGCCGGCATGTGGTGAGCTACGGCACCGAGGGCAGCCAGTTCCAGACCCGCGGCTACTCCACCGTGGTCTGCGGCCCCGGCGACATCGCCCAAGCGCACCAACCCGACGAGTTCCTGTCGCTCGACCAGCTCGCCACGGGCGAGGCCTTCATGGACCGGCTGATCGACACGCTCTGCGCCTAAGGCCCTAGCGCGGGGCGAGATACTCGATCAGGCACGGGCGCTGCAGGTCCCGAAGCGCCGCGCTCAGCTCGTCGCGGCTCTGCACCTTGCGCGCCGGCAGGCCGTAGGCTGCGGCAATCGCCGCGAAATCCGGCGCCGACGGGGTCACGCCGATCGGCGTGATGCCGGCCGAGGTCATCGAGGTCTCGATCTCCATGTAGCCGGAATTGTTCCACACCACGAAGGCCACATCGGCATTGAGGTCGCGCGCGCTGCCGAGTTCTGCGAGCGTGAACTGGAAGCCGCCATCGCCCAGAAGCGCCACCACCGGCCGACCGGGCCGGCCGATCGCCGCGCCGATCGCGGCCGGCGCGGCGTAGCCGAGCGTGCCGAAACCGGTGGCGGAATTGAACCAGGCGGCCTGCCGCGGCGCATCCGCATACATGTTGCCGGCATAGACGAGCTGGGTTGAATCGCCCACCAGCGTGGCCTCGGGCAACACCCGCCAGATGTCTTCGATCACTCCAACATGGGAGCGGTAGGTGTCGCCCAGGCTCGCCTTGGCGAGATCGCGCGCGGCCCGGGCGCGTTGCGCGCCGCCGCCGGCGTTGCCGGGCAAGGTCCCGGCGCCGCCGAGCAGGTCCTCGATGAAGGCGCCGAGATCCGCCTCGATCGCCAGCGCCGCCGTGGCGCCG